>FR892023.1:225420-234926 GCA_000434235.1 Alistipes sp. CAG:268 | reverse complement strand
GAAACGCAGCCCGAGCCCGAGCCCGAGCTCCGGCCCGCACCCGATGCGGAACCCTCGTTCGTGCAACCTTCCGTTCCGGCTCCAGCTCCCGAGACTGCCTCTGAGACTGCCTCCGAACGGCCGCACACCGTGGCTCCTACGCTGTTCGGCCCGGAGGAGAATGCCAATCTCCGCCACCGCCACAAACAGCGGGTCATCATGTCGCTTTACGGCAACGATGCTCCGTCGGTCAAGCCGCAGGCGCCGGCTGTTCCCGAACCGACTCCCGCTCCGGCCGCCGACCGGGTCGCTCCGGCTCCGGAACGTCCTTCGGACGAGCGCCGTGCGGGAAGACCCTCCATCGCCGAGGTATTCGGCCGCCGGGTCGAGACGGGCCCGTCCGCCGCATTCGGGCGGGATCTGTCGGAGGCTCCGGTTGCTCCGGCCGAGGCGGTCCCGGACGGAACCGACGCCGGCGAGTCCGCCGAGGTGGATCCCGTCGTGCACGGCTCGTTTGCCGACGAGTTGGCCGCAGCCGCTCCCGGGGCCGTGCTGGGCGAGGTGATCAATCACGACGTCCAGACCCTTGCCGATACGATCGCCCCGCCGCGTGACCGCGCCTCGGAGCTGCTCCGCAACGAGCCGGTGACCGATCTGCGCCGCGCCATCGGGATCAACGACCGTTTCCTGCTTATCCGCGATCTGTTCGGCGGCGACGGTGCGGCCTATGAAGCTGCGATCGATGCGCTCAACGGGTTCGACAACCTCGACGACTGCGTGATCTACATTGCCGAGCATTATGCCTGGAATCCCAATTCGGACGGGGCGGTGCTGCTGATGGAGTTGCTCGAACGGAAATACCTCTGACGCATGGCCCGGCTCTATATCGTGCCGACGCCGATCGGCAACCTCGATGACATCACGTTGCGCGCCGTGCGCGTGCTCCGTGAGGTCGATTTCATCCTGGCCGAGGATACGCGCACGACCTCGTTCCTGCTGCGCCACCTGGGCATCGAGAAGAAACTCTACTCCCACCACAAGTTCAACGAGCACGCCACGGTGCGCATGGTGGCCGACGAGATCGCGGCCGGGCGCAGTGCGGCGCTCGTCTCGGATGCCGGGACGCCGGGCATTTCGGATCCGGGTTTCCTGCTCGTGCGCACGTGCGTCGAGGCCGGTGTCGAAGTCGAGACGCTGCCCGGGGCCACGGCGCTGATCCCGGCGCTGGTACAGAGCGGCTTTCCGTGCGACCGTTTCTGCTTCGAGGGGTTCCTGCCCCAGAAGAAGGGACGAGCCAAACAGCTGCAGGCGCTGGCCGGTGAGGAGCGCACGATGATCTTCTACGAGTCGCCCTACCGCGTGGTCAAGTGTCTGGAGCAGTTCGCGGAGGTCTTCGGCCCGGAGCGCGGCGTCTCCGTATCGCGCGAGCTGACCAAGAAGTTCGAGCAGACCGTGCGCGGTACGATCGCCGAGGTACTCGACTATTTCCGGACGACCGAACCCAAGGGAGAGTTCGTGATCGTCGTGGCGGGCAAACCCAAACCCCGACACGCCCGCCCCGATGCCGCGGATGCCGACAGTTGCGGGGCGGGGACCGAATCCTGACAAAGCCTATCCCCATCATGCAGCGCGCGGAACTCAATCTCATACAGCGAATCTGGCTGGAGGTACTCTGGCTGGGGGCACGGCTGTTCGCCATCCTGCCCTATTGGCTCAAGTACTATGTCATCGAGGATTTGATCTATTTCCTGTTGTGCTACTGCATCCGTTATCGCCGGAAGGTGGTGTGGATGAATCTGCACAACTCCTTTCCCGAGAAGAGCGAGGAAGAGCTGGCGCGGATCTGCCGGCGTTTCTACCGCACGCTTGCCGAGATGTTCGTCGATACGGTCAATATGGCCCACATGACTCCCCGCAAGGGGCGCCGGGTCCTCACCGTGGAGGGGCTCGAGGAGCACCGCGCCCGGGTCCACGGCCGCGACTGGATCGCAATGACGGCCCATTTCGGCTGTTGGGAGTACTGCTCCTACTGGGGTCTCTACGAACTGTCGCAGATTGTCGTGGCCGTCTACCATCCATTGCGGAGCCGCGTGGCGGAGCGTCTCTACCAGCGCCTGCGCAACGGTGACTACGCCACGACGGTCCCGATGAAGGAGTGCCTGCGTTTCTACCTCCGCCACCGCGATACGGGTTTTGCGGGCAAGAACCTTGTCATGGGGCTGATCGCCGACCAGAATCCACCGCGGCGCCCCGACAGCCATTGGTTCCGTTTTCTCAATCAGGATACGATCTTCTTCGACGGCGGCGAGAAACTGGCTCTGCGCTGTCATCTTCCGGTCTATTTCGTGCGGATGGACCGCCTGCGGCGGGGCCGTTACCGGATGTCGTTTGTCCCCCTGTACGACGGGGTGGAGGAGGTCGGGCCCAACGAGATCACCGGACGCTACGTCCGCCAGCTGGAGTCGGTCATCCGCGAGCGGCCCGAACTCTGGATGTGGTCGCACCGCCGCTGGAAACACAAACGCAGGAAGACCGATGGCAACCGCTAAGATCGTCATACTGAACTGGAACGGCGAGGACCACCTGCGCCGTTTCCTGCCAAGCGTCGTCGCTGCCGCTCCGAACGGGGTGGAGGTCATCGTGGCCGACAACGGATCGACGGACGGTTCGGTGGCGCTGCTCGGCCGGGAGTTCCCGACGGTCACGCTGTTGCGCATGGATCGCAACTACGGTTTTGCCGGCGGATACGACCGTGCGCTCGAACGGATCGAGGCCGATTACTACATCCTTCTGAATTCCGATGTCGAGACCCCCGCCGGCTGGCTCGAACCGCTTCTCGAGTGCCTCGACCGGAATCCCGACGTGGCGGTCGTCTCGCCCAAGCTGATCTCCTGCCTCGAACGCACGAAGTTCGAATACGCCGGAGCCTCGGGCGGCTTCATCGACTTTCTGGGTTACCCCTTCTGCCGGGGCCGCATCCTGCGCACGGTCGAGGAGGATGCGGGGCAGTATGACGACGAACGCGACGTCTTCTGGGTAAGCGGGGCGGCTTTCTGCTGCCGCGCCGATCTTTTCCATGCATTGGGGGGCTTCGATGCCGACTTCTTTGCCCACATGGAGGAGATCGACCTCTGCTGGCGCATGCAGCTGGCAGGTTACCGCGTGCGGGTCGTGCCCGAGAGCAGGGTCTACCACCTCGGCGGCGGCACGCTCCAGACCGACTCCCCGTCGAAGGTCTTCTATAACCACCGCAACAACCTGGCGATGCTCTTCAAGTGCGCCACGCCGTGGCAGCGCGCCGTGGTCGCTGTCGTGCGCCCGGGGCTCGACCTGCTGGCGGCCCTGTCGTACCTCATGCAGGGGCGGGCCGACAACTTCCGGGCGGTCTTCCGCGCCTGGCGGGACTTCCTCCGCTGGCACGGGGCTCTGGCCCGCAAGCGGCGTGCGATCCGCGCCGCAATCCGGAGCGAGTCGAGGCATATCTACGCCGGGTCAATCCTCGTGCGTTATTTCCTGGGCCGGCAAACCTTCGGGCGGATGATGTGAGGCGTGGCGGATAAGGTAAGGTGTAGCCGCCGCAGGGATACAAAAAAAGCGGGCGGAGATTCCTCGAATCTCCGCCCGCTTTTGCTTGCTTTGCAGGGGCCGATTTACTTGTTGATCTTGGCCCAGGAGTCTTTGAGCGTCACGGTGCGGTTGAACACCAGGTGTTCGGGCGTCGAGTCCGTATCGGGGCAGAAGTAGCCCACGCGCTCGAACTGCACGGCCTGGCCTACGGGTGTCTCGCGCAGCGAAGGCTCCAGATAGCCCGTGATCTTGACCATCGACTCGGGGTTGAGGTTGTCCTCCCAGGTCTGTCCCTCCTCCACGTCGTCGGGGTTCTCCTTCGTGAAGAGCGGGTTGAAGAGGCGTACCTCGGCCTCCACGGCATCCCGTGCCGACACCCAGTGGATGACGCCCTTCACGCGGCGGCCGTCGCTCGACGAGCCGTTGCCGGACATCGGGTCGTAGGTGCAGCGCAGTTCGGTGATGTTGCCCTCGGCATCCTTGACGATCTCCTCGCACTTGATCAGGTAGGCATAGCGCAGGCGCACCTCGCCGCCCGGCTGCAGACGGAAGAACTTCTTCGGCGGGTTCTCCATGAAGTCGTCGCGCTCGATGTAGAGCTCGCGCGAGAAGGGAACCTGGCGCGTTCCGGCCGCTTCGTCCTCGGGGTTGTTGATCGCCGTGAAGTATTCGGTCTTCTCTTCGGGGTAGTTCGTGATGACGACCTTCAGGGGGTTGAGCACGGCCATGCGGCGCTCGGCCACCTTGTTCAGGTCCTCACGCACGCAGTATTCGAGTTTACCGAGGTCGATGACGTTGTCGCGCTTGGCCACACCGACCATCTCGGCGAAGTTGCGCACCGAGGCGGGCGTGTAGCCCTTGCGGCGCAGGGCGCAGATCGTCGGCATACGGGGGTCGTCCCAGCCCATCACGGCGCCCTCCTGCACGAGTTTCAACAGGCGGCGCTTCGACATGAGCGTGTAGGTGAGGTTCAGTCGGGCAAATTCGTACTGGTGCGAGGGATAGATCTCCAGCGCCTGGATGAACCAGTCGTAGAGCGGGCGGTGCACGTCGAACTCCAGCGTGCAGATCGAGTGGGTGATCCGCTCGATCGAGTCGCTTTGGCCGTGGGCGTAGTCGTACATCGGGTAGATGCACCACTTGTTGCCCGTGCGGTGGTGTTCGGCGTGGATGATGCGGTACATGATCGGGTCGCGGAAGAGCATGTTCGGATGCGCCATGTCGATCTTCGCGCGGAGGACCTTCGAACCGTCGGGGAACTCGCCGTTCTTCATGCGCACGAACAGGTCGAGGTTCTCCTCGACCGAGCGGTCGCGCCACGGCGAGGGGGTGCCCGGTACGGATACCGTGCCGCGGTTCTCGCGGATCTGCTCCTGTGTCTGGTCATCGACGTAGGCCAGCCCCTTGCGGATCAGCTCCAGGGCCCACTCGTAAAGCTGGTCGAAGTAGTCCGAGGCGTAGTGCTCCTCGGCCCACTGGAAGCCGAGCCACTGGATGTCGCGCTTGATCGAATCGACATACTCGACATCCTCCTTGACGGGGTTCGTGTCGTCGAAGCGCAGGTTGCACCGTCCGCCGTATTTCTTGGCCAGTCCGAAGTTGATGCAGATACTCTTGGCATGGCCGATATGCAGGTAGCCGTTCGGCTCGGGCGGGAAACGGGTCTGTACGCGCTTTTCGCCCTTGGCGATCGACTCTTCGATGATCTCTTCGAGGAAGTTCAGCGACTTCTCCCGGCTTTCGTTGGTTTCGCTTGCCATATTATATATGTGTACGGATTAATTTCTCTGTTTGGGACCCACGTCGAACAGTTTCTGGATATCGACCGAGAGCTTGACCACCTGCTGTGTGCCGAGCCCCGTGCCGTCGTAGTGGAAGACCATGCCGGCCTCGACGTGCATCGTATCTTTGAAGAAACGGCGGTCGTAGCCCACCCACGTGCGGTTGTAGATGTGTTCGGTCGTGGCGTAGAAGGCTTCGCCGGCGTAGAGGCCGTCGGCCCCGTAGGTGATGCCCGTCGCGGGGTTGGCGATCTCTCCGCGCAGCGGCTGGAGGTTCTTGCCCACGTAGAGGTTGTTCTCGATCTTCACGCCCCAGCGGCTGACCGTCAGGTCGAGCTGTCCGCCGTAAGGCTTCCGCCATTCGTGGTCCACGCTCCGGCCGCGTTGGGGAGCGAAGAGCGCCCCGGCCTTGACGTCGAAGGCAAACCTTCCCTCGATGCTCCATCCGGCGTAGGGGTTCACGATCAGGTTGTCCGTCACGTTCTCGTTGAGCTTCGATCCGGCGAAGTGGAACATCGAGAAGGCGTAACCGATGTAGAACCCGCGGTCGAAGGTGTATCGTCCGGCCGAGAGGATGCGGAACATCTCTCGCGACTCCTCGGAGTACATGCCCTCCCAGTCGAGGGCCAACTCGACATAGGTGTCGGGCCGTTGGGTCGAGACGTAGCGGCCCAGGAATCCCGACAGGCGGTTGTGGTAGAAGGCCACCGAGTCGCTGACGAGTGCCGCGGAGTAGTCGCCCATGAGCTCCTTGCGGTCGAAGATACCGGCGTTGGCCTGCACGTTCTTCGTGGTGAACTGGTAGTACATCAGGGGCTTCACGTCGCTCAGGAACGGTTCGCGCGCCCCGTTGTGCTGCCCGAAGTTCTGGAGCATGTCCACGCCGACAACCAGCCGGTTCTTCTCCATCCATTCGACACCCACGCGCGGCGAGAGCCGGGCGCTGAAGAGCGTGTGCGCTTCGTTGGAGTCGCTGAAGAGCGTCTGCGATTCGTTGAAGTCGTTGTTGGCGTATTCGCGGTTGTCGAAGCGCGTGGCGAAGTCCGCGCCTACGAGTATCTTCTGGGCATGCAGGCCCCCCCCCGTAACGAACAGGGCGAGAACGAGCGCCGTCACTTTTCTGAACTGCATGGTTTCTTTTTGATTGAGGCCTCAAAATTAGGCAAAATATTTTTTATTTGTGTATTTTTGGCCCCGAAATCATACAGAAGTTCCGCCATGCGCAAGATCCTCAATGAAGAGCTCGGACGCCCGACTGCCGCCGAGTTCGCCGCGATGCCGAAAATGCCCGTCGTCGTCGTGCTCGACAATGTCCGTTCGTCGCAGAACGTCGGAGCCTTCTTCCGCACGGGCGACGCCTTCGCCGTGGAGCGGATCATCCTGTGCGGCATCACGGCGACGCCGCCCTCGCGCGAGATCCACAAGACGGCTCTCGGCGCCGAGCAGACCGTTGCCTGGGAGTATGCCGCATCGACCGGGGCGTGCATCGACGAGTTGCATGCCGCGGGGTATACGGTGCTGGCCGTCGAGCAGGTCGAGGGTGCCGTGATGCTCGACAGGTTCGCGCCCGAGGAGGACGTGCGCTATGCCCTTGTCTTCGGCAACGAGGTGGAGGGCGTCGGCCAGGAGGCCGTGGACCGCTGCGACGGTGCGATCGAGATCCCGCAGGCGGGGACCAAGCACTCGCTCAACGTCTCGGTGTCGGGCGGTGTGGTGCTGTGGCGCTTTTTCGACCGGATGAGCCCGAAGCGCTGACCTCGGTGTGCCGCGTAAAAAACGCTCCGGCGCACGGTCGGCGGCCGGAATGAAAATAAATTTGCTACTCCGCGCGGCATGCGCTATCTTTGCCGCGTTTTAACCCCTAAACAGAGAAAAAATGTCAGTAGAAAGCACCGTCCGTGCGGTTACGACCTACCGCCTGACGGAGATGAAACAGCGGGGCGAGAAGATCGCCATGCTCACCTCTTACGACTATTCGATGGCCAGGATCGTCGATGCCGCGGGCATCGACGTGATCCTCGTGGGCGACTCGGCGGCCAATGTTATGGCCGGCTACGAGACGACGCTGCCCATTACGCTCGATATGATGATCTATCACGCCCGTTCGGTTGTCCGTGCCGTGAACCGTGCACTGGTCGTTGTCGATCTGCCGTTCGGCACCTACCAGGGCAACTCGAAGGTGGCGCTCGACTCGGCCGTGCGGATCATGAAGGAGACCGAGGCCGATGCCGTGAAGATGGAGGGCGGCGAGGAGATTCTCGAGTCGGTCCAGCGCATCCTTTCGGCCGGCATTCCCGTCATGGGACACCTCGGCCTTACGCCGCAGTCGATCCACAAGTTCGGCACCTATACGGTCCGTGCCAAGGAGGAGGCCGAGGCCGAGAAACTCGTGCACGACGCGCACCTGCTGAGCGAGGCGGGCTGCTTTGCCATCGTGCTGGAGAAGATTCCGGCAGCGCTGGCCGCCCGGGTGACGGGTGAGATTCCCACGCCGACGATCGGCATCGGGGCCGGCGGCGCATGCGACGGCCAGGTGCTGGTGATCCACGACATGCTCGGCATCAACAAGGGCTTCTCGCCGCGTTTCCTGCGTCGTTATGCCGACCTGCATACGGTGATGACCGATGCCGTGTCGCAGTATGTCCAGGATGTGAAGGCCTGCGACTTCCCCAACGAGAAGGAGCAGTACTGATCCTTGCGACGGACCTTCACGGGGCTTGTACGGCTCCGTTTCTTTAATGATTTCCGCCCCGCCCTGTCCCCTGTGGATGGCGGGGCGGTGCTTTTCGTGCGGCCTCAGCGCAGCATCTTGAGGTAGGCGAGCAGGACCACGTTCATCACCAGTGCATATACGATGGCCGGAATGGCCATTTCGCCGTTGTTGAAGACGAGCGGCGAGGAGGCGACGGCAATCGCCTGTGCGGCGTTTTGCATGCCGATCTCGATGACGATGGTCCGCCGGGCCGACGACCCGAGCCGGAACGAGCGGGCCAGCAGCGCTCCGGCCCCCGTGCTCAGCAGCAGCATGGCGGCGGTTGCGGCGCCCAGGCTTGCGATGTTGGCGATGATCTCCCGGGTGTATTGCAGGAAGAAGAGCGCCGCAAGGAGCATCAGGGCCGGGAAGGCCACGCGCTTCAGCACGGCAGAGACTCGCTCGGCCGCCTCGTTCCGCAGCCGCCGGAAGAGGGCGCCGGCCGCCATGGGCAGGAAGAGCAGCACGATGTTCTGCAGGATGAGTTTGGCGACGGGGAGGTCGATCGAGGTCTCGGTGTGCCGTTCGACGATGCGGGCGGCAAATGCCATGACGGGCGGGATGGTGAAGAGCGTGATGATGCTGCTCAGGGCCGTGAGCGTCACCGAGAGGGCGACGTCGCCCCTGGCCAGCATCGAGAAGACATTTGACGAACTGCCTCCCGGGCAGCAGGCGATGAGCATCAGCCCCATGAAGTAGACGGGCGGCAGGCGGGAGAGCGTTCCGACGGCGAACGCCGCGGCCGGAAGCAGCAACAGCTGCCCGGCCAGCCCCACGAAGAGGGCTTTCGGGTGTTTGGCGACGCGGCGGAATGCCGCTCCGTCGAGTTCGATGCCCAGTTGGAACATCAGCACCAGCAGGACGGGGAGTACGATCCAGATCGTGTTCATCTCTTCTTTTTTGTGGCTTTTATTTCAGCAGCCGGTCCATCGTTTCGGTGAATCCCGGACGTTCGCCGACGAAGATTTCGGCGATGCGCCCTTCGGGGTCCACGATGATCTTCGTGGGAAAGGCCCTGATGCCGTAGCGCAGTGCGACATCCTCCTCGGGGGCTGTTCCGCGCGGGTTGAAGAGGTTGATCCATGGAAGCCGGTTCTCGGCAATTGCCGCACGCCATTTGTCGTCCGTGTCGTTGCAGGCGATACCGACCACTTCGAAACGCCCCTTGTGGCGCTCGTAGCAGGCCCTGAGTTCGGGAAATCCCTTGATGCACCAGCCGCACCAGCTGCCCCAGAAGTCGAGAACGACGTACCTCCCGCGCAGCGACGAGAGGCTGACCTGTGCCCCTTCGGTATTCTGGAGCGTGAAGTCCGGAGCCTCGGCGCCCGGTTTGATCCGTTCGAAGGCCTCCTGGCGCATCCGCTCGGCTTCGAGCCCCTGCTCGATTCGGTCGAGCATCGGTTTGAAGACGGAGTTGCACACCCCGT
>FR892023.1:189106-225321 GCA_000434235.1 Alistipes sp. CAG:268 | reverse complement strand
GCGGTCGGGTTGTGCGGCGTTGTCCCTCCGGTTGATCTCCAGGGCCTGTTCCATGCAGCTCCGATAGGCCTGCCGGAGACTGTCACCCGGATCGAGGCCCTGCTGCGCCCGGCGCATGAGTTCGGTTTGCACGGTGCCCATCGCGGCGCCGGCAGGGTTCCACAGGTTGGTGTATTCGGCCAGATCCCGGTTGGTTTCCGAGCCCGAGACGATCTCGATGCGCAGCCAACCTGTCTCGGATGCGGCGTTGAGTTCGATGCGCTCCCCGCGATCGAGTACGAAAGAGAAACTGCCGCCCGGAAGCGTCATCCCGTCCTCGGTGAACTGCAGCGGGAGTAGCATGAAGAGGGTCGGTTCTTCGACTGCCGGGTCGGCCTGCAGGCGACCTTCGGCGTCGAGCAGCAGGGTGTCCATGCAGATGCCCGGGTTCTCGGCCGCTGCCGTTCCGTAGCGGCTCAAGGGCTGCGAGCGAACGACGACGGTGTCGTTCCGGAATCCGGTGAACGTGGCCACGATCCCGTGGCGGGGTGAGCAGGCGAAGGCAGTTGCGGCTGTCACAGCGGTGAGAAGCAGACGTACGGGTTTCATTCGGACGGTTTGGTTTCGTTCGGGGCAAAGATAGCGAAAACCGGCATTCCTGCAATGACACGGACGGTCTTTGTCACTATCCCGGATGTCGTTTGCCGGCTATCCGATCCGCAGCGTGAAGGTCACCTTCCGGTCGGTGTTGGCCGTCAGGCGGAGTGATCCGCCGTGTAGCTGCATGATGCGGCGCGAGAGGCTCAGTCCGATGCCCGACCCGTCGGGCTTGGTCGAGAAGAAGGGGGTGAAGATGTTCTCGGTCACCTCGGTGGGAATCGCTCCGCCGTTGTTGCTGATCTCGATGACGACGTGCTCCGCCGCATCGATGCGCGAGCGGATCTCGATCTCGCCGTCGCTCCGTCCGGCGACCGCCTCGCGGGCGTTTTTGAGCAGATTGACCGTTACCTGGCCCAACTGGGCCTTGTCGGCATAGATCATCGTGTCGGCCGGTTCGATGTCGGTGCGGATGCGGACCCCGTCCTTTTCGGCTGCCGTCAGCACCACGGCCTGCCGGATCAGCTCGCGTACCTCGAACGGCTCCCGCTGCGGCTCCGGAATGCGGGTGAAGCGGCGGAATCCCTCGATGAAGGTCATCAGCCGGTGGCTGGTGGCCGAGATCGTGTCGAGGCCCCGCTCGATGTCGGAATCCAGCGGCCTCCCGATGTGGAGCAGCGTGTCGCTGAGCGAGGTGATCGGTGCCAGCGAGTTCATGATCTCGTGGGTGAGGATGCGTGTGAGCTTGCTCCACGACTCGACCTGCATCTCGTTCAGTTCGCTGTTGATGTCGCTCACGGAGACGACCCGGCGCCGCTGCTTCTCGAGCGTGATCTCCGAGCAGCCGAGCGTCAGGGCCATCTCGCCCGCCTCGGTGATGCACGAGACGCGGAGTTTTTCGCCGGGGCGGATCGACCCGAGTGCGCGGAAGACCTCGGGGGCCGACTCCTTGAGCTGGAGGATGTGGGTCATGCGCTGCAGTCCGAAGATCCGCAGGGCCTCGCCGTTGGCCTGGTAGACGCTGCCCGTATCGTTGATGGTGATCAGTCCTGTCTGGGCACACTCCATGATGAGCTGGTAGTAGCGTTCGCGCTCCTCGGCCCGCAGCTTCGTGCGGAGCAGGATTTCGCGGATGCGGTTGAGCGCGGCGTTGAGCATCGTGCTGTCCACCTTCGAGGGGTCCTCGTTGAAGCGGAACGTGAGGTCGTCGTTGTCGATGGCGTCGAACATGAAGGTGACGCGGCGCACCGAATCGCCGTAGCAGCGCAGGATCCGGCAGAACTCCAGCACCATGAGCGGGATGCTGACCAGCAGCAGCGGGTAGAGCTGCCGCGCGACCAGCCATCCGCTGGCCAGGGCCGCTGCGGCCAGCACGCCCGAATGGGCGATCATCGGGCCGTAGGCTATGCCTTTCGGTCGTTTCATAGGCCGTATCGTTTGATCTTGTTGTAGAGCGTCTGGCGGGTGATGCCCAGCTGCCGGGCCACCTCGGTCATGTTGCCGTTGCAGCGGGACATGGCCTGGGCGATCATCGAGCGCTCCATTTCGTCGAGGGTTGTGATGCCGGCTGCGGCCGGTTGCGGCTGCGCGGGGCGGAGCAGCAGCATCTCCGGGGTGATCGCCCGGCCGTCGCCGAGGATCACGGCCTTCTCGACCGTGTGCTGCAGCTCGCGGATGTTGCCCGCCCACGGGTAGGCCTCCATTGCGCTCCGGGCCTGCTCGTCGAACCCTTCGATCGCCTTGCCGTACTTGGCGGCATAGCGGCGCAGGAAGGCTTCGGCCAGCGGGAGGATGTCCTCGCGCCGCTGGCGCAGCGGGGGAAGGTCGATGTGGATCGTGTTGATGCGGTAGAGGAGGTCTTCGCGGAAGCGGCCCTCGGCCACCATGCCGTAGAGGTCGCGGTTCGTGGCCGAGATGAGGCGGATGTCTACCTTGACGGGCGTGTTGCTGCCCACGCGCACGATCCGTCCGCTCTGGAGTGCCGTCAGGAGTTTCGACTGCAGGTGCGGCGGGAGGTTGCCGATCTCGTCGAGGAAGAGCGTGCCGCCGTTGGCCGCCTCGAACTTGCCGGCCCGGTCTGCGCGGGCGTCGGTGAAGGCCCCCTTGACGTGGCCGAAGAGTTCGCTCTCGAAGAGCGTTTCGGGGATGGCTCCCATATCCACGGAGACCATCAGTTCGCGGTGGCGCGCCGAGCGGTTGTGGATCTCGCGGGCGAGCATCTCCTTGCCGGTGCCGTTCTCGCCCGTGATGAGGATGTTGGCATCGGTGGCCGCCACCTTCTCGACGATCTCGCGGATGCGCATCATGGCGGAACTCGTTCCCCAGAACATGGGCTCCTCCTGCGTCAGCTCGCGCTTGATCTCCTTCAGACGCTTCACCTCGCGTTGCGAGCGGGCCAGCGAACAGGCGTTGCGCAGGGCGGTGACCAGCCGTTCGTTGTCCCAGGGCTTGACCACGAAATCGACCGCCCCGTCGCGCATGGCCCGCACCGCCAGGTCGATGTCGGCATAGGCGGTGAAGAGCACCACCTTGACGTCGGGCCGGTTGCGTTGGATCTCCTGCAGCCAGTAGAACCCTTCGTTGCCGGTGTTGATCCCGGCCGTGAAGTTCATGTCGAGCAGCACGACGTCCACCGGCTCCCTGCGCAGGGTCGATATCAGCTGATTGGGCGACGGAAGCGTCAGCACACGTTCGAAATGGTTGCCCAGCAGCAGCTGCAGCGCTGCGAGGATGCTGCGGTTGTCGTCCACGACGAGCAGGGTTCCCTCTTTGGTCATAAGTCTTGCGTTTGGCCGGAGTCCGGTCCCGCCCCGGGAACGGGGCATTCCGGCAGTTCCGGGATGTTTCCCGGGGTTAAAATTAGTGCTTTGCCATCGAAAAAAATGCTTCTTGTCCACATTTTTTACGCGTGTGTCAATATTTTTTACACCTGGTGTTGCCGATATGAATAGTAAAATGCTGTATTGTAGTGTTTTGCGTTGTTTGGCATCGGGTTGGCAGGTAAACAGGGTGCAAACGAACCGTGAAATCCGTATGATATGAAACGAACGCTTCTGATAGTTTTGGTCACCATCCCGAGGATCCTCTTCGAGGTCTTTGCTTCCTCGGCCGCAGAACCCCCTGCGGCCCATCCCGGAGTCCCGGATCCGGACGTCTCGGCCGATTCGCTCGCCGTTGCCGTTCCCTTGGACGGAGCCGTTCCGGCGGGGGAGTCGAAGCCGATGACGCTCGACGAGTGCATGCGCTATGCCGTCGAGCACAGTCCGGCGGTGCGTCGTCAGGACTACACCAACCGCAGCTACCGGCAGGACTACATCGAGTCGGTTGCCGCGCTGGTCCCTTCGGTGAGCGGGACGGTCGGCGCCTCGACCAGCTTCGGCCGTTCGGTCGATCCCGAGACCAACACCTATACCGACGTCTCGAATTTCGACAACTCCTACTCCCTTTCGGGACAGATGCCCGTCTTTGCGGGCCTTACGCGCATCAACACGCTCCGGGCTGCCCGGGTGATGCGCAGCCAGGGGGTCGAGGAGCTGCAGCTGGCCCGCGACGAGATCGCCCTGAAGACCATGGAGGCCTATTTCGATGCGGTCTACTACACCGAAAGCGTGCGTCTGGCCCGCGAGCAGCTCGAGACCAGCACGGCCGAGCTCGCGAAGAGCCGCAAGCTCTTTGAACTGGGGCTGAAGAGCGCTGCCGACGTGGCGGAGGTCGAGTCGCAGTGCGCCTCGGACGACTACCTTGTGACGCAGCAGGAGAACAACCTCGCGCTGGCCGAGATCGCACTCTCCGAGGCGATGAACTATCCGGCTGACCGGCCTCTTCGCATCGTGACCGACCCGCCTGTCGAGACTCCGGCCGGGGTCGCACCTTTTGACGAAGTGCTCGATTACGCGCTGGAGAACAACCCCAAGGCCGTGGCCGCGCGCCACGACGTGCGCCACTCGCGGCTGCAGTTCTCCATCGCCAAGGGCAATCTCTATCCCTCGCTCTACGTCGGCGGCGGCTACTCGACCAACTTCTTCATGAGTCTCGACGACCGGTCGCTCTATGCCTCCTTCCCCGACCAGTTCCGCGACAACCGCGGCTACTACGTCTCGGCACAGCTGTCGATCCCGATCTTCGGGGGCCTTTCGCGCCGCACCTCGGTGAACCGCGCCCGCAACAGCTGGCGCATCGCCGAGCAGAACCGCATCGAGACGCTGCGCACCCTGCAGAGCGAGGTGGCGCAGGCCTACCAGCAGATGCTCGGCTACGGCAAGGAGTTCGTGCAGGCCTCGAAGAAGAGCGACGCCGCGCAGCTGGCCTACGAGGCCGTTTCGGGCAAGTACGAGCGCGGCATGGTTTCGGCCCTCGACCTGCAGACGGCGGCCGACCGGCTGCTCGAAGCCCGTTCGGAGCGGCTGCGCGCACGCCTGCAGTACATCGTCAAGGTGCGCCTGGTGGCCTACTACAACGGCGAGCCGCTGATCCGATAAACCCAGACAAAACGTTACGACCATGGATATTCGCATTGAAAAGAAAAAAGGGCTCCGGGCCCTCTTCACCCGGCGGGGCGTTCCCTACCTCGCAGGCGGTATTTTCCTTTTGTTCGTCGTGTGGCTGCTCGTGCGCGACCACTCCTCGACGCTGCGCGTCGATGCCCGGACGATCTCGGTCGGCGAGGTCGTGCGCGGGGAGTTCAACGACTACATCCGCGTCACGGGACAGGTGCAGCCCATCACGACCGTGCAGTTGAGCCCCCTAGAGGCGGGCATCGTCGAGCGGCTCGTGGTCGAGGAGGGCGCCTCGGTCCGCAAGGGCGACGTGCTCGTGGAGCTGAGCAACACGTCGCTGACGCTCGAGATCCTGAACAGCGAGGCCGAGCTGGCCGAGAAGCAGAACATCCTGCGCAATACGCTCATCTCGATGGAGCAGGAGAAGCTCGACCTGCGGCTCGACAAGGTGCAGCTGGATCTCGACGTCGAGCGCAAGCGCCGCACTTGGCAGCAGAACGAGGAGCTCTACCGCAGTAACCTCATAGCCCGCGAGGAGTGGCTCCAGTCGAAGGAGGACTACGAACTGGCCGCGAAGAAGCGCGAGCTGAACATCGAGCGTCAGGTGCAGGATTCGCTCTACCGCACGGTACAGATCGAGCAGATGGAGGACAACCTCGAGAACATGAAGCGCAACATGCAGCTCATCCGCCAGCGGATCGACAACCTGCAGGTCAAGTCGCCGATCGACGGAGAGGTGGGGCTGCTCGACGTCGTGCTGGGGCAGTCGGTCTCCTCGGGGCAGAAGATCGGGCAGGTGAACGACCTGTCGGACTACAAGGTCGAGGCACAGATCGACGAGAGCTACATCGACCGCGTGCGTGCGGGGCTCGACGCCACCTTCGAGCGGCAGGACACCTCCTTCACGATGCGCCTTCGGAAGGTTTACCCCGAGGTGCGCAACGGACAGTTCCGCGCCGACTTCACCTTCGCGGGGGCCCATCCGCGCAACATCCGCAGCGGCCAGACCTACTACCTGCACCTCGAACTGGGCCAGCCGACCGACGCCGTCATCATCCCCCGCGGATCGTTCTACCAGACGACGGGCGGTGCGTGGATCTACGTTCTCGCGCCCGAGGGCGACCGGGCCTACAAACGCACGATCCGCATCGGGCGCCAGAACCCCCAATACTACGAGGTGCTTGAAGGATTGGAGCCGGGCGAGCGCGTCATCGTCTCGGGCTACGAAAACTACGGTGCCAACGACGTGCTGATTCTCAACAAGTAAGTCTCTTCGCCCATGTTCCGCCAGTTAAATCTCCGTTCGTGGTTCACCTTCCTGAGCCGCAATCGCCTCTATACGGCCGTCAATTTCATCGGACTGGCCCTTGCACTGGCTTTTGTGCTGCTTGTGGCCGACTACACGGTCCGCCAGTTCACAGTCGATAACTATCAGACCAAAGCAGACCGCATCTATGCCGTCTGCTCCGAGGAGTCGGTGACCAGCGGCTACTACCTCCAGAAACACCTCCGCGACCGCTACCCGGAGATCGAATCGACCTGCGCCGTGGCCTTCTTCGAGGATTCGGATGCGGGTACGACGCCCGTCGAGATCGGCCGGCAGAAGTTTCTTGCCTCGGTGCTCTACGCCGACACAACCTTCTTCCGGATGTTCGACTTCACGCTGCTCGAAGGTTCGCGTGAGGAGGCGCTTGCGGCCCGCGAGAACGTCGTCCTCTCGGAGTCATTCGCCCGCAAGGTCTTCGGGACGTTCAACCCGCTGGGACAGACGCTCCGCGTGGACAACGACGAGCGTGTCTATGTCGTCAGCGGCGTGATGCGCGACATCGAGCGCTCGACGATCCCTGCGGCCGACATCGTCATGCGCGCCGAGCGCATTACCGAGACCAATGCGGCCAACGACGAACGCATGTCCAACAGCGGCGCCGGCGTTACGTTCCTGCTCGAACGCCAGGGTGCCGACCTGCAGGCCAAGGCCCCCGACATGCTCTCCTTCTTCAAGGAGATCTATTGGCCCTATCAGGGGAATGTCGTCTCGCAGGTGCGGCTCGTTCCGCTCCGCGAACTCTACTTCGATCCGGTCAATAACTCCAACAAACTGGCTCACGGCAGTCGCTCGTTCCTCCACATTCTGCTGGGTGTGGGGCTGGTGGTACTCGTCTTCGCCGTGATGAACTACATCAACCTCACGGTGGCACAGTCCGGCTTCCGGGCCCGTGAGATGGCGGCCCGACGGCTGCTGGGCGCCTCGCGCGGCGACATCTTCCTCAAGTGGATTCTCGAATCGCCGCTCTTCTGTGCCGCCGCGTTGATTATCGCCTCGAGCATTGCGGAACTTTTCGTTCCGTGGGCCTCGCAACTCCTCGGCTCGAAGGTCGCGGTCTGGGGCGACATCTCATGGCCGGCAGCGGGCTGGTGCCTGTTCACCGTCGTCGTGCTGGGTGTGATCTCGGGATTGGTGCCGGCTCTGCTCGTGGCGCGTTATCAGCCCATCGACATTGTGCGCGGCACCTTCCGCCGCCATGCCAAGACGGTCTACGGCCGGGTGCTCATCGCCCTGCAAAATGTCATTACAATAGCCCTGCTTGCCGCCTCGATCGCCATCGGACTCCAGATCCGCCATCTGGTGAACGCCCCGCTGGGATACGAGACGCGCGACATCCTCAATATCGGGACCGACATTTTCCCCGACCGGAGTGCGATGCGCCGCTTCTGCGATGCGCTGCACTCGCAGCCCGAGGTCGAGGCCGTCGGGCTTGGATGCGGAACGCCCCACGACCGCGGTAACAACAATACCATCGCGTATGGCCCCGACCGGATGGTCTCGTTCCAGGTCTTTATCGGCGACTCGACCTATTTCCGGATTCTGGATCTCGAACGGCTGCGTGACAACCATGTGGCCGTTGCCGCCGAGAGTGCCGCATCCCGAAACTTCTGGGACTCGAATGTCTGGTTCATCAACCAGTATGCCCTGCGCGAGCTGGGCATTGCAGAGGATGCTCCCGAATTCAAGGTAGGCGAAGACCTTTCCTATCCGGTTGTCGTTGCGGGCATCTACCGCGACTTCCAGGTCGGCACGGCGCTCGATGCCCCGACCTCGGCGCTGCTGCGCGAGGTGAACGATCCCGACGGATTCTATCCCTGGAACATCCTCGTGAAGACCCGCGGGGATCATGCTGCGGCCTACCGCGTGGCCGAGGAGCTCTTCCGGCAGACAACCGACGGCGGCTCCTTCGCCGCCCGCTACCTGACGGACGAGATTGCCGACGACTTCGCCGCGCAGCGGCGCCTGCTGCGCATCATCGGGCTGTTCACCCTCGTGGCGCTGCTCATCTCCTCGCTGGGGCTCTTCGCCATGGCGGCCTACTACATCCAGCAGAAGCGTCAGGAGATCGCCGTGCGCCGCGTCTTCGGGGCTTCGCGCCGCGAGATGCTTGCGCGACTGGTGCGCAGCTTCATGACGCTCGTGGGCGTAGCCTTCGTCATTGCCGTGCCGGTTGCTGCCTGGGGGCTGGGCCGCTGGTTGGAGGAGTACAGCGTGCGCATCGCCCTTTCGCCGTGGATTTTCCTCGCCGCGGGACTTTTTGCGGCCGTCGTGGCGTTGCTTTCGGTCGGATGGCAGAGCCGCCGTGCCGCCGATGGCGACCCCGTCGAATCGCTCAAAAACTGATCTGAACCCTTGTGTATTATGAAAATCGCGTTCCATAACTTCCTCACCACGCTGCGGCGCTACAAGGTCTCGTCGCTGCTCAACATCGTCGGCCTGACGCTCGCCTTCACGGCCTTCTACGTCATCATGGTGCAGGTGCGTTGGGAGATGACCTTCAACCGCGCCATTCCCGATGCCGGGCGTATCTACCTTGTGGCGCCCTGCTCGCCGTTCGACGAGACGGGCCTTTCGATCAATTCGCCGCGGCCCGAGAGCGAACAGCTCATCGCTCAGTCGCCCGAAATCGAGGCCGGCGGCTGCATCCGGATATGGTATTGGGAACAGCCGGTCTGGGTGCGCCGGGGCGGTGACCTGCTCCGCCTTCAGGGGGCGTTCAACGAGATATCGGCCGGTTTTGTCGAGGCTTTGGGTCTGAAAACCATCGAGGGGAATCTGAAGGCGCTGTCGCGGCCCAACACGGTGGCTCTTGCTCGTTCGCAGGCCGACCGGCTCGGCCTGCGCGTCGGCGACGTGCTCTGGTTCGGCGACGAGGAGAACCGACGTCCCGAGGTGCAGAAGGAGGTGGTGGCCCTCTACGAGGATTTCCCGGCAAACAGCTCCTTTGCCCGCATCGTCGGCCTTGTCGATGTCGGCGATCAGGATCTCGACTCGCCGAACAACTGGAACGACTGCTATTTCGTCCGCCTGCATGCAGGGGCCGACCCCGATGCGGTTGCGCGGCGCTGGTCCGAGCTCCACCTCTCGATCTACCGCGACTACCTCGAGCGCATGGCCTCGGTCTGGGGCGAGGAGATCAGCGAGGAGGAGCTGAACGATCCGCGCGCCTGCGCGCTGCTTCCGCTCGACGGACTCTATTTCGACCGCCGTATTGCCGGCGAAGCGGACGACTTTCCGATCGGTTCGGCCACGCTGACCTATTCGCTGCTGAGCGTCGCGATGCTCATCATCCTGATTGCCCTGATCAACTTTGTCAATTTCTTCTTCGCGCTTGTGCCCGTGCGGCTGCGGGCCGTCAATATCCTCAAGGTCTTCGGGGCCCCGACCCGCTCGCTGCGGTTCAGCTTCCTGTTCGAGGCTTTCGGCTTCATGCTCCTGGCACAGCTCTGTGCCTGGTATGTGGCCATCGCGCTGAAGGGCACCGAATTCGCCTCGTATGTCAGCAGTTCGCTCGCGCTGGGCGACAACCTTCCCGTGCTGGGTATTTCGCTTGGCGTTTCGCTTGTCGCGGCGTTCGTTGCCGGAAGTTTCCCGGCATGGTATATCACCTCGTTCAATCCGGCGATGGCCGCCAAGGGGTCGTTCGTCGGTTCGACGGCGGGCCGACGTTTCCGCACGGCACTGCTCGGCGTACAGTTCATCGTCGCGATCGGACTGATCGTCTTCTCGGTCTGCACGCTGCTGCAGCAACGCTACGTGCGCCGCTTCGACCTGGGCTTCGACCATGAACAGGTGCTGACGTTCTATTTCCCCTCGTCGAAACTCTCCAATCCCGACTCGTTCGATACCTTTGCCTCCTCGTTGCAGGCTGATCCGCAGATCGCCGGCGTCACGGCATCCGGAAATCGCTTCGTAGCAGAGGCCATTTCGGTCTTCGGGCGCAAGATCAACGACGAAGAGGTCGGCATCCATGTCCGCTTCGTCCGCAGCAACTTCCTCGATGTGCTGGGCATTCCGGTCCTTGCCGGCGAGGATTTCCGGCCCGAGCACGACCGCGACTCGACGGCGCGCTTCATTGTCAATGACCTGCTTGCCCGCAAAGGACTCAAGGTCGGCGGCCGGCTGGACGAGGGAGAGGTGATCGGCATCTGCCCCGACATCCACTACCGCCCGCTGCAGTATCTCACCGAGCCCTTCGCCTTCGTTACGGGTACCTGCTGGCAAACGCGCATGTCCCGCTTCTACGTGCGTCTGGCCGCCGGGTTCGACCTCGATGCTGTCTGTGAGGGAATCCGGGAGAAGGCCCGCAAATTCGATCCCGACAGCGAGGTTGCCGATTTCCGGTTCTTCGACGAGGAGATCAATGCCCATTACGCCCGCGAGCGGCGCATCACGACCATCGTCGGGCTCTTCACGGTGTTGGCCGTCGTCATCGCCCTGATGGGCGTCTTCGGCATCGTGCTCTTCGAGACACAGCACCGCCGCCGCGAGGTGGCTATCCGCAAGGTGATGGGCGCCACGACCGCCGAGGTGCTCCGCCTCTTCAACCGCCGCTATGTCGTGCTGGTTACGGTCTGCTTCATCCTTGCCGCGCCGGTCGGCTTCTGGATCGTGGACCGCTGGCTTGCGTCGTTTGCCTACCGCACGCCGATCCACTGGTGGGTCTTCGCCGCGGCCTTCGTCGTCGTGCTGCTCGTTACGGTGGCGACCGTCACCTTCTGCTCGTGGCGCACGGCCGACGAGAATCCCGCCGATTCCGTTAAATCCGAATAATCAAAACAAATTCCGCATATGAAAATCGCTCTGCGAAACTTCCTCACGACGCTGCGGCGCTACAAGGCCTCGTCGCTGCTCAACATCATCGGCCTGACGCTGGCCTTCACGGCCTGCTACATCATCCTGGTGCAGGTCCGCTGGGAGATGACCTACAACCGGACGCTCCGGGACTCGGAGCGCATCTATCTGATCGAAACCACCGACTGGTATGAGCCCGGAGCCTGGCAGTCATGGATTAATCGACCTCTCTCCGAACGGCTTATCTCCTCGACTTCGGCCATCGAGGCCGGAGGCTGCTCCTGGAGCGGCTTCGGCCCCACGGTCGTGCTGCGCGAAAACGCCTCGAAGATGGGTTACGACCGCTTCAATACCTATTCGGGCTTCATTTCGCTGTCGCTGCTCGACGTCTTCGACTTCCAACCTGTGGCGGGCGACGTCCACGACCTGAAACGCGCGCAGAGCGTCATCATCTCGCGCTCGACGGCCGAACAACTGGGCGTCGGTATCGGCGACATGATCTGGTGCGACACCGAACAGCCTTCGGCTGAAAATGCCTACGAAGTGGTGGCTGTCTTCGAGGATTTCCCTCAGAACTCGCTGCTGGCCGACTGCAAAATGGCCATGGATCTGGGCGACCGGTCGCTCGATGAACCCTCGGAATGGAGCTACAACTACTTTGTCCGGCTCCAGCCCGGAACCGACCCCGGCGCAGTAGCCGACGGGTGGGAAAAGTTCTTCATTGAAATGAATCCCGGAGAGGCCAACGAGGAGGGGCATCTCGACACGGATCCCGTCCGTCTGTCGTGCATCCGCGACCTCTATTTCGAGTCCGACAGCCGCGTGCCGTGCGCCCAAGGGTCGCTCGTAACGACCTATACACTGCTGGGCATCGCGCTGCTGGTCATTGCGCTGGCCTTCATCAACTTTGTCAATTTCTTCTTCGCGCTGGTGCCCGTCCGCATCCGCACGGTCAATACCTTTAAGGTTTTCGGCGCCCCGAACTCCTCGCTGCGCTTCGGCTTCGTTTTCGAGGCCGTGGGGCTGGTCGTCATCGCCCTGCTGCTGGCGTGGTACCTCTCCTTCGCCATCCAGAGCACCGAACTGGCCAGCTACATCTCCGCACCGCTGAATCTGGCGCAGAACCTTCCGGTTATCGGCATTCTGCTTGCCGTGGCGGTGGTCATGGCCCTTGTAGCGAGCCTCTATCCGGCGTGGTATATCACCTCGTTCCCGCCCGCCATGGTGGTCAAGGGGGCCTTCTCGGGCACAGCCGGTGGCCGGCGGCTGCGCACGCTGCTGCTGGGCTTCCAGTTCACCATCTCGATGGGGCTCATCATCGCCACGGGATTCATCCTCCTCCAACACAACTTCATGCTGCGGCAGGAGATGGGCTTCGACCGCCGCAACATGATGGCTGTGCAGCTCTCCGAAAAGGCTGCGTTGGGCTACGACGCCCTGCGCAACCGGCTGCTGGCCGATCCGCGCGTGGTCGATGTCACGGGAGCCGAAGGCCGTCTGGTAAGTGCCAACAGAATGTCGTGGGGGCGTCGATATAAGGATGAACCCATCATCCTGCAGGCCTACATCGTCCGTTGGAACTTCCTCAAGATGATGGGTATTACCATTACCGACGGCCGCGATTTCCTTGAATCGGACGAACACAAGGAGACCGGCATGCTGATTTGCAACGAGGCTGCCCGCAATGAATACAAACTCGAACTGGGTGATGAGATCGGCGGATTCTGCGGCAACGACCCGTTGGTGGGTGTCTGCGCAGATTTCCACTTCCGGCCGATGCAATACAACGTCGTTCCCTTCGTCTTCTATGTCATTCCCGAGGAGATGTCACACAAGAACGGTGGCCGTGCATCGCAGTTGCTCTACCTGCGCTACCGTCCCGAGGCCGACGTGGAGGGTGTGGCCGACTACCTGCGGCAGTGCATTGCCGAGACGGATCCGCACCTGACGCCGGGCGAGATCCAGATCCGCACCTTCGAGGAGGAGCTGGGCCAGGAATATGCCAAGGAGCGGCGGCTGGCCACGGTTGTGGGGCTCTTCACGCTGCTCTCGGTGGTCATCGCCCTGATGGGCGTCTTCGGCATCGTGCTCTTCGAGACGCAGCACCGCCGCCGCGAGGTGGCCGTGCGCAAGGTCATGGGGGCTACGACGGGCGAAATTCTCCGGCTGTTCAACCGCCACTACATTCGGCTGGTTGTCGTCAGCTTCGTGATTGCCGCGCCGTTGAGCCTCTGGATCGTCCACCGCTGGCTTGCGTCGTTTGCCTACCGCACACCGATCCACTGGTGGGTCTTCGCCGCGGCCTTCGCCGCCGTGCTGCTCGTGACGATCGGAACCGTCACCTTCTGCTCGTGGCGCACGGCCGACGAAAATCCTGCCGACTCCGTGAAATCCGAATAACCGAAATGCAAAAACAGAACATCTTACTTAAAAAACATCTGATATGGCTATGCTGAAAGTAGAGAACCTCCGCAAGGTTTTCCGTACCGAAGAGATCGAAACCATCGCCCTGAACGGCGTGTCGTTCGAAGTGAACGAAGGCGAGTTCGTCGCCATCATGGGCCCCTCGGGCTGCGGCAAATCGACGCTGCTCAACATCCTGGGCCTGCTCGACAACCCCACGTCGGGAAGCTACCGCCTGCTCGACCGCGAGGTGGCCGCGCTCCGCGAGAAGGAGCGCACCTCCTTCCGCAAGGGCAACATCGGCTTCGTTTTCCAGTCGTTCAACCTCATCGACGAACTGAACGTCTTCGAGAATGTCGAACTGCCGCTGATCTACCTGCGAGTGAAGGCTTCGGAGCGCAAGCGCCGCGTGAACGAGATCCTGAGCCGCATGAACATCTCGCATCGCGCCGAGCATTTCCCGCAGCAGCTCTCCGGCGGCCAGCAGCAGCGTGTGGCCATCGCCCGCGCCGTGGTGGCCAACCCGAAACTGATTCTTGCCGACGAGCCCACCGGAAACCTCGACTCGAAGAACGGACAGGAGGTGATGGAGCTTCTCTCGGAACTGAACCGCGAAGGGACGACCGTTATCATGGTGACCCACTCGCAGTACGACTCGACCTTCGCCCACCGTGTGCTGCACCTGTTCGACGGCGAGCTGGTCAAGGACCTCACCAACCGCATGTGACCGCTGCAGGACAAACGACGGGGCCGGATCGCTTTCAGACGATCCGGCCCGTTTTCCGTTGTCTTGTCCGGCCGCCGCCCGGGAGGGCGGCCTCCCTTACGGTTGCTGCCGGGTGTTGCGCGCGGCTATTCTTCCTTTGCCGCGTTCAGGTCGAGCATCTTGATGAAGTATCCGCCGACGACCGAGCGGGCCATGAAACCGCGGCGGTTGGGCTTGTCGGTATAGACCCAGTCGGACATCGGTACGCGGTCCACCGTTTCGTTCATGAAGTCGTAGAGCGGCGAGATGAATGCCTCGAAGGTGGCCGGGTCCTCGGCCAGCGTGGCCGTCCAGACGATCCAGTCGGTCTTCGTGTAGGTCTCGCGGCTGTCGAGCGGGAGTCCGTAGCGGTTCTGCCGTGTGAGGTAGTAGGCGATCTCCTTTCGGGCGATCGAATCGGGGAAGATGCCGAGCCCGAGGAGCTTGTCCCAGACGATGTTATACTTCTGGCTCCACGTGCCGGGCTTGTCGAACGTCAGGCGGTAGTGGTTGCCGTCGTCGGCCATTTCGGCCCAGCGGGCGGCCATTTCGCGTGCCTTTGCGGTGTAGCTCTGCGCCACGTCGTCCTTGCCGAGCATTTCGGCCATGCGCCCGTAGGCGGCAATGCCGAGGATCGCCTTGATCGAGAGGTTGGCATTGTGGGCGAAGTGTCCGGCGAAGTCGTCGGTGCAGAGCTGGTTCTCGGGGTCGAGGCCCTTCTCCACAAGGTAGTCGGTCCAGGTCGTGAGCGTCTCCCAGTGCTTTTCCGCATAGTCGGCATTGCCCTCCGCGGCGCATACGGCCGCCGTCAGGATCAGCATGTTGCCGCCCTCCTCGACGGGCATGTCGCCTTCGTAGGTCTGGCCGTTGGCCCGGGGGTAGGTCCCGACGTCGTGGGCCGGGAAGGGCTTGGTCCAGCGTCCGCTTTCGCTGTAGTCGAAGATGTGGTTCATCATGCCCTTGGCCAGTTCCGGGTTGTAGAGCAGGTACATCGGGGCCGAAGGGTAGGTGATGTCCACCGTGCCGATCGAGCCGTTGCTGTTGTTCTCCTTCGAGAAGAAGCGCAGCTCGCCGTCGGGTCCCTTCACCAGCTTGTGCGCGGCGAACGACTGCCTGTAGGCCAGGGCGCACAGTTCGGCATACTTCCGGCCTCCGGCCTCCGTGGCCCGGGTCATCAGTTCGCGGTCGAAGGCACAGCAGCGTCCGATCAGTTCGTCGTACTCTTCGTGGGCGGCGCGGAACTCGTCCACGATCGTGCGGTCGCCCGCAGCGTTCCAGTAGGGACGCAGGTTCTCGCCGAAGTATTGGATCGAGTAGATGTCGTCGTAGCCGATGAGCCATTTTCCGCGGGCCTCTTTCGTCGTGCCCAACTTGCGGGTGAAGGCCATCGTGGCCCGCTCGTTTTCGCCCTTTGCGGCATCGGGTGCCGGTGTCCCTTCCACAAAGGCGCGGCGCAGCTCCTCGCTGGTCCCGAGGCTTGCCGAGGTGGCGGCGTCGGCCTCCGTGGCGAGGAGGAAGTAGCCCCAGTCGATGCGCAGGTCGTCGCCGCTCTTGGCCAGGATGTTCTGCTCCTTGCTGCCGGCCTTGACGAAGAGCAGCCCCTGCTGCTCGAAACGCTCGCCGACCGACTCCTGATAGGGTTGGTCGAGCGCCCAGCGGGGCGATGCCTCGAGGTAGAGCTCCGTGTCGTGAGCCTTGCCGTCGTTCGACGTTATGGTGTAGGAGATGTAGTTCACCGGACGGCTGATCAGCTCCAGGTCTTCGGGCATGAGGGGTGCGGTGAACGTAAGGCGCAGGTCCACGTCGCCGCACGTGAACGTGTAGCGGGTCTGCGTGGCCTGTACGTCCACGCCGGTCTGCGCGGCCGTCCTCTCGAGCAGCGTGTGCTGCTCCTTCTGCACGAGCAGTCCGAAGTCGAGCAGCCCGTTGGCCACCGGGTTCCAGCAGTGTGCGGCGATCAGGTTTTCGCCCTTCGCGAGGCTGCGCACGGCCTCCTCGGGGAGCTTCACCACGGCGTTCTTGTTGCACGTGGCTCCCGTCTCATGCACCTTGATGCCGTTGATGTAGAACTCGGCGTTGTCGTCGTTCGAGAACTCCATGTAGACCGTGCGTCCCTCGAGCGGCTCGTCGAGCGTGAAGGTGCGGCGCACCCAGATGTGCTCGTCCGTCCAGTCGGTCTGTGCGGTCGGTTCGTTGATCTTCGTGCCGAAGGCGCCGCGGGCGCTCTTCCATGCCTTGTCGGCGAATCCCGGGCGCTGCCATCCCTCGGCGGGCTCCGCCGTTGTGTAGCGTCCCTCCCAGGCTCTCTGCTGCGAGGTCGGCACCACGGGGGTCATCTCCACCTCTTCGGTGCCCATGAAACGGTAGGGGATGCCGTCCACCTTGAGTACGCCGATCAGCGGGAAGTCCTTCCCGGTCCAGTGTTTCACGGGACCGTCATAGAGGTTGTCGGTCATCGACCATGCGCTGGTGTAGGGGTCGATCGTCACGAGCGGGTAGGCCGGAGCGCGGAGTGTGCTCGCGATTGCGTCGTGCTGCGCCGCCTCGTGCCCGCAGCCGGCCGTGAGGGCGGCTGCAGCGCAGAGCGGCAGTAAAAGGAATCTGTTCATCGTTCTTTTCCGTGTGGGTTTGTGTGTTCGTTTACCAGGTGATCCGCACCGATACGCCGTCGGGGTTGTTCTCGAAACGGATCAGGCAGGTGCGTGTCGTTTCGTCCCAGCAGCCGTCGGTTGCCGTTGCGCGTCCGTCGATCAGGATCTGTTTCGGGCATTCGGGCAGCAGCACGCGCGAGACGTTGGTCGTGTTCACGGGACTCTTGGCCACGAAGGCGTAGGAGCGCTTGCCGTGCTGCTCGTCGTAGATGCGGCTTGCCGAGGCCAATACGCGGGCTTTCCGGGGATTCTTCACCCGATCGACGTTCAGGAAGAAGCCCTGTTCTCCGGGGGCGATCTCGCGCGACCGGCATACCGGCAGTTCGGGGTCGAACAGGTCAATCAGACGGCCCTCGATTCGCACCGGTTCGTCGCTTACGCTCTCATCGAGTACGGCGACCAGGTCGTAGGTGCCGCGCTCGAGGCGGAAGTTGTTCTTGAAGACCAGCTCGCCGCCGCGGGCCTTGCCCTCATAGAGCCGCTTGACCGTTTCGACCAGCGGGGCGTCGCCGCCTTTCTCGAGAACGAACTCCTTCGGGTCGTTGCGCAGGATGCAGACCGTGCCCTTCCCGCAGGCATACTCCCCGGCCTCGGGGGCGGAGCCGATGCCCAGCAGTTCGAAGAGGTGGTCCGACGGGGCCGCGTATGCGTTCCCGTTCTGGTTCCACCACTCCGCGACGCGCTGGAACGGGTCGTCGTCGCGGCCGCTGTAGACCAGCACGCCGCCCCGGCGCACCCATGCGGCGAGGTGTTCGTGCGCCTCGGGATCGAGCGGCTTCATGTTCGAGTAGGACATCAGCAGCACCTTCGTGTCGGCCAGCGCCTCGGGGTAGGCGAGGTTCTCGATGTGGACCGTTTTCACGGGCACGCCGCGCTTGAGCAGCGGCAGGGCCTGGCCGTAGAAGTTGGCCAGCTGCGGATCCTCGTATCCGTCGTGGGTCGGGAAGCGCTGGAACATCAGCGAATTGGCCATCAGGATGCCGATGCCGCCGCTTCCCGATACCTTCGTCCGGGTTGCGGGCATGTCGTTCAGCGTGTTGATCATCACCTGCATCTGCGTGGAGTAGTGGCGCGGGATGCGCTCCTTGCTCTCGCTGTCGGGACTGGTGCGGTACAGCCCCTCGTAGATGCGCTCGGGCCACGGCATCACCTCATAGTCGGCGATGTTCGGGTAGAGCAGCTGCGCGGTGAATGTGGCCTGGTAGTTCCGCTTGTAGTCGGCCCAGTCGCGCGGCCAGTCCTCGATCGGGTCGGTCAGGAAGAACATCTTGCGGCCGGTCGGTGCGGTCATCGACTCCATCGATCCGTATTCGAGGTAGGCCGTCTCGAAGACGCGCTCGCGGAGCCTTCCGTCGTAGTAGTTCGGCTCGCGCGAGGTGCCGGTCCAGACCTGGGCGATGTAGCCGTCCACGCACGGCAGCGAGGCCAGACTCGCCTCCGGACTGACGATCTGCCACTGCGAGTAATTGACCAGCGAGTGGGTCGGGACGTAGCACTTCACATCCATCCCCTTGCTGCGGCCGTACTCCTTGGCGAAGGTGAAGACCTCGCGCAGGGCATTGTAGTAGAGCTGGTACTTGAGCTTGTTGGCCAGGTAGGTGTTCTCGGGCGATTCGTGCTGGGGGCGCCACTCGGTGCCGTAGTACTTTTTCCATTCCCTCTTGAAGGCCTCGCTGTAACCCGCGCGGGCCCAGAACTCGGGCTCCTCCATGAAGATGGCGTCGATGCCGGCGTCGATGACCCGTTTCACGTGGCGCTCCTTCATGTAGGTCAGGTAGTTGTCGGTCGGGACGATGTAGGGCACCAGATGTCCGTGCCAGATGGTGTCACCGCTGCGCTGCACCTGTCCTTCGTCGAGGTGGGGACGTCCGTCCCACTCGCCGGTGAAGTAGTCCTTGTATTCGCCCCAGGCGATTCCGGTCATGAAGTGCACCGTGTATCCGCGGTCGCGCCACGAGCGGACGCGGTATTCGAAATTGCGGTTGCCGTCTTTGTCCGAGGGGTTGCCTCCGACGCCGTATACCATCACGGCATCGGCGCGGTTGTCGATTGTGGGCCTCCATTCGCGGGAGGTCTGGAAGGTGGTCTTCACCTTCCGGTCCGTCTGGGCCTGCGCCGGAGCAACGAGCGCCGCGGCGGCCAGACACAGGATGGCTGCGTGTAGATTCATCATGTCGGTTCTTTGGGATGTTTGTCGGTTCGTATCACAAAATTAAGGTTTAAAACCGGATTTCCGGTCTTAAACCTTAATCTTGTATCCTCTGTTTACGGGATCATCACCTCGACGGGTGCACTGTAGTTCCAGCGGCGGGTTCCGCTGCCCTTCGGGGTGTCGTAGTTGATGCGGGCGGCGGCGCGGATGAAGACCTTGCGGCCCGAGGGGATCGTGCCGAGCGACTTGATCGTGACGGGCTCGCCGAGCAGCGACTCGAACTCCGATCCGCTGTATTCGATCTTGTTCGACCAGCGTTCGTCGCGGGCGCGGTATCCGACCGTCGAGGAGTAGCTGACGAAGAGCTGGATGTCGGTGACGTTCTGGAAGCTGTCGTCGTAGCTGCCCATCGGTTCGATCTTCTCGCGGAAGATATCCTCCGAAACGCCGCGCGTCACGCGCACGCGGGCCGTGATCTTGCCGTTGCTGACCATCGGGTCGCCGACGAATTCGACGTTGAGGAACGGTTCGACCTCAAAACGGACCTCGGTCACGCCCTTGATCTCCATCTCCTTCGATTCGTCGGCCAGGGGAATGCCCTCCTCGGTCTCGCGGATGAGCGGGATGAACGGTCCGTCCACCTCGATCAGGTAGGTTCCCTTGAAGAGTTTCGTGTTCTGGAACGTGCCGTCGGGGCGGCAGTAGAAGTCGGGGTTGGGCTGTACGTTGGGGCCCCAGCTGAGCTCGGTCAGCCGGACGCGGATTCCCTCGGAACCCTGATCCGTGAGCACGGGATTGCCCGTGGCCTTGTCCACGACCTCTCCGCGGAGCGTCTCGCCGGGAGCCTCGTAGTTGTCCACTTCGAAGAGTTCGCACGAGCAGAGCGCAAGCGATGCGCAGCATGCGAGTGTATGCAACAGGTATCTTTTCATCTTTTTCATGAGTTTCGTGAAACGGTTATCGGTTCGGTTGCTGGTCGATGTAGGAGCTCTTGCTCACCTCGCCGCTCGGGATGGCGAAGTAGTAGTCCAGGATGCTGAACGACGGGGTGAAGCGCGATACCCAGTGGAAGTGGGCGTCGAAGAACCACTTCCCGGCCTGGGTCGAGAAGAAGGGATAGAGCCCGCGGAAACGGTAGCTGGCGTTGTTGCTGTAGGTGTTCTTGTCGCGCGTCTCGCCCCAGAAGCCGTCGCGGCCCTCGTAGTGCCATACTCTCCAGCGGCGGAGGTCCCACTTGGTCTTGTGCTCGAAGGCGAGCTCCTTGCGGCGCTCCTTGCGCACGATGTTGCGGCCTTCGGTCGTGGGCTGTATGTTCGACTCGAGCAGTTCGGCTCCGGCACGTTCGCGGATCTCGTTCACGGCGTCGGTGGCCACCTGCATCAGGTCCGAACCGTCGGGCGACGGCTCTCCGGCCAGCGCCAGCTCGACGGCTGCCTCGGCGGCGTTGAGCATCACCTCGGCATAGCGCATCAGGATGAACGGCTGGTCCGACTTGCCCTCGTCGGGCGTGAACGACGGGTCATCCTTGAGGTACTTGCGCAGGTAGAGTCCCGTCACGGTTGCCTCGCCGTTGTTGTAGAACGGACCGTTGGCTCCTGCGGCGGTCATTGTCGAGCCGTTGTATTCGACCTTCTCCTGCTGGCTGTCCGCATTGGGCGAGAGGTAGAGCTGCTTGTTCGAAGCGTCGGTGTAGAGCGAGAGCTTCTCGTAGGGCGTCTCGTAGGAGTTGTACGAGTAGTCGCTGAAGAAGGGCTTGATCGGGGTGCTTCCGGTGTATACGCCGGCGCGGACCTCGATCTCCTGGCTCTTGAACTGGTCGCCGGGGAAGATGACGTAGGCGCGCAGACGGGGCTCGGCGTTCTTGAAAAAGTCCATCGGCGAGTCGTAGAGCAGGTAGTTGCCCTGGGCGTTCGACACACCGTCGGTGACACGCACCGTACCGTCGTCGTAGCGGTCGAATCCGTCGAAGAGTTCGAGGAAGTCGAGCGTGGGACAGGTTCCGGCCGACAGCGGGCTGCGGAAGATGTAGGGCGAGCTGTAGGCGTCGAGTCCGTGGGTCATGGTCGGGTAGGAGTACTGCTTGACCAGGATGTTCTCGGGGCTGCTCAGGTCGCTGAACATCTCCACCATGTTCTGGTACTGCGCTTCGGGATCTCCGGCCGCCCACTTCTTCTTGTAGAGCGAGTAGCCGCCTTCGGTCATCACCTCGCGGGCGGCCTTGTAGGCCTCGCGGAAGTAGCGTTTCGAGGCGGCCTCCCACGTTCCGGCATCGAATCCGATGACGCGCACGCCGGTCTTCTCGCCCAGTCCGGTCAGACGGCCCGATACCGTCTCATTGTATTTGGCCACACAGCCGGCATAGAGCATGGCCTCCGACTTGAAGGCCAGAGCAACGTATTTGTTGGCATAGCCCTCCTTGAGGCTGGTGGTGTTGAGCAGCCGGGCCGCATTGTCGAAGTCGGCGAGAATCTGGTCCCAGGTCTGCTCCTTGGACGAACGGGCCACCTCGAGTTTGTCCGAGCTGGCGGGGTACTCGATGACCCGCGTCACCAGCGGAATGCCGCCGAACCGACGCGCCATGGCATAGAAGACCATCGCGCGGACGAAATAGGCCTCGCCGAGGTAGTGGTTATAGGTGACTTCGGCGAAGTTGCTCTGGAAGTCGGGCAGCCGCTCGAGCAGGTAGTTGGCATCGCGCAGCGTGGTGAATGCCGTTCCCCAGTAGGGGGTGTCCTCGCCGGTGAAGGCCGAGCCGAGGTCGCTGGCGCGGTTCAGCGCCTCGCCGGTTCCCTCGATGCCGAGGGCTCCCAGCCACGAGTTGAAGTTGAGGCCCCATTTGGCCATGTACTTGAAGTCCTCGAAGGGCATGTAGCTGTACATGCGGGCCATGTAGATGTTCATTCCCGACTCGCTCGACATGAGGTCGTTGTCCGAGACGAAGTTTTTCGGGGCGATGTTCAGATCGACGCACGAGGTCAGGCAGCAGACGGCCAGCAGTGCGGATATGATCGTTTTTTTCATTGCTTTCGGTTTAATGTTCACGGTAGAGGATTTAGAACGAGAGCGAAAGACCGAGCGTGTAGGTCCTGTTCAGCGGGTACATGCGGCCCAGGTCATCGTCCGGGTGTTCCGGATCGACGAACTTGACGCCGGTGATCGTGAACAGGTTGTATGCGTTGGCATAGACGCGCAGGCTCATCGTCGATACGCGCTTGAACTTGGGCAGCGTGTAGCCGATCTCGATGCTCTTGAGACGCAGGTACGACGTGCTCACGCGGTTGAACTCCGAGTTGCTCTTCGGGTAGTGGCCCGTGTATCCGTAGTATCCCTCGACCCATTCCGTTTCGGGATCGTAGGGGTCGGCGTTGGGATCGACGGGATGCCATCTGTCGAGGTACTGCTCGAGGGTGCCGCCGCCGTTCGATCCCCAGATCGAGTAGAGCGGCTCCTTGTACTCCATCGAGCCGAGTGCCGAACCCTGGAACAGCAGCGAGAGGTCGAAGTTGCGGTACGTGGCGTCGAAGCTCAGGCTGAAGTTCATCCACGGGGTCTGGTCGAAGGCGAACGGGTGCTCGTCAAGCGAGTTGATCTCGCCGTCGCCGTTCCAGTCCACATACTTGTAGTCTCCGGGCAGGACGTCGCGGTCCTTGTAGATGTTGTACGACCAGATGTCCTCCCAGCTTTCGTAGCGGCCGGCCGATTCGTAGCCGAACTGTATGCCCTGGTAGCGGTGCGTCAGGTTGTCGTTGCGCCAACGGTCGTAGGAGTTGCCCCACGGACCCTTCTCGGAGGCGGTCAGGTACTTGTTGCGCGTGATCGTGGCGATGGCCTTGATGTTGTAGGCGAACTCCCCGATGCGGTTGCGGTGGGTCAGCTCGAGCTCGAGGCCGAACTGGCGGTCGCTGTCGAGGTTTTCACGCGGGGCCGAGGCGCCGACCACCGTCGGCAGGTCGCCCGAGCGGCGTGCGAACATGCCCTTGCGGTAGCGGTTGAAGTAGTCGAGCGAGAAGCCGAACAGGCCGTTCCAACCCTCGAAGTCCACACCGATGTTGAACGTGTGGGAGGTGTACCACGTGATATTCTCGTTGGGCAGGGCGAGCGGGGTGGCGGCATAGACGAATTCGCCGCCGAAGATGTAGCCCGGGGCATACTGGTTGTAGTATCCCTTCTCGGCGTTGCCGCTCGTGGAGGGATAGGTGTATCCCGTGGCCCAGTCGTACTGCAGGTCGCCGTCGTCACCGAGCACGCCGTAGCTGGCGCGGAGCTTCAGCTGGTCGATGAACGAGAAGAAGTCGCTGTTCTTGATGAACGGCTCTTCGGAGATGCGCCATCCGGCCGATACCGAGGGGAAGAAGCCCCACTGGTGTCCCTTGGCGAACTTCGACGATCCGTCGTAGCGGAACTGCGCCTCGATCAGGTAACGGTTGTCGAAGTCGTAGTTCACACGGCCGATGAGTGCCTCGTTGGCCAATTCGTAGATGTCGTTGTAGCTGCTCGACATGCCGCCCAGCTGGCCCGCATCGACACCGGCCATCAGGTAGGGCGAGCTGTAGGCCAGGTCGCGCTGTGCGTAGAAGTTGTCGCCGATGCGCTTCTGGACCTCCCAGCCGACGAGTCCGCTGACGTGGTGCCGGCCGAAGGTGCGGTCGTAGTTGATGACGAACTGTCCGAGCACCTGCTGCTTGCTGTACTGCTCGCGGCGCAGCTGGCTCGGCGAGCTGCCGTTGTAGACGATGTGGTTGTAGGAGTCGGTGTCCTCGTCATAGGCATAGAGGTAATACTCCTTGCGGTAGATCTCGTTGTTGTTGAGCCGGTAGTCGAAGCTGAAGAGCCCCTTGGCCGTGAGTCCCTGCAGGGCGGGTGCGAAGGCGCCGAAGTCGAGGTTCAGCGCAGCCGACGACTCGAAGAACTTCTGGTCGTACTTGCGGTATCCGGAGATGTCCGAATCCATCATGGCGATGGTATTCTGCTGCAGGTCGAGACCCTCGTAGTTGAGCATCGTGTTCTCGGGATCGGCATAGGCGGGGTAGAGCACGCCCTGCTTCCAGTAGTTGCGGATGATGTCCACCGAGCTGGTGTAGGGGGTGTTGCGCTGGTCGGCGATGCCGCTGATGTTCAGGTCGAAGGTCAGGCCTTTCGCGATCTTCGTGCTGAGGTTCGAGCGGAGGTTGATCTTGTCGTAGTTGAGGTCGCCCGAGCGGAAGAAGCCCTCCTGGTAGAAGTAGCCCATGCTGACGTAGTATTTCGTCTTCTCGGTTCCTCCCGAGATGCTGATGTCGTGCTGCGTCTGGGGTGAGAAGTCGGAGAAGAGCAGCGAGTTCCAGTCGGTGGTCCGGCGGGTACCGTTGCGGAAAGCCTCGAAATCATCCTCGGTGTAGATGATGCTGCCGCCGTCCACCTTGTTCATCGACTGCTCGTTGTAGAGCGTCATGGCCTCGTAGGCGTTGGCCAGCTTGGGCATCTTCGAGGGAACCTGGAAGGTGAACGAGCCGTTGTAGGAGACCTTGGCCTGTCCTTCCCGGCCCTGCTTCGTGGTGACGAGCACCACGCCGTTGGCGGCGCGCACACCGTAGATGGCGGCCGAGGCGTCCTTCAGCACCGAGACATCCTCGATGTCGTTGGGATTGAGTCGCTGGAACTCCTCCGTGGTGCGGGGAATGCCGTCGATGATCACCAGCGGGGAGCCCATGCCGCGGATGTCGAACGAGTTGCTGAACGTTCCGGGTTCCGAGCTCTTCTGCCACACGCGCAGACCGGCCACACGTCCGGCCAGCATGTTCTGCGGGTTCTCGTTCTTGGTCTGGATCATCTCGGAGCCTTTCACGCCGGCGACGGCTCCTGTGACCGAGCCGCGCTTCTGTACGCCGTATCCGACGACGACCACCTCGTCGATCGAGGTCTTGTCCTCTTCCATGACGACGTTGATGATGCTCCGGCTTCCGATCTCGATATCCTGGGTCTTCAGGCCGAGGAATGCGAATTCGAGGGTTCCGTCGGCCGGGGCCGTGATCGTGTAGTCACCGTCGATGCCGGTCGATACGCCGGTCGTGGTGCCCTTGACGAGGACCGATACGCCGATGAGCGGTTGGTTTTCCGCATCGGTGACCCGGCCCTGTACGGTGACGGCCTGCTGCGCCGACGCCATGTACGGGACGATCAGGCATAGCAGTGCCGCGATAAGGACTCGCAGCGAGCCCGTTTTGCGTTTGTTCGTATTCTCCATGACTAAGGGTTATTTGGGTTAGGGTTATTTTTCGGCTTCATAGGCGGCCAGTACGGCATATTCCGCGGCATAGGCGAACGTGAAGAGTGCTGCTACGGCGTTGTGGCCCTGATCGCGGCTCCAGCCGACGAGCAGGTTCACCGGAAGCATCGAGTCGTAGAGGAAGTTGTCGTAGGCGTAGTCGAGGTTCTTCTGGAACGTGTCGAGGTACTCGGCCGTCTTCTCGGGGTAGCAGGCATATGCATCGGCCCAGCCGCGCATCAGCACGCCGTTGAACCAGTTGTTGTTGCCCGTGAAGGCATAGGTGTAGTATCCGGCGACGGTTGCATCCTTCTTCGCGAAGTAGGCGAACGTGTCGTCCGAGAGCTCCTTCAAGTCGTCGAGATAGACCTGCTGCTGCGTGGCACGGTAGAGGTCGGCAGCACCCGAGATCATCGTACCGCTGTTGTATGAGTAGGCCTCTCCGGTGTATCCGGCCATGTTGGCGTGCTTGCGGTAGTAGACTCCGTCGATGAGTTCGAGCTGCACGCCCTCGCCCAGATCCTTGTCGCCGGGGTTGAGCGGCGTGCCGGGGTTGTGCATCATGTCGGCATAGACGCCGTCGTCGCGGCGCAGGTGGTTCTTCTGCCAGGCGTAGACGCGCTCGGCAAAGTCGAGGTAGTAGTCGCTTTTCCGGACAGTCTTCGTCTTGCGGCTGCGGTCCGTGTCGATATAGAGGTAGGTGATCTCGTCGTTGCGGTCCTTGTAGATCTCATGCAGCCAGACGAGCGGACTGACGATCGGGCCGTTGCTGCACGAGTGCTTCGTCGAGTATCCGGGGCCCCAGGTGATTCCGCCGTATTCGACCCCGTTGTCGTCGAGCGTCGAGTCCCATCCGTCGAGCACATAGCCGGTCAGGTATTCGGCCTCGGTCAGGAATTTCTCGTTGCCGGTGAGCCGGTAGGCATTCAGCAGCTCGCGAATGAGCCACATCTGGTCGTCGTATACGTTCATGATTCCCGACACGTCGGCTGTCCCCATGTCGCCGCTGCTGCGGTTCACGGCGTAGACGGTCCACTCCTTGGTCTGGGTGTAGGAGGTCAGCGTGAAGGTGCCGCGGTAGAATCCGGCGTTGAGGTAGAGTTTGTCGAGCAGCTCCGCATAGCGGGAGTAGTGCTGGTCGTAGAGCGTTGCGTCGCCCCGGTCGCGGAGGGTTTTCAGACCGTCGATGACGGCATTCACGGCCTCGATGCAGCTCGTGTAGACCCAGACGCTTCCGGTCCCTTCGCGTGCGTCGGTGTAGGGATTGTACTTCTCGGCGAGGGTCATGTTGTTGCCCTCGAAGTAGTTCTCCACGGCGGCATCGGTCAGCTGCATGGCGCGCAGCAGGTTCTGCTCCGGGAGGTTGTCCGCCGACACCGGGTTGTGGTTGCCCTTGTAGTTGTAGTTGCTTTTGAACTCCTCCTTGCTGCAGGCCGTTGTCAGCAGCAGCGAGCAGAGAACGGTGGTAACGATTTTTTTCATGGTGGTTTTTTAGGTTTGTATCCCTCCGCCGCCGTCCGGACCGCAGGTTGGGGCGGTCCGGACGACGTACGGTTACGGGATGCGGAATTAGTTCAGATCGATGCTGTAGAGGCAGAGCTTGCTCTCGTCGCCGTTGGCCTCGCCCTTGTAGACGCCGAGCACCAGCACCACATCCTCCCCGTCGAATTGCGAGAGATCGTAGGTGAAGGTAGCATAGTCGTTCGGTGCGGAGGTCGTTCCGGCGTTGTTTGCAAACTTCCAGCAGCCGTCGGCAGCCGCCTCGGCCGTGGTGGCGGTGTATTCGGACGGGGCGATCGCCGTGGCGTTGCACGACTCGTCGATGGCCGTCAGTTTGAAGTAGGTGCAGTTGTCGCTGAACGTGCGGGTCTTCAACGTCAGCCGGTTCTGCCCGGCTCCGATGGCGAACTTGGCATAGAGGTAGGCCTCCGGCTCACGGGTGTTCACCGAGGCGTCACTGCCGCGGGTCTTGATCAGGTAGCCCTCCGAAGGGAATACCTCGGGGTCCTTGTGGAGCGGCACGAACGACCATTCGGCGGCCACATGCCCCGTGTTGCGCCAGTCGCGGTAGGCATCGACGTAGTTGTCGCGGCTGCCCGAGATCTTGCTGATTCCGGTGAACGACCTCTTCGTATGGGGCATCGTCGAGCGCACCATCTCCTCGGTGAATTTCCAGTTGTCGAGTCCGGCTACGGGAGTTCCCGGGAGCCAGTCCCACATGTTGCCGTCCTCGATCTGCGTCTTGGCGAAGGCGATGCGGCGCAGGACGAGCTGGTTGTAGAAGTCGCCGGTCTGGGGACGGAAGATGCCGATGCCGATCACGATCTCCTTGCCGATGTACTTGCTCAGGTCGAATACCGAATTGACATAGGCCTCGGAATTGACCGTCCGCACGTCGTCCACCGTTTCACGGACGGGCTGCGCCGCCGAGAGGTCCACGACCTGTACCCCATAATATACGGGCTTTTCGGCCGTAGCTCCGTGGGTGCGGATCTGGAGCGTCATCGTGCAGTTGTCCTCGGTGATGAGTTTGCTGCCGAAGACCCACGAGTCGAAGTTCTCGAGGTCGGCCGGGTTGCTCTGGTCGTCCGTCGAGTTGTGGATCTGGAGCGTCGTTCCCTCGTTCTGCTCCTCCCACTGTCCGCGGAAGTCGAGCGTACACATGTAGTCGCAGGCCCAGTCCCAGTGGGGGTACATCTCGGCGTTGCGCCCTCCGCGGTATTCGTTGTAGTACCACTTGTCGGCCGAACGGAGGTCGTAGGCCGTCAGGTCGCCGATCAGCGCCTCGCCGCCGATTTCGATGTTTATGGTCGCCACCTCGTCCACGAAGTCCGAGGTTGTGATCTGCACCGTCTCTGTGGGGTATCCCTGCTTGGCGAAAGTCACCGTATAGTCCGAAAGGGCGAGGTTCTCGAAGAGGAACGCACCGTCGTCTCCGGTAGTTGCCGACTGCTGGTTGCTCAGCGTGACCGTTACTCCGGCAAGCGGGGCTCCGGCATTCCGGCCGTCGGTCACCGTTCCCCGGATCGTGGCGTTGGCGTATTCCATCTCGGCATTGAGGTTTGCGGCGACGCCGTCGGTAAAGCGTGCTTCCGTGATGGTAATGCTCACGCTCTGGTAACCCTCCTTCGTGAAGGTCACGATGTGCGAGCCGCTGGCCGGAGCCTGTTCGAGGGTGTAGGTTCCGTCATCGGCGGTTTGTGTGGAGAGTTCGGTCTTCTCCACGCGGACGGTCACTCCGGCAAGCGGTTGGCCGAAGTTGTCGGTGACCGCTCCGGAGAGGGTTCCGGTCTTGCCCGTGTCGCCCGCTCCGTTGGAGTCGTCGTCACTGCAGGCCACAGTCCCGGCAGCCAGGCTTCCCAGCGCGGCTGCGCATACGAAATTCCGTAAGAGTCTTTTTAGCTTCATGCTTGGGTTGGTTTTAATGGTTAATGATCTATTTCGAATCGTAGAAATTCGCAGGTTCGGACTCCGGTTGCTGAAAATTTTAAGAACCGCCTTGGAGCTTCAAGGGGCTCCTTCCCGGTTTCAGCAGTCAAAATTAAAGAGTACCCGGTTAGTTAAAAGGTTAAAATCGGGTTAAAAACCGAAAAAAATCATTAATCCGGCAAATTTTAATATTTTGGCGCGTGCTTGATTTTATTGTTGTAAATCAATATATTAAGCTGTTTGCATGTCGTTCGGTTCTCTGTTTTTGCCTTTTTTGACCGATGCCTCTTGGTTGTATTGTCCGTTGTCGGATGTCGGAAAAACGTAGTCGGAAGCATCGATGGAGTGGGTCCGATATTTTTATTTTTCCGTTTATTGAGTATCTTTGTGACGTTGTGGATCGGACTCCGGAGGTTGGATGCCGTCCCAGGACATACCCCATCAGGAAGCGTATGAGACCCGCGAGGTTTGTTTTTACCATTATATATTTATTGGGCGTGGTGTTGTCGCCGGCTCTTGTCCGCGCCCAGGGACTGCGTTTTCGTGACAGCGAGGCCCCGATCGACCAGCGTACCTCCTATACGGTCTTTTCGCGACGGCCTCCGACCTATTCGGGCCGTTTCGATCTGGAGTTCGACCTTTCGCTCTATCCCGAGAAGAAGATCGGCTATATCCTCCGTGTCAAGAACGACGCCGATCACCGAATCTACAATCTCTTCTACGACGGACAGGGGTCGCAGATCCTCTTCCGGCTCAATGACGAGGGGCGCAGCAGTCTGATCACCGCCTCGATCGACCCGCGGGAACTGACCGATGTCAAGTGGTTCCGGATGAAACTGACGTTCGACCTGGAGCGAGATTCGATCGGGCTTGCAATCAATAACCGCACGTTCGGGGCTTCGGGTGTCGCCATGAGCGACCGCTGTCGTCCGGCGGTGGTTTTCGGACGCAGCGACCACATCATCGACGTCCCGTCGTTTGCCATCCGCAACCTCTCCATCGGTGACACCCGCCGCATGTTCTTCGCCCTTTCGGAGAGCCGCGGGGAGGTGGTTCACGATGAGCGGGGTCGGGCCGTCGGTCGGGCCGTCTGTCCCCTGTGGCTCATCAACGACGCCTATCATTGGCGGTTCCTGGCATCGTTCTCCTCTTCGGGCGTGGCCGGTGCGAACTACAACCCCCGCAACAAGGAGTTTTACTATTTCAATCGGGATACGCTTTTCATCTACGACATCCGTACCGGCCAGACGCGGCAGCAGCTCTTTTCGGAGCGGTGCCCTGTCGATCTGAAGCTCGGTACGAATTTCATCGACCCGGGGCGCGGCCAGCTTTATGCCTATGAAGTCTATACGGAAAACGATCCGGCCTCCCCGGAGGGGGAGTGCTCGGTGGCGAGCCTCGACCTGAATACCGGTCGGTGGAGCCGCGAGAGCTCGGCCCGTCTGCCGATGCAGCTGCACCATCACGGAGCCTGGTTCGATGCCGAGAAGGGGCAGTACACGCTTTTCGGCGGCTTCGGCAACATGCGCTACAGCAAGTCGTTCTATGCCTACGACCTCAATACGCACGAGTGGTCCGTGCTGGATGGCTTCGGCGGTGATTCGCTCTGCCCGCGCTATTTTTCGTCGGTGGGCTACAGCCGCAGCCACGATGCCGTCTATATCTTCGGCGGCATGGGCAACGAGTCGGGCGAGCAAGTTGTCGGCCGTTACTACTTTTACGACCTCCACCGTGTGGACTTGGCCACACGCCGCATTCGCAAACTCTGGGAGCTGCCCTGGGAGGGCGACAACGTGGTCCCGGTCCGCAGCATGGTGATTCCCGATCCGTCGGCATTCTATACGCTGTGCTATCCCGAGATCTATTCGGACTCCTATCTGCGGCTGTACCGTTTTTCCATCGACGACGGCACCTGTGAGATCCTGGGCGACTCGATCCCGATCCGTTCGGACAAGATCACGACCAATGCCAACCTCTACTATGACGCTTCGCTCCACAGCCTCTACGCTGCCGTGCAGGAGTTCGACGACGATATCCGTTCGCGTCTGAAGATCTATGTGCTGAGTTTTCCTCCGATTACGGCCGAAGAGCTGGATGCGCTCTCCGAGGAACGGCGGGGTGCTACGGTGTGGGGCGTTGCGGCGGGAGCGCTGTGCCTGCTGATCGGCGGGGGCGTGTGGTACAGAATGCGCCGCAGGGCACTTCTTCGCTCGGGAACCGGTTCCGGCTCCGGTTTGCCCGCGGATGCCGCACCTGAAAACCCGGCGGGGCCGAATTCGGTCTGCCTGTTCGGTGATTTCACGGTCTACGACCGCCGCAACCGCGATATTACCTACCTGTTCAGCGTGCGGCTCAAGCAGATGTTCTGTCTTGTCCTGCAGTACAGCGACGGAGAGGGAATCCCTTCGCCGAAACTGAGCAGCCTGATGTGGCCCGACCGTCCCGAGTCGAAGACCAAGAACATCCGGGGCGTGACCCTGAACCACCTGCGCAAGATTCTCAACGAGATCGACGGAGTCGAACTGCTCTACAGCAAGGGGTGCTTCCGGATCGTGCAGACGCCGCCGTTCTATTGCGACTATACGCGCTGCTTCGAGTTGCTGGAGTCTTCGGGCGGAGGTGAGCGCCGCGAGGAGCTGGTCCGCATCCTTTCGCGTGGCAAGTTCCTCAAGTCGGCCGACCAGCCGATCTTCGACTCGTTCAAGGCCGACCTCGAACGGCGCCTCGAACCGTCGCTCACGGCCGAACTGACCCAGGCCTTCGATGAGGAGGATTATGCCTCGGCCTGCAGCCTGGCCGATGCGGTGTTCCATATCGACCCGCTGAACGAGCTGGCCCTCTCGTGTCTGATCCGCTCCCTGCTGCGATTGAAGAAGACCGACGAGGCCCGTCGCCGCTATCAGGCCTACGTTTCCGAGTACGGGGCCGTGAACGGATGCGACTATCCGGTTCCCTTCAAGAGCTTCTGAGTCTGTGCACGGCGGCCGGAGCCGTGTGCCGTTCTCGAAATCCCTTGCGGGCTTTTTTCTTCGATAATTTCGGGGCTTCTCTTTCGTATTCCAATTAAAATGCTTAATTTTGCGAGCAACAAAAATCCACGTTCATTATGTCTTTTATCAATGAAAGGGTTCAGCCCGAAGGACTTACGTTCGACGATGTGCTGCTTGTACCCGCCTATTCGGAAGTGTTGCCGCGAGAGGTCGATGTCCGCACCCGCTTTTCGCGAAATATCAAACTCAACATCCCCATCGTCTCCGCCGCGATGGATACCGTGACGGAGGCTCCGTTGGCCATCGCTCTGGCGCGTGAAGGCGGCATCGGTGTGATCCACAAGAACATGTCCATCGCCGAGCAGGCTGCGCAGGTGCGCCGGGTGAAGCGTGCCGAGAACGGCATGATCTACGATCCGGTGACCATCTCGAAGGACAACACCGTGGGCGATGCCCTGAATCTGATGAAGGAGAACAAGATCGGAGGTATTCCAGTCGTGGATGCCGACCGTCGGCTGATCGGTATCGTTACGAACCGCGACCTGCGCTTCCAGCGCGACATGTCGCGCCTGATCGCCGAGGTGATGACCCCGGGCGACCGGCTCATCACCACGCATCGCACCGATCTGGCCAACGCCTCGGAGGTGCTGCTCAACAACAAGATCGAAAAGCTGCCCGTCGTGGACGACGAAGGCCACCTCGTGGGGCTCATCACCTATAAGGATATTACGAAGGTGCAGGACCATCCCAACGCCTCGAAGGACGACAAGGGCCGTCTGCGCGTGGCTGCCGGAGTGGGTATCACGGCCGACGCCATGGAGCGTGTCGCCGCACTCGTTGCCGAGGATGTCGATGCCGTGGTGCTGGATTCGGCACACGGCCATTCGCGCAACATCGTCAAGACGCTGCGCGAGATCAAGGCCAAGTATCCGTCGCTCGACGTCGTCGTGGGCAACATCGCCACGGCCGAGGCTGCAAAGTTCCTCATCGAGGCGGGTGCCGACGGCATCAAGGTCGGCATCGGCCCGGGCTCGATCTGCACGACGCGCATCATCGCCGGTGTGGGCGTCCCGCAGCTCTCGGCGATCTATGCCGCCGCCAAGGCCGCCGAAGGTTCGGGTGTCCCGGTGATCGCCGACGGCGGACTGCGCTATTCGGGCGATATCGTCAAGGCACTGGCTGCGGGCGGCGACTGCGTGATGATCGGTTCGATGTTCGCCGGTACGGAGGAGGCTCCGGGCGACACGATCATCTACAACGGCCGCAAGTTCAAGGCCTACCGCGGCATGGGTTCGATCGACGCCATGAAGGCGGGGTCGGCCGACCGTTATTTCCAGAAGGGCTGCGAGGGCAACATCAACAAACTCGTTCCCGAGGGCATCGTGGCCCGCGTGCCGTTCAAGGGTGCGTTGAGCGAGACGGTCTACCAGCTCATCGGCGGCCTGCGCTCGGGCATGGGCTACTGCGGAGCCAAGGATATCCGGACGCTCCAGAAAGCTCAGTTCATCCGCATCACCTCTTCGGGCATGCACGAGAGCCATCCGCACGACGTGACGATCACGAGCGAGGCTCCGAACTACTCGAGCGAGCGATAGGAAATGAAACCGGAAATAGCAGCCTGCGGACTCTTTTGCGAAGCCTGCCGGGCTTATGCGAAGGGGCGGTGCCCGGGATGCCGTGCGAACGAAAAGGCGGCATGGTGCAAAGTCCGGGCCTGTTGCCTTGAACATGGCTGGCAGAGTTGTGCCGAATGTATGTTGATGCCGCTGCCGGAATGCCGGAAATTCAACAGCTTCGTCGGAAAGGTTTTCGGTGTGATTTTCCGCTCCGACCGCAGGGGTTGCATCGAGCGGATCCGGGAAGTCGGTCCGGAGGCTTTTGCCGCCGAGATGCGCAAGGCAGGCTGTTATAACCGTCCAGTGAAGAACTCATAAAACCTACACAACAGAATGCAGGAAAAAATAGTGATTCTCGACTTCGGGTCGCAGTACACGCAGCTTATTGCGCGGCGTGTGCGTGAGCTGAACGTCTATTGCGAGATCCACCCCTTCAACAAGATTCCGCCGATCGACGCTTCGGTGCGGGGTGTGATCCTCTCGGGCAGCCCCTCTTCGGTGCGCGATGCCCAGGCCCCGACGCCCGACCTCTCGCAGATCAAGGGGCGGTTGCCGCTGCTGGGCGTCTGCTACGGCGCACAGTACCTGGCCCACGCCTTCGGCGGCGAGGTGCAGCCGGCTCCGAGCCGCGAATACGGACGCGCGATGCTCACGGTGAGCGATCCCGAGGATGCGCTCATGAAGGACCTTCCTTCGCCCACGCAGGTGTGGATGTCGCATGGCGATACGATTACGCGGGTCCCCGACTCCTACCGGATCGTTGCCAGCACGGAGGACGTGCGCGTCGCCGCCTTTCACATCGAGGGCGAGCAGACGTGGGGTATCCAGTTCCACCCCGAGGTCTACCATTCGACCGACGGCAAGCAGCTCCTGAAGAACTTCGTCGCAGGCATCTGCGGATGCTCCCAGTCGTGGACCTCGGAGAGCTTCGTCGAGACTACCGTGCGCGAACTGCGCGAGAAGCTGGGCGATGACAAGGTCGTGCTGGGCCTTTCGGGAGGTGTCGATTCCTCGGTGGCCGCCGTCCTGCTGCACAAGGCCATCGGCAAGAACCTCTACTGCATCTTCGTTGATTCGGGCCTGCTGCGCAAGAACGAGTTCGAAGAGGTGCTCGAGTCGTACAAGAACATGGGTCTCAACGTCAAGGGCGTCAAGGCCGGTGCGAAATTCCTCGGCGACCTGGCCGGGGTTACCGAGCCCGAGAAGAAGCGCAAGATCATCGGCCGCGACTTCGTCGAGGTATTCAACGAGGAGGCCATGCAGATTCGCGACGTGCGGTGGCTGGCGCAGGGTACGATCTATCCCGACGTCATCGAGTCGTGCTCGGTGAACGGACCGTCGGCCACGATCAAGTCGCACCACAATGTGGGCGGCCTTCCCGAGAAGATGAACCTGAAGGTCGTCGAGCCGCTGCGTCTTCTGTTCAAGGACGAGGTGCGCCGCGTGGGCCGCTCGCTGGGCATCTCCGACCAGCTCATCGGCCGCCATCCCTTCCCGGGTCCGGGCCTTGCGATCCGCATCCTGGGCGACATCACGGCCGAGAAGGTGGAGATCCTGCAGAACGTGGACCGGATCTACATCGATGCGCTGCGCGCGTGGGGCCTCTACGACAAGGTCTGGCAGGCAGGCGCCATCCTGCTGCCGGTCAAGAGTGTCGGCGTGATGGGCGACGAGCGCACCTACGAGAGTTGCGTGGCCCTGCGTGCCGTGACCTCTACGGACGGCATGACGGCTGACTGGGTGCACCTTCCCTATGAGTTCCTGGCCGATGTCTCGAACGAGATCATCAACAAGGTCCGCGGCGTGAACCGCGTCGTCTACGACATCTCCTCCAAACCGCCCGCCACGATCGAGTGGGAGTAGGGCGACGGAGCCACCTGTTGAAGCCGCATCCCTTGCCGGGGGTGCGGCTTCCCTGTATCCGAAGGGTAAACCCGGCGTGTCCGATTTGCTTTTCAACTCCGGAATGGTTACCTTTGCCGGAGTGAAAACGATCCGGGAATGAACGATTTTGCAGCCATAGATTTCGAAACGGCCAACGGCCAACGCACGAGCGTCTGCTCGGTCGGCGTGGTGGTGGTCCGCGACGGGGAGATCCGGGATACGTTCTACAGCCTGATCCGTCCGCGCCCGAACTTTTACAGCCGTTTTACGACGGCAATCCACGGCCTGACCTACGAGGATACGGTCGATGCCCCCGATTTCGCCGAGGTCTGGGACCAGGTGGCCCCGCGTATCGAGGGCCTTCCGCTCGTGGCACATAATTCGCCCTTCGACGAGGGGTGCCTGCGTGCCGTCTTCAACCTCTATGGAATGCCCTATCCCGATTACCGGTTCTACTGCACCTGCCGGGCTTCGCGCCGGGTCTTCGGGCGGAGCCTTCCCAACCACCAGCTCCACACCGTCTCGGCTGCCTGCGGCTTTGACCTGGAGCACCACCACAACGCCCTGGCCGATGCCGAGGCCTGTGCCCGGATTGCACTCCGGATCCTCTGATCCATTCCGGTGCGACGATACGGAAGTCCCCGGAAGTTCCCATGCAGGAACTTCCGGGGACTTCTCTTTTTTCGAGCGGCGCCTGCCTGCGGCCGACCGGATCGCCGGCTGCAGCGGTCTTTCCGGTCAGAGCCCGAGCTCGAGCTGGAACCGGATCTCCCAGCGGTTGTAGTCGGGCGTTGCCGATTCGCTGCGGTAGTTGTATGAGGCGTCGGCCTGTACCTTCAGGCTGTGGCCGATGATGTAGCGCGTCACGCCGATCGTGGTCTGGTTCCAGTTTCTGTACCCGGCCAGCG
>FR892023.1:158319-189056 GCA_000434235.1 Alistipes sp. CAG:268 | reverse complement strand
GAGCGTCGAGTTGCGCAGGGCGATCTCCCATTTGCCGTTGAACAGGTAGCTGGTCTGCAGGTTGAGACCGCATCCGTCGTAGATGAAAGCGTTGCGGTCGGTGTCGAAGAGGGGGTCGCTGCTCGTACGCCCCATGAAATCGGTATAGAATGCCCAGCCGCGGTATTTGAGGATGAAGTCCACGAAATAGGAGTTGATGTCACGGGTTTCGCCCTCGGGCATCATGGCTCCGCGCTGTCCCTGGAAACGGGAGGCGTTGTCGTTGAACGACCAGGCCCCGGCCAGAAGGATGCGAACCTGCTCCTCGTAGTCGAAGTCGCCCTCCAGCAGGTCTCCCTTCGCACCGAACCGGCCGAGCGGGTAGAGCTCCAGACGCCCCGTGTAGGCGAGGCCTCCATCCGTTGAATTTCCCCAGTTGCGGCCTTCACCGAGCGTAACGGAACCCTTGGCCGAGAGGTTGAACCCGTCGCCTTCGCCGAGGTTGTATTCTCCGAAGAACCCGAAGTCGCGGTCGAGGTTGAACTGGCTGTTCACGATGCTGCGGTCTACGAACTGCAGGGCGCTCGACGAGTTGATCCGGGCGCGGTTGGCCTTGATCTTGGTCTGTCCGAATCCAATGTTCCACCGGGCGTTGGGAACATAGTAGACGATGGCGTCGCGGATGATGTTCGTGTTGCCGTTGGGCAGTGTTTCGGCGTCGTATCCGGTGAATCCAAGCTGGATCGAGTAGACCAGTTTGGGCGAATAGATGTATCCGTCGAAGCGAAGCCGGAGCCGCTTGACGCGGGCTTCGGTTTCGGTGAGCGAGAAATCGCGGTCGAACGAGAGGGCCACGAGGTTCTGCATGCGGAAACGCATCGTCAGCTCGAACCAGTCGTTTCGGGGACGGAACGTGATTCCCTTTCCGACCTCGAGGTTCGGCATGTTGCGCAGCCGGGCAAGCAACATCTCGTCGTCGGCCAGCGAGTCGGTTATGGAAAACTGGGTGCGGTGGAAAAATGATTGTTCGGGATTTTGGCGGAGCGCCTCCGTTTTTTCCTGCGCCAGGACGCGGGTGCAGCCGAGCAGGAGAAGCGACAGAACGGCGAGTTTTCTCATTCTCATCTGTTTTCTGGGTGTTTCTTACACATGCAATTGTGGTGCAAAGTTGGTGACGAAATCTGAAATGACCATGAAATGGATGTGACAAAGGTGTTAAAAAAACCGATGTCGCCGGAGTGGGAGGGCTGAGCGTTTGCTACTTTTTGCCTTTCGGCCCGGCCTTGACTACCAGCAGTTCCTTCCAGTCGGTCGTATAGCGGGGCGAGAGGTGTTCGCGGTTCATGCGGAAGGGTTCGGTGCCCTGTGCCGCGACGACGAGTGTCCCCCGGCCGCAGACCTTGTTCACCGAGTCGAGCACGGCCATCAGCCGGGCGTGCTTCTCGTGCGAGTCCGGCGTAAAGAGCGAGCCCTGCAACCCCGATCGGGGTGCGGTCTGCGAGAGGATCACGCCCGCCTTCTTGTAGCCATAACCCGGCTGGAAGACCTGCCGCAGGGCAATGCGGGCCTGCCGCACGATCTCCAGCGTGCTGTCGGTCGGTTCGGGCAGCAGCTGCAGGCTTGTTTCGTAACGCTGGGGCTGATCCTCGCGGTGGCGGTTGGTGAAGAGGTAGCAATGCACCTCACGACAGACCGACCCTTCGCCGCGCAGTTTCTCGGCGCACATCGAGGCGAACTCGGCGACGATCGGGTCCAGCTCCTCCAGCGTATGGATCTCGTGCGGAAAGGAGCGCGAGAGGGTGATCTGCTGCTTGCGGGGAGGCATATGTTCGAAACTGATGCACTCCATCCCCTGTAACTCGTTCCACGTCCGCAGCCCCACGACCCCCATGCGGGCCCGTACCCACTCCTGCGGCAACTCGACAAACTGCTGTGCCGTGCGGAGCCCCATGCGGTCGAACATCCGCCCGTAGCGACGACCGATGCCCCAGACATCCAGCAGAGGGAATTTCCGCAGCACCTTCGTGATATCCTCCGGGCGGTGCATGTAGCAGCAGCCGTTGAGCCGGGGATACTGCTTGGCCAGCTTCGAGGCGATCTTGGCCAACGTCTTGGTCGGGGCGATGCCGATGCTGACCGGAATCCCGACGTTGCGACGGATCGTGCGGCCGATCGAACGTCCCAACTCGTCGAGCGGCTCGGCCATGCCCCGCAGGTCGAAGAAGGCCTCGTCGATCGAGTAGACCTCGATGCCGGGCACCAGCGAGCGGAGCGTCGCCATCACGCGGCGCGACAGGTCGCCGTACAATGCGAAGTTGGCAGAAAAAACCGTGACCAGCCCGCGGTCGATGAGCGGCCGGATCTGGTAGAAGGGCTGCCCCATGCCGATGCCGAGGGCCTTGGCCTCGTTCGAGCGGGCGATGATGCAGCCGTCGTTGTTCGAGAGCACCACGACGGGGCGTCCCACCAGATCGGGCCGGAAAACCCGTTCGCAGGAGGCGTAGAAGTTGTTGCAGTCGCAGAGCCCGTACATGGTCGCCTATTTGAAGGTTTTGATGACGTGGCGGACGATGCCCCAGATCTGGAAATCATTTTCGGCATCGACACGTATCGGACGGTATTTCGGATTCGAGGGCATGAGCCATGCGCACCCCTTTTCGAGACGCACGCGCTTGACCGTGAACTCCCCATCGACGTAGCAAACGGCGATGCAGCCGTCATAGGGTTCGACTGAACGATCGACGACGAGCAGGTCACCGTCGCCGATGCCATCCCCGGCCATGCTGTCGCCCGAGACCCGCACGAAGAAGGTCGAGGCGGGGTTGTGCACCAGTTCGCGGTTCAGGTCGAGCGGCGAGTCGAGAAAGTCGTCGGCCGGAGACGGAAATCCGGCCTTGACGGCTCCTCCGGCAACCGGAAGTTCCTGCCGCGTGGAGAGGTCCGGAGCATGGAAGGTGGTTATGGTGTTATGCTTCTTGTCCATATCGTATGCCGGGAGTTGATTTTTGGAGAAGAATCATCATGCGGAATTCCGATAATTGGTTTTCTGATTTCGTCGTGTGAATTTATGTTGATCGAAATAAAAACCCCTGTAAATTAGCAATTTACAGGGGTTGCAATCTTTTGCGTTGTTCCTTGGCGGAGAGAACGAGATTCGAACTCGTGGTACGGGTTGCCCCGTACGTCGGTTTAGCAAACCGGTGGTTTCAGCCACTCACCCATCTCTCCGGGCACCGTTTTCGGTCTGTTTCTTCCGAAAGGGTGTGCAAATATAGAATCTTTTTATCGAACTGCAAAGAATTACGGATAAAATTTCTGTTTTTCATGCCGTGGCCGCGGCCGCGGAATCAGATTTGCAGTCCGGGATTTCTGTTTTGTTCGGAGATTTTGTATCTTTGTACGATATTTGGCTTACTATGGCAGAAAACGAACGCGATATCCTGGAGGACATCCGGGATCAGGAATACAAATACGGCTTTACGTCCGACATCGAAACCGAACTGCTCGGCAAGGGGCTCTCGGAGGAGGTCGTGCGCGAGATTTCGGCCCGGAAGGGCGAGCCGGAGTGGATGACCGAGCGGCGCGTGGCGGCCTACCGCCACTGGCTGACGCTCGAGCCGCCCACGTGGGCCCACCTGCACATCCCCGAAATCGATTTTCAGGACATCATCTATTATGCGGCGCCCAAGGCGAAGAAACCCCTCGGCTCGATGGACGAGGTCGATCCCGAGCTCAAGCGCACGTTCGACAAACTGGGCATTCCGCTCGAGGAGCAGATGGCATTGGCAGGCGTTGCCGTCGATGCCGTGATGGACTCCGTCTCGGTGAAGACCACTTTCCGCGAGACGTTGGCTGAGAAGGGCATCATCTTCTGCTCGATCTCGGAGGCACTGCGCGACCATCCCGATCTGGTCCGCAAGTACCTCGGGAGCGTCGTTCCCTATACCGACAACTTCTATGCGGCGCTCAATGCCGCGGTCTTCTCCGACGGGTCGTTCTGCTACATCCCGAAGGGAGTGCGCTGCCCGATGGAGCTTTCGACCTATTTCCGCATCAATGCCGCGGGCACCGGACAGTTCGAGCGCACGCTTATCGTGGCCGACGAAGGGGCCTATGTGAGCTACCTCGAGGGATGTACGGCCCCGATGCGCGACGAGAACCAGCTGCACGCCGCCGTCGTGGAGATCGTCGTCGAGCGCGACGCCGAAGTCAAGTACTCGACTGTGCAGAACTGGTACCCGGGCGACCGCGAGGGGCGGGGCGGCATCTATAACTTCGTGACCAAGAGGGGTATCTGCCGCGAGAACGCCCGCCTGTCGTGGACGCAGGTCGAGACCGGTTCGGCCATCACGTGGAAATACCCGAGCTGCATCCTCGCGGGCGACAACTCCGTGGGCGAGTTCTACTCAGTGGCCATGACCAACAACTTCCAGCAGGCCGATACCGGCACGAAGATGATCCACATCGGCCGCAACACGCGCAGCCGGATTGTCTCGAAGGGCATCTCGGCCGGGCGCAGCGAGAACTCCTACCGCGGTCTGGTCCGCGTGGCAAAGGGGGCCGAGCATGCGCGCAACTACTCGCAGTGCGACTCGCTGCTGATCGGCGACCGTTGCGGGGCCCACACCTTCCCGGTGATCGACAGCCGCAACCCGACGGCGGTCGTCGAGCATGAGGCCACCACCTCGAAAATCTCCGACGACCAGCTTTTCTACTGCAACCAGCGGGGGCTTTCGACCGAGGACGCCGTCGGCCTGATCGTAAACGGTTATGCGCGCGAGGTGCTCTCGAAGCTGCCCATGGAGTTTGCCGTCGAGGCCCAGAAGCTGCTGGCTCTGCAGTTGGAGGGGAGCGTCGGCTGATGCCGCTTCCGCTGCAGTGCGAAAGAATGAGTGAAGAATAGAAAAAACGATACGTTATGCTGAAAATAAGCAATCTGCACGCTACTGTCGATGGCAAGGAGATCCTTCGGGGCATTGACCTCGAGGTGAAGGCCGGCGAGGTGCACGCCATCATGGGCCCGAACGGTTCGGGCAAATCGACCCTGGCATCGGTCCTGGCCGGCAACGAGAAATTTACCGTCACCGAGGGCTCGGTCGAGTTCCTGGGCCGCGACCTGCTGTCGCTGCCGATCGAGGACCGCGCCCGGATGGGCCTTTTCCTCGGGTTCCAGTACCCGGTCGAGATTCCCGGGGTCACGATGGCCAACTTTATGAAGCTGGCTGTCAATGAACAGCGCCGCTTCCGCGGCGAGGAGCCGCTCTCGGCCGCCGAGTTCCTGCACCTGATGCGCGAGAAGAGCGCCGTCGTGGAGCTCTCCTCGAAACTCACGTCGCGTGCCGTGAACGAGGGTTTTTCGGGCGGTGAGAAGAAGAAGAACGAGATCTTCCAGATGGCGATGCTCGATCCCAAACTGGCCATCCTCGACGAGACCGACTCGGGCCTTGACATCGATGCGCTCCGGATCGTGGCCACCGGCGTCACGAAACTCCATACGCCGCAGAACGCCACGGTGGTCATCACGCACTACCAGCGTCTGCTGGATTACATCGTACCCGACGTGGTGCACGTGCTCTACAAGGGCCGGATCATCTATACGGGCGACAAGACGCTGGCGCTCAAGCTCGAGAAGGAGGGCTACGACTGGCTCATCAACGAATACGGGGCATGATGGACCGCATGGGTGAAATCATCCGCACCTGCCGGCCGGTCGGCGCGGATGCGCTCCGGATCGCGGAGCGGTCGCAGACGCCCTACGCGGCGGTCGATCCGCAGAACTTGCGGGTCGAGGTGGCCCCCGGGGCCGAGGGGCACCTGATCGTGGTGCACCGCGCTCCCGATCTGTCGCATATCGAACTCTCGCTGGGCGAGGATGCCCGGCTGGAACTGACCGAGCTGTTCCTGGGCGAGGCTTTTGCCGAGGTCGAGGTACACCAGGGCGGCCGTAGCGAGTGCCGCATGACGGCCGTGCAGCTGTCGAGCGCCAACGCCTCGTACCGCATCGAGCTCGAAGGCCGTGGGGCCTCGAGCGAGGTGGGCGCCGCCTTCCTGGTCGGGGGCTCCGAGCACTGCGTGCTGAAACTCCACACGGCGCACCGGGTCTCCGATTGCCGCAGCAGCTCCTCGGTCAAGGGGGTTGCCGGGGGCGAGGCCGTGGGGGAGTTCGGCGGACTGGTCTACGTGGCACCCGACGCGCAGCGCACCGATGCCCGCCAGCAGAGCCGCAATATGCTCCTGAGCCGCACGGCGCGCATCACGACGCAGCCCCAGCTGGAGATCTATGCCGACGACGTGAAGTGCTCGCACGGCGCCACGGTCGGGCAGATGGACGCCGAGGCGATCTACTACATGCGCCAGCGCGGACTGAGCGAAGCCGCGGCCCGGCGGCTGCAGATCGAGGGCTTTGTCGGCGACATCGTGCGCCGCAGCAGTTTCGAGCCGCTGCACGAGGCGGTCATGGAGCTGGTCAGCGAAAAAATGGAAAAACTCTGATCCGATGTTCGACGTCGAAAAGATACGCGGGGAGTTTCCGATCCTCTCCCGCACGGTTTATGGGAAGCCGCTGGTCTACCTCGACAGCGGGGCCACGGCGCAGAAACCCCGTTCGGTAATCGACAAGGTCGATATGCTCCACCGCGAGCTGAACGCCAACATCCACCGCGGGGTCCATCTGCTCTCGGAGGAGGCGACCGAGCAGTACGAGTCGGCCCGCGCCACGATCGCGGGTTTCATCGGTGCGGCCGAAAAGGAGGAGGTCGTCTTCACGGCCGGAGCCACGGCGTCGCTCAATACGGTGGCCTACGCCTGGGGCGAACGTTTCGTGCATGCGGGCGACAACATCGTCGTCAGCGAGATGGAGCACCACTCGAACATCGTTCCGTGGCAGCTGCTGGCCGAGCGCAAGGGAGCCGGAATCCGGGTCCTCCCGTTCGATGATGCGGGTGCGCTCCGTACGGAGCAGCTGTCCTCGCTGCTCGACGACCGCACGCGCGTGGTGGCCGTCACGCAGGCCTCCAATACGCTCGGCACGAGGCCCGACCTGCGCCCGATCATCGAGGCGGCCCATCGGGCCGGTGCGATCGTGGTGGTGGACGGCTGCCAAGGCGTCGTGCACGGCGGAGTCGATGTCCGTGCCCTGGACTGCGACTTCTATGCCTTCTCGGGCCACAAACTCTACGGCCCGACGGGCATCGGCGTACTCTACGGCAAACGCCGCCTGCTCGAGGAGATGCCCCCGTTCCTCGGGGGCGGCGACATGGTCGATCGGGTGACCTTCGCCCGGACTACCTATGCACCCGTTCCGCTCAAGTTCGAGGCCGGTACGGCCAACTTCATCGGGGCCATTGCGCTGGGCGAGGCCGTGCGGTTCCTGCAGGGGTTCGATCCCGCGGAGATCGAGGCCCACGAAACAGCCCTGCTGCATCGCGCCGCGGAGCGCCTTGCGGCCATCGACGGGGTGACGATCTACGGCACGACCCCCGACAAGTGCGCCATCGTGTCGTTCAACGTCGAGGAGGTACACCATTATGACCTGGGCATGATCCTCGACAAGCTGGGGATCGCCGTCCGCACGGGACAACATTGCGCCGAACCGGTGATGGACCACTACGGTGTCACCGGCATGTGCCGCGCCTCGTTCGGGCTCTACAACACCCTTTCCGAGGTCGATGCACTGGCCGACGGCGTTGCCCGCGCCGTCCGCATGCTCCGCTGAGGGGAGCCTCGCGTGTGGCTGGGCAAATGAAGAGACTGTTGCAAATTATACGCTATACCGATGTTTATCGTACTCGAAGGTTTGGACGGTGCGGGCAAATCGACCCAGGTCCGTCTTTTGCGCCGCCTGCTGGCCGAGCGGGGCGTGGAGAGCGAATATGTCCATTTCCCGCGCTTCGACGCTCCGGTTTACGGCGAACTGATCGCCCGCTTCCTGCGGGGCGAGTTTGGCGGGGTGGGGCAGGTCGATCCCTATCTTGTGGCGCTGCTGTTTGCCGGTGACCGGGCCGACTTCGCGCCACAGATCCGGCAGTGGCTGGCCGGGGGACGGGCCGTCGTACTGGACCGTTATGTCTATTCGAATGTCGGCTACCAGTGTGCGAAACTGCCCGCCGGGGAGCAGCGTGACCGGCTGATGCGGTGGATCCTCGACCTGGAGTTCGTCCACAACGGCTTGCCGCGTCCCGACCTGTCGCTCTTCCTCGACGTACCTTTCTCGTTCACCGAACGCAAACTTGCGGAGACGCGCGAGGGCGACGACCGCGACTACCTCCGGGGCGGCCGCGACATCCACGAGGATGCCCTCGACCTCCAGCGTCGCGTGCGTGAGGTCTACCTGGCCGCCGCCGCGGCCGATCCGCAGCTGCAGGTCATCGACTGCAGCGATGCCTCGGGAGCGATGGATACGCCCGAGGGAATCTTTTCGAAAATCCGCGAGGCGCTCGCACCGATACTTTCCCGGAAATGAAACCTTCGATCCGTCAGAAACGCAGCTTCAAGCTGCTGTCGCACGCCTGCCGGCTGATCCTGGCCTGCACGTTCATCCTCTCGGGCTTCACGAAGGTGATCGACCCGTGGGGCACGGCCCTGAAGGTCAATGAATACCTCTCGATCTACGGCATGGAGGTCCTCGAACCGGCGTCGATGACCTTCTCGATCTGGCTGTGCGGCGCCGAGCTGATGATGGGCTGCATGCTGCTTTTCAAGGTCCGCATCCGTCTCATCTCGATCTTCGCGCTGGCCTCGATGATCTTCTTCACGCTGCTTACGCTGCTCAGCGCCACGCTGCTCCCGGTCGAGGACTGCGGCTGCTTCGGCGAGGCGCTCAAGCTCACGCCGTGGGAGACCTTCTTCAAGAACCTCGTGCTGCTGCCCATGGCCTTCGTGGTGTGGTGGCGTTACCGCCCCGACCGCATCTTTGCCTTCAAACCGCTGGAGATCGCCCTCACCTGCGTCTTCTTCAGCCTCTCGATGTACCTGGGCTATTACTGTTACATCCACCTGCCGCTGATCGACTTCCTGCCCTACAAGGTCGGTGTGAACATCCGCGAGGCGATGCAGGCCCCGTCGGTGGCTCCGGGCGAGTCGGAGACGGTGCTCGTTTACCGCAACCTGAAGACGGGCGAGGAGCGTGAATTCTCTCTCGACGATCCCGAGTGGCAGGATGCCGACACGTGGGAGTGGGTCGATACGCGGACGACGAGCGACGTCCCGGCCATCCGGCCGCTGATCAGCGAATTTGCCCTGCGCGATGCCGAAGGCGATGCCACCGGGGAGGTGCTCTCGACTCCGGGCCGTCTCTACATGCTCTGCGTGACTTCGTTCGACCGCCTCTCGCCGCGGTGCGCGCGGCGTATGGCGCGGCTCGTGGAGCACGCCGCGGCGGAGGGGGCGCAGGTAGTCTGCCTGACGCCCGATCCGCTCTACGATGTCTGCTGGCACGACTTCGGCTCGGGGGAGGTGCGCTGCTACAACATCGACGCCTCGACGATGAAGACGATGTTGCGGGCGCGCAACGGAGTGGTCGTACTCGACGACGGGACGATCACCGACAAGCGCAACTGCCGCGACATCCGTCCCTGACCCGTGCAGCGGAAGATCATACACATCGACATGGACGCCTTCTATGCGTCGGTCGAGCAGCGCGACAACCCTTCCTACCGGGGGCGTCCCTTGGCCGTGGGTTACGACGGCCCGCGGGGTGTCGTCGCGACGGCCAGCTACGAAGCCCGCCCCTACGGTGTACATTCGGCCATCTCCTCGGTGCTGGCCCGGCGGCTGTGCCCCGGGCTGATCTTCGTCCCGGCACGTTTCGAGGTCTACAAGACCGTTTCGCAGCAGATCCGCGCCATCTTCCACGACTATACCGACCGGGTCGAGCCGCTTTCGCTCGACGAGGCCTTCCTCGATGTCTCCGAACTGCCGTCGGCGACGCTTGTCGCCCGGGAGATCAAGGCCCGCATCCTCCGGGAGACGGGACTCACGGCCTCGGCCGGGGTCTCCGTGAACAAGATGCTGGCCAAGATCGCCTCCGACTACCGCAAACCCGACGGACTCTTCACCATCTCGCCTCCGGAGGTCGAGGCATTCGTTGCGGCGCTCCCCGTCGAGCGCTTTTTCGGCATCGGTGCTGTCACGGCCGAGCGGATGCACCGGCTGGGGATCCGCACCGGCGCCGACCTGCGGGCCTGGGACGAGGCGGCTCTGGTGCACCATTTCGGCAAGGCCGGACATCTCTATTACGGCTATGCCCGCGGGATCGACGACCGCGAGGTGCAGCCCCATCGGATACGCAAGTCGCTGGGGGCCGAGACGACCTTCGCCGAGGATACCGACGACCGCGAGCTGCTGGGCCTCGAACTCTCGGCCGTCCGCGAGGAGGTGTGGGGGCGTCTGCTGCGCCATGAGTTCAAGGGCAAGACCGTGGTGCTGAAGCTCAAGTTCGACGACTTCCGCCAGATCACGCGCTCGAAGACCCTCTTTTCGGCCGTGGATTCGCCCGAAACCCTGCGCCGTGTCTCCGACGCGCTGCTGGCCGGGGTCGATTTCCACGGGCGCAAGATCCGCCTGATCGGGCTAGCGGTCGGCAATTCGCCCGAAGCCGGCGGGGAGTGTCTCCAACTGCGCTTCGATTTCGACGCCTCCGACGGCGGCGGGCCGGGCGTTCGTTGATGCCGTGCGGCAGTCGGTTGAAAAAATTTGGCTTTGCACGGCGGAAATATTATCTTTGCGACAATTCATATTTCGTCCATTATGCGAAACTTCCGGATTATCCTGTTTACGCTGCTGTCCGTCTGCTCGCTGACGGTGCGCGGCGCATCCGACCTGAATAGCGTGCTCGAGCGCGGCCGCGACCTCTTCGGGTACGGCCGCTGGAGCGACGCCCGGCATGAGTTCCTGCGGGCCCGCGCCCTGCTCGATCCCGCCGACCGTGCTGCCCGCGAGGAGATCGACTACTACCTGGCCGCCTGCGCCGTGGAACTGGGCAGCGACGATGCCGAGGGGGCGCTCCGCGATTTCGAACGGCGCCATCCCGGTTCGGTCTATGCCAACGACGTGCGCTTCTCGCTGGGCTCCTACTATTGTGCCGTGGGGAACATGCCCCTGGCGCGCGAGGCCTTCGAACGCACCGAGTACAAGGCGCTGAGTGCGCCGCGCCGCGAGCAGTACGACATCCGCATGGGTTATGTCGAGTTTACCCAGGGAGACTATGCCGCAGCCTACGACCGCTTCTCGCGGATCGGCAGCCGCAGCGAATATGCCGACCATGCGCTCTACTACCGCTCCTATATCGACTATGCCGAGGAGCGCTACGATCGGGCCAAGGATGGCTTCACGCAGCTGACGCGCAGCGACGCCTACCGGGATCTGGTACCCTTCTACCTGCTGCAGATCGAGTTCCGCAACGGCAACTACCGCTATGTCGTCGATCACGGCGAGGAGCTGGTGCGCAAGGCCGTTCCCGAGCGGCAGGCCGAACTCGAGCGGGTGATCGCCGAGTCGTGGTTCCGGCTCGACGACTACAATGCCGCCATCGAGCACATGGAGCGCTACACCGCTGCGGGCGGCGAGATGGACCGGGATGCCTCCTACCTGAAGGGGTTCGCGCTCTACCGCACGGCCCGCTACGACGAGGCCGCCGAGTGGCTCCGCAAGGCGTGCGGCGCCGAGGATGCCCTGACGCAGAACGCCTCCTACCACCTGGCCGACTGTTACCTGCGCGCGGGTGACAAGCAGGCGGCGATGCAGGCCTTCGCCATGGCCTCCGACGAGTCGCTCGACGCCTCGATCGCCGAGGATGCGCTCTTCAACTACGCCAAACTGCAGTACGAACTGGGCGGCGGCGCCTTCAACGGTGCGATCAACATGCTGAGCCGCTATATCGAGCGTTATCCCTCCTCGCCGCGTGTGGGGGAGGCCCGTACGCTGCTGATTGCCGCCTACTACAATTCGCGCGACTACGATGCGGCCTACCGCGCCATTCGCTCCATGCCTACTGACGATGCCGACATCCGTGCCGCCTTGCAGAAGATTACCTATTTCCGGGGCCTTGAGGCCTATGCTGCGGGTGACCTGGCTGCCGCACGGCGTTACCTCGAGGAGTCCGCCGCGGTGAACGTAAGCCCCAAGTATTCGGCCCTCAACTCTTTCTGGCAGGGCGAGATCGCCTTTGCCGAGGGAGACTATCCGGTTGCCGCCGCGAAATACAACGCCTACCTGCGCCGAGCCCCGCGCGATGCGCGCGAGTATGCGATGGCCTGGTACAACCTGGGCTATTGCGCCTTCGACAAGGAGGAGATGGCCCAGGCCCGCAGCTCCTTCGACAAGTTCCTGCAGGTCTATACCCCGCGTGACCGTTACCGGGCCGACGCCTGGAACCGTCTGGGCGACGTGGACTATGCCGAACGCCGCTTCGACGATGCCGTCGCCTCCTACGACCGGGCCATTGCGCTGGCGACGCCCGAACGCCACTATGCCCGCTACAAGCGTGCCGTGACGCTCGGCATCCTGGGCCGTACCGGCGAGAAGCAGGAGGCCCTGCGACGGATCATCGCCGACGGCGAGGGCGACTACGTGAGCGAAGCCTCCTACGAACTGGGGCGCAGTTTCATCGCGCAGGAGCAGTATGCCGAGGGTGCCGCGCAGCTCGAACGCTTCGTGGCCGATTTCCCCGCCTCGCCCCGCCGTGCGCAGGCCCTCTCGGACCTGGGCCTGGCCTATCTCAATCTGGGCGACCGCCAGAAGTCGCTGCATTACTACGACATGGTCGTCGATGCTTCGCCCCGCTCCTCGGAGGCCCGGGAGGCCATGCAGGGCATCCGCGAGATCTACGTGTCGCAGGGCGACGTGGACGGCTACTTCGACTATGCGGCCAAGGCGGGCCTCGAGGGCGATCTCTCGGCCCAGTCGCGCGATTCGCTCTCGTTCGTCGCGGCCCAGAATCTCTACCTCAAGGGCGACCCCGCCGCTGCGGCCCGCTCGCTGCGCAACTATGTTTCGAGTTATCCGAAGGGCTATTACCTGACCGATGCCCTCTATTACCTGAGCGACTGCTGCCTCCGTACGGACGACCGTGCGGGTGCGATCGAGACGCTCACCCGCCTGACGGAGCAGGGTACGAACCAGTATACCGAGCAGGCGCTCGAGAAACTCTCCGAACTGACCTTCGCCGAGAAACGCTACGACGAGGCGGCTTCGGCCTACCGGCGTCTGTACGACGTGACGACAACCCGCTCGGGCCGCGAGACCGCCATGACGGGCTACGTGCGTGCTACGGTGGCGGGCGGCGACGGCAACCGGATCGCCGCCATGGCGGCCGACGTGTGCGGACACGCCGATGCGGGTGCCACGGCGCTTCGCGAGGCGAAGTATGCCTGGGCCGGCCAGCTGCGCGCATCGGGCGATCGGGACCAGGCCCTGAAACTCTATAAGGAGCTGGCCTCCGACGTGAAGACCCGCGAGGGCTCCGAGGCGGCCTACTACGTGATCGAGGCGCTCTTCGAGAGCGGCGATCTGGACAAGACCGAGTCGGAGGTCTTCGCCTTCTCCGACCGGGAGCCCAATGCCTACTGGCTGGCCAAGGCCTTCCTGCTGCTGGGCGATGTCTACGTGCGCAAGGGCGATACCTTCCAGGCGCGTGCGACCTACCAGAGCGTCGCCGACGGATACTCCCCGGCCGATGACGGAATTGTGGACGAGGCAAAGGAGCGAATCGCAAAACTGAAGAACTGACGATGAAAAAACTGCTGTTGGCCGCCCTGTTGCTGGCGGCGCTGCCGCGGATGGGCGCGGCCCAGGTCGAGAAGCAGGTCGAAGTGACCAAGGCCTATGTGCCGCGTGTGGGAAGCGCGGCCAAACTGCCCGTCGAGCCGGATATGACCGACACGACGCGCATTCGCCCCGAGATCGACTATACGATTACGCCGCTGTCGCTGCAGACGACGCTCACGACGCGTCCGATCCGGCCGGCGACGGTAACCTACTGGGAGTTCAACCGTCCGCAGCCCTTCTACCTGAAGGCCGGTGCGGGTTATCCGCTCAATTCGGTGCTGGACTTCTACGCCTCGACGCAAAACCCCTCGACGGGCTATCTGATCGGTTACGTGAACCACGAGGGGCGGTATGCCGACATCGAGAACGACTTCGGGGGCAAATACAACTCGCTGCGGATGTACAACCGGGCGGGCGTTGCCGCGGGCAAATACCTCGGACGGCACGTGCTCGAGGGAGAACTCTCCTACGACAACCGGATGTTCCACCGCTACGGGGCCTGGGCCACCCCGGGGCTGGACCTTGGCGAGCGCGATTTCGAGCCGGGACGGATGAACGATTACGGCGATGCGCGCCTGAATATCCGGATCGGCGATGACTTCCAGAACCTCGAGCGCACGAATTTCGAGGTCGGCGTGGGCGGAAGCCTCTTCTTCGACCACTCCGAGCGGGATTTCGATGCGGCCTACGGTCAGACTTCGCTGACAGCTTTCGGGCGTATCGCCCGGGCTTTCGGCCGCCACATGCTTTCGGCCGGGGTAGGGTATGACTACCTGGCGGGCCGCCGCGATCTGGGCGGCAGCAACCAGCAGACGATCCGTGCCGGTCTGCGCTACGGCATCGACGGCGATGTCATCCGCATGGAGATCGGTGCCGACTTCTACCACGACCGCGTCGAGTCGGCCGCCGACCCCGATCCGATCGTGAAGACGGGCAACTATGTGATTCCCTATGCCCATTTCGATATCAACCTCGGGACGCGCAGCCTGAAGCCGTTCATCGAGATCGACGGCGACGTCCGCGACAACAGCTTCCGGTCGCTGGCCGGGGCGAATCCCTTCCTCTCCGAGACAGCGTGGCTCGACCGCAGCTCGGTCGATTACAACGGCCGCTTCGGTGTGGGCGGTACGCTGGGGCGCGATCGCTTTGCCTACCGCCTCTATGCCGGCTTCACGATCCACGACAACCGGGTCTACTGGTTTGCCGAGCGTTACCGGTTCCTCGATGCATCGGCCGGCGAACCGCAGCTTCTGGGTGAACTGATGCCGGGCGTTTTCCGCCCGATGCAGGGACGCCAGACCGTCACGTCGTTCAACGGCGAGGTGGAATACCGTCCGACGAGCGCGCTGAAGTTCGACCTCGGCCTGCACGGCTATATCTACAACGACGAGGAGCGCTGGGCCAATGCCTCGCCGTCGTTCGAAGGGAATGTGGGGGTCACCTACGCCGGCCGCAAGATCGGCTTCGGGGTGGAGGCCGTGATGCAGAGCTGCCGCACGTGGAATGTCTTCGATGTCGAGCATATCGCTGGCAGTGACGGTCCGGCGGAGATCCGCAATGCCGTCTCGTGGGTCGAGGTTCCGTTCGGCGTCGATCTCCGGGTCCACTTCGACTGGCATGTCTCGAACCGTGTGACCCTCTTTGCCGAGGGCCGCAACCTGATCAACCGCAAGTTGTACGAATACCTGTGGTATCCGGAGCTGGGAGCCCATTTCACGGCGGGTGTCAAGCTCAATTTCTGACGCGGTGTCCGTTCGGCGGAGACCCGAACGGTCCGAAGTATCGCTTTTTCCGGTTCGTTGTCACAACGGACCGGAATTTTTGTTATCTTCCCCCGAACCAAAACCTTCGAAAAGATGAAACACACGTTGCCCGAGCTTCCCTATGCGATGGAAGCACTTGCTCCGAAGATGAGCAGGGAGACCCTCGAATACCACTACGGCAAGCACCTCAAGACCTATGTGGACAACCTCAACCGCCTGATCGCCGGTACGCCCTACGAGGAGTTGCCGCTCGACGAGATCGTGCGCACGGCCGACGGTGCGCTCTTCAACAACGCCGCGCAGGCCTGGAATCACGAGTTCTTCTTCCGGATGCTGACCCCCGATCCGTCACCCATGCCGGCCGGGCTGGCCGAGCGTCTGGCCCGCGACTTCGGCTCGGTCGAGGAGTTCCGCGCGAAATTCACGCAGGCGGCTGTCGGGTTGTTCGGATCGGGTTGGGTATGGCTTGTCGCCGACCGGTCGGGACGTCTCTCGATCCTGGCCCGCTCCAATGCCGGCAATCCGCTGACCGAAGGGCTGCGCCCCGTACTGACGATCGATGTCTGGGAGCATGCCTACTACATCGACTACCGCAACCGCCGGGCCGATTTCGTCGAGGCCTTCTGGGGGCTTGTCGATTGGCGCAAGGTGGCCGATCTTTGTATTCCGAAGCGGTATGCCTGCACGGCCTGCGACTATGTCTACGATCCCGAAAAGGGAGATCCCGAGACGGGTATTGCCCCCGGCACCCCTTTCGAGGAGATTCCCGATGACTGGACCTGCCCCGTGTGCGGCCTTTACAAGGATGCCTTCCGGGCCGTCGGGGAGTGATCCCGACTCTCTGCTCCGGAAACGAGACGGCCGGATTCCTGTCGAAGGAATCCGGCCGTTGCCTTGTTGCCTGCTGCGGGATCAGAAGACGAACTTCTCGATCTTCATCTCTCCCAACTGGTGGATGCGCGGAACGAGCGTGGTGAAGTGTGCCGCCTGCTCGTGTGCGGCGAGCGCCTTGGCGTCGCTCCACGTTTCGCAGATCATCAGGACATCGCGGCGCGTTGAACTCTCGAAGAGGTCGTATGCCACGCAGCCCTCGTCCTTGAGCGATGCGGCCACCAGTTCGCGGGCCGTGTTCACCAACTCCTCGCGGTTGCTTTCCGTCGTGCGGATGAATACATTCAGACGTATCATGGTTTCCTTCTTATTGGTAAAACAAAAAAGGGTGAGCTCCTTATATCGCACCGCTACGACCACATACCCTTGCTCGATTCCTCGCCTGGGGGATTCTGTAGGAGCTGGTCGTATAAGACTCACCCGGGCACAAAAGTAGGAATTTTTTATATCTTTGCAAAAAAAAAGTGAGATGCGCAGAAAAAACTTGCTCCGCACGCTTCTCGGAGGCCTCGTTCTGATTCTCGTCGCCGTCGTGGCGCTGTTCGTTGTCGCCTTCAAGGGCAATGCCGTTCCCGAACGCTACGAACTTTTTGTCGGCTCGCACGCCTTCTATGAGGAGCTGACCGATTCGCTGATGCCCCGCATCAGGCACCGTGCGGCTTTCCGCTGCTATGCCCGCAGGCTCGACCTTGCCGGGAGCTTCAAGCCGGGACACTACGTGCTTGAGCCGGGCATGAGCGTCATCGAGGTGGCGCGGATGTTCAAGCTGGGGCTGCAGACGCCCGTGCGCATCTCGATCAACAACGTCCGCACGCCCGAGCAGCTTGCCCGCAAGCTCGCCCGGCAGCTCGATGCCGATTCGACCTCCATCCTGCGGGTGCTGCAGTCGAAGAAGCTGGCCGAGGAGGTGGGTTTCGACTCGCTGACCCTCTTCTCGATGTTCATCCCCGACACCTATGAGGTCTACTGGACGATCCGCCCCGAGGAGCTGGTCCGCCGCATGAAGCGCGAATACGACTGCTTCTGGACCCCCGAGCGGGATGCCGCCCGGCAGCGCAGCGGCCTTTCGCGGCTCGAGGTGATGACTCTGGCGTCGATCGTCTACGAGGAGACGCGCCAGACGGACGAGATGCCCCGCATCGCCGGGGTCTACATCAACCGCCTGCGCCGGGGCATTCCGCTCCAGGCCGATCCGACGGTGAAATACGCGATGCAGAATTTCGGTCTGCGCCGCATCCTGCACAAGCACCTGAAATACCCGTCGCCCTACAACACCTATATCAACCGCGGTCTGCCGCCCTCGCCGATCTGCATGCCGGGCAAGAATGCGATCGATGCGGTGCTGCACTTCGAGGAGCACGACTACCTCTTCTTCTGCGCCCGCCCGACTTTCGACGGCTACCACAATTTCGCCCGGACCCTGCGTGAGCACAACGCCAATGCGCGGGCCTACAGCGCCGAGCTGAACCGGCGGAAAATCAAATAAATTTTCGTAACTTTGCCCTTGCATGATTACGAAAATCTACGAACGGAACCCTTCGGAGCGAGAGTTGCGCCGTGTGGTCGAGGCCCTCGAGCACGACGGGATCATCATCTATCCCACCGACAGCGTCTATGCCTTCGGCTGTTCGCTGCGGTCGCCCCGGGCGATTGAGCGCCTGCGCCGCCTGCGCGACAAGGGCACGGGCAGTTTCGCCGTGGTCTTCTCCGGCCTGGCCCAGGTCGCCGAGTACTGCCGTGTGGACAATGCGGCCTTCCGGGTGCTGAAGCGCAACCTTCCGGGTCCCTTCACCTTCGTGCTCCCGGCCTCATCGCGCGTGCCGGACAAGGCTCTCGAGCGGCGCCAGACAATCGGAGTCCGCATTCCGGCCAATCCCATAGCCCGGGCGATCGTCGAGACGCTGGGATGCCCGCTCGTCACCACGTCGGTCCGCGACGAGGATGATGTGGTGGAGTATACGACCGATCCCGAACTGATCCACGAACGCTACGGCCGCGAGGTGGCGCTGGTCATCGACGGCGGCACGGGCGACAACGTCCCCACGACGGTCGTGGACCTCACGGACGGCGAGCCCGAGATCCTTCGCGAGGGCAAGGGCGAACTGCAATGACGTAAAGACAAAACACAGGATAAGGAAATGACAAAAACGAATTTCTGGAACGATGCGGCGAAATACGGCGCTTTCATGGCCATCGCGCAGATCCTCTTCTCGACGGCGGGGCTCTTCTGGCGCTCGCCGCTGCTCTCGTTCCTCTCCGTCGTGGTCATCGTGCTGATGATCTACTTTTTCACGCGGCGTCGCGTGACGCTCTACGGGGCTGATGAGGGCTACAGCTACGGGCAGTGCATGAAGTTCATCTTCTGGATGGCCTGCTTCTCGGGTATTCTGTGGGGCGCATGGGAGATCGTGGGCCGCAATCTGCTCTTCGCGGACCGCTATGAGGCGATGCTTCAGGAGAACATGCAGGTCATGGCGACGATCTACAGCGAGCAGCAGCTCGAACTGGTCGCCCCGATGATGCGCTCGATCTTCTTCTCGCCGATCTGGGTCGTCGTCTCGTCGGTCGTTGGCTCCATCTTCCAGAGCTGCTTCTTCGGCCTGTTCATCTCCGGCCTGACGCGCCGCAATCCCGATATCTTCTCCGAGCGTGGAAATGGAGACGCGTAATCCCGACATCTCGGTCGTCGTACCGCTCTACAACGAGGAGGAGTCGCTGCCCGAACTGCTGGCGTGGATCGACCGTGTCGCTGCGGCCCATGCCTTCACCTATGAGGCGATCCTCGTGGACGACGGCTCGTCCGACGGCTCGTGGGCCGTTGTCGAGCGCCTGGCCGCGCAGTATCCGACGCTGCGTGGCATCCGTTTTTCGCGCAACTACGGCAAGTCGGCCGCCCTCTATTGCGGCTTTGCGGCCGCGCGCGGTGAGGTGGTGATCACCATGGACGCCGACCTGCAGGATTCGCCCGAGGAGATCCCCGCCCTGCGCCGCATGATCCTCGAGGAGGGTTACGACCTGGTTTCGGGCTGGAAGAAGAAGCGCCACGACCCGATCGGCAAGCGGTGGCCGAGCAAGTTCTTCAACTGGACGGCACGTGCCGCGACGGGCATCCGCCTGCACGACTTCAACTGCGGCCTGAAGGCCTACCGCCGCAAGGTGGTCAAGTCGATCGAGGTCTACGGCGAGATGCACCGGTTTATCCCGGTGCTGGCCCGGCAGGCGGGTTTCCGCCGGATCGGCGAGAAGGTGGTGGACCATCATGCCCGCAAATACGGACATTCGAAATTCGGCCTTGAGCGGATGGTCAAGGGTTACCTCGACCTCATCTCGGTGCTCTTCATGTCGCATTTCGGCCGTTCGCCGATGTATTTCTTCGGAGGCCTGGGCACGGTGATGTTCTTGCTCGGCGGTGCTACGACGGTGTGGATCATCGCCGAGAAGCTGTGGAAGCAGGCTCATGCCCTCCCGCTGCGACCGGTTGCCGACCAGCCGCTCTTCTACCTGGCCATCCTGGCTGTCATTTTGGGCGTCCAGCTCTTCCTCGCGGGGTTCATCGGCGAACTGATCAACCGCAGTTCGTCGGACCGCAACAAGTATTTGATCGATCAAACGCTGAATTGAAATGATACAACGCATCCAAACCCTCTATCTGTTGATTCTGACGGCCCTGATGGCCGTAACGATTTTCGCCCCGCTGGCCTGGTTTGCGGGGGAGATGGGCGAGTTCCGCCTCTACTCCTTCTCGTTGCAGAGCCTCGACGGTTCGGTGTCGCAATCGACCGCCTACATGGGTATCCTGCTCGTGCTGGCCTGCCTGCTTCCGCTCGTGACGATCTTCCTCTACAAACGGCGCCTGCTTCAGATCCGCCTCTGTGTGGTGGAGATGGTGCTCCTGATCGGCGCTACGGCCATGGAGGGTATCTACTACTTCCTGAGCAGCCGGATCTTCTCCGACATGGCGTTCCACACGCAGGGCTTCAAGCCTGCCATTGCCCTGCCGCTCGTCGGCCTGCTGTTCGCCTTCCTGGCGGCCCGTGCCATCTTCCACGACGAGCTGCTGGTGCGCGACGCCGACCGGATCCGCTGATCCCCTCCCTGTCGGGGATGGCAGCCGATGATCCTTGCGGCCCCGCCATCGACTTCGATAACACGGGATGTCTCCGAATTTCGGGGACATCTCTTTTTTTGTTTCCGGCATTCCCTTCCGTCCCATCTTTCCTTCCGTCCTGCCTTCCTCTCCGTTACTCTTTCACTCGGTTCTTCCTGCAGTCTGAGCCGGTCTCCTTCCGTCCGAGCCCCTGGCGTTTCGCTTCCGTCTGTTTGCTGTCGTTTCCCGCTGTTCCGATCCGTGCCTCCAATCCTCTTCCGGCACTCCGCACGGATGCATTTCGGCATCCTGCAAAAAACGCCAAAGGCGACCCGCAAGGGGCCGCCTTTGGTCGAAAGGGTAGATTCGCAGCTGCTTACTCCTCGGCAGCCTCGGGACGCATCACCACCTTCACGAGGTTGTTGTCCTCGAGGATCTTCTGGGCCAGCTTCTGTACGTCGGCATTCGAAACCGTGCGGATGGCCTGCTCGCCGTTGGCCACATAGTCGAGGCCCGAGCCGTACTTCATCTGCAGGTAACGCATCCACGTGCCGTTCTGCTCGAGACCGTTCTGCCAGTCCTTGAGGAGGAATTCGCGCGTTTTCTCGATATCCTCGGTCAGCGGGCCCTCCTCGGCGATCTTCTTGAGCTCGGCTATTACGATCTCGCACAGCTCGTCGTCCATCTCGTCGTTGGTGTCGAATGCGATGGTCATCGAGTAGGTCTCGCGCGGGATGTACTCGGTCGATCCGTAGACCTGTACGCCGTAGGTACCGCCCTTCTCCTCGCGTACCGATACGAGGTAGCGCGATGAGAGCGCCTGCGTGAGGTAGGTGAGGGCCAGCTTGTTCTCGATCGTGTAGTCCAACTCACCCGTGAAGGTGTAGTTGATCGAAACCTTCGGCTGCTGCATCTTGGCCGTGAACGTGTCGTTCACCTCGCCCTCGACGGGATATGCCTTGTCGTCCACGAACGTCATGGGCTTCTTCGATGCGGGGATCGAACCGATGTACTTCTCCACCAGGGGCTTCAGCACCTCGGGGTCGATGTTGCCCACGAACGTGAAGCGGAAGCTGTTGGCATCCGGGAAGAGCTTCTTGTAGATGGCGGGCAGGGCCTCGAACGAGAAGCCTGCGAGCTGCTCCTTGCCGAGCATCTGTCGGCGCGGGTTGTGGCCGTACTGGGCGTCGATCGTCTCCTTCTGCATCAGGTAGTCGGGGTTCGACTCGACATTGGCCAGCTGAGCCTCGAGCATCTTCATCAGGTTGTCGTAGTCGGTGCGGTCGAAACGCGGCTGGGTGAAGCTCAGGTATACGAGCTGCAGCATCGTCTCGATGTCGCGGGGCGAGCAGCTTCCGCCCATTACGCTGGCATATTCGCTGGTTGCGGGGCTGACACCGACCGACTTGCCCGAGAGCTGTTTGCGGAGTTCCGTTGCCGAGAACTTGCCCACGCCCGACATCGAGACGACGGCGGGCAGCAGTTCACCCATGTAGTACTCCTCGTCGGAGAGTATCGAAAGACCGCCCTTGGCCTGTGCATTGAGCTGCACCTCGTCGGCTTTGAAGGTCGTGGGCTTCACGACGATCTGCGTGCCGTTGGCGAGCGTCCACTCGATGGTTCCGTAGGGCTCGTTCTGTGCCGTCTTCTTCACGGGCGAACCCTTCAGCACGGTGCCCTCGGGGATCAGCGGCTCCTTCACGACATCGTCCTCGTATGCCTCGATCTCGGCAGCAGCCACCTTGTCGCGGATGGCGAGCAGCTCCTCCTCGGTGGGGGTCACGATGCCCTCCTTCTCGGGAGCGGTCACGATGATCACCTGGTTCTCCGGCATGATCGTCTGCTGTGCGAATGCGTTGATGGCATCGACGTTGAGCGACTTGATGAGCAGGCTGTCGAGCTGCCATTCGGTCTCGGCGTCGGGCGTCGGCGTATTCTTCAGGTAGGCCTGGAGGTAGGTATTGACATACGATTCGTTGGTCCGATCGTTGCGGTTGGCGTACGAACGCTCGGCCTGGCGCATCAGGTCCTCCTGGGCGCGCTCGAACTCACCCTGCGTGAATCCGTAGCGGCGGATCTTCTCCAGCTCGGTGTAGAGGGCCTCAAAGCCGCGTGCGAGCTGTCCGTCCTGCGTCACGGCTACGGCGGCCGTAGCGTTGAGCGTGGGGATGATGCCGATCACGTCGCCGCTACCGATGTATCCGCCGATGAACGGTGCGTCGGCCTGCATGGCGATCTCCTGCATCCGGGCGTTGGCCATCGTCGAGAGGAACGACTCGATGACGTCGGTCATCTCACCGGCAATCGTGTTGTTGAACTGCTCGGGAATGGCCTGACGCTTGATGAAGAGCTGTACCTTCGTTCCCTGCATCTCGGGATCGGTGTAGATGCTCACGATCGGCTCCTCGTTGTCGGGCACCTCGATCACCTCCTTCTGTGCGGCGTCGGCTGCCGGGGCGGGAATGTCGGCCATCAGCGTCTTGATCTGTGCTTCGACGGCATCTACGTCGATGTCGCCGACCACGATCACGGCCTGATAGTCCGGGCGGTACCACTTGTGGTAGAAGCGCTCGAGGGCGTCATGCTCGAAGCCCTTCAGTCCGTCGAGGTAGCCGATCAGGTTGCGGTGCTCGTATTTCGTTCCCTTGCCGAGTGCCTGCAGCAGCTTCATCGTCGAACGCCACGAAGCACCGTCGCGCGTGCGCAGCTCCTCCATGATGACTCCGCGCTCGGAGTCGATCTCCTTGGGCTGCAGTGCGATGAAGTGCGACCAGTCGTGCAGTACGAGCAGGGCCGAGTCGATGACCCCCTGGCGTGCGGTCGGCACGTCGGAGATGTTGTAGACGGTGTAGTCCCAGCTGGTGGCCGCATTGAGGTTGTATCCGAACTTGACGCCCACGGTCTCCAGATATTCGATCATCTGCTTGCCGGGGAGGTTCTTCGTTCCGTTGAAGGCCATGTGCTCGAGGAAGTGTGCCAGGCCCTGCTGGTCGTCATCCTCCTGGATGGCTCCCACGTCGTGGAGAATGTAGAAATCGGCCTGACCCTTCGGCTTCTCGTTGTGCCGGATGTAGTAGGTGAGTCCGTTTTCGAGTTTTCCGGTGCGGAGATCCTTGTCTGCCGGAATCGGCTGCATCGGATTCATCTGTGCCATTGCTCCGCCCGCGGCGAAGAGCGCGAGGGCAAGCATCATCAGTTTTTTCATAGGCATAATAAATTGGGTTGTCATTTCTTTCGGTTTGCTGCGGGCGGGATCACTCCTTGTCGCCGTCCGTTTTCTGCGGCCCGCTTTCCGGCCGGTATTCGATGATGTCTCCGGGCTGGCAATCGAGTTCGCGGCAAATGGCCTCGAGCGTCGAGAAGCGGACGGTGCGTGCCTTTCCGTTCTTGAGGATCGAGAGGTTCGCCGGGGTGATGTCCACACGTTCGGCCAGTTCGCCGAGCGAGATTTTCCGCCGGGCCATCATCACATCGATGTTAATGATTATCGCCATATCGACCCCCTCCCGTTGTTTTTGTAGGTTGTATGTTGTATTGTCAGCATGGTCGGACGAGTGCGTTTATATCGTGAGCTTCTGCTCCTCGCTGAGGTTCTGTCCGATGGCGAAGACCTCGGCGGCGAAAAGGATCAGGATGCCCATGATGATCATCAGGTAGGAGAAGTGGAACGAGGTGTCCACCGTGAATCCCGAATCGGCGAGCAGCACGGCGGCACGGCGATTCATGATCCAATCGACGATGTTGCCGATGAGCTCCACGGCGATCGTGAGCAGTCCGATCGTTCGCAGGTACCAGACGTTGCGCCGGTCGAGCGTCCGTTCCTCGCGGATCGAGCGGCGCAGCGAGTGGATGATCATGAACATCAGGACGATGATCGCCAGGTAGAACAACGGGCAAACCATCACCATCGCATAGATCCATCCGCTGCCGCCGATCGAGCGGAAAGCCAGGCCGAGAGGCGATACTCCGGTGGCGTCCTGCTCGACATGCAGGTCGATTTTCGAAACCCGTACGTCGAGTTCGCATCCGGGCTGTCCTGCCGGTGCGGTTTGCGGGCATTCGGGGGTTTCGGTGATGCGGATGTTGTTCAGCACGTAAATCATCCGGGGTGTTCCGGAGCTCCATTTTTCGGCAATGCTTTCGCCGAGTTCGAATCCTTCCGACGCCCCGCGCGAAAAGTCGGTCAGCAGGTTGTGGGCGATGCTGGCCACGAGGACGATGAAGAACGTGATGTAGATCACCAGAAGCCGATGGAGCAGTGTTTTTTTGTTCTGCATCTTGTTTCAACTTGAATTCCTGTCATGCAAATATAAGTCAATATTTTTGAAAAACAAATAATATTTATCGAAAAACGATAAATTGACCGAAAAAAAACTTTCATATCGGAGTTATATCGGCCCTGTATCCTGTTTTTCGATTCGGACGGCAGGATTCGGAAAATGCGTGAAAAATTCGTATCTTTGTCTGATTCCCGGACATGGTGCCCGGGTTGAAAACGAACCGGACATGGCAGAAAAATCGCGTTACAATTTCCGGGTCGAGCCGCAGGATGTGGATTTCACGCTGCGGGCGACGATTCCGTCGCTGGGCTCGGCCATCCTCAATACGGCCGGGGCCGACGCCCACGGCAAGGGCTTCGGGGTCGATACCCTCAGTGCCGACAACCATTCGTGGGTGCTTTCGCGCATGGCGATCGAATTCGACCGGCGTCCGACCCAGTATACCGACTATACTATCTCCACGTGGATCAGCGACTACGGCCGCGTGCTCTCCACGCGTAACTTCACGTTGTGCGACGCCTCGGGCGTCGATTTCGGGCGGGCCGTCTCGCAGTGGGCGATGATCGACCTCAGGAGCCGTACGGCGGTCGATCTCTCGTGGGTGGGCGACGCCCATGCCGACGCCATCGTGCAGGAGCCTTCGCCGACCGACCGGCCGCGGAAGATCCGTTCCGTGACGCCGACGCAGTGCACCGAACATCGGGTGGTCTACAGCGACATCGACTTCAACCGGCACGTCAATACGATGCGCTACATCGAGATGATGCTCGACCAGCTGCCCATCGAGATGCTGACGCAGGAGGCCCCCGTGCGCCTGGACATCCACTTCCTGAAGGAGTGCCGCTACGGGCAGACGCTGACCGTGGGTTGCGAGCTGCACGAGCGGTCGGCCCTCTTCGAGATCTCCTCCGACGGCGGAGCCACGGCTTCCGTGCGGGCCTCCATCGCCTGGGGCGAATGATTCCGGACGCATAGACAACCCGATCTCAACGCAATTATGAAGATAACGATTCTCGGTCCGGCGCATCCCTATCGGGGCGGTCTGGCCTCGATCATGGAGATCATGGCGCGCACGTTCCTGCGCCGTGGCGACGAGGTTCTGATTCGGACCTTCACACTGCAATATCCGTCGCTGCTCTTTCCCGGGAAGAGCCAGACCGTGACGACCCCGCCGCCGGGCGATCTGCACATCACCCGCTGCGTCCATACGGTCAATCCGTTCAACTGGTGGCGGGTCGGGCGGCAGATCCGCCGCGACCGGCCCGATTTCGTGCTGCTGAAGTACTGGACCCCCTTCATGGCCCCCTGCTTCGGCACCATCGCTCGCCTGGCGCGCCGAAACGGCCATACGAAGGTGCTCTGCCAGATCGACAACGTCGAGCCGCACGAACACCACCTGACCGACAGGATCTTCAACCGCTACTTCCTGCGCACGGTCGATGGCTTCGTCTACATGTCCGAGCAGGTCCATCGCGAGCTGGAGGCCTACACCCGGGTTCCGGCGCTCTTCTCGCCGCATCCCCTCTTCGAGAACTTCGGTGAGCGCGTACCGCGTGCCGAGGCCTGCACCCGCCTGGGTTTCGACCCGGCGTTGCGTTATGTGCTCTTCTTCGGCCTGATCCGCGATTACAAGGGTCTGGACCTGTTGCTCGATGCTTGGGCGGAGCTTAAGCGGAGCGGCCGCACGGAGGGCCGCCGGCTGGTCGTGGCCGGGGAGTTCTATACGGCCCGCGAACCCTACCTGAAGCGGATCGCCGATCACGGGTTGCAGGACGAGGTGCTGCTGCACGACCGTTTCATTCCCGATGCCGATGTGAAGTACTACTTCTCTGCCGCCGACTTCGTCGTGCAGCCCTACAAGACGGCAACGCAGAGCGGCGTGACGCAGATCGCCTATCAGTTCTGCACGCCGATGGTCGTGACGCGGGTCGGCGGACTGGCCGAGATCGTGCCCGACGGCCGGGTAGGGTATGTCTGCCCGCCGACGGCCGAGGGTGTTGCCGCAGCAATCGACCGCATGTATGAGGGGGATACGTTGGAGCGCTTCCGGCAGAACTGCGCCGTCGAGCGCAGGCGCTTCTCATGGGAGGAGATGTGCTCGCGCATTACGGAGCTTTACCGGACGGTCGCCGCGCAGCAGCAGTAGGCGCCGGCCGCATGGCTGTCGCGATGACGAAAAAGGGCGGAACCCATTGTCGGGTTCCGCCCTTTTCGGTTCGGTTGCCTGTGACGGGCCGAGCGTCTGTGGTTCGGACGGCGGCCGGATTTGTCGGACTCGATGACATTCCGGCCGGCTCACGATCTCCTCCCTTTGTCGCGTGCCGTCGTCGGCGATCAGGCCTTGGCTGCAGGTTCCTCCGATTCGGATACGCACTTCCAGCCCGAAAGTACGATGAAGAAGGCCACGATCTCGAGGATCGTCTCGATGACTCCGCCTACCAGCGGAATGAGGCCTACGACCCAGCCGATGATTCCGAGGATCATGGCCGTGAAGAGTTTCGACATGCCGCGGCGCGCCCCTTCGGGAAGCGTCATGGAGTTCTTCAGGTTCGAGTAGGCGATCAGGAGCAGGATCCATGCGATGAGGTTCAGGATACCGCCGACGAAGCCGAGCAGCGGAATGCAGGCAACGATGGCGCCTACGATCGAGAGGATGGTGGCCGTGCGGATCGAACCGATGCGCGGGGCATCGGCCGGGTTCACCTGTCCCTTGAAGATGTCGAGGGACTTGATGAAGAGCCAGTATCCGTAGACAAGGGCCACGGTGGCGAGGATTTCAAGCGCATCCCAGAAGCCGAAGCCTCCGCCCGAGAGATTACCCTCGGCCAGGGACGCGAGAGCCGAAGCGGCATTGCCGATCGATCCGATGAAGCCGAAGATCGTGGCAGCGATGGCTGCGAACGTATAGATCTTGACAGCCTTGTACAGATCGGCGGTCGTCTGTTTCCACGAGTAGTTCAGATTGTCTTGCATGGTTCAGATGATATTGGGTTTTTCGAGTCCGTAATTCTTTCTGCGGTCTTCGATCTTGAGGTAGAAGCTGAAGATGAACGCCAGCACGCCGAACGAAGAGAAGATGATCATCGGCACGGTGTAGCCGCCCGTTGCGTCGAGTACCTTGCCGATGAGCAGCGGCACGAGGCAGAGACCTACGTTCTGGATCCAGAAGATGAGGCAGTAGGCCGATCCGAGGATCTTTGCATCGATGATCTTCGGCACGGAGGGCCAGAGGGCTGCGGGAACGAGCGAGAACGACACGCCGAGCGTCACCACAAGCAGCAGGGCCAGCCACTTCGACGGGAAGGCGGGCAGCAGGAAGGCGAAGCTCAGGTGGCAGGCGATCATGATGACGGCGCCGACCATGAGCATCGTGGCGCCCTTGCCGCGGAAGTCGAGTAGCGCTCCCAGGAAGGGGGTGAGCACCATGGCCAGGATGGGGAAGCAACTGAAGAGGCGTGCCGCCGATTCGGCGTCGATGCCGAGCGTCACCTCGAGGAAGTTGGGCGCATAGCGCTGGAAGGGGAAGATGGCCGAGTAGTAGAGCACGCAGAGCAGCGCCACGAGCCAGAACATCTTGCTGCCGAAGATGTATTTGAGGTCGCTGACGTGGAACTCCTCGTCGGCGGATTTCTCCTCCTTGAGCTCCCCGGCTGCGATGAGCTGCCGGTCGAACTTGCGGTCCATGTAGACGAATACGGTGTAGCAGAGCAGGCCGATGATCAGCAGTACGGTGCAGAAGGCCACGGGGGCTACGACCGACTTGTCGAAGTGGTTCGAGATCATCGGGGCGAGCCACATGACGGCGAATACGCCCAGACGCGCAATGGCCATCTCAAGACCCATGGCCAGGGCCATCTCCTTGCCCTTGAACCACTTGGCGATGGCTTTCGAGACGGTTGTTCCGGCCATTTCGCACCCGCATCCGAAGATCATGAAGCCCAGCGAGGCCATCTTGGCGCTGCCCGGGAAGGAGACCCACCAGCTGTCGAGCCAGGCGCAGAGTCCGGTGCCCTGGAACCATTCGGAGATGCCGACGAACTTGATCGAGGCGCCGATGACCATGAGCGACGCCGAGAGCAGGCCGGTGAAACGAATGCCCATCTTGTCGAGGATGATGCCCGCGAAGATGAGGAAGAAGACGAATACGTTGAGGAAATACTCCGAGGCGGCATAGGTACCGAAGGTTCCGCTGTCCCAGCCGCGGGCCGATTCAATGAGCGACTTGAGCGGGGACATGACGTCCACGAACATGTAGCCGAAGAACATCATCAGTGCGATGAGCACCAGAGCCGTCCATCGGGCGACGGGCGAGTCGTTGAGGAATTTGCGTTGGATAGTTTCTGCCATATCGTTTGGTTTTTGATTAGTCTTCCATCTGTGCGTAGCGCTTGAGCACCTCGTAGGCCTCGAGGATTCCCAGCTCTCCGGCCTTCGAGAGGTCGAGGCATCCCTTCCGGGTATCCTTCATGAAGATCTGGATCACGCCGCGGTTGTAGTACGCCTCGGCAAATGCGGGATTCAGTTCGATGGCCTTCGAGTAGTCCTCGAATGCCTCGGGCAGCTGTCCCGAGAGGGCTTGCAGGTTCGCCCGGTTGTAGTAGGCATAGGCGAAGTCGGGGAAGAGCTTGATCGCCTTGTTCAGGTCGGCTACCGCCTCGTCGTAGCTGTACGTGCGCTTCGAGTTGGTGTTGAGCCGGTTTGCCGGATCCGAGTCGATCGTGATCCGCTGGTAGGAGTTGTCGATCGACGAGATGAAGTCGATCATCTCGGCGCGGGTCGTCGAGCCGTTCAGGTAGAGGAACGGATTCGAGGGGTTCTCGTCGATGGCCGCCGAGAAGGTGTTCACCGAGTTGGTGTACTGCTTGATGAGCGCCTGCGTCACGCCGCGCTCGAAGAGCCGGGTCCACGACGTGTCGCCGTTGCGGAGCAGCTCGGCGCACTGCTTGTCGAGCATCACGAGCGAATCGGGCGTGATGTTGCTCTCGCGGCACGAGAGTGCGAGCCGCGTGTTGCCGACCTTGCGGAGGAAGTCCTCGACGCGCTGCAGGCGGTAGGGCTGCGGCGCCGGCACCGAGTCGGGCTGCATGAGCGTGAACTTGAAGAGCGGCAGCAGGCGCATCTCCTCATGGCCGCCGTTGTGTCCCGTGATGCGGTCGAAGCTGCCTCCCGCGAACTTGCTGTCGAACGAGAGCAGGCGGGGGGAGCGGGGGCGCGGGGCGGCGTCGGTCGCGTAGGGGGNNNNGTCGTGTCGGCATAGATCGAGTAGGTGCTGTCGCTCAGGCGCGATTTGTACTCGGCGATCTTGCGTTGTGCGGTCTGCTCGTCCTTGCGCGCCCCCTCGGGGTCGCGCAGGAGCATCTTGAGCCGGCCGCGGTAGGTGTAGGCGTTCGCGAAGTCGGGGTATAGCTCGATGGCCGAGGTGTAGTCGGCCACGGCCTTCTCGATCTGGCCGAGCTGGGCGTACACGCTGGCGCGGTTGTAGTAGACCAGCACGTTGTTGGGCGAGTAGAGCGCCACCTTGTCGTAATCCTCGAGGGCGCGGTTGTAGTCTCCGATCTGCGAACGGAGTATGGCGCGGTTGAAGTAGGTGAGCGAGTTGGTCGAGTCGAGCCGGATCACCTTGTCGAAGTCGGCCAGGGCCTTCATCGGGCGGTTGGTCGATGAGTAGACCAGTGCGCGGTTGAAGTAGGAGAGCAGGTAGGAGGAGTCGCACGAGATGGCCTTGTCGAAATCCTCTTCGGCCTCCTTGTACCGCTCCTGCTCGAGGTAAAGGCTTCCGCGGCGGTTGTATCCGTTGGGATCCTCGCGGTTGGTGCGGATGGCCGTGTTGAAGTTCTCGTAGGCGCGTACCGTGTCCTTCAGGTGGAGGTAGCTCAGACCCCGGCAGATGAAGGCGTCGGCCACCTTGTCCTCCTGGCGGATGAACTTGTCGAAATCCTCGATCGCCTCCTTGAACTGCTGGTTCAGCAGGCG
>FR892023.1:154126-158301 GCA_000434235.1 Alistipes sp. CAG:268 | reverse complement strand
TCAGCAGGCGCGTCACGCCGCGGCTGTAGTAGGGGCCGGGCAGGTCGGGGCGCAGTTCGATCGCCTCGCGGAAATCCTGCAGGGCGTCGTCGTAGTTGCCCAGGCGCGAGCGGGTGATCGCCCGGTAGGTGTAGGCCTGCGTGTAGACCGGGTTGAGCCGGATGGCGGTCGAGAAGTCGGCCTCGGCGCCCAGCAGGTCGTCGAGGTTGTACTTGGCGATTCCGCGGAGGAAGTAACCCTCGAAGGCCTTGTCGTCGAAACGGAGCAGGGTGTTGAGCGTGCGGATGGCCTCCTGGTAGTTGTTGTTCATCATGCATGAACGGCCGACCCAGAAGAAGTATTCCCGATTGTACTGCGCGTGCGTGCGTACACTGCCCAGCAGTGCGATCGAGAGAAGTATTCCGAGGATGAATTTCCGCATGGTTCCGAGATTGCTGTTGTGCGTCGTTCGAACGTTCCTTACCTCTTTTTTATTGTCCTTTTTGTCTTGCGGGCCTTATTCGAGTTCGTATCCGAACCGGCGCAGCAGGCGGTCGTTGTTGCGCCAGTCCTCGCTCACCTTGACGAAGAGCTGCAGGAAGACCTTCTTGCCGAGGAACTGTTCCATGTCCTCGCGTGCGGTCTGCCCCACGCGCTTGAGCTTCTCGCCCTTGTGCCCGATGATGATGCCCTTCTGCGATTCACGCGCCACGTAGATCGTCGCCGCGATGCGGTCGATTTCGGGCTCCTCCCGGTAGCTTTCGATCTCGATCTCGCAACAGTAGGGTATCTCCTTGTCGTAGAAGCGGAGAATCTTCTCGCGGATGATCTCCGAGGCGAAGAAGCGCAGGGTCTTGTCCGTGAGCGTATCCTTGGGGTAGAAGACCGGGCCTTCGGGTAGCAGTCCGAGGATGGTGTCGAACAACCCCTCGATGTTGAACTTCTCGCGGGCCGATACGGGCACGATCCGGGCGCCGGGCAGCTCCTCGTTCCATTTGGCCACCAGCGCTTCGAGCGCTTCGGGCGACGAGAGGTCGATCTTGTTGATGACCACGACGGTCGGGATTCCGCTCTGGCGGATCTTCTCCACGATTCCGGCCGAGCGGTCGCTCTGCTCGACGGTGTCGGTGACGTAGAGGATCACGTCGGCATCGGTGATCGCCCCCGTAACGAACTTCATCATCGACTCCTGCAGCTTGTATGCGGGCTTGAGGATGCCGGGCGTATCCGAATAGACGATCTGGAAATCGTCTCCCGAGACGATGCCCATGATTCTGTGGCGCGTGGTCTGTGCCTTCGAGGTGATGATCGAGAGCCGCTCGCCGACGAGCGCGTTCATCAGCGTCGATTTCCCGACGTTGGGGTTGCCTATGATATTGACGAAACCGGATTTGTGCATGATCGCATATTTGCACCAAATATACGAAAAAAATTTAGAAAACCGCCGGTTGCCGGCCCGGATTCGCATGTTTTTTACGCTCTCCGGGTACGGCCGCGGATCTTCGGCCTTTGGGGCCGGCCGCCTTCCGCACGGCCGAAGGCCCGGGGCGTTCTGCGGCGCGGTGGTGGGGTGGCGACAAAACGGGGCGGACCGTTCGAACCGGTCCGCCCCGTATGGCAGGATGCAGCCTTTCTGCAGTGTGCTATCTGCGGAACATGCCGCCGGGCATCTTGGGCATCTTCATGTTTCCGCCCGCCACGGCCTTCATCATCTTGCGCGTATCCTCGAACTGTTTCATCAGCCGGTTCACGTCGGCCATGGTCGTACCCGAACCCTTGGCGATGCGCTCGCGGCGCTTGGCGTTGATGATCTCGGGGTGCTCGCGCTCGGCGGGGGTCATCGACGAGATGATCGCCTCGGTCTGCTTGAACACGTCGTCCGGGATATCGACGTTCTTGAGCATCTTGCCCATTCCGGGGATCATCGAGGCCAGGTCTTTCAGGTTGCCCATCTTCTTGATCTGCTGGATCTGGGCAATGAAGTCGTTGAAGTTGAACTGGTTCTTGACGAGCTTCTTCTTCAGCCGGCGGGCCTCCTCCTCGTCGAATTGCTCCTGGGCCCGTTCGACGAGCGATACGACGTCGCCCATGCCGAGGATTCGGTCGGCCATACGCTCGGGGTGGAACACCTGCAGGGCGTCCATCTTCTCGCCGCTCGAAATGAACTTCAGCGGCTTGTCCACTACGGCGCGGATCGAGATGGCGGCACCGCCGCGCGTGTCGCCGTCGAGCTTCGTGAGCACGACGCCGTCGAAGTCGAGGCGGTCGTTGAACTCGCGGGCCGTGTTCACGGCGTCCTGACCCGTCATGGCATCGACGACGAACAGCGTCTCGGAGGGCTTGATTGCCGCCTTGATGGCCGTGATCTCCTGCATCATGGCCTCATCGACGGCCAGACGTCCGGCCGTATCGACGATCACGACGTTGTAGGATTTCTGCCGGGCATATTTGATGGCGTTTTCGGCGATCTCCACCGGGTTCCTGTTCCCCTCCTCGGTATATACCTCCACGCCGATCTGTCCTCCGAGCACCTTCAGCTGGTCGATGGCGGCCGGACGGTAGACGTCGCCCGCCACCAGCAGCACCTGCCGGCCCTTCTTGCTCTTGATGAACGAGGCGAGCTTTCCGGAGAAGGTGGTCTTTCCGGAGCCCTGCAGACCGGCGATGAGCACCACGGCGGGCGTGCCTTCGAGGCGGATGTCCGTCGCCGTGCCTCCCATGAGTTCGGCCAGCGAGTCGCGCACGATCTTGGTCATCATCTGGCCGGGCTTGACGGCCTTCAGGACGTCCTGTCCGAGGGCCTTCTGCTTCACTTCGTCCGTGAAGGTCTTGGCCACCTTGTAATTGACGTCGGCGTCGATGAGCGCACGGCGGATCTCCTTGAGGGTTTCGGCTACGTTGATTTCGGTGATGCGGCCCTCGCCCTTGAGGATCTTGAACGACCGTTCGAGTTTATCGGTTAGATTTTCAAACATGCTGTCTCGGGTTTTGTGCCTGCAAAGATACGGAAAAAAGGGGTAAATTCGCAAAACCTCGTTTTTTTTCTTATCTTGCGTCTTTCACCGATTTTGCTGACCGATGAAAAGACTGATAACCTGCGCGTTGCTGCTCCTTGCAACAACTGTGCTCTCCGCCCCGGGGAATCCTCCTGACGGATCTCTTCCCCGTTCGCATGAACTGGGCCTGCGCTACGGTGTGCAGCTTTCGCTCGGTGCCGGGGCCACTCCCGAGATGCAGGCGCTGTCGATCGACTATGCCTGCTACGGATACTCCAATATCGGATTCCGCACGGGCCTGAACCTGCTGGTCCCGACCGATATCGAGCGCGGGGTCTCCGTCCCGCTGCAGTTCTCGTGGCGCACCGGACGCATCGCCTCGGCCTGGCGCCGGGCGCGGGACGAGGGCGAATCCTGCCGGGCCTACTACAATCCCTGGGCCGGGGATCCGTGGGCCGAACCGTCGGTCGGCCGGGCCGATCCCGGGCAGTCGGTCGGCTCGCTGCTGCTCTCGCTGCTGCCTTCGGCCTTCGAAATCCATGCGGGCTTCACTCCGGGGCTGCTTTTCGGGCCGCTCGGCCCCGGCAGGCATGCGCTTGTGGTCCCGGCCGATGCTTCGTGGAGCGTCCGCCGGCGCTTCTCCTGTACGGCCGATGCCGGTCTGCGGCTGATTATTCCCATTTGGCGTTTCAACCTTTTCGGCGACTTCACCTACCACTGCTATCTGACGGACAACTTCCGCGCCGGGCCCCATGCCCCGTCCCGGTCATTCATGTCGCTGGGCTGCGGCCTGTCGTTCAACTTCTGACGCCGTCCGGGGCGGGGTAGTGGCCTCCGTCCGGATTTCCCCCGGCCGCGCCGCATCCGTCCCGGCTCAGAGCAGCCCGGCCTCGTAGTAGATGATGATCTGCTCGATCATGCGGTCCTCCCCCTCGGCGTCGTATTCCGACTTGAGGTTCTGCCCGAAGATGCGCGAGACGCTCTGCCAGAATCCCGCCACGAAGCCGCCGCGGAATTCGCGCAGCACCTCGTAGGCCGTGTACTCCGTCTCGCGGTCGATGAGTTTGAGCAACACGCGCCCTTCGGTGCGGGTCATGCGTTTGAGAATGGGGGTGTACTCCTCCTTGATTTCGTGATAGACCTGCCGGATGTAGGCCTTCTGCTCCTTGCGGTTCGGCAGCTGGCGGGGCCCCTCCTCCC
>FR892023.1:117220-154116 GCA_000434235.1 Alistipes sp. CAG:268 | reverse complement strand
GGGCGGAGCCGCTCCTCCATCTCCGCGAGCTTGCGGCGGGCGATCTTCGAGACGGGGTAGACCCGTTTGACGGCGCGGACGAGTTTCTGGTAGCGGCGCAGGTCCACACCCCGGCTGAATACGGGCACCGGAAGGATGAGGATATGTGCCAGCGAATCTCCCTTTTCGAGAATCCACTCCTGACGCAGGAATCCGCGTCCTCCTTGAGCCTGCGCTCCGGAGAGGGCGGCCGTCAGGGCCAGCAGCAGGATGCACCATTTTTTCATCTCGCGGAAAAAAACTATCTTTGTCCGGCCTCCGGATCCGCTCCGTGGGGCTTCCGGACAAAGATACTGATTTTTTATGGATATGACGATGACACAGAAACTGGAAAAGGGACTTTCGGCCACCGCCACGACGACCGTGACGGCTGCCAATACGGCCCTCGTGATGGGCTCGGGCGATCTGGAGGTCTTTGCGACCCCGTCGATGGTCGCCCTCATGGAGCATGCGGCGATGACGGCCGTGGCCCCGGCGCTGCCCGAGGGCTCCACGACCGTGGGTGCCGAGATGAACACCACGCACATCAAGCCGTCGGGACTGGGAGCCTCGGTCACGGCCACGGCGATCCTGACCGAGGTCGATGGACGCAAGCTGACCTTCAACGTCGGGGCGCGCGATGCCGAGGGATTGATCGGCGAGGGCGTTCATGTTCGTTACGTGGTCGATCGCGCGCGGTTCATGGCCAAACTGTCGAAGTGACTTGCCGCCGGCTCCGGTGCGGAGCGCGGCCTTTCAAACGGGGTCTCCAGTCGGGAGATCCCGTTTTTTGCCTCTTTTCGGACCCGAATGACATGAATTCGTACTAAATATATCCTGCTTCGGGAGACAGTCTTGGCCCGAATGAACTATTTTTGTATCCCGAAAAAGCAAAACCAAGTCAAACAATCAAACTGTTCACCTTATGAAAAGAACCTTGCTCGGTCTTCTCGCGCTGTGCATGCTGACGCCCGTAGGGGCTCAGGAGCGCGACAAGGCCTATCTGGTTTCGAACGCACATTTCGATTCCCAGTGGAACTGGGACGTGCAGCGCTCGATTCTGGAGTACATTCCGAAGACATTGAACCAGAACCTGCATCTGCTGTCGCAGTACCCGGACTATGTCTTCAACTTCGAGGGCGGTATCAAGTACCAGTGGATGAAGGAGTACTACCCTCACCAGTACGAATTGATCAAGCGTTACATCCGCGAAGGCCGCTGGCACATCACGGGCAGTACGTGGGACGCTACGGACCCGAATATCCCGTCGGCTGAGTCCTTCACGCGCAACATCCTCTACGGACAGCACTTCTACCGCTCGGAGTTCGGCGTCGAGGGTACGGACATCTTCCTTCCGGACTGCTTCGGCTTCGGGTGGACACTTCCCACGATCGCCGCACATTCGGGCCTGATCGGCTTCTCGACGCAGAAACTGATGTGGCGCCACCGGCCGTTCTACGGATCGAGCAAGATTCCGTTCGAGATCGGCCTCTGGCAGGGCATCGACGGCTCTCGGATCATGGCGGTGATGGATGCGCACAACTACACGACCAAATGGCGCTATGAGGACCTGAGCCAGAGCGATTATCTCTCGGGCATCACGTCAAAGAGCCCGATCCGGACGGTCTACCACTACTACGGTACGGGCGATACGGGCGGCGCTCCGACCATCGAGTCGGTTCGTGCCGTCGAGGCGGGCGTGCACGGCGACGGTCCCGTCAAGATCATCAGCGCCACGAGCGACCAGTTGTTCAAGGACTACCTCCCGTACGACGCCCATCCGGAACTTCCGGTGTGGGACGGCGAATTGCTGATGGATGTCCACGCCACGGGTTGCTATACGTCGCAGGCTGCGATGAAACTCTACAACCGGCGCAACGAGCTTCTGGCCGACGCTGCGGAGCGTAGCGCCGTGGCTGCGGACTGGCTGGGCGGTGTCTCATACCCGCGCGAACTGCTCACGGAGGCGTGGAAACGGGTCATCTGGCACCAGTTCCACGACGACTTGACGGGTACGAGCATTCCGCGGGCGTATGAGTTTTCGTGGAACGACGAGCTCCTGTCGCTTCAGCAGTTCGCCGGTGTTCTCACGACTTCGGTGGGCAGCGTGACCCGCTCGCTGCGCACGGACGTGAAGGGTACCCCGGTCGTTGTCTACAATGCTGCGGGTTTCCCGGTTCGGAATCTCGTCGAGGCCACGGTGCCGTCGCGCAGTGACCGTGTCACGGTCTACGACGCCCGGGGCGAACGGGTTCCCCATCAGATCCTGGGCTTCGAGAACGGGCTCCTGCACGTGCTTTTCAGCGCGGAGGTTCCCGCTGCGGGCTATGCGGTCTACGAGGTCCGCGGAGGCGGCAGCCGGACCGTCGCCTCGGGGCTGAAGGCGGAGGACCGGACGCTTGAGAACAGCATCTACCGCCTTACGCTCGATGCGAACGGCGACATCTGCTCGATCGAGGACAAGCGCTCCGGCCGCGAACTGGTCGAGAAGGGCAAGTCGATCCGCCTGGCGCTGTTCACCAAAAACGAGTCGTTCAGCTGGCCGGCGTGGGAGATCCTGAAGAAGACGCTCGACGCGGATCCCGAGCCGATCTGCGGCGACGTGAAGATCCGCGTGGCGGAACAGGGCCCGGTACGTGCATCGCTGTGTGTGGAGCGCACGCACGGGGAATCGACCTTCCGGCAGTACATCACGCTGACCGAGGGAGGTCAGGACGACCGCATCGACATTGTGAACGAGGTGGACTGGGCCTCGACGGATGCCCTTCTGAAGGCCGAGTTCCCGCTGAGCGTGTCGAACCCGAAAGCGACGTACGACCTGGGCGTGGGCTCCGTGGCCCGCGGAAACAATACCGATACGGCCTATGAGGTCTACGCGCAGCAGTGGGCTGACCTGACGGCCGAGGACGGGAGCTACGGCGTTTCGGTGCTCAACGACTGCAAGTACGGCTGGGACAAGCCCGATGACCATACGCTTCGACTGACGCTGCTTCACACGCCCTCGACGCGCGGGGGCTACAGCTACCAGAACCGCCAGGACTACGGACACCACATCTTCACCTACTCGATCGTGGGACATGACGGTGATTTCCGCCGCGGGGGCACGGTCCGCAAGGCCGAGGTGCTGAACCAGCCTCTTCGAGCCTTCGTCGCCCCGAAACACCGGGGAACGCTGGGGCGCAGCTTCTCGTTCGTGGAGTCTCTGAACGAGCACGTGGCGCTTCGCGCGCTCAAGCAGGCCGAGGATTCGGAGGACTACGTCGTCCGTTTCTACGAGACCTCGGGCCAGGCACCGCAGCAGGCTGTAGTGCGCTTCGCCGGCGAGATCGTGGAGGCCGAGGAGCTCAACGGCAACGAGGCGCCGATCGGCGGCGCCTCGTTCTCGGGCCGGGAGCTTCGCTTCACGGCCGCGCCCTTCTCGATGAAGACCTTCCGCGTGAAGCTCGCCGCCCCGGCACAGGCTGTCGCTCCTGCGGCTTGCCGCCCGGTAGCGCTGCCGTACAACCTGAAGACGGCCTCGTACAATCCGTACCGCTCGGATGCCAACTTCGACGGCAAGGGCAACTCGTACGCCGCGGAGCTCTTCCCCTCGAAGATCGAGTGCAGGGGCATCGGCTTCGAGTTCGGCAGCCCGGAGGCGGAGAACGGCGTGAAGTGCCGTCGCGATACGATAGCCCTTCCTTCGGGTGACTACGACAAGCTCTACCTGGTCGTCGCCTCGACGCGCCACGACAACCGGGCCGTCTTCACGGTGGACGGCGAGGAGCATGAGGTGCTGGTTCCCTACTACGGCGGTTTCATCGGCCAGTGGGGCCACACGGGCCATACGGAGGGCTACCTGAAGCGTGCGGACGTGCTGTTCTGCGGGACGCACAAGCACGACATGATCGCCAACCGAGATGTACCTTACGAGTTCACCTACCTGTTCTGCACGAGCATCGATATCCCGAAAGGTGCCCGCGAACTTATTCTTCCGGACGACCCGCGCATCGTGGTGTTTGCCGCTACGGTGGCCTCGGATCCCAACAATGCCGTGACGCCGGCGTGCGACCTGCTGCGGGTTTCGCTTCCGGAGAAGGGCGCCGACGAAGGTGAGCAGGCCAACCGGAACCTGGCCTTCGACCGGCTGGTTATTGCCCGTTCGGGAGAGGTGAGCAGCGAGGAGCGTGCCGAGTGTGCTCTGGACGACAATGCGGAGACGAAGTGGTGCGACGTGAGTGGTGCCCGTCCCAAATATATTACGGTGGATCTGGGCAAGGTTCAGCCGATCCGGGGCTGGTACGTGATGCATGCCGGTCTGGAGTCGCTGGACTACATCACCAAGGAGTACAGCCTGGAGGTTTGCACGACGCCCGACGGGGATTGGCAGCGAGTGGATACGGTCCGGGACAATACCTCCCTGGAGACGGACCGTCTGCTTGCGACGCCCGTCGAGGCACGCTACGTGCGCCTGCTGGTCACCAAACCCGACCAGAGCGAGGGCAGCACCACGCGTATTTACGAATTCTCGGTCTATTGATCCGGGTGTAGATTGCCGGTTACGCTGCGGGCGGGGATTCCGAAGGGATCTCCGCCCGCAGTCGTTTTCCGGAGCCTTATTGCGGCTCTCCGTCTGCCGGGGAGGCTGTCAGCCTGTGCTCCGGCCGTTCGGACGCCCCGTTCGCCGCGCGGAATCCCGAGGGGGAGACTCCCGTCCGCCGCAGGAAGAACTTCCCGAAAACCGACTGGTCCGAGAATCCCAGCGTGTCGGCGATCTCCTTGATGTCGAGGTCCGTGCATTCGAGCAGTTTCTTCGCGTCGGCACAGAGCAGTTCGGCAATCTGGTCGCGGACGGTCCGTCCGGTGGTCCGGCGGACGATCCGGGCGAGGTACGTCTCCGAGATGTGTAGTTGCCGCGCGTAGAACCCAATGGTGTGGCATGCCCTGTAGTGCCCGACCAGCAGCCGTTTGAAACTGCGGAAGATCTCGTCGGCATGCTTGACGCTGACAGGCCCTTTGCCGTTGGTCCGGCTCACCAGGTCGGTGATCTGGAGCAGCAGCACCCCGCAGAGGTGGCGCAGCATGCTCTCGCGGCAGGTCTGCACGCTTTGCGGCAGTCGGGCGATGAGTGCGAGGGTTTGCCGGAGCAACCCGGCCTGTCCGGCGTCGAGGTGCAGGAACGGCATGTCGCCGTCGCCGCGCAGCCACGTGAGCTGCTGGTAGAGGGGTTGTCCGTCGGGCAGGCTGTCGAAAAATTTCGGGGCGATGTAGAGCAGGTCTGTATCTCCTGCCGTACCGCAGGTGTCGATCAGGCCCGTCACTCCGGGCGTCAGCATCAGCAGGTCGTCTTCCGAAAGCTCCGTCCGGTTGCGGGGCCCCGTGAAACGGACCATACCCCCGTTGCACAGCAGCACGTAGAATCCGTTGCCGATTCGTTCCGGTCCGGTTTCAGCCAATATTCCGTGATCGATTCTGCGGTATTTGAGCCGCTCGTAAGTCTCGTCCGGGTATGGAGTTGTGGTTGCGAGGCGCGGATGGTCCATCAAGTGAGGTTTTTGACGTGCAAAGTTAGTTATTGTTTCGTTTTTGACGAATACGGGTCGTCTTTTCTCGCCGTAAAATCCGAAAAATAGCCCGATCTTCGCACCCTCAAAAGACATATTCATGAATGTATATCTTCTTCGTCGTTATCTGTTGTTCGTCGTTTCGTTGTTTATCAACGCTCTGGGTGTCGCCTTCATTACCCGGGCGTTGCTCGGCACCTCTCCGATTACCAGCGTTACCTATGTGCTGAGTCTCTTCACGTCGCTGACGATGGGCGAGTGGACCATCATTGTCAATGTGGGGTTCGTCTTCCTGGAACTTTTCTTTATGACGCGCAATGACCTGCGCACAGATCTTCGGATCTATCTGCTTCAGATTCCCATTTCGTTCTGTTTCGGTTTGTTCATCGACGGAGCGATGAGCCTGCTTTGGTGGGTTGAGCCGGTTGAATATTTCAGCAAACTGGGATATCTTCTCGTGGGGTGTGTCGTTTTGGCCGTCGGTATTGCGTTGGAGGTCAAGGTAAACGTGGCCATGACCTCGGGCGAGTACTTCGTGCGCGCCATCTCGCGTCGCATCCGTCGCGATTTCGGGTACGTCAAGCTGGGCTTCGACGTGGCGCTGGTCCTGATTGCGTGCGTCCTGTCTCTTGTCTTCATGTCCGTCATCGACGGCGTGCGCGAAGGTACGGTCATCGCCGCGCTCATCGTAGGCCCCATCGTCCATTTCGTCAGTCCCTTCTACGGGTGTCTCGACCGGTGGATTTTCGAAACCCCGCAACCCGCAACCCCGACGGCGCCTGCCGGACAGCGCCCTGTCGTCATCGCCATCGCCCGCGAGTACGGCAGCGGCGGCCACCTGCTGGGCGAGATGCTCTCGCGTAAATTGGGCATCAAGTTGTATGACAGCGAGTTCATCCGCCTGGCTGCCGAGCGGAGCGGCATCGACGAGGAGTACATCCTGAAGAACGAGCAGTCGATTCCCTCCTTCTGGCTCAAATGTGTCTTTTCGCAAAGCGGAGGCATTACCCCGGAACGCGGCCTTTCGGCCGATGACGTGCTGTTCGTGGCCGAGAGCCGGATCGTGCAGGAGCTTTCCGAACGTGAACCGTGTGTGATCGTCGGCCGTTGCGCCGATTTTATCTTGCGCGAATCGCCGCAGGCGATCAAGGTCTTCTGTTATTGCGATGCGTCGTCTGCGCAACAGCGTTGTGTGGAGGAGTACGGCATTCCGGCCGATCGCGCCGAGTCCGAGATCCGGCGGATAAACCACAACCGGATAGCCCACTACGAGTACTATACGGGCGGGAAGTGGGGCGACTGCCATCACTACCACCTGATGATCAATACGGGCTGCATCTCCCTGCGCGAGGCCTCCTCGCTGGTCGAGTCGGTTTACTGGAATCTGGCGATGCATTGATCCTGTACGAAGCTCTCCGAACCTTGTGTGCCAGCTTCGTGAGCGCTTCCCGTTTTTTCGGGCGGGGAGTTGGTAATTGTGAAATTTTTCGTATCTTTGTCCCGCTTTCGAGCGACTGTTTGAGCTGTGGTGTAATGGTAACACAGCAGATTTTGGTTCTGTCGTTCTGGGTTCGAGTCCCGGCAGCTCAACACAAAGAGGGGCTATTTCCTGCAGGAAATAGCCCCTCTTTGCTTTTCTGTCCGTAAACCGCGTTTACTTTTCCTTCCGGGGTTTGCGGTGCGAGACAATTGCTGCGATCCACAGCAGGACAATGGCGCCGATGACGGCCGTAGCCAGGCTTCCCAGCGTCCCGACCGCTACCAGTCCGAACAGCGAGAGCAGCCACCCGCCCAGAACGCCGCCGATGAGTCCGACAATCAGATTGACAACGAGTCCCGACCCGTTTCCCTTGACGATCAGGTTGGCGATCCATCCGGCCGCCAGTCCGATCAGCAGATACCATAAGAAATACATAGCCTTTCGTTTTTTTGAACGAAAGGCCGGGAGCAAATATCGTTCCGAACGCTATTCGCAGGCTTTTTTCAGCGCCTTGGCCAGCTGGTCGGGGCATGACGTGCCCTTCCCGCGGCAGTCGATGCCCTCGAGCCGGGCGATCACCTCCCGTACCTGCATGCCGCGCACCAGCGCAGCGATGCCCTGCGTGTTTCCGTGGCAGCCGCCCGTGAAGGCGACGCTGCGGATCGTATCCTGGTCGATTTCGATGTCGATCTGCCGCGAGCAGGTGCCCGAGCAGATGTGCGTGATTTTCCGTGTCATCCGTTCGTGTGTGTTTGGGTTGTTCTTCCCGGAACCTTCCGGTCCGGTCTCCCGGGGGCGATCCCGGGCTGTATCCTATTCCGCCTTCGGGGCGAGAAAAAGAGCCGCAACAGGAAGTTGCGGCTCTGTCCGTTGCGGCTTCCGCCTCCGCGGCTACTGGCGCTGCAGATCCGTATTGTCGGCCACGACCATGTTCTTGTCGATGCGGAGCGTGACGTTTCCGTCCACCTCGATGAGCAGTGTCGTCTCCTTCACCTCCTTGACCGTTCCGTAGATACCGCCGGCGGTGATGATCTTGTCTCCCTTCTTGAGTCCGTCGCGGAAGGCCTGCATCTGCTTGCGGCGCTTGGCCTCGGGACGCCACATGAAGAGCCACAGCACGAGCACCATCAGGGCGATCATGATGATGAAGCTGTACTGCTGCATGAAACTGGGTTGCGGCTGGCCCTGGGTGGCAGGCATAGCCTGAAGAAAATCGATCATAGTCTATTCGTTTTTAAGTGTTTTTTCGGTTTGGTCGGACAAATATACGAAATATTGTCGAATAAGCAAGTCCTACCGGACATCGGCCTCGACAAACAGACGCAGCGGCCTTGCGGCTCCGGCAAACCGGAGATCCACCGTCTTGAGCTGCCATCCGTATTCGCCCCGCGAGTCGAACGTCATCTCGACCTGCCTGGCCTCGCCCGGGGCGATCGGTTCCTTGCTGAATGTCAGCGAGGTGCATCCGCAACTGCGGGTGTAGGAGGTGATGGCTGCGGGCCGTTCCGATGCGTTTTCGATCCAGAAGCGGAGCACGGCTATTTCGCCCGATCCGAGCTTCCCGAACCGGATCGTGTCCGTAGCCCCCTTGTCGAAAAAAGGGCCGTCGAGCACGATGCTTCGGCCCTTGTGTTCCTTCCGGGGAGTCTGTCTGCCGCACGATGCGAGCGTTGCGGCAAGCAGCAGGACGAAGGTCGCCGCGCGCATCAGATCAGGCCGCGCCCGGCTTTTTTGATGCGCCCCTCGGACGTCAGCGCCTCGACGATCTTGTCCAGCACGCCGTTGATGAACGTGCTGCTTCCGGGCGTGGAGTAGTACTTCGAGATCTCGATCCACTCGTCGAGGGTCACCTTCACCGGGATCGACGGGAACGAGGTCAGCTCGGCGATGGCCGTCCCGATGATCAGGTTGTCCATGAAGACGATGCGCTCGACGTCCCAGTTCGAGGTGAAACGCTCGATGTAGTCCTGGTAGGTGTCGTAGTTGATGAGCGCCTTTTCGAAGAGGGTCTTGACGAATGCGGGGTCCTCCTCGCTCTTGAACTTCGAGGGCACCTTCAGCTCGGTGTGCGAGGGGCGGAGGTTCGAGAGCGTGCGCAGGATCATCAGGATGATGTAGGGCAGGTCGTCGCACCAGAGCACCGACATCTCCTCGAGCACGTCGTCGAGTGCCTCGCAGTTCTGCAGCTCCTTGAAAAACTCCTCGAGCAGCCGGCGGTCGTCATCGAACGAACGCTCCGGGCGCGCCATGTACTCCTTGTAGTATTCGCTCTCCGAAAGCTGCGTGAAGAGTGTGCGGATCAACTCCGGATATTGCGACCAACCGAGTTTGCGGGCTGCCACATGGTCGTTCACGGCGTCGCTGTTGGCGATCGTGCGGATCACGGCGTTGTCCACGAATTTCGTGTTGGGGTTCAGGTCCTCGGGCGTGGGCAGTTTCTTCTGTTTGGCCAGCTCCTGACGCTGCTCGGCATACCGGGCGAGCTCGACGGGGAGCGTGATGATCTGGAAATAGAGGTCGTAGGCCTTGTCTACGGAGGCCATCAGGTTTTTTTCCGAGGCGATCATGTTGTCGGCGCCGGACTTGAGGTGTGCGAAAAGCGCCTTCACGACCTTGATTCGGAGTAATCTTCTGCTCAACATATCCTAATAGAACGATTTTACGGCCGCAAAGATAGTGCAAGCGGTCGTGAAAACCAAAGGGAAAACGATTTTTCGATGCCGTCCGCTCCGCAGCCCGGCGGTTGCGGCCTTTGGCTCCCCCGCCGGGCGCCTCCTCCGGCTTGCCGTGCACCTCCTCCGGCTGCACCTCCTGGACAATGTGCGAGAATTCGGCGGACGGTGTGGGCGAAACCGGGATAAATTGCGTATCTTTGCCCCGTATGGAACACATGGAGGAGAAACAGCCCTACGACGTCATCGTCGTCGGAGCGGGTGCCGCGGGCATGATGGCCGCGGGAACGGCTGCGCGTGCCGGGCGCCGCGTACTGCTGATCGAAAAGATGGAGAAGTCGGGCCGCAAGGTCCGCATCACGGGCAAGGGACGCTGCAACGTGACCAATGCCCGGCCTGCCGAGGAGTTTGCCTCGCAGGTGCGGACCAATGCCGAGTTCTTCGCCCCGGCCTTCGCCGAGTTCAACAACCGGGCCACGATCCGTTTCTTCGAGCGCCAGGGCGTGAAACTCGACATCGAGCGCGGCGAGCGGGTCTTCCCGCACAGCGGCAAGGCGTGGGATATCGCCAACGCACTGCTCGACTACTGCGTGGAGAACGGCGTGAAGATCCTCTATGACACGCGCGTGACGGGTATCCTGACCCTTGGCGACCGCGTTTTCGGGGTCCGTTACCGCAACAAGCGGGGCTTCGAGCGCAAGGAGGAGTGCGCGCAGGTGATCCTGGCCACGGGCGGCGTCTCCTATCCCGGGACCGGATCGACGGGCGACGGCTATGCCTTCGCCTCGGATCTGGGCCATACGATCGAGCCGCTGCGTCCGTCGCTGACCCCGCTCGTTACCTCGCACCCGCGGATGAGCCGTCTCTCCCGGCTGTTGCTGCGCAACGTCCGTGCGACGCTCTGGGTCGATGACGGGCCCGTCCGCGAGGAGTTCGGCGAGCTGGGCTTCTCCGAACGCGGCATCGAGGGGGCCGTGGCCCTGCGCATGAGCCGCGATGCGGTCGATGCCCTGATCGACGGGCGACGGGTCAAGTTGGTCGTCGATCTGAAACCGGCGCTTACGGAACAGGTGCTGCGCGACCGCATTGCCCGCGAGCTGGCCGAGATGCAGCCGACGGAGTTCTTCTCCGAACTGCTCCGCAAACTGCTGCCCGCACCGCTGGTGCTGCCGCTGGCCGCGGAGATTGACATCCCCTCGAAACAGTATGTCTCGAAACTCACCGAGACCGAGATCACGCGCCTGATCCGCACGCTCAAGGGACTGACCCTTCCGGTGACCGATTATGCCCCCTTCGAGTACGCCGTGACGACGGCTGGCGGGGTCCGCTGTTCGGAGGTCAATCCCCGGACGATGGAGTCGCTCAAGGTGCGCGGACTCTACTTTGCGGGCGAGGTGCTCGACCTCGACGCCAATACGGGCGGCTACAACCTCCAGATCGCCTTCTCTACGGGGCGGCTGGCGGGTCAGTTGAAAAAGTGAAACCGTGCAGGCGATGAAACTCGGCAGACAACCCCTCGGCCTTCGCATCTACGGACGGATGGCCGAACTGCGCAACCGCCTTTCGCGGGCGCGTTACTTCCGGGGCCACGGCGTCCATTCGCCCTTTGTCTACGACCTGGTGCGTCAGGTCTTCATGCGCGACAGCCTGCTTCCGGGACCGCGTGACCTTTACGATGCCCTGCTTGCCCGCGGCGTCAGCCGGCGGCGGGCCATACAGCTGCAGAACCTGGCCATCCACTGCGGCTATGCTACCTTCTGCCTGGACGGCGCCGATGCCGACCTGTGCCTCCTGACGCGTGACCTGCCGCGTCCGGAGACCCTCGCGCTGGTGCGCACGGCCTCCGCTGCGGGGCATACCGTAGCCGTGCTTTCACCTTATGAAGGGCGCGAGCGGCAGGCTCTTTGCATGCAGCTGGTCGCCTCGCACCGCTCCACGACGGTCGATAACCGGGGCTATCTGCTGCTGTTCAACAACTATTTACCGAAACAACATTTCCGGATATGAAAGTATATACGAAGACGGGTGACAAGGGCATAACCTCGCTCATCGGCGGCGAGCGCGTGTTCAAGACCGACGAACGGGTCGAGGCTTACGGTACGGTGGACGAACTGGGCGCCTTCGTGGCGCTGTTGTCCGACAAGTTGCGGGGCGATGCCTCGCTTGGGGAGACGGTTGCGGACCTGAACCGCATCCTCTCGCGGCTGATGACCGTCGAGGCGCTGCTGGCTACCGGCGATTCGGGTCGCGACAAGGTGGCACCTCTGGATCCTGCGAACATCGAGTGGCTCGAGAGTCGGATAGACGCCTTGCAGGCGGCGCTGCCCCCGATCGACAAGTTTACGATCCCGGGCGGTCACGAGGCGGTCTCGATGTGCCATGTCTGCCGCACGGTGTGCCGGCGTGCCGAGCGTGCGGCGCTGCGCGCCGACGCGCTGCATGCGGTCGATTCTTCGGTGCTCGTGTGGCTCAACCGCCTTTCGGACTACTTCTACGTGCTGGGACGCAGCCTGACGGCGCATTTCGACGTGCAGGAGACGCTCTGGATTCCCTGACGGAGGACGTATGTCGTTCCGCCGGCAGCAAGCAAAAATCCCGGTCCGAAACTCTCGGACCGGGATTTTTGCTTCTCTTCGGTGCTGTCGCACCACACGGTCATTCGTTGTGGAAGCGCGACATCGGATAGATGTTCACCGGATAGCTTGCCTTGTTCTCGATGTTCATTACCAGAGCGGGCTCCTCGCCGCTGCAATCGTATACGAGCACGTTGCCGTTGGCGATGATCGCCTCTCCCAGGTCGTCCGATACGGAGACGTAGAGGAGGTTCTTTTTCGGGTCGGCCACGACGTTGCAGGTGATGTACTGTGCGTTCGGAACGTCGTTCTTCACCTGGATGTACTCCTCGACTTTCCACGTCTTGAGCGACACGCGGCTGACGGTCAGCGTGCCGGCCGAGAAGTAGAGGTAGTCTCCGGCCAGGGTGACGCCCGACGTGTTCATGAACTCGGCCGATATGTCGGCCTTGATCTGTTTCTCGAGGGTGACGGTCCAGGAGTCGGTATCGACGAACGTCAGGAAACTCTTCGTCTCGCCAGAACGTCCGCAGGTGGCTACGACGATTTCGTGGTCACCCGTGCGGCAGATTCCGCTGATGAACTCGCCCGAGAGATCGAGCGTCCGCGTCACTTCACTCTTCCCTTTGGTAAATTCAAAGAGTTTCGTGGAGGACCAGAATCCGCCTCCGCCGCAATAGAACTTGTCGCCGATGACAACCATGCTGCGTGTGGCGACGACCGATTCGATCGTCGCCCCGCTGTTGCCGAAATGGTACGATCCCTCGACGATGGTCATCTCTCCCGTCGTGGCGTCGAGCCGGAACATGGCCTTGGAGTCGGACAGGTAGATGTTGTGCTCGTCGAGAACCGTGATGTTCTCCAGTGGGGTAATCAGCGACAGCATCTCGTTTTCGTCCGTCGAACCTTCGGGGCGGGGATACTTCAGATCCTCGAACTTGAACGTTTTCTCCTTCTGGAATGTCTCGGCATCGACGATCACCAGCGTACCGTCGCCGGCTTCGCCCGAACCCATGTCGGGGACTGTGGCGTTATCGCTCAATATGTAGATCTTGCCTCCGTACATGTTGAGATCCTGCGACGAGTTGCCCACGGCCGAACCGTTCACCTTGCCGTAGACGTCCTCCTCGACCGTACCGTCCGGGGCGATCCAGGTAACCGTACCGTTTTCCATGCGCGGAGCCCCCTGGTTGAGAAGCAACACGCCGTCGGGATCGGCATATCCGCCGACTGCCTCAATGGGCGGGTTCGAACCCCCGTTTCCTCCGCCGTTGCCGTTCCCTCCGTTGTCATCGTCGCTTTCCGACGAGCATCCGGCCGCTGCCACTGCCGCACACAGGGTAAAAAGAAGATTGATCCATTTGTAGTTCATTTCCGTACTTTGTTTTCAGGGTTTTGAAATCAGTTTTTCTCCGGGAAAAAGAATCCGGCCGGGAAGTTGGTGTAGTTCTCGTACTTGACAGCCGGAGCCTCCGTCGAGGTGCTGAAATCAAAGCCCCAGATCTGGTTTTGTCCGTAGTTTGCGAACGACTTGAGTGTATTGATGTAGACGCGGCCCGTTACGGGATGTACTCCCAGTCCGTTGTATTGGAGGCCTGCATTCTTGTCCAGGGCGGATACATCGACCATCCACTCTTCGGCGCTTACCGGATCACCCTCCTCGTTCGTATCGTCCTCCTTGTCGTCGTCGAAGGCCAGGTGGTAGATCGTCATGTTGTCGGCATAGTAGATGTCGTTGCCGCGGGCCGCGAAAGCCACACCGCTCGATCCGGTGCTGACCTTGACTCCAAGCAGGTGCTGTTTGATCTCCTTGGTCGTCGGGTCAAACTTGCCGATTGCGGGTTTTCCGAACCCGAACGTCATGATCCAGATCTTGCCGTCGTCCGACTTCTGGATGCCCAGTACCTCGTTGATGTCGTAGGTTACGCTCCACGGCAGCGAAATGGAATTCACTGCATCGCTTTCGGTCGAAATCTCGAGGATCTTGCTCATGAGACCGGATTTATAGGTGTATACCTTTCCGTTCATCGTTACGAACTGACTTTTCGGGGCTCCGTCAGATCCTTCGACGAAGGTCAGCGTTCCGGTCGTGCTGTCGAGGCGGTAGACACCGGCGTTGTCGCGGATGTAGATGTGCTGCTCGTCGAGTACAGCCACATGCGACGGCCAGTTGAGTTCGGAAAGCTCCTCCCGGGTGAAAGCGGCGGTTTTTTTGAGCGTTTTGGCATCCATCACTACGAGCATGCCGTCGTTCTCGAACGTTGCACCTACGGCATTTCCTTCACCGTTCTGCGAGATGACATAGATCATGCCGTCGCAGAAGGCCATGTCCTGAGCTACATTGCCCAACTCCGTCCCGTTCACCGTCTTGTATGCGTCGTCGATGACATAGCCTTCGGGCGAGATCCAGGTCAGCGAACCGTTCTCGGTGGTCATGTTGCCTTCGTTGAGTACGAACGTGCCGTTCGGGTCGTCGAAGGCGTTCAGGCAGTAGAGCTCCACGTCCTGCGAGATTTTCTGTGTCCCGCTTCCCGTGGCGGTAACCGTCAGCGTCGCCTTCGTCGCGGCGTCGTCCGTTGCGGAGAGGACGATCCGGCTGTCGGCTTCGCGCACCTCGGCGCTCCAGCCCTCGGACAGCGCCTCTACGCTGATCGAGGTCGCATTTTCAGCGGCATATGTCATCTCGACCGTTTTGCCGGGAACGACGAATACTGGAGATTCGGTTCCGGCGTCGCTGCCCGTAGAGAGTTCGAATTTCAGAGAGGGGACCTCTTCGTTTTCCTTGCTGCAGCTGCCGGTCGTCAGGGTTGCGGCCAACAGCAGCAGGCTCCAGATGGATCTTGTGTTCATGAAAAAATAGTGTGATAGTTAGGGAATTTTACTGCTTGATGGTGTTGCTTTCGATCCGAACCCCGGTCAGGTGCAGGTCCACGACGCCCATAATCTCCGTCGAGCACTCTCCGAGCCATCCGTTTTCCTGGTTCACGCCCGTGTGAATGCGGATGAAGTCCACGCCGGAAAGGTTTGCCGGCTGACCGTCGGCGCCTACCGCCCAGTCGATGTCGATGGCCGAGCGGTCGTTGGTGTTGGGCTCGTTGTCGGCATATCCGTATGCGAACTTGTAGAGGGCGAAGTTGTTTCCGACTCCGCTCAGATCGATCCCGTTCTGGGGCAGCCGTGTGCCGCTGAACGAGATCCGGTCTTCCTTGATCCACTGCGGGTAGTAGGACTGGAGGTGGGTCGGGTTCATGGACCGGTAGCCGCTCTCACCCTGGTTGTCCTCCCAGCGGATATACTCCTCGGTCGGCTTTCCGGGCTCGGTTGTGGGACGGTAGTAGGTAATCTCGTAATCGTGGATGGTCCGCACGTCGTTGCCGGCCTCCCGGGCCTGCTCGATCCACGATTCGCTGCCTTCGCTGTAGGAGCTCCCGGCGATCTCGTACCATTTGTCGTCGGGCAGGCCGTTCCCGTTGGCGTCGAAGGAGACCTCGATGACTCCAGGCTCGCTGCTACCGTATTCCGACTGCCCGTTGGCATAGAATGCATTGCCCTGTACGCGGAAGTCGCACAGCCCGGCCTTGTTCTCGATCGTGTGGTCGAACCCGACGACGATGTAGCCGCCGAATCCGCCGAGGGATACCATTCCCTGGTTGTTGTTGCCGATCGCTTCGAGCGCCTTGCGGTTCATCGTCTCCTGCGTGTCTCCCTCCTCGTATTCGGGAAGCTCATTGACGAACTGACCCACTGCGGGACGGTAGTCGAATACCTGGGTGACATAAGGCGTGGCTTTACCTCCGGGAGGCGTTTCGGGGCCGTCGTTGCCCTCGCTGCAGGCGGCAGAGCCTCCGGCGGCGAGGAGAGCCGCCAGGGCGGCGGGTTTCCATTCGATCCGTGCGAAATGTTTCATGACAGTAGCAATTGTTTGTTTATTGGTTGTTATTCTGCGTGCTAATAGTAGTATGGCTCGGACGAGAAGGCGATGTGCGCAGGAATGTCGCCCGTGCGGACCTTCCATTTGAGTGTACCCTCGGGTGTGAAGCAGTAGAGGTATCCGGGCGTCACGTAGTTCGTGGCGTCGCATACGAAGATCTCCTTGGTCTCGGGATTGACGGCCAGGCCGTAGGGCAGCGAGATCTCCTTCTCGGTGCCGTCTGTGATGAAGTTATGCGAAACGATACGCTGTTCGGCCGTATCGTATACGGCATAGGAGACCTCGTTGCTGCTCGACGTGTAGCTCCACTCGGTGCTGATCGTGTAAAGCCGGTCGTCGTCGATGCACATCTCGCTGGCTGCGATGCCGAGGTTGCCGATGACCTTCTCCGTGGCCGCGTCGATCACGTAGATGTCCGATCCCGTGCCGTAGTAGTTGCCGCGCGAGCTGACGTAGATGCGGCCGTAGCGGTCCAGCTCCATGCGGTGGAGGTTGATTGCCACATCGATCGTATTGACGACCTCCAGCGATTCGAGGTCCACCACCGACACCGTGCGGTCATAGTTCGGGAAGCGGTATCCCCCCGAGTTGGCCACATAGAGCCGGCCGCCCGTGATGACCATCTCTTCGGGCTGGTAGCCGACAACCACCTCGCGCGTGATCGTGAGGCTTTCGGTGTCGATCTCGACGACCTTGCCCGGACGTGCTTCGGGGTCGATCTGCACGGGGCCGGCATAGGAGCTGACGTAAGCCCGGTCGCCTTCGAAGACGATGTATCGGCAGTTTGGTATCGAGATGCTGCCGATGTGCTCGGCCGTATGTACGTCCATGACCTCCACGAGGTTCGAACAGTTCACCACCACATAGAGCCGGTCCTTGTGGATGGCGATGTCGTTCCCCACGTCGCCCAGCTCCTTCACCACGTCGGGGTTGCGCTCCGGGTAGATGTTGCGCTGGTAACCGCCCGTGCGGGCATTGAAGTGGTCGATCGTGCACTTGTTGCTGCCCATGTTGCCCTCGTTCACGAGGAAGAAACCCTCGATCCGTTCGGGCGAGGTCGGCGAGGTGACGTATTCGGCCTCGGAGCGGATCATCGGTATCTCCTTGCGGCATCCGGCCATCGGCAGCAGGGCGGCCAGGGCCGTCGCGGCGACCGCCCGGTGCAGGTATCTGCGGAGTTGGTGGATCGGCATCGTCTTTTTATTTAAAAGGTATATTGTATGATCAGTTTGAAGTTGGTGCCGGGCATGGGATAGCATGCGACGACCTCATACTGCTGGTTGAGCAGGTTGTTCACCTCGAGAGTCGTCTTCAGGTCGCCCTTCCCCACATGCCACCCTTTGGCCAGCGAGAAGTCGCTCGTGTACCACGGCAGCTGGTAGTTGTAGGGGATGTTGGCCTGCGACGAATAGCGCTCGCCGGTGTATATGAAGCTGTAGCTCACCTCCCAGCTCCGCCATGCGGCGTTGAGCACGGCCGAGCCGCTGTGCCAGGGGATGTAGGGGATCTGTCCGCCGTAGAATTCGCTCGAGGGGTCGGTGAAGTCCTGCGCCTGCTGGTAGGTGTAGTTCAGCCGCGCGGTCAGCGAGAAGTCGCGCCCGACGGCCCATCCGGTCTGCACGGCGGCATCCACGCCGCGGATCTCGACGTTGCCCAGATTGACCATCGTCCAGCGGAAGAAGTTCGACGTCGGGGTTGCCACGATTTTGTTGTCCACCTGGTTGTAGTAAACGTCGGCCTGCAGCTCGAGCGACCGCAGCCACGTATGCTCGAAGGTCCGCGAGTAGGTGATGCCCACGTCGTACTGCGTGGTGAACTCCGGGTCGAGATCGACATTCCCGACGAACGTGTAGTAGAGGTCGTTGAGCGTCGGCATGCGGAAGATCCGCTTGTAGAAGGCGCGGATGTTGATCCCTGCCCGTTCGAAGGGCCTCCACGAGAGGAAGACGGCCGGTGTGAGCTTCCGCTTGTCCGACATCCGGTCGCCCTTCGTGCGGTCGTGCACGAGGGTCCCGAGCAGGCTGGCCTGGATCTCCACGCGGTCGAAGCGCATGGCCGTGGCCGCGGCTGCGAGCAGGGTGTGGCGCCGCGGGTAGACGAAGTCGCGCAGGTCGGCGTTGAGCAGGTTGAACTGCCAGTCGGCCGAGAGGTTCACCTCCCACCACGGGAAGATCGTGAAGCGGTTGGCCGCCGAGAGGTAGGCCTCCTGCTGGTAGTAGTGGTTGTTGGTGTACATCAGCGACTCGTCCTTGTTCGGGTCGGCCAGGTAGTGGAGGTAGTCGTAGGCGTACTTGGCATTCACCAGCAGGCTGTACCACGGCTTGAAGTCCTTCTTAAAGGATCCCTGCGCGAAGAAGTTGGTGTCCCACTGGCGGTCTTCGTGCGAGAACTTGTTGCGCACGATGGCCCCCGGGTATCCGCGCTCGGAGTTGTAGAAGTAGACCTTTGCGCGCCAGTATCCCTGTTCTACACGCCCGAAGAGCCCTCCCTCGACACGCAGCGCATTGAGGTCGCCGTTGCGGCGCACGGCCGTGGTGTCATACCCCTCCTGCATGCGGTAGGTGAACTTGTAGCGCCCCGTCGAGTAGAGGTATTCGGCGCTGAGCGAACTGCTTACGCGCTCCGAAAGACGCTGTTCCCAGAGCAGGGCGGGATTGGCCAGCCCGAACGACCCGGTCTTCATGGTGGCCTTCACGTGGTGGGTCTCCCCCTCGTCGAAACGGGGTGTGCGGGTCTGCAGGTAGATCGAACCCGACGATCCGAAGTCCTTTGCCGGCTGGAATACGGCGCTCTTCTGCCCGTTGTAGAGCGTTACGGCCTCCATGTTGTCGAGCGAGAAGCGCCCCAGATCGACCGTTCCGTTCTGGGCGTTCCCCAGTTCGATGCCGTCGTAGAAGACCCCGACGTGGTTCGTGCCCATGCTCCGGATATTGACCGTCTTCAGTCCGCCGACCCCGCCGTAGTCCTTGATCTGGATTCCGGAGAAGTAGCGCAGGGCGTCGGCCACGTTGTGCGACGAGAGCTTGTGGAGCTGCTCGCCCGAGAGCTCCTGCACGGGGATGACCTCCTTGCGGACGACATGCCCCGTTACGACGACCTCCTCGACCTGCTGGAGGCTGTCGAGCCGGCTCTGTCCGGCCGCCGGACATGCGAGAGCCACGCATGCCGCAAGGACGGCAAATAGCGATGAAATATGGTTTCTGTCAAACATTCTCTTCATTCGGCCGTCCTGTCCACGGGCTCGACCAAAAGCAAAATTCGATGGCAGGTCTTCTGACTGACTCCCCATCCGGAACCTTCCCGATCCTTCGATCAGTGGTGCGGACTTTCGAATGGTTGGCGGAGCTTCACAGCAGCGGGACTGTCCGGGACTCTCACCCGGTTCCCTTTTAATCCATGGGGCCGGAACGACCCTACAGGAACCAATCGGCCGCAAAGATACGCTTTTTTCGGGAAACAGCCATATTTCCCGTTTAATTTCTTTCCTGCGCCCCGTACGGCCTTTGTTCCGGCCGCTCTTCACCGCCCGTTCCGGGCCTCCGTATGGGGACCTGTTCGGTGCCTTGCGGGCGGTTCGCGGCAAAAGCGTCGCCCGAATGATTGATTATTCGCTGAAAATCGCTAAATTTGCACGCTAAACTTATTTGATCGGACATGAATATCGAAACCTTTATTTCGGAAGCGGTCCGCCGTTCGGTGGAGGCGCTTTACGGCCCGCTCGGCGACGAGCAGTTGCAGATTCAGAAGACCCGCCGGGAGTTCGAGGGCGATTACACGCTCGTGACCTTTCCGCTGCTGCGACGAAGCCGCAAGTCGCCCGAGGCCACCGCGACCGAGATAGGCGAATACATGCGGGCGAACATTCCGCAGATCGCGTCGTTCAACGTCATCAAGGGCTTTCTGAACCTCTCGCTCGACAGTTCGTTCTGGGGCGAGCGCTTCGCCGAGATCGCTGCCGATGCCAGCTACGGCGAGGCTCCGGCCACCGGGCGCACGATCATGATCGAGTATTCGTCTCCCAATACGAACAAGCCGCTGCACCTGGGTCACATCCGCAACAACCTGCTGGGTTATTCCGTGGCGCAGATCCTCAAGGCCAACGGCCACACGGTCATCAAGGCCAACCTGGTCAATGATCGCGGCATCCACATCTGCAAATCGATGCTGGCATGGAAGCTCTACGGCGGCGGCGAGACGCCCGCCTCGTCGGGCATGAAGGGCGACCACCTGGTGGGCAAGTACTACGTCGAGTTCGACAAGCACTACAAGGCCCAGATCAAGGAGCTTATGGCCCAGGGCCAGAGCGAAGAGGAGGCCAAGAAGCATGCGCCGATCATGCTTCAGGCGCAGGAGATGCTGCGCAAGTGGGAGGCGAAGGACCCGGAGGTCTATGCGCTCTGGGAGACGATGAACGGCTGGGTCTACGAGGGCTTCGATGTCACGTACAAGGCGCTGGGCGTCGATTTCGACAAGGTCTACTACGAGTCGCAGACCTACCTGCTGGGCAAGTCGCTCGTCGAGGAGGGGCTCCGCAAGGGGGTCTTCTACCGCCGCGACGACAACTCGGTGTGGATCGACCTGACGGGCGACGGCCTCGACGAGAAGCTGCTGCTGCGCGGCGACGGTACGTCGGTCTACATGACGCAGGACCTTGGCACGGCCTACCGCCGTTTCGAGGACAACCGCCTCGATGACATGATTTATGTCGTGGGCAACGAGCAGAACTACCACTTCCAGGTGCTGAAACTCGTGCTCAAGAAACTGGGCTACGCCGAGTGGAGCGACCACATTACGCACCTCTCGTACGGCATGGTCGAGCTCCCCGAGGGCAAGATGAAGTCGCGCGAGGGCACGGTGGTCGATGCCGATGACCTGATTGCCGATATGGTGCAGACCGCCCGCGAGATGTCGGCCGAGCTGGGCAAGCTCGACGGCTGCACGGAAGAGGAGGCCGAGGCCGTCTCGACGATGGTGGGTCTCGGTGCGCTCAAGTACTTCATCCTGAAGGTCGATCCCAAGAAGACGATGCTCTTCGACCCGCGCGAGTCGATCGACTTCAACGGCAACACGGGTCCCTTCATCCAATATACCCACGCGCGCATCTGCTCCGTGCTGCGCAAGGCCGCCGAGGCCGGCATCGACTTCTCGGCCGTACCGGAGGGGGTTGCCTGCCTGCCCGAGGAGATCGCTTTGGTCAAGTCGCTGACGGAGTATCCCGCCGTCGTAAAGTCTGCGGGCGACAACTTCGCGCCTTCGATCATCGGCGCCTACGTCTACGAACTGGCCAAGAGCTTCAACGGCTACTACCACGACCATTCGATCCTGCGCGAGGAGGATGCCGCCGTCCGCACGATGCGCCTGCAGCTGGCGCAGCAGGTGGCCCGGGTCATCCGCCGCGGCATGGCGCTGCTGGGTATCGACGTCCCCGAGCGGATGTAGCTCCGGAGGCTGACTGTCTCGGTCCTGAAACGAGCCCCGGGATCCGTAAGGAATCCCGGGGCTCGTGTCTTTTCCGGTCTCTCTTTTGGCCGGATGGTGCGCTCTTGGTCTCCTTACCGCAGCCCGGGACCTGCCTGTCCGTTGGAACGGTCTCTTCCCGAGGCGTGCCGGACCCGCTTTTCGGAGCCTCGTCCGGTCAGGATGCGCAACCGTTTGAGCAGGTGCAGCAGACCGACGGGCAGGAGCAGCAATCCGGTCTTGTAGTGAAAGAGCCCCGAACCGTCGTCGAAGAGAGCGGCGATGCCCGAGAGTGCCGCAGCAAGGAAGCAGACCGAGAGCAGGAGGGTCATTCTGCTTCGGCCGCCGATTCCGCCGGCAAGCGCCGTATACCATTTCCGGTGGTGGACGATGTGGAGGATCGATGCAGCCGTGAAAGCAGCACTCGCGGCGATGTGTACGGCGGACCACGTGCCGATCGCATCAGGACGGGCAGAATGCCCGGCCGCATGGAGTTCCAGTCCGGACCAGACGGTCAGCAGGGAGAGTGGGACCAGCGTTCGGTCCGTGCGCAGCAATGTTTTTCTGTCGGTAACCATGTCGTGTCTTGTTAGGTACGTTGTTCCGCCTGCAAAGGTATGGTTTCCGACCCTCGCTCCGGTTGGACGGATCGGGGCAATGTTTGGACTATTCGGGGTATCTTTTCCTGAATTCGGAGGGGCTGACGTGCGTTACTGACGAGAAGAGACGGGAGAAGTAGGCGCAGTCTTCGAATCCCAGTTCGCGTGCGATCTCCTGTATGTCGGTCCGGGAGTGTGCGAGCATCCGCTTGGCGCGGATGACAATTTCGTTCCGTATGTTCCTTGTTGCGCTCACCCCGGTTGTCTTCCTGACCGCTTCGTTCAGGTAGGCGACAGATACGTGCATCCGTTCGGCATAGAAGGCCGGGCTTCTGCTGATGTGTACGAACTGTTTGAGCTGCGTTTTGAATTCGAGCGTCAGCCCGATCATCCGCGGGTTGCCGGACCGTTGTCCGGCCCGGTGCTGCAACACTCCGGCGATGATGGCGACCATTGCCCCTGCGAGATGCCTGACCACCGCCCGCTCCGTTTCATCGGCCGGTGCCGCATTCATCCTCTTCTTCAGCATCGCATGCAGCCGGGCCAGTTCGTTGCGCTGAGGTTTCTCCACCGCTACGGGTTTCGTGTCGAGGGCATATTGTTCGAAGATGAGTCGTGTCGCCTCATCCACGAATACCGGATCGACCGCAAGCATGTAACCCTCCATCCGCTCTGCCCGAAGGAACGTATGGACCTGTTCGGGGAGGAGCACCACGACAGTCCCTTGTGTGCAGCAAAGCTCCCGAACGTCGATTTCGAGCAGACATGAACCCTGCTCGATGACCCCGAAGACGAAATATTCGTCGCGGTGCGTGTAGTCGATCGGGGGCTGCGCCTGTTCGGGGCGGATCTCCTTCAGTGCGAACCCGCAATCTGACAGGTCGGAGGTTCTGTGTTCGGGCATTCTGATCATGTGCGTGTTGGGCGGCATGTTGTTGCTGAAGGCAAAGATACGAAAATGTTTCTTTCCCCCGTCCGCTTCATTCCGTTGGTGACGGTCGTCTTCCGTATGCCGACTGGATGCGTTTTTGCATGTTGGCTTCCTGGAAAATAATTGGATAATCCGAAAGGATTTCCTATCTTTGCCTTCAACAAATTTTTAAACGATAAACGAAATGGCAAATTTACGAGTCCTGAAAAAGGAGATCGACTACTGCCTCGAAGAGGTCGTATTCGACTGCGATATGGCGATCTGCTTCCAGCCGTCGAAGGAGCAGGAGATCTTTGCAGTGATGCAGGAGGCCGTTGCCTTGCGCAACACGCTCTTCTCCAAGGCGATGAATCCGGCCGAGCCGCACAACCGCTCGCTCGTGCGCAAGCACTATGCAGCCCTGCGCGCCGAGATGGACGCCGAGTTCGGCAAGCTCTTCGAGAAGCTGAGCGCCATCAACGGCGAGAAGAAGTAATCCCCTTTGAGCCGTTCCCCGTCTCCGTCTTTCGGACCGGACCCGGTCGGTGTGCCGACGGCAGGGTAGTGCTCCCTGCGGCGGCAGACGCCGTGCAGGGAGAGGGCAGGGCGGGGCCGGACAGAAAAAAACGACGCAGGGATCCGAAGATCCTGCGTCGTTTTCGTTTGGTTATCCCGGCATCGGGCGGTTCCGGCCCCAGAAAAGGCCGTTCGCATGGTGGTCAGAACGCCCTCCCCTTGAAGACGCGCGACTCCTCGGCCGGTATCAGTATGCCGTTGAGCGTAATCCGATTCGAGTTGAAGTTGGGATTTACCGTCACCGATGCGCGGTTCGACCCTTTGGCCATCGAGATGGTCACCATGGCCGAGATCCCGTTGCCGAGGACGTTCATCGTGAAGTAGGAGTTTCCGCGTTTGTCGGTCTTCAGCTTGATGTCCGACGCGCGGCCCTCGACCGTGATGCCTCCTACACCGTTCGGCCCGCCGCCGTTGAACGGTGCCACCTGCACGACGGTCTTGTCGTCGTGCATCGAGATGAAGTTCGTCGATGACGACACGAATGCGCTCTGCCCGCGTTTGAAGACCAGCTGGTCGGCCTCGACCACGAACTCGAGGTTCTCGAGCGCCTGTACGGCTTTCGCATAGTCGATCGAGTCCTGGATCTCCTCCAGCCGTTTGTCTGTCTTGCGCTGCTCCGCAGCCTGCTGTTGGGATTTCGGGATGATGCGCTTCTCGGTTTGTGCCTGGGCCGACCATCCTGCGGCCAGCGCCAGTATCAGAAACAATGACCTGATCATAATACCTCCGTTTTTTGATTGATACCCGGACCGCAGCAACAATCCTTCCACAGATCACCGGATCGCTGCCCGGATTCCGTCTCTGTCAGATAAACGGTCGGCACCGTGCCGTTATTGCGTTTTCATGCCGGAAACCGCCTTCCGTGAGGCGTCACTCCTCGTCGCAACACCCGTCTCCGGGGTGGTGCTCCAGCACGGTGTGTGGGATGTGGCCGTGCGAGAGGAGCTGGATCGGGCAGTCGTAGTTGCGCAGCTGCTCCTCGGTGAGGATGTTCGACCGGTGGCGGTGCACCCGGCGGTTCACGCAGACGATCTCCTTGACGACGCTGGTGATGGTCCCGATGTCGTGCGAGACGACGACGATCGCCATGCGGTCGTTCAGCGTGCGGAGCGTGTTGTAGAGCTCCTTTTCGAAGCGGTTGTCCACGAAATTCGTGGGCTCGTCGAGGATCAGCAGCTTCGGATCGGAGATCACCGCGCGGCAGAGCAGGGCGCGCTGAAGCTGCCCGCCCGATACTTCGCCCACGGGGTGGCGGGCCGTTTCGGCGATTCCCGAAGCCTCGAGCAGACCGAGGGCCTTGTTCCGGTCGGCTTTCGTGTAGCGCGAGCGGAACCCGCGGCGTCCCTGCAGCCCGGAGAGCACGATCTCGAGGATCGAGATCGGGAATGCGCGGTCGAATTCCGACAGCTGGGGCATGTAGCCGATCAGCCGCTCCTCGCCGCGGAAGAGCTCCGGCGAGAGGACGATTTCGCCCGTGTAGGGCACCGTTCCGAGTATGGCCTTCACGAGGGTTGTCTTGCCGCCTCCGTTGGGGCCGATGACTCCGAGAAAGTCCCTGTCATCGATCTGCAGATCGACATCCCGGAGTGCTTCGCAGCCGTCGTATGCGACGCTGACGTGGTGGAGTGAAACGAGGGTCATGGCCGGACGATCGAATCGGTTATTGCATCGATGTTGGCGATCACATCCTCCCGGAGCGGATCGATCTCCACATAGTCGGCATCGATGTCGCGGGCGATGACCTCGACGACCGATGCCGGGAACTGGTTCTGGTAGAAGATCCTGCGTATCCCGTCGCGGCGGGCCTGGCGGATGAGCTCCGTGAGCCGGCGTGCCGAGGGCTCCTTGCCGTCGGCCTCGATGGCCTCCTGGCGGATGCCGTAGTCGCGGGCGTAGTAGGTCAGGGCAGGGTGGTAGATGATGAAATAGTCCACTCCGCTCTTCTCGATCTTCGCGGCCGTGCGCCGGTCGAGTTCGCGCAGCTGCTCCTGCAGCCTCTCGTGGTTGAGCGTGTATTTCGTCGAGTCGGGCCATGCGGCATGGATCGCCTCGTAGGCGTTGCGGGCCATGATCGACAGCGCCCGCGGCGAGGTCCAGACGTGGGGGTCGATGCCGTGTGCATGCCCGTGCTCCCCGTCGTTGCCGTGCATGTGTGCACACGACCCGGCCAGGAGTTCGATGCCCCGGCTCAGGGGGACGACCTTGTCGCGCTCTTCGAGCTTTTGGAGCAGCGACTGTTCGAAGTCGATCAGCCCGACGCTGAAGATCATGCGGGCCCGGTTGAGTTCGACAAACTGCCTGGGTGTCGGTTCGAACGTCTCGGGGCTGGCCCCGGCCGGTACGAGCACCTCGATCGGGAAGTCCTCTCCGACGATGCCTTCCACGATGCTGCGTAGCGGCAGGATCGAGACACAGAGCGTGTCGCCCTCCGTTTTCGGGGGTTCGGCGCAGCCGGCAAGCAGCCACACCGCGGCGAGTAGGGTCAGGTATCTTTTCATCCTCGGGACATTTTTCCTGCAAAGATAGTAAAAATTCATCTTCTGCTCGTCCTTTGCTTTGTTCCGCCCCTGCCGTCGGGCCTTATCCCCGTTTCGTGCCGGTCATGGGGCAGGGTAGTCCGCTTCCTCTTGGGGCTCCTTGCGCCCTTGTGCTGAGCCGATTGCATGCACGATCAGCCAGGGTTCCACGAAGAGGTTGATCAACGTGTGTGCCGCGATGGCGGGCAGGACATTGCGGGCTGCAACCACGTAGACAAGGGCCAGCAGGAGCCCCAGAACCGTGGTGGCCAGGGCTGATGCGGCTCCGATGCGCGAAATCCCGCCGAGCAGTCCCCACGAGATGTGGACCAGCCCGAATGCAAGGCCCGATATCCCGATCTGCCAGAGGGTGTTGATCCCATTGTCGGCGAGCCACTCCATCAGCATCCGTCGGAAAACCGTTTCCTCCACGATGCCGCCCGTGAAGGCCGCATATACGGCAATCCACTTGAGCGCGCCGTTGAATCGGAACAGATTCCGGCGCACCGTCGGTATCATGCGGGCCGTGCAGACAATGTAGCCGACGGCCGCAGCTGCTGCCAGGATCCAGGCCTCCGGGATCTTGAGGGCCGATGGATCGATACCTATGTATCTGATGAAGCTGGCAGGGTTGTTCCAGCTCCAGAGGGCAATGAAAAAGGTCATGAAGAGCGATATCCCGGCCAGCAGCATGGCCGCCGACCGCATCGTTTTCTGTTCGGTAGGGTAGTTCTTCCTGCGTGTCATCATCTTGCGGTTGTCTTGTTTTTCGGTTCGATGTGCCTGTGGACTGCTGCCGGTTTTTCTCCAGCCAGCATCCCTTTGTCCGCGCTTCTCTACTGTGTTCTTCTCTGCCTGTGTTTCGTTGCTCGTGTCTTGATGCCGCCGCCTTGTGTCGGACCAACGTCCTACGGTTCTGCAGCCTTTTCGCCCGTTGCCGTCGGTTCGAACCGCTTTTTCCCACTTTCACCGTCTCACCGGCTGCGTCGGTCCATCCGTCCTTTGCCTGCGGCTTGCAGCTTTCTGCATCGGTCATCATGTTTTTCGGTTGCTTCCGTTGCCTTTCAACGGCCGTTTTATCATTCTTTTTCAGTTATTTGTATGTTTTTTTCGTGTGCTCTTTGCTCCTTTGTCAATCGAGTTTGGGCGGACCATCTGGCCGATGAACTGCTTGTTCGCGCTCTTAGCGTTGCGATCGGTTTGCCCGTCTTCTCCGTATCGCTTTGTAAATATAAATAAGTTTATAATATAAACCAAATATTCGACTACATTTTACACCTTATATTCACGTTCACGAGAGAGAGCTGTTCCCCATGTGATTGGCTGGTCATTCCCTTGGCATATGGACTGTAAGGTGCTGGGATAGATATGATTCTGACGTATTTTTGTCGATAATGTTGTCTCGGGCAGCAGCACGTATACCGGCTGGCCTCATGGTTCTGATCCTGTAAAATGTTTGACGATGTGTGGTTGCCGGTGTGCTGCAATATATAATAAGGTCTCCGTTTTCGTGTTTCGTGTTTCGTGTTTTGAGTTTGGAGTATCTCGAAGTGTTCAGGAAACTCACCATGAGTGGGTTGTTATGTCTGCTGTGTCACCTTATCCGCTGTCGTTATTTAACATAATATAAATATTATTTCACTTTTGTCCCCACATTCTGGGCTTACGTGCTGCCGCGAAGGCTTGTGTTTTTAAGTTGTTATGTTGTTATTTGGTTGTGTGTGACACGTGCAACTGGCGGATTCTCGACAAACGCCTGTCGCGATCTCTTTTCCGATTGTGGATGACGGCCCGGGAAAGCCGGACGGTTGCGTGTCGTTGTGGGGTTGTTTGCTACCGGGGCCGGTTTTGCTGTTGATTATTCACCCCGGCCGGTACGTAGTGCCTCCGGTTGCTGCGCGTGCTTCCTCGGCGTTGTTGATTCTACCGCAGCGATTTGACCATGATGAATTCTTCGGGAGTCTCCCGGATGACTTCGAATCCGAACCGGCGATAGAGCCGATGTGCCCGGTTGGCCTGCTGCACGGCCAGCGAGACCTGCGCATATCCGGCATCCCGCAGCGCCTCGAGCATCTGCCCGATCAATCGACTCCCGATCCCTTGCGCCCTGTAAGCCGCAAGAACCGCCAGAGCCAGCTCCGGTGTCCGCCGATCCGCATGCCCGAACCCCTCGGGCAACATCCGGCACCAGATTGCACCGATGATCTGTCCCTTTGCTTCGGCACACAGGGCCCGATCGTCCGGCTCCCTGCCGAACCCTTCCCAGTAGATCCTCAGCGACGGATCGTCAGTCACTTCGCGAGGCAAGGGCTGTGCGCCGTCCGGCAGAAAGATCGCTTCGTAGAGAAACTCCTTAAGCCTGCCGTATTCTTCCGCGCGGAGTGCTCGTATGTGACATATGTGACAAAGGTCCATTGGCGGTTTGTTATTGCGGATGATCCTTTCCGTGAATTTCTGTCGCGGCCGACTCTTTCCCGGATACCGCCTCCATATCCCGTTCTGACCCGTAATTCCGGGTTTCCGGAACTTGGCGAAACCCTTTGAGATTGCGATATTCCGTACCTCGGGGCATACCACCCGATTTTATCGCCTTGTCGGGGCGTAACTTTCGAATGTTCCGTCGGCGTAGCAGATTACTACCCGCGTAACCGGGACCCGCTCTCCGGCCCGAACGCCATTCTGTATCCTGCACTCCAGGTTCTCCTCCGAAGCGTGCTGGGGGCCGCCGTCCGGTCCGTTTCCCTGAATTCCGGACATTCCGTCGCCTCTCCGGCTGTCGGCTCTTCCTCCATCAGGCAGCGGGCCGGCACTGTTCCGTGAGGCCGGCATTCCCGATCCCGCAAATAGTCCGCCGAATGATCCGTTGCCCGATACCGGGGTTCCGCGTTCCGGATCGGATGCGGCGTCGGGCGTGCGTCCTTCGTTTGCATCCGGCGACCTTCTTCCGTTTTCCGTACGGTACATCTGTTGCGAGTCGAGCAGCAGCCAGTCGGGGTTGATCTGCGGAAACCTCCTGAGAATTTTCTGCAGCAGATCGAATCCCGGTTTGTTGCGTCCGGCAAGAATGTGGGAGATGCCGGCCGGATTGACCCCGAGCAGTTCGGCGAGCTGGCTTGGCTTCAAACCCTCGGATTTCATCAAATCGAGCAATTTTTCCCTCATCTGCGTAATTTTTTACAAAAATAAACATTTTTCTTTTGTAAAACAAGGAAATACTACATTTGTAAAATGTTAATAACTGTTGAAAAGGTTTACAATTGTAAATAACAAAATATGGTTAAACAGCACCTCTCTCCTATTGCTTATTCTATACTTTATATGACTACGTATAAATATCTGGTTTTTATGGTTATTAATCTTGTGATATCTTCATTATGGCTTTGTCTGCCGATTTAAGTGTTTCCCTACCTCGCTAACTTAAAGTGTTGCTTTATATGTTTTATGTAACTACTGGTTTTTAGCGTATTAAGTTTGTATGTTTAATATTTTGATTTGTGTAAAGTGTGTTAAAATCAGCTGATATACCTCTGGCTGCATAATTTACATATGTAACTATCAACCGAGATATCGACAGATTTAACTTTCCTAATGTAATTACAAATGGAAATAAATTGCTTTTTGCCGTGTTTACATTTGTAAATACCCTACCCTTTTGCCCTCTGTTTTCAGAAAATTTCCCGTATTTCCGATCGTTATCGGACTTTTTTACGCTCCTTTGTTGATTTTCGATACATTATGTTAAATAAAAAAGAGTCGGGTAGTGAGTTATTAACACTACCCGACTCTTTATCTGTCGGTTACAGACTTTTCAACAACCGCCTACCTGGCGAGTTTGTCGGCGATTTCGCGGAACTCTTCCGGAGTCAGCTGGAGCTTTTCGCGGTGGAAATCGACGTCATTTTCGTCCTTGATGGGGATCAGATGGATGTGCGCATGGGGAACTTCCATGCCCAGGACGACCACTGCGACCCTCGCGCAATCTATTTCGCGCTTGATTCGTGCGGCTACCTTCTTGGCGAAGACCATCATCCCGGCCAGTGTCTCGTCGTCGAGATCGAACAGGTAATCGACCTCCTGTTTCGGGACTACGAGTGTGTGTCCTTTGGTGAGCGGATTGATGTCGAGGAATGCGTAGTAGCGGTCGTCTTCGGCGACCTTGTACGAGGGAATCTCCCCTGCGATGATGCGGGAAAAAATCGTTGCCATGGTGTTTGTTTTTTGATTCGGTTTCTCTTATTTCGTCTCGTTTCCGTTGCGGGGCGTCTCTTCCGGTGTATTGTGCCGTGCCAACAGCCGTTTGGTGTTGCGTATTCCGAGCAGGAGGCAGATGCCGCATCCGATGATTACGATCATGCTTCCGGCCCCTGCCAGTTTGTGTCCGAAGCAGGCCGCAATGACCCATGCTGCGACGAAGGCGCCTTCAAGTCCCAGCAACAGGCGCATGCCCCGCAGTGAGCGTTGCAGCTTTTCGGGGTTTTCCGCGGAACTCCTCCAGCGATGTTCTTCCGGTGTCATCTTGTGCTGTTCGGGGCTTTCCCTCTCTGTTTCGGTGTGTGGATTGCTCATGGATGTGTTATGTGGTCGTTTTCGACGTTTTCAGGCTTTTCTGTCGCTTCTTTGCGTTGTTTCCGGGACAACAACTTTCGATTCGGGTCTTCTTTCTGTGTCTCGCGTTTTTGCAATGCTGCCGGCATCCTCTTTTTTAGGGTATTCCGGGGTGTTGTCTTTGTCGGGACTCGTCTCTGTCGGGCGTTGCCGCTGCCGGGCGGCAATGTGGTTGCAACCTGCCCGGGGCGCCCGTCCCTTGCCCGGGGCCGTCCCGAATCGGTCGCTTGTGTTCCGTCTATTCCTCCTCGAATTTGGGCTTCAGAATCTCCGAATAGATCACGGCCCGGCGCAGGTCGAACTCCGCGGCAATCCGGGCTGCAGACTCCTCCTGCGGCCCGAATTGCGCCTCCTGGGCCGGTTCCTGGGCCGGTGTGCCGGTCGGACGCTGCCCGGCCGCAGCGGTCGTACTCTGGTTGGCCCGCGTTTCAGTGCGGCTGCCCATACGTTGGGCCTGTGTCTGTTTGGGGCTCCGGGGTTTCCGGGGGGCGTTGGCCGGCCGGGATGATGTTTCCGTCCGGGCTGTGGCCGGCTGCTTCTCGGCGAAAATGTCCGGAAAGCCCGGGAGCGGCCACGGCGATGCCGGTGTCGGCATGCCTGCCTGTTGGGGCTGCTCGGCCGGTTGCGTCCGGCTGGCCGGTCGTTGCGGCGCTGTCTGCTGCGGCTGCTCCCCTTCGGGTGTCGAAGGTCTGCGCCGCTTCTTCCGATTCGGCTGCGAGAGAAGCATGGCCGCTCCCGCAACGATTATCCATATGATCGTGGAGGTATCCATCCCTGTCAGTTCAACTTGCGTTTGATGGTTTCTATTCCCTTGATCTTTCGCATCTTGTCCATGACGGCACTGAGACTCTCGGCATCCTTGACGTAGAGGCTGACGTTGCCTTCGAAGATGCCGTCGTGGCTGTGGATGTTCACTTCGCGGATGTTGATGTTGAAATCGTCGCTGACGACCTTCGCCAGGTCGAGCAGCAGCCCCTGCCGGTCGATTCCGCGCAGTTCGAGCGTGACCAGATACGACATGGCCTTGTGCTGCGACCATTTGATCTCCTCCTTGACGATGTTCTTGCCGTACTGTGCGGCCAGCCGGTTCAGTTCGTCGCATGTGGCCTTATGGACGATGATCCGTCCCGTCGCAGGGGCGCGGTAGCCGACGACCTTGTCGCCCGGTATGGGTTTGCAGCAGTCGGCGATCTCGAACTGCGGTTCGTTGTCCGGCAGGTCCTTTGCCGGGGCGATATCGCCCGGCTGCGGGGTCTCGTCGCCCTCCTCCTTTTTCTGCGGGATGAAGAGGGTCCAGAATTTCAGTATCTTGCTCTTGGCATTGACCTTCAGCACCTTTTCCAGATCGTCGAGCGAGATGATCCCCGCTCCGATCTTGCTGTAGAGCTCCTCCTTGTTGTTGCACTCGTAGATCGGCACGATCTTGCGCAATACCCTGCCGCTGAGCTGGATATTGAGCGATTTCATCTTCTCTTCGAGCAGCTGCATGCCGCGCTCGATGTTGTTCTGCCGTTCGCGTTTGAGGAAACTCTTGATGGCCGATTTGGCCTTGGCCGTGGTGACGATCTCCAGCCATTCGGGCTTCGGGCGCGCCGTGTCGGCCGTGATGATCTCGATCTGGTCGCCACTGTTTATCTGCGTGGTGATCGGTTCGAGCTTGTGGTTGATCTTCGCGCTGATGGCGTTGTTGCCGATCTTCGAGTGGATGTCGTATGCGAAGTCCAGCGCGGTGGCTCCGAACGGCATTTTTCGGGCTTCGCCCTTTGGAGTAAATACTACTATTTCAGATGTATACAGCGACAACTTAAAGTTGTCCAGGAAGTCTACGGCATTCTCCGTCGGGCTGTTCAGTGCCGCGCGGATCTGCTTGAGCCATTTGTCGAACTCGTCCTCGTCCTGCGAGATCGTGGCGTGTTTGTACTTCCAGTGGGCCGCAAATCCGCGTTCGGCAATGTCCTCCATGCGCTGCGTGCGGATCTGCACTTCGACCCATACGCCGTCGGGGCCCATCACCGTCGAGTGCAGCGCCTCGTAGCCGTTGGCCTTGGGCATCGAGATCCAGTCGCGCAGCCGGTCGGGTTTGGGGGTGTAAATGTCGGTGATCGTCGAGTAGATCTGCCAGCACTGGGTCTTTTCCGAGGGGAACGGCAGCGGCTTGAAGACGATGCGGATGGCAAACAGGTCGTAGATCTCCTCGAAGGGGATCTGCTTGCGCTGCATTTTCGACCAGATCGAGTAGACGCTCTTCACGCGCCCCGAGATCTCGTAGTTGAAGTTGTCGCGGTTGAGAGCCGCGATGATCGGGGCGTTGAACTTGTCGATGAACTCCCGGCGCGAGGCCTCGCTTTCGTGGAGCTTCTGCGTGATTTCGGCATACTGCTGCGGGAAGCGGTACTTCATGCAGAGGTCCTCGAGCTCGCTCTTGATCGAATAGAGCCCCAGCCGGTAGGCCAGCGGGGCGAACAGGTAGATCGTCTCGCCCGTGATTTTGATCTGTTTGTTCAGGGGCATCGAGCCGAGCGTGCGCATGTTGTGCAGGCGGTCGGCGATCTTGATCAGGATGACGCGCACGTCGTCCGAGAGCGTGAGGAGCACCTTGCGGAAGTATTCGGCCTGCTCCGAGGTGTCGGCGTTGAAGACGCCCGACATCTTGGTCAGCCCGTCCACCATCGAGGCGATCTTCGGACCGAAGATCCGTTCCATGTCCTCTACGGTGTATTCCGTGTCCTCCACGACGTCGTGCAGCAGGGCTGCAACGACCGACTTCACGCCGAGCCCGATCTCGTCGATGACGATCTTGGCTACTGCAATGGGATGGAGGAGGTACGGTTCGCCGGAGCGGCGCCGTACCCCCTCGTGTGCCTCCTTGGCAAGGAAAAATGCGCGTTTGATGAAGTTCCAGTCCTCGTCGTTCTTGCAGATCTTCGTGCACGAGAGCAACAGGTCGTCCCACTTCTCCTTGATCAGGGCCTCATCCTCGGCAGTATATCCCATAGGCTTGTTCGATTACTCGTCCTTCTTGTTTTTCATGGCGTCGCGCACCTTCTGTTCGATCTCCGCGGCGAGCGCCTCGTCCTTTTTGAGCAGCTCCTTCACGGCGTCGCGTCCCTGCCCGATCTTCTTGTCTCCGTAGGAGAACCACGATCCGGCCTTCTTGAGCACGCCGTAATCAACCCCGAGGTCGATGATCTCGCCGATCTTCGAGATGCCCTCGCCGAACATGATGTCGAATTCGGCCCGCTTGAACGGGGGCGCCACCTTGTTCTTCACGACCTTGACCTTCGTGCGGGTGCCGAGCTGCTCCTCGCCGTCCTTGATGACCGACATGCGTCGGATGTCGATGCGCACCGAGGCGTAGAACTTCAGGGCGTTTCCGCCAGTCGTCGTCTCGGGGTTACCGTAGACGATGCCGATCTTGTCGCGCAACTGGTTGATGAAGATGCAGACGGTCTTGGTTTTCGAGATGCTCGAGGTGAGTTTGCGCAGGGCCTGCGACATGAGGCGGGCCTGCAGTCCCATCTTCGCGTCGCCCATCTCGCCCTCGATCTCGGCCTTGGGCGTGAGGGCCGCCACCGAGTCGATGACGATGATGTCGATGGCGCTCGAGCGGATCAGCGAGTCGGCGATCTCGAGGGCCTGCTCGCCGTTGTCGGGCTGCGAGATGAGCAGGTTGTCCACGTCCACGCCGAGTTTCTGGGCGTAGAAGCTGTCGAATGCGTGCTCGGCGTCGATGAACGCCGCGATGCCACCGGCCTTCTGGGCCTCGGCGATGGCGTGGATGGCCAGCGTGGTCTTACCCGACGATTCGGGGCCGAAGATCTCGATGACGCGCCCCTTGGGGTATCCGCCCACGCCGAGCGCCATGTCGAGGGTGATCGATCCGGTGGGTATCACCGGAATGTCGTTCACCTCCGTACTGTTCATACGCATGATCGACCCTTTGCCGAAGTCCTTTTCAATCTTCTCCATCACCGCGTTCAAGACCTTGAGCTTGTCCGGGTTCACCTGTACTTTTTCTGCCATGCTTTTCGCTAAGTTGTTGTCGTTTTTCAAATTGTTTCTTTCTGTCCGCCCGGTTTTGCCGCCCGGTGCGGAGGCTTGTGTGTACGGCCTCCTATTTCGGCGGGCGGGCGGGTTTCGGGGGCCCGGCCTTCTGCCGCTCCCGGTCCAGTTCGTGGATGTCGCGCATCGGGAAGCGGATCACCCGCGCGTCGAGCTCCCGGTCCGGATAGGGGCTCCAGTTGCCGTTGTTGCCGACGCTCAGGCGCCATCCTGCGGCCTCGATCCCCGGATCCCGGGGGCTGTCGCCGCGCTGTGCCGCCTGTGTGATCTCCACGGCCTGCTCGCGGGCCCTTTGGCGCATCATCCGCTCGAGTTCGCGCCGCTCTCGCTGCAGGGGATCGACCTCGTCGCGGAACCACTCCAGGTCGGCCGAGGGGCTGTTGTCCGTTGTCCCGAAGCGGAGCGTCTGCATCCGGGTTTCTGCCGAGCGGGTCAGACATCCGTCGGCCTCGTGCCTTCCTGTCGGAAGCTCCCCTGCCGGCGGGACCTGCACGGCGGGCGCCGCATCACTCCGGAGCGCTCCCGCCGTGGCGGCGAGAACTCCCCACATGCCGACGATCCGGATGATCCGCCCCGCGCGTTTCATGGTCACCCCTCCTGCCGGTCATAGGCGTCGAGGATCTGCCTATAGTGGTTTTTGGTGTCCACCTTCGTGAAGATCTTCTCGATGCGGCCTTCGGCGTCGATGACGAAGGTCGTGCGCAGTACGCCCATGTATTTGCGTCCGTACATCGATTTTTCGGCCCACACGCCGTAGGCCTCGCACACCGAATGGTCGGTGTCGGCCAGCAGCGTGAAGTTCAACGCATGCTTGTCGCAGAAGTTGCGGTGCGACCGCTCGCTGTCGGGGCTTACCCCGACGATGCGGAAGCCCCTGCGGGCAAGCTCCTCGCGTCCGTCGCGCAGGCTCTGGGCCTCGAGCGTACACCCCGAGGTGTTGTCCTTGGGGTAGAAATAGAGGATGGTACGCTGTCCTGCAAGGTCGGCAAGCGTCAGCGGCTCACCGTCTTGCGTCGTGGATCGGAAGTCGGGGGCCTTGTCCCCCTCCTGTAAGTGTGTCATACGTCTCCGAAAAATTGTAAATTCTCTTCAAAGATAAGAATTTTCCGGGGATTTCCGCACTTTGCAAACGGCTTTTTTTGCGGGTTCAGTCCCATTGGTAGGTCACCTCGATCTGCTCGTTGAACTCCTCCTGCGTGTTGTTCAGCCGGCGCCGGCAGGCCGGGCAGCGGATGGCTGTCTCGGTCTCGACGTATTCGCCGCAGCCGACACAGGCCGGAAGGATGCCGTAGCCGGGTTGCATGTAGTGGTCGAACTGCGCTCCGCAGTGTTTGCATCGGATTTTGTAAGCTGTTCCCATAGTCGTCTCTGTTTTCAGGTTCACGATGCAAAGGAACGGAGTATGTGTGTCATCTTTTGACACAATATGCAAATAGTTGAAAAAAATATGTTTTTTCTGGCCGGAGTCTATTCGATGGCGTTCTTGCGGAGGTACTCGCGCAGGTAGTCGGTCAGTTCGGGCGAATCGACGATCCGTATGTCGTCGAGCAACCCGACGACGAAGCGCCCCACGCCGGCCATCCCGGCCACTTCGGTGTCGAGCAGCCAGCGGCCCCGCCGGAGGGGACGGATGTCGCGTTCGGCGAGCGGATACTCCTCGCACAGCAGGTTGCAGGCCAGCATGCCCAGCTCCAGCCGCACGCGGGTCCGCCGCTCGCCGTGCATGCGGAAGACGTCGATGAACCCCTCGGCGTGGTCGGCGGCATGTTCCCACGGGGTGTCGGTCACCTCGACCGAACCGATGCGGGCGGTCTTGAAGAGTTTCGACGTTCCGTCCTCCGGGTCGAAACACCACACCTGCACGTAGTTGGTGGTGAAGGCGAAGGGCTCGACCAGCCGGTCGCGGACCTCGCCGCCGTGGGCCGACTGGTATCCGTGCAGCACGGCCCGCCCC
>FR892023.1:88325-117195 GCA_000434235.1 Alistipes sp. CAG:268 | reverse complement strand
GCCGCCGCTCCTCGATGGCCTCGATCAGGCGGCGGATGTTCGGGGCGTTCTTGCCGCGAACGACCGTGTCGGCCAGCGTCCGGTTGTCGTAGACCGAGCAGAGTTTGCGTTTGAGGTTCTGTTTCAGGAGGTTCGTGTCGTCGATGTTCTCGATTGCGCTCCGCAGGATGACGGCCTCCTCTTCGGTGAAATGGACCAGCTGCGAGATGTCGCGGAAGTGCGGCGACTCCTTGTCGAGACGGATGCAGTCGCCCGACTTCTTGATGACGAAGCCCGCTTCGCGGAAGGTGTCGATGTAGCGGTAGACGGTCCGGCGCGACATGCGGAGCCGCTCGGCCAGCTGATCGACGTTGTAGGTGGTGTTGGCCGTGAGCAGCTTCATGAGCCGCAGCAGCCGTTCGAGTTTGGGTTGGTCCATGCTTCGAGGGATTTCTTCAGTTGTTCTTGCGGGCAAAGATACGAAAAAGTCGTGACAGAAGCTGTCACGACCCGCTTGGGGACGGAATCCGCCTTTTCAGGATGCCGGTTCCCTTTCGCTTCTGGCGCGGTAGGCGGCAAGATGCTCTTCGAGAGAGCGTTCCACCTCGCCGGGAGCTGCGTCGAGCACGCGGTCGTTGATCGTATAGGGGGTGTCGCTGCAACTCAGGGAGATGTCGATGGCGATCTGTCCGATCGGTCCCGACCGGTCGTATCGTTGTGCCAGGTCGCGGGTGTGGACGGCAAGCAGGTCGTTCCCGGCGATCCGTACCCGGCTGAACGCCTCGATCGACTCCCAGGGGAAGAAGTATTCTTTTGCGGGTTTCAGGATGGAATGGAGCTTGAGCCCTTCGGGCAATACCTCTACCAGCGGGAAGCGCCTGCGGAGGAGGGCCGCAACGGTCAGGGCGACGGCTCCGGTCCCGAAGAAGAGTATCGACAGCCATCCTGCGACGGGAATGATGTATCGGGCGGCCAGCGACGGGGCTGCGGAGGCGTGGAGGATCATCCATGCACTTGCTCCGACAAACAGGAAGCAGCCGGCCAGCAGGGGCAGGATCCTGCGGAGGCTGAGGTGGAAGCGGCGGGTCTCGGGTGCTGCGGTCATGATGTTCGGGGTTGTGGGATACCCAAAGATATGCAAAAAACGGAACAAACGCAAGTTCGGTGTGCGGACAAGCTGGCAATAAAAGGGGGATGCGCGTGGATCGCATCCCCCTTTTTGTCTCTTTTTCGCGGTTCTGTCCGGTTCGGCTTTTGTCCTGCTTTCGGCCTCCCGGTCCCGGCTGTCCTGTCCTGGTCACGGCCCGGCACCTTTGCTGTCCCTCTGGCCCCCCCCCGGTTATTGGGCGAGGACCTTTTTTTCGATCTCCTCGACCATGCGGCGGAATGCCTTGTCGGTCTCGATGAGATTCGATACGGCCTTGCACGAGTGGAGCACCGTGGCGTGGTTGCGGCCTCCGATGGCGGCCCCGATGGTCGTCAGCGGCGCTTTGGTGTGCTGCTTGGCCAGATACATGGCGATCTGGCGGGCCTGGGCGATTTCGCGCGTGCGCTCCGTGGAGTTGAAGCGGGCGAAATCTAAATTGAGGTATTCGCACACGACCTCGATGATGTGGTCGATGGTGATCTCCTTCTGGTAGAGCTGCACGTAGACCTTCAGGATCTCCTTGGCCAGCGACGTGGTGATCTTGCGCCCGAGGAACGAGGCATTGGCCACCAGCGACGAGAGTGCGCCCTCGATTTCGCGGACGTTGGCCGAGATGTTGTCGGCCAGATAGGCCACCACGTCGTCCGAGATCTGTGCCCCGAGCTTCTGCGCCTTGATGCGGATGATCTTGAGCTTGGTCTCGTAGTCGGGCGTGTTGAGCTGTGCCGAGAGGCCCCACTTGAAGCGCGTCAGCAGTCGCTGTTCGATGTCCTTGAGCTCCACGGGCGGCTTGTCCGAGGTGAGGATCAGCTGCTTTCCCGACAGCTGCAGGTGGTTGAATATGTTGAAGAAGGCGTTCTGCGTACCCGTCTTTCCGGTCAGCTCCTGGATGTCGTCGATAATCAGCACGTCGATCATCTGGTAGAAGTGGATGAAGTCGGGGATCTCGCCGTTCTTGTAGGCGGTCTGGAACTGCGCCTGGAACTTGTTCATCGAGACGTAGAGCACCTGCAGTTCGGGGTGGCGCTGGCGCACCTCGTGGCCGATCGACTGCACGATGTGGGTCTTGCCCAACCCCGAGTCGCCATATATATATAGGGGATTGAAGGGGTTGTTTCCCGGGTTCACCGCCACGGACATGCCTGCCGAACGGGCCAGCCGGTTGCATTCGCCCTCGATGAAGGTGGCGAACGTGAGGTTCGGGTTCAACTGCGGGTCGATCACGATCTTCTTGACACCCGGAATGACGAACGGATTTTTTATATTTGCGGTATTCGTCTGGGCGTTGAAACGGGCGATCGGCGTCGTGTCGGCCTCGGCGGGAGCCGGTGCGGCTGCGGGGGCCGGGGTACGGGGCACGGCGTAGTGGAGTTTCGTCTGCTGTCCGTAGAGCTGCGAGATGATGGGCCGCAGGAACGGGATGTAGTTCTTCTCGATCTGCCGCACATAGCTCTCGTTGGGTACGCGCAGACGGAGCGTCGTACCGTCGAACTCGAGCGGTACGATGGGCTGGAACCACTTCTCGAACTCTTCGGCCGAGGTCTGTGCCTTGATCCGGTCGAGACAGTATTGCCACATGTCGTTATGTGCCTGCGTGTTGTTCAGCATGACGAAAGTTTGCGCTGTTTTGACGTGACAAAGTTGTGAATAAATTTGTAAAAAGATTCCCGAAAATGAGTTGCAAATCTCCCGTTTTTGTATATAGAAAAACAACGCTTTCCGGAGGGTCGATTTTAACTTACTGATATTGAATATTCGAAAATTATTCCGTATATTTGCATATAAAATTTTTGGAACAGACGATCATTAAATTATAGATAAAACCAATAGCATTATGGCAAGCGAACTCGAACAGCAGGTGCTGAAAAAGGCGCAGTCGTGGCTCGACGGACACTACGACGAGGAGACGAAAAAACAGGTCAAGTATTTGATCGACAACGATATGAAGGAACTTGTGGAGAGCTTCTACAAGGACCTCGAATTCGGTACCGGCGGCCTGCGCGGCATTATGGGCGTGGGCTCCAACCGCATGAATATCTACACGGTGGGCGCTGCAACGCAGGGCCTGGCCAACTACCTGAAGAAGAACTTCGCGGGCGAGCAGATCCGCGTGGCGATCGGCCATGACAGCCGCAACAATTCGCGCATGTTTGCCGAGCGTGTGGCCGACATCTTCGCCTCGAACGGCTTCACGGTTTTCCTCTTCGACGCCCTGCGTCCGACCCCCGAGCTGAGCTTCGCGATCCGCGAGCTCAAGTGTCACTCGGGCGTGGTTGTTACCGCCTCGCACAACCCCAAGGAGTACAACGGCTACAAGGCCTACTGGACCGACGGCGCGCAGGTGACGCCCCCGCACGACAAGAACATCATCGCCGAGGTGGAGAAGATCACCGACGTCGATATGATCCTGACGGGCAGGAATCCCGAGAACATCACGATCCTCGACGAGAAGTTCGACGAGATCTACCTCGACAAGGTGCATGAGCTGTCGCTTTCGCCCGAGAGCGTGAAGAAGCATCACGACATGAAGATCGTCTATTCGCCGATGCACGGAGCCGGCGTGCGCCTGGTTCCTGCCTCGCTGCGCAAGTTCGGATTCACGAACGTCATCATGGTCAAGGAGCAGGCTGTCATCGACGGCAACTTCCCCACCGTCGAGTCGCCGAATCCCGAGGAGCGCAAGACCATGTCGATGGCCATCGATCTGGCGGCCAAGGAGGGTGCGGACCTGGTGCTGGCCACCGATCCCGACTCGGACCGCATCGGTGTGGCGCTGCGCAACAAGCGGGGCGAATACGTGCTGCTGAACGGCAACCAGACCCTCGTGCTGCTGATGAGCTACCAGCTGACCCGCTGGGCCGAGCGCGGCGAACTGGACGGCAACCAGTATGTCGTCAAGACGATCGTCACGTCGCAGATGGCCAATGCCGTGGCCGACTATTTCAAGGTGAAGTGCTACGACTGCCTCACGGGCTTCAAGTATATCGCCAAGATCATCCGCGAGAACGAGGGCAAGACGAAGTACATCGGCGGCGGCGAGGAGTCGTTCGGCTATCTGGCCGGCGACTATGTGCGCGACAAGGACGCCGTTTCGGCCTGCTCGCTGGCTGCGGAGGCCGCCGCATGGGCCATGGATACGATGGGCCTGACGCTCTACGAGTGGCTGCAGCAGCTCTACGTGAAGTACGGCTTCTACCGTGAGGGCCTGGTTTCGGTGGTCCGCAAGGGCAAGGAGGGTGCCGAGCTGATCCAGAAGATGATGGTCGATTTCCGTACCAACCCGCCCAAAACGATCTGCGGCTCGCCCGTGGTGAAGGTGAACGACTTCCTCTCGCTCGAACAGACCGACCTGCGCACCGGTGCCAAGACGCCCATTGAGCAGGATTCGAGCAACGTGCTGCAGTGGTTTACCGAGGACGGCACGATCGTTTCGGTGCGCCCGTCGGGCACGGAGCCCAAGATCAAGTTCTACTTCGGTGTCAAGGCGCCGCTGGCTTCGGTGGACGACTACGAGAAGGTGCTCGCCGAGCTTGACGCCAAGATCGAGGCGATCAAGAAGGACCTGAAGCTGGAGTAACCGGCCGCGCGTCCCTTCCCGACTGTGCCGGGGCCCGACAATCGGGCCCCGGCTTTTTGCTGCCCCCCCCTGCTCTTCCTTGTCTTGCTCCCTTTGCGTTGCGATGCCGCTATGCCCCATGCCCTTGCTGCGTCTTCTCCCCTGTTTTCGCTCCTTTTTTTGCTTCGAGCCGTCTCGCTCGTGCTTCTTTTTTTTCCGGTCCGCAGCCTGCCCTCTCTGCCGACGGCGGATGATTTTTCATGAAATATTAAAAATATAGTTGCATAACTAAAATATTAGTTATATATTTGCTCCAGGAGAATCAACTAAAATTATAGTTATGGTAGAGATTGTCAAGAACCGCCCCCAGGAGCTCACCCGCGCCGAACTGGAGATCATGCAGGTCTTCTGGCGGCAGGGTGCCTGCGTCGTGCATGCCATCCTCGATGCGCTCGAGGAGCCCAAACCGGCCTACAATACCGTTTCGACCATTGTCCGCATCCTCGAGAAGAAGGGCTATGTGGGGCACAAGGCCTACGGCAAGACCTACGAATACTACCCGCTCGTTTCGAAGGACGACTACGCCCGCCGCTACATGGCCACCGTACTCGACACCTTCTTCGACGGTTCGGTGAGCCGTCTGGTCTCCTTCTTCTCCGAGCATAAGGCCATCTCGGTCGAGGAGACCGACGCCATCCTCCGCATGCTGCGCGAAGACGAATAAACCCGAGTCTGCCATGAAATCGCCCTTGCTCTATATCGTCGAGATGCTCTTCTGCAGCGGAATCCTGCTGGCTTTCTACCGGCTGGTGCTGGTGCGCAGGGTTTCGTTCCGGGTGTGCCGCCTCTATCTGGTTGCGGCGCTCCTCCTCTCGGCCGTGATCCCGGCCCTCGAGATCCCGGTCTACCCCGCTTCGGTCCGGAATCCCGATTCCGTCCGGTCCGAGTGGCTGCAGGAGGCGTACCCTGCCGGACCTGCTGCAGTCGGCGAGGCGGCGGGCGAGGCGGTGTCGGGGACGCAACCTCGCCCCGCGACGCCGCGTTATGCCCTCCCGCTGCGCCTGCTCCCGGCGGCAGCCTGTGCCGCGGTCACCCTGCTGTCGCTGGGGCTGCTCGTCGTCCGGCTGTACCGCATCCGCCGCCTGCGCCGCCGTTCGCGGCTTACGCCCTGCGCCGGCTATACGCTGGCCGAGAACCCGCAGGTGGCTGCCCCCTTCTCGTTCCTGCGCACGGTCTTTCTGGGTCCGGGCTACGAGGGGGAGCGGCGCGCGATGGTGCTTTGCCACGAGGCGGGCCATGTCCGCCACCTCCATTCGGTCGAATGCCTCATTGTCGAGTTTGTGCGGAGCCTCTTCTGGTTCAATCCCTTCGTCTGGATCGCCCAGCGCTGGCTGAAGGAGGTCCACGAGTGGGAGGCCGACCGCGAGGTGCTCGATGCAGGCTACGACCTCACCCGTTATCGGATCGTCCTGTTCCATCAGCTCTTCGGCTATAATCCGGATATAGCCTGCGGGTTGAACCATTCACTCACCAAAAAACGATTTGCCATGATGACGCGATGCAACAACCGGCGCCATGCCGCCCTGCGGCTGGGCGCTGCCCTTCCCGTGCTGGCGGGGTTGGTCCTGCTTTGCAGCTTTACCGCCCGGGAGCCCGAACCTCCGGCCGTCGCCCGCACTTCGTCGGGCGACGATCCCCTGAATCTCGATATCCGCATCGGCCGCGACTCGGTCTGGGTCGATGGCACACCGGCCTCCGGCGACAGAATCCTCGAACTGATTGCGCGGAAGCGCGACCGCCTCTCCGAGGAGGAGCGCCCCCGCCTGACAGTCACGCTGCGTGCCGACGGCGAGGTGTGCATGGGCGCCGTGACCGACCTAAAGGAGCAGATGCGCGAGGCCCGTGTGCTGCGCGTACGCTACGAAACGGCCAGCTGCGAGGTCTCCCGGATGCTCCCGCCCCGCATCGGACCGTCGCCCGACGGGGCGAAACCCGGCGTGGTGCCATGTGACATGGTGGAGTGTATTCCGGGGGACTCGCTGCTTCCCGATTCGTTCCGCCTGAAGATTGCGGAGCGCAACTGTTTCCTGGTGTCGGTCAATGCCCGGGGGCGCATGCTTGCCGGGACCGTACGAAACAGGAGGGAGTGTACGCCCGACGAACTGAAGGCGCTGGCCCGGGAGTTCCTGCTCAACCCGACGGACGACCGGTCGCTTTCCGAGCATCGTCCGACTGCGATCTGCCTGCCCGACGGCCGTACGGAGCACTATGCCGAGTATCTGGGCATGTTCGGCATTCAGATCGACCGTGCGACTCCCTATGCCGTCTATGCCGGCGTACAGCAGGCGTTGTCTGAGGTTTATGCCGATCTGCGGGCCGATCTTGCGCGGAAGTGGTTCGGCTCTCCGTTCGACGGGCTGGATGCCGGGCAGCGTGCATGCGTCCTGCGGGCCCTGCCGATCCGGATCACCGAGATCGCCCCGAAGGGAATCTGACCTGATCTGCCGATGCAGCCATCCGGTGCGGCGGTTCGCCGCGGTCTTCCGGATGCGGTGTCATCCTTCTCGCTCTTATCATAGGCGAGCCCCGTGTCAGACGCTTCGGCGCTCTCCGGCACGGGGCTGTTTTTCGGGGCTCAGGCGCACTGCCTCCGACGGTTCAGTCCCGGAGCTTCTCGTTGTGGAGGTGGCGCTCCCTATCGCGGGAGGTCTTCTTGGCGAAGTTGGCCTCCATGGCGGCCGTGAGGTCCACACCCGTCTGGTTGGCCAGGCAGACCAGCACCCACAGCACGTCGGCCATCTCGTCGGCGAGGTTCTTTTTCTCTCCCGCCTTGAACGACTGGTCGCCGTACGTGCGGGCCATGATGCGGGCCAGCTCCCCCACCTCTTCCGTGAGGCAGGCCATGTTTGTAAGTTCCGAGAAGTAACGCACGCCGTAGGTTCGGATCCACGCATCGACGCGCTCCTGCAGTTCCTTGATCTCCATTGTTATCTTACCCTTATCAGATTCAGTCCGTCGCGCAGCGGGACGATGACGTTCTCCACCCTCGGGTCCTCGACCACCATGCGGTTGAACTCCAGCAGCGCCTGCGTGTGGCGGTCTGCGTGCGCAACGGGTTCGACAACCTTTCCCGACCAGAGGATGTTGTCGGCGATCAGCACCGAGCCGCTGTGCACCAGCGGTGTACCCGACGTGTCTCCCAGCAGCATCCGGTAGTAGTCGGGGTATTCGCGCTTGTCGCCGTCGATGAACACCAGGTCGAACGTCGTAGCGAGTCGGGGTGCGATCTCCAATGCCGAGCCGATGTGCAGGCGGATCTTCGCCCCGTGGGGCGAACGGTCGAAGTAGGACTGCGCCACCTCCTCCAGCTCGTCGTCCACCTCCACGGTGTCGAGCTGCGCCCCCTCTTCCAGCCCGGCGGCCATCGAGAGGGCCGAGTAGCCCGTGAAGGTACCGATCTCGAGTACCCGCTGCGGGCGGAGCATCCGGACGAGGAGCTCCAGCAGCCGCCCCTGGATGTGCCCCGAGACCATGCGCGGCGCGACCGTGCGCAGGTGCGTCTCGCGGTCGAGCTCCTGCAGCAGCGCATCCTCCGGTTCCGAATGCGCGCGGACGTATCGTTCGAGTGCCTCCATCGTTGCTATCGGGCGTAGAAGCCCTGTTTGTTGAACTCGTAGGAGGCGTCGATCGCCTCGGGCGTATCGGCGAATGCGTCGAGCAGGACGATGAGTACCAGACGGTTCGAGGGTCGTTCCATAGGGTGTTCCGTTTTTTGTCTATTTGTAAACCAGCCGCGACATGTTCGTGAAGACCTTGCCGGCCACTTCGGTCAGCTGTTCGGCCGAGATTTCGCGGATCTTGGCGTAGACCTGCTCCATCGTGTCCACATCGTCGTGGAGCAGCAGGCTCTTTCCGGCCCCGAGCATGTAGCTTTCGTTGCTCTCGCTCGAGATGGCCAGCTGGGCGATGAACTGCTTCTTGGCCATCGAGAGCCGCCGGGCCGTGAGGGGTTCGGTGCGGAGGCGGTAGAGCTGCTCCTCGATGAGGGCGATGCAGCGCCCGGCGTTGTCGTGGTCCGAACTGAAGTAGATCGCTACGATACCCGTGTCGGTATAGGGCGTATAGCTGGCCTCGATGTTGTACGACAGCCCGTGTTTCTCGCGTATGACGGTGTTGAGCAGCGAGTTGGCGCTCGGTCCCCCGAGGATGTTCGTCACGAGGGCCAGCGGCAGACGGTCCTCGTCGCCGATGGCGCAGGCGCGGTTGCCGATGATGCAGTGCGTCTGGTGGGTATGCCGTGCGACTTCCTTGGCGAACGGGGCCGTATAGGCGGGTGCCGCGCGGCGGAATCCGCGCTGCGAGGCCTCCTCGGCGGCGAAGTAGCGCCGGGCCACCGCCTCGGCCGTGCGGGGCGCGATGTTGCCGATCGACGAGAAGACCATGCGGTCGGTCGTGTGCGTGCGTGCCGTGAAGGCGCGGATCGCGTCGCTGTCGTAGCGGGCGAGGGCCGCCTTGCGCCCCAGGATGTTGTGCCCCAGCTCCGACCCGGCGAAGAGCAGGTCCTCGAACGTGTCGTAGATCATGTCGGCCGGCGAGTCCTTGTAGGTGTTGATCTCGTCGGCGATGACCTCCTTCTCGCGCTCGAGCTCGCGCTCGGGGAAGGTCGAGCGGAAGGCGATGTCGGCGATCAGCTCCGCGGCCTTCGCGAAGTCGCCCCGGAGCGTCGTGGCGTTGATCGTCGGGTCCTCCTTGTCGTGGCGTGGATCGTCGTGTCCTCCTTCGTGGTGAAGGCGTTGAGCTCCCCGCCAAGGTTCTCCAGGCGGCAGTTCACCTGCCAGGCGCGCCGCCGCCGGGTGCCCTTGAAGAAGGCGTGCTCGGTGAAGTGCGCCAGTCCGTACTCGTCGGGATGCTCGTCGCGGCTCCCGGCGTCGATGACCAGTGCGCAGTGCGCCACCGAGCCCTTCACCTGCCGGTGGATGCCTCGGATGCCGTTGGGAAGCGTATATGTGTAGAATTCCATGCGGATTGGTTACATTTTGGTGTGCAGGCGCAGAAATTCGCCCGTATGGCTGCCGGGGCACTGCGCCAGTTCGCGGGGCGTTCCCTCGAAGACTACCCTGCCGCCGCCCGATCCCGCTTCGGGACCGAGGTCCACGACCCAGTCGGCGCACTTGATGATCTCCATGTTGTGTTCGACGATGACGATCGTGTGGCCGCGGGCGATCAGGGCGTCGAAGGCCGCCAGCAGCTTCGATATGTCGTGGAAATGGAGTCCCGTCGTCGGCTCGTCGAAGATGAACATCACGCCGCCCTGCGCCGAGTCCTTGGTGAGGAACGACGCGAGCTTGACGCGCTGGCTCTCTCCGCCCGAGAGGGTCGAGGAGGACTGGCCCAGCTTCACGTAGCCCAGCCCGACGTCCTGCAGCGGACGGAGGCGTTCGACGATCCTGCGGCAGGTGGCGTTAGCGGCATCCTCGCCGAAGAAGGCCACGGCGTCGTCCACGGTCATCTCCAGCACGTCGTAGATCGACTTGCCGCGGTACTTCACCTCGAGCACCTCGTCGCGGAACCGTTTTCCGCCGCACGCCTCGCAGACCAGTTCGACGTCGGCCATGAACTGCATCGAGACCTTGATGACCCCTTCGCCCTGACACTCCTCGCAGCGGCCTCCGGCGATGTTGAACGAGAAGGCCGAGGCCCCGAGACCCGTATGCTGGGCGTAGGGCTGGTCGGAGTAGAGTTTGCGGATCTCGTCGTAGGCCTTGATGTAGGTCACGGGGTTCGAGCGCGACGACTTTCCGATGGGATTCTGATCGACCATCTCGACCGACTTGAGCAGCCCGACGTCGCCGTCGATGCCGTCGAAGTCGCCCGGCTTGACTCCCGTGTCGAAGAGCATCCGGCGCAGTGCCGGATAGAGGATCCCCTTGGCCAGCGACGATTTTCCCGAGCCGCTCACCCCCGTGATGCACGTCATCACGCCGAGCGGGATCCGCACGTCGATGTTGCGGAGGTTGTTCTCGCGGGCGCCGCGGATCGTGATCGAGTGGCTCCAGCCGCGGGGCATGGCCGGTGCGGCGATCGAGCGGCGGCCGGTGAGGTAGTCGGCCGTCAGGCTCCCGGTGCACTGCATCAGGTCGTTCAGCGGGCCGTTGAAGACCACCCTGCCGCCGTTGTACCCCGCCTCGGGTCCGATGTCCACGATCCAGTCGGCGGCGCGGATCACCTCCTCCTCGTGTTCGACGACGATCACCGTATTGCCCAAGTCGCGCAGCTGCCCGAGGACCTTGATCAGCCGGTGCGTGTCGCGCGGGTGAAGCCCGATCGAGGGCTCGTCGAGTATGTAGAGCGAACCGGTGAGGTTGCTGCCCAGCGAGGTCGAGAGGTTGATGCGCTGGCTCTCGCCGCCCGAAAGCGTCGAGGAGAGGCGGTCGAGCGTGAGGTATCCCAGCCCCACGTCCGCGAGGTATTGCAGGCGGTTGCGGATCTCGGTCAGGATGCGCGCCGCGGTTTTCGTGTCGTGTTCGTCGAGCTGCAGCGCGTTGAAGAAGGGGATCAGCTCGTCCACCGGCATCGCCACTATCTGGGCGATCGTGCGGTCGCCGACGCGCACGTAGAGCGCTTCGCGGCGCAGGCGCGAGCCGCCGCACTCGGGGCAGACGGTCTTGCCCGTGTAGCGGGCCTTCATCACGCGGAACTGGATCTTGCGCCGCTCCGAGTCGATGTACTCGAAGAACTCGTCGAGTCCGTGGAAATATTCGTTGCCGCGCCAGAGCAGCCGTTTCTGCTCCTGCGTCAGCTCGTGGAACGGCGTATGGATCGGGAAGCCGAACTTCGGGGCGTTCTCGACGAGCAGCTGCTTCCACTTGCGCATCGTCTCGCCGCGCCAGCAGGCAATGGCGTCCTCGTAGATCGTCTTGCTTTTGTCGGGGATCACCAGGTCCTCGTCGATGCCGATGACCTTGCCGTACCCTTCGCAGCGGGGGCAGGCCCCGAGCGGGTTGTTGAAGCTGAAGAGGTGCTCGGTGGGGTGTTCGAACTCGATGCCGTCGGCCTCGAAGCGCGACGAGAACTCCTCCTCGGCGTCGTCCGTCAGGACGGTGCAGACCCCGTCCCCGTAGGAAAAGGCGCGGGCCACCGAGTCCCGCACACGGGTCTGCGTGTCGTCGTCCTGTGCCACGCGGAGCCGGTCCACGACTACGCGGATCCCGTCGGCGGTCGTTTCGGGGCCCACCGTGGGGATGAAATCCTCGATGAGCTGCACCCGGCCGCCGGCATGGACGCGCATCAGGCCGTCCGCGAGCAGCAGCGTGAGCTTCTCGATGAGTCCCTGCCCGGCGGCCAGCTGCAGCGGGGCCGCGATCACCACCCGCTCGCCGCCGCGGGCGAGGATCCGGGCCGCGACGTCATCGACGTCGTAGCAGCGCACCTCCCGTCCCGATACGGGGGAGTAGGTGCGGCCGATGCGGGCGAAGAGCAGCTTCAGGTAGTCGTAGATCTCGGTGGTCGTGCCGACCGTCGAGCGGGGATTGCGCGTATTGACCTTCTGCTCGATGGCGATCGCCGGTGCGATGCCCGAGATGACGTCCACGTCGGGCTTGTTGATCTTGCCCAGGAACTGGCGGGCATAGGCCGACAGGCTCTCGACGTAGCGGCGTTGCCCCTCGGCGAAGATCGTGTCGAAGGCCAGCGTCGATTTCCCCGAGCCCGAGAGCCCCGTGACGACGACCAGCCGGTCGTGCGGGATGTCGATGTCGATGTTGCGGAGGTTGTGGACCCGGGCCCCCTTGATATGGATTACGTTATCGTTTGCCATGTTTTCAGTGCGTCGGAGGTGCCGCTGCACCCTTTCCGGGGCCGTGCGGCCGCTCCCGCGTCGTTAGGTTCTGTTGTTTGACTACCCTCTCTGCTGCGCGTCGCCGTCGGTCGAGCCGCCCGCCTTGCGGAGCCGTTCGACGAGTTCGTCGGCGCGGCTCTCGCGGATCGTGAGGTGCATCGTGCAGAGGTTGTCGAAGTTCTGTGCGACGATCCGCGGCTGCATCTCCTTGACCGCCCGCATGATGTCGTTCATCGCTACATAGGGAAAATCCACACGGATCCTGCGGTCTACCGTCCGTTCGACGATCCGGGCCGCGGCGATCGCCTCGGCGGCCGATTCGCGGTAGGCGGCGATCAGCCCCGGGACCCCGAGTTTCGTGCCGCCGAAGTAGCGGACCACAACCACCAGACACTCCGTGAGCTCGTTCGAGAGCAGCTGTCCGAGGATCGGCTTGCCGGCCGTTCCCGAGGGCTCTCCGTCGTCGTTGGCGCGGAACGTCTCGCCGTGGGGGCCGAGCCGCCACGCATAGCAGTGGTGCGTGGCGTCGAAGTAGCGTTTGCGGAGCGCCTCGAGCCGCTCGCGGATCTCCTCCTCGGTGCATACCGGGTAGATGTAGGAGAGGAACTTGCTGCTCCGCTCCCGGCAGGCGGCCTCGGCCGGCGCCTCGATGGTCCGGTAGACGTCCTCGGCCACGGGTCAGCGGACTTTTTTGAAGATTCGCTCCCAGCGGATGTTGGCCGGGAACCGCTTGTTGGCGTCGAGCGACAGCCAGACGAACGAGGCCTTGCCGACGATGTGGTCTTCGGGCACGAAGCCCCAGAAGCGCGAGTCGGCCGAGTTGTGGCGGTTGTCGCCCATCATCCAGTAGTAGTCCATGGCGAAGGTGTACTCTGTGGCCGGGGTCCCGTCGATGCGGATCACGCCGTCGTCGCCGACCTCCAGCTCATGGCCTTCGTAGGCCTCGATGATGCGGCGGTAGAGGGGCAGGTTCTCCGTCGTGAGCGGCACCGTGGCCCCCCGCTTCGGGATCCAGATCGGGCCGTAGTTGTCCTGACTCCAGCGGGCGTCGCCCCACTGCGGGAAGACGTCGTCGTTGGGGGTATAGACGTAGCGGCGGATCGAGATGACGTTCTTGAGCGCCTCGACCTTCCCGGCGGCCTCGGCCGTCAGCGACATGTAGTACGACGATCCGTTGCCGCTGTACTCCGTGACGCCGAGGTTGTCGATGGCATACTGCGAGAAGGGCGCCGAGGTCTGCACCAGATAGGTGTACTGGATGCCCGCAATGGGCTCCTGGGCCGTGCCGTTCACGTAGACCCGTCCGTCGCGGATTGCCAGCGAGTCGCCCGGCAGGGCCACGCAGCGCTTGATGTAGTTCTCGCGTTTATCGACCGGACGGCTGATGACCGTATATTTCTCGTTGAGCTGGCGGCGCCCCTCTTCGCGGCCGAACGACTCCTCGTAGCTGCGCAGCACGTCGTAGTAGGTGACCGCCTGGTTTTCGAGCAGGACCGTGTCGCCGGCCGGGAAGTTGAAGACCACCACGTCGTTGCGGCGGATCGGCCGTAGCCCCTTCAGGCGGTGGTAGGGCCACTTCACGGCCTCGGAGTAGGACTTTTTGGTCTCCGAGAAGGGCATCGTGTGGTGCACGAACGGGAACGAGAGCGGCGTGTTGGGCATCTGGGGTCCGTAGGTCACCTTGCTCACGTAGAGGTAGTCGCCCACGAGCAGCGATTTCTCCATCGACGAGGTGGGGATGACGTACATCTGGAAGACGAAGATGTGCACGAGCGAGGCGACGACCGTGGCGAAGACGATGGCATTGACCCACTCGTAGATGACCTTGTAGCTCTTGCTGCGTTCGCAGAGCCGGCGGTTGTGGCTCCACACGTGGCGGTAGAACCAGCGCGAGATGTAGAGGTCGTAGATCACCGGCAGACCGAGCAGCAGCCAGAGGTTGCCGGTCCACACCACGAACCAGAGCGTATAGAGCAGGGCAGCCAGCGTGAAGCCCACCCATCGGTTGCGGAAGAAAGCCTTGATTTTTCCCATGTCGAGTCGGTTGTTTCGATTATTTCAGCAGATCGTCCATGCCGTATACGCCCCTCTTTCCGCAGAGGAACTCCGCGGCCACGACGGCGCCGGCGGCCAGCGGGCGGCGGTTCTTGATCGTGTGGCGGATTTCGAGCCGGTCGTCCTCCGATTCGTAGCTTACGGTGTGGATGCCCGGCACGGCGCCCTCGCGGACCGAACGGATCTCCACACAGTCGGCGGGAGTCTCCTCGCTCCGCTCCACGCGGTTGGCGGCATGCTCGATCCCCGGGGCGTAATTGACCCACCCCTGCTTGGTGTCGAGCCGGTCGATGATCCCCTCGGCCAGCGTGATGGCCGTACCGCTCGGGGCGTCCTTCTTCTGGGTGTGGTGGACCTCCTCGATGCGCACCTCGTAGCCGCCCACGCGGTTCATCATCTCTGCCAGCTGCCGGTTCAGGCGGAACATCAGGTTTACGCCCAGGCAGTAGTTCGAGGCGTAGAAGAGCGCCCCGCCGCGCTCGCGGCACAGCGCCTGCAGTTCGGGCAGACGGTCGGTCCAGCCGGTCGTGCCGCTCACCACCGGGGTCCCGCACTCGATGCAGGTGCGGATGTTGCGGTAGGCGGTCGCCGGTGTGGTGAACTCCAGCGCCACGTCGATTCCCTGCAGATGCGCGGCGTCGAGCTCCGCGGCGTTGTCCATGTCGATAATCAGCGCGACCTCGTGTCCCCGCTCGCGGAGGATGGTCTCGATCTCGCGCCCCATTTTGCCGTATCCTATGATGGCTGCCTTCATCTTTTTCGTCGTTTTTCGTCTCCGCCCCTCTCCCCTTCCGCAGACCCGGACGCACGGCCGGCTTGTCGCCGCATGCCTGCTCCGCGGCCCGCCGCAGGGCGGCCGGGGCGAAAAAATTGATTTCCCGCAAAGATACGAATTTAATTTGGAATCCAAATGCGCGGCGGGTATTTGGATGCGATGCGCCCGGAAAACGGGGCGACGGAAATTTTCGTATCTTTGTCCCCGGCAAAATACGATTCCGATGCGCTATTTCCTCGAACTCCGATACAACGGCGCCGCCTATTGCGGCTGGCAGCGTCAGCCCGACCAGCCGTCGGTGCAGCAGACCCTCGAACGGGCGCTCTCGACCCTGCTGCGCGAGCAGCTGGAGGTGACCGGCGCCGGCCGTACCGATACGGGGGTGAACGCCTCCTACTATGTGGCCCACTGCGACGTGTCGCAACCCGTCGCGGATCCCGGGCGGACGGTCTACAAACTTAATTTCCTGCTGCCGGGCGACATCTCCGTGCTGGGCATGACCCCCGTGCCCGACGGGGCCCATGCACGCTTCGACGCCCGCGAGCGCGAATACCGCTACTTCATCGAGACGCGCAAGAATCCCTTTACGCGCCACGCCACGTGGCAGTACTACGTGCCGCTCGACCTCGAGCGGATGAACCGTGCGGCCGCCTCGTTGCTCGAGTACGACGACTTCACGTCGTTCGCCAAGCTCAACTCGAACAACCGGACGAACATCTGCCGGATCCTGCGGGCCGACTGGCAGGCCGACGGCGACCTGCTGCGCTTCACGATCCGTGCGGACCGCTTCCTGCGCAACATGGTGCGGTCGATCGTCGGCACGCTGGTCGATGTGGGGCGCGGACGTTACACCCCCGAAGAGTTCCGTGCGATCGTCGAGAGCCGCGACCTGTCGCGGTCGAGCGCCGGCGCCCCGGCGCAGGGCCTCTTCCTGAGCGACGTACGCTATCCTGCCGGGATCTTCGAGGCCCGTTGTTTCATGCCGTTCGACCGCCCCTGAATCCCCGTCGTTGCGGCACGCCGCGGCCTTGGACCCTTGCCGGCCGTTTTGTCGGTCGGAAGATGAAACGAGGGCTGCCTCCGGGAGACCGGAAGCAGCCCTCGCCGTTTTTCCGTTGCGGCGGCGCCTACAGATGGATCGCGGCCCCCAGGGCGGCCTCGGCGGCCTCCATGATGCCTTCGTTCATCGTCGGATGGGCATGGATCGTGCGGGCGATCCGGTGGGCCGTGGCGCCGAGCGTGCGGGCCAGGGTCGGCTCGGCCAGCATCTCCGTCACCGACGCGCCGACCATGTGGGCGCCCAGCAGGCGCTCCTCCTCGTCGAAGATCAGCTTTACGAACCCGTCGCGGTCGCCGGCTGCCGTGGCCTTGCCCGAGGCCGTGAAGGGGAAGCGTCCGATCTTCACCGCGAGACCCCGTTCGGCGGCCTGCTGCTCGGTCATGCCGACCGATGCCACCTCGGGTTGCGTGAAGACGCACGAGGGGATGGTCGTGTAGTCCACCGGCTCGGGGTTCAGCCCGCAGATGGCCTCCACGCAGCAGATGCCCTCAGCCGAAGCGACGTGGGCCAGTGCCGGACCCGGCACGATGTCGCCGATGGCGTAGATGCCCGGCACGTTCGTGCGGTAGAAGGAATCCACCGCCACCTTGCCGCGCTCGACCGCGACGCCCAGCTCCTCGAGTCCGATTCCCTCGATGTTGGACTGGATGCCGACGGCCGAGAGGACGATGTCGGCCGAGAGGGTCTCCGCCCCCTTCCTGCCTTCGATCTCCACCTCGCAGCGACCCTCGCCATTGACCCGCACGGCCTTGACCGTGGTGCCCGTGAGTACCGAGGCCCGCAGTTTGCGGAAGGCGCGCTCCATGGCCTTCGACACCTCCTCGTCCTCGAGCGGCATCATGCGGGGCATGTACTCGATGACGGTCACCTTGACGCCCAGCGAGGCGTAGAACCAGGCAAACTCGCTGCCGATGGCTCCCGATCCGACGACGATCATCTCCCCGGGCAGGCGGTCGAGCGTGAGGGCCTGCTTCGAGGTGATGACGTGCTCGCCGTCCACGGGCATGAAGGGCATCTCGCGGGGGCGTGCCCCGGTAGCCAGGATGATGTGGTCGGCCTCATACTCGGTGCCCTCCACGTCGAGGCGTCCGGGGGCGACGAGGCGTCCGAACCCGGCGATCAGGTCGATTTGGTTCTTGCGCAGCAGGAACTGCACGCCCTTTGACATGGTTTCGGCCACGGCGCGCGAGCGGGCGACGATCCTGGCCAGGTCGGGGCGCACTTCGCCCGCGAGTTCCAGTCCGTAGTGTTCGGCGTTGCGGCAGTAGCCGTAGACCTGTGCGCTCTTGAGCAGCGCCTTGGTGGGGATGCACCCCCAGTTGAGGCATACGCCTCCGGCTTCGGCGCGCTCCACGAGCGCCACTTTCCGCCCCAGCTGTGCGGCGCGGATGGCGGCCACGTATCCGCCGGGGCCGCTGCCGACGATGATGATGTCGTATTTCATATCCGATCTTGCGTTTGTCGCGCCCGGCGCCCGCATCCCGTACCCGGGAGGTCGGGATGCGGATGCCGCGGCACGGATGCTATTTCACCACTTTGAGTACCTCGCCGTTGTCGGCCGCCACAGCGCGCTTCCACTTCTCGTTGTAGCCCGGGAACTGGATCTTGTCCGGAATCTGGCGTCCGTTGCCGTTCTCCACGAAGTGTGCCGCCCCGGCATTGCCGTCGAGGTAGTCGAGCACATCGCCGTGCTCGCTCTTCACGTTGCCGTCCATGTATTTGATGAGCAGGTACTTGTCAAGTTTCGACCAGCGGTCGAACAGCTTCTGTGCCGTCTCCACGCTGAAGGTGGTGAGGATGCGGTTGCGGCCCTGCTTCGAGGCGGGCACCTGGGCCTTGGCATCGACCTCGGCCACCTGCTCGAGCAATCCGTTTTCCCAGGCGTCCACGACCTTGCGGATGTCGGCCGAGATCATGTCGTAGCGCATGTAGGCGAAATTCGTCACGCGGTTGAAGAGCCAGAATGCCGACGTCGGCGAGTATTCGAGCATCGAGCCGTTGCCCTCGCGGAAACACTCGGGCACCTCGCTTGCGGAGCAGTAGATCGGTGTCAGACACGACGTGGCGGCGTCGTCCACGCCGAACCAGAGGATGCCCATGTCGGGCGCCACCTCGGGACGGGCCTGTGCCACGAACCAGAAACCGGTCTGCTGCGTGGCCGTGGCGCGTTCGTTGAGGTATTCGACGCCGTCCACCTCGAAGGTCATCGGGCGCCAGCGGTAGGGGCAGTTGTGGCCTCCGGCCCCCAGGTCGCGGGTCATGTCCATCGGCGTGCCCTCGTAGTGGTCGCGCATGCAGTCGAAGACGGTCTTGGGCGACACCTTCGTGCGGGGCTTCACCCACAGCGGCATACGGTTTTCGAGATTGTATCCCATGGCGTAGTCCTCATAGGCGTCCATTCCGTCGGCCACGGTGCGGAAGAAGGCCCAGACGCGGGCGTCGCAGCCGCGCACGGTCCCGAAGTCGGCCGGGCAGTAGGCGTCGGCGAAGCTGAACTCCTCGTCCTTGCCGTCGAAGTAGCCCATCTCGCGGGCGAAGGTCACCACGTCGGGGGCATAGAGGCAGTTCTCGGGGTCGTCGAACGGGAAGGTCGTGATGCGGGCCTGGTTGGCGTGTGCCGAGACGCAACCGTCGGGAATGCGGCGGGCCACCCAGACGATGCCCTTGCGCGTGTTGTTGCCCTGCTCGTCGGGCTGGCTGCCCTTGCCGATGAGCTCCATGATCCACGCCTCCTCGGTGTCGGCGATCGAGAACGACTCGCCGCTCGAGGCATAACCGTAGGTGTTGGCCAGCTCGACGATCGTCGCAATGGCTTCACGGGCGGTCCTGGCACGCTGCAGCGTGATGTAGATGAGCGACCCGTAGTCGATCTGTCCGGCCGGGTCGGTGAGCTCCTCGCGTCCGCCGAAGGTCGTCTCGGCGATGATGAGCGAGTGCTCGTTCATGTTCCCCACGGTCGAGTAGCTCTCCGCGACCTGCGGGATGTCGGTCAGGTAGCGGCCCGTGTCCCATTCGTATACGGGGAGGATCGCCCCTTTCATGTGTTTGCCGCCCGCCGTGTGGTAGAGCGCTCCGTAGAGCGCATGCGAGTCGGCCGCGTAGGAGACCATCACCGAACCGTCGGTCGAGGCTCCCCTTGTGATGATGAAGTTGGTGCAGGCCGAAGCCGTGCCGTATGCGACGAGAGCCGTCGCTGCAAGAATCGCCCGGATGTTTTTCATAGACTTTTTTTGTTTTGCAGCGTAAAGATAAAAAACTATTCCGGAACGGCAAAAAATCCGTATTTTTGTTCCGTTTGCTGACGGTCCGCAGACCGGCGGACCCTCCCCCCCCCGGTTCGGAGGTGGATTAAATCATTGTATATCATGTATCTATGTCGTGTCATGGCGGTGTTGGCCGCCTGTGTGCTCCTGCCCGTCGCGTGCGGCATGCACGAAAACGGCCCCGCCGAACAATTGGTCTCCGGCGTGGTCATGCCCTCCGGTGCCGAACCGTATGCACCCGGTGCGGAGCTCACCGTGACGGGCGAAGGGTTCGCTCCGGACGACCGGATCCTCTTCGAGATCCATTGGACCGGAGGCTCCGGCTCCTTCGCGCCCGAGGGCTATGCCAAGGGCGTTTTCGGGACCGTGACCGCCCTCACGGAGCATTCCGTCTCCTTCCTGGCCCCGGCGCACTACCCTGCCTCGACCGTTTCGGTCATCCTCTTCCGCGGGGGCGACATGCAGACGCTGGGCCGGATCCGGGTTGCCGACGGAGTGCACGAACCGGGCCTCTATGCACTGGTCCTGTCCGGAGCGGGAACGATGCAGCCGGTGCGGATCGACCCCGCGACGGGCGATGCCGCACCCTTCGGGAAGCCCGTTGCCGTCGGACCGCTCCACTCGGTGGTGAGCGCCTCCGGGTCGGGGATTCTTTCGGGCCTCGACGGTGACGGCCGCCTTGTCGCCATCGACCTGGTGACACACCGCCCGACGCCGGAGGAGGGCGGCTGGCTGGCCCTGGGGACGGTCAATCCCGGCGAGGTCTTCCGCTTCGGCCGGGGCAAGGAGCCGGGACAACTCGTGATGTCCGGTTCGGGCTCCCGCATGTGGAACCTGCCCGAGAGCCTTTCTGTGGAGATGCTCGAGCCGTATCCGGTCGTGCGTGCCTCCTCCACCCTGCTGCTGTCGGCGCTCCGCCTGCTGGACGGGACGCGGGCTCCGCTGGAGTTGAGCCTCACGGGCGGTTTGCAGGTCGGTCCGGCAGTCGGGGCCGATGCGCTGATCCCGTTCCGGGGAGTCGGCCGCCGGAGCGATGATGCGGAGGGGTACGAACTCTTTGGGGGTTATGCCCTGTCGGCCGGCGGGACGACCTTCCTGCGGCGTTTCGACCCTGTGGAGGGAAGCCTCGGCGAGACCCTTGCCGAACTTCCCGGGACGGCGCTCTCGCTAACGGAGCTGGCCGCGGCCGACGGCATGCCGGCGACGGTCTGGCTGCTGTGCGGAGACGGCGACAGGCGGATGATCCACGGCTTCGATCCGCTCGGCGGCGACGTGTACACCTTCGCCGCACCCGAGGGGTGCTCGGCACTGGTCGGGGTGCAATAGCCTTTCGGCAGCCTTTCCGTTGCGGAAAATCATTCTGGTCGTTGCGGAAAATCATCCTGCGGGCCCGGGAAAAATCCCCGGGCCCGTACCGTTTTGCGCGAATTTTCCCTATTTTTGTTTCCAAATCGCAAGAACATGTCTGAAACCGCATCCCGTCTGGCCCGTGTGCGGGCCGAACTGCCCGAGGGGGTGACGCTCGTCGCCGTCTCGAAGACCCATCCTGCGGAGCTCATCCGCGAAGCCTACGATGCCGGGCAGCGCCTCTTCGGCGAGAGCCGTCCGCAGGAGCTGCGCGAGAAGTACGAACTTCTGCCCAAGGATATCGAGTGGCACATGATCGGCCACCTGCAGACCAACAAGATCAAGTACATTGCGCCGTTCGTGCGGATGATCCAGTCGGTGGACAGCGCGCGTCTGGCCGAGGCGATCCAGAAGGAGGCGGCCAAGTGCGGCCGCGTGATCGACATCCTGCTCGAGATCCATGTGGCGCAGGAGGAGACCAAGACGGGCTGGGACATCGCCGAACTGCTTCCCTGTGTGGAGTCGGGCCTCTTCTCGACGCTGCCGAACCTGCGTGTGCGCGGGGTGATGGGCATCGCCACCAACACCGACGACGAGGCGGTGATCCGCCGCGATTTCAATGAGCTCCGCCGCTGCTTCGACCTCCTGCGTTCGGCGTTCGGTACGGACTTCGATACCCTCTCGATGGGCATGTCGCATGATTTCCGTCTGGCTGTCGCCTGCGGTTCTACGATGGTGCGTGTCGGTTCGTCGATCTTCGGAGAGCGCGACTATTCGAAATGAGCGCCTGTTCCGCAATGCCGGCTTGCGGGGCGATTCCTGAAAACAGAAAAACAAGACATGAAAGATATGAAGGTAGGTTTTATCGGATTCGGTAACATGGCGCAGGCCCTTGCCCGGGGCTTCGTGCGCACCGGGGCGCTGTCGCCCGACCGGATCGGGGCCTGTGCGCGCGATGCCGCCAAACTGCGCCGCAATACGGAACCCCATGGATTCCGGGCATTCGACTGCGCGGAGGAGGTGGCGACATTCGCCGATGTGGTCGTCGTGGCCGTCAAGCCCCATCAGGTCGAAACGGTCGTTGTCCCGATCCGCGAACGGCTCGCCGGCCGGATCGTCGTGTCGGTCGCCGCGGGTGTCACCTTCGACGATTACGAACGGATGCTCCTGCCCGGAACGGCCCACCTGAGCACGGTCCCCAACACTCCGGTGGCCGTCGGCGAGGGGATCATCGTCTGCGAGCGGCGCGACTCGCTTTCCGAGGCGCAGCGTGCGGCGGTCGAGGAGCTGCTGTCGCATGTCGGCATGCTTTTCCGGGTCGATACCCCGCTGCTGGGCGTTGCCGGCACGGTGTGCGGATGCGGTCCGGCCTTCGTCGCGATGTTCATCGAGGCGCTGGGCGATGCGGCCGTCAAGCACGGCATTCCGCGTGCGGATGCCTACCGCATGGCGAGCCGGATGCTTGCGGGCACGGCGCGTCTGCAGCTCGAGACCGACCGCCACCCCGGGGCGATGAAGGATGATGTCTGCTCGCCGGGCGGCACGACGATCGTCGGTGTGGCCGAACTCGAGCGGCGGGGATTCCGTGCAGCGGTGATCGACGCCGTGGATGCCATCGAGGGCAAACGGTAGCCGCGTCCACCGCCCTCTTCCGCCGCAATGCCAAACAGGCGCCTTCTCCCGCTCGGGGAAGGCGCCTGTTCTTCTTTGTCTTCGGTCCGGAACCGCTACCGCACGCGCAGCGTGCGCCCGATGCGCAGCACGGTGGTCGGTTTGATGCCGTTCAGGGCGCAGATCTTCTTCACGGTCGTGCCGTACTTCACGGCCAGGTGTCCCAGCGTGTCGCCCGAGCGGATCTTGTGGTAGCGCATGGCGGCGCGCTCGGCAGCCTCCTGCTTGTCCTGCCTCTCGTTGGCCTCCTCGTCGTCGAAGTCCTGCCCGGCATTGGAGTAGATGCTCAGGAACGAGCGCTTGAGCAGGAAGACCTCGCGGTTGAGGATGCCGCGCTTGAAGTCGATCAGCCGCTCGGGGTCGAACGACTGCCCGTAGTAGCGGGTCTCGAAGTGCAGGTGGGGTCCGGTGGAACGCCCGGTGGAGCCGCCCAGGCCGATGATGTCGCCCGCCTCGACCCACTGGTTGGGTTCGACGAGCCGCTCGGAGAGGTGGCCGTAGTAGGTCTCCAGCCCGTTGTCGTGGCGGATGATAATCAGGTTGCCGTAGCCGCGCACCGACTGCGAGATGCGCACGCGGCCGCTGAAGGTGGCGTAGATCGTGTCGCGCATCTTGAGCGGCAGATCGACCCCCTGGTGGCGGCGTCCCCGGCGCACGCCGAACTTGCCGCGCGGATTGACCGCACCCTTGTAGGGATAGTGGAATCCCGACGTGGAGTCCACGAGGGTGACGACCACCGACTCGGGAATGTCGGCCTTCGTCACGCTGCTGTACGGGAAGAGTGATTTCGTATCCCAGTACTTCTCGAAGATCGTGCTGTCCTTGGCCACTTCGCGGTTGCGGACATATTTCCAGGAGTTGTCGCCGAAGAGCACGACGTAGAGGGCGTCGTTGCCCGATGAGAGGGTGTCGATGACCGCGAGGTCGTCGGTCTCGAAGGTCGAGTGGATCTCCTTGCGCTCCATGCGGCGGCGCATGTCGGCCACCGAGTCGGCGGCGATCTCCTCGGGCGTGCGAGTGTCGATCTCGGGTGCGGACGTCTCGTCCGTATACTCCTCTTCCTCCTCGGGGCATGCCGAGAGGCATTGCAGCGAGTCGATGAGGGCGGCCTGAAGGGCCGTGACGGCGCGCAGCGAGTCGGCGGCGCGTTCGGCGGCCTCGAGGCGGGCCGCACGGGTCTTCCGGGGATTGCGGGGGGTATGGGCCGCGGCGCTGCAGGCAAGCGAGGCGGCGGCCAGGATCAACAGGTATTTTTTCATGCGTTCGGGTTTTTCCGTGTTATTTGTTTTTCAGCAGGGCCTCGGCGGCTTCGAGGGCCTGGTAGAACTCTGGGCCGAAGCGGCGGATGATCGGCTCGCGCAGGGCCTTGTAGACCGGGATTCCGAGCCGTGCGCCGCAACGGCGGGCCGGGGCGCAGACCGACCAGCGGTGGTAGTTCAGCCCGATGGTCCCGTTCGAGAAGCGCATCAGGCGGATCGGATAGAGGTGGCACGAGATCGGTTTGCGGAAGGGGGTCCTGCCCTCCTGCCACGCCTTTTCGATGGCGCAGAGCGTCACTCCGTTCTCCGTGTAGGCATAGGCGCATTCGGCGTCATTGACCAGCGGGGTCGTCAGGTCGCCTTCCTCGTCCACGACCGTGAACCCTTGCCGCTCGACCGCCTCGATCCCCTCGGGGGTCATGCAGGAGCGGTAGTTGGGGTATTCGCGTTCGAGGATCTTGACCTCGTCCTCTTCGAGCGGTGCACCGGCGTTGCCCTCCACGCAGCAGATGCCCTTGCACTGCGCCAGGTCGCAGGCGAAGCATTCGCGCAGCAGGTCGGCGCTCACGATTTTGTCGTCGATCTCGATCATTTGCGGCAGGTGTCGGCGATGATGATGTCGAACAGCTCCCCGACGGTCATGCCCATGGCGCGCACCTGCTTGGGGACGATGCTCCCGGCGCTCATGCCCGGGATCGAGTTGAGCTCGATGAAATAGGGCTTGCCTTCGGGCGTGACGATGAAGTCCACGCGCACGACGCCCGAGCAGCGGCACGTGCGGTAGGCCTCGAGGGTCATGCGGTTGAGCTCGGCCTTCACCTCGGGCGAGATCCGCGCGGGGGTGATCTCCTCGGAGCAGCCGGCCGTGTACTTGGCCTCGTAGTCGAAGAAGTCCTTTTTGGGGACGATCTCCGTGATGGGGAAGAGGTATTCGCGGCCGCCGGCGACCATCACGCCGCAGCCCATCTCGCGGCCCGTGATGCACTCCTCGACGAGGATTTCGTCGCCCTGTGCGAAGGCCGTGGCGATGGCGGCCGGGAGCTCCTCGGGGGTGTGCACCTTCGTCACGCCGAACGACGATCCGTTGGCGTTGGGCTTCACGAAGAGCGGCATGCCCAGCTTTTCGACGATTGCGGCGGTGTCGATCTCCTCGCCGCGGCGCAGGAAGAGTTCGCGGGCGAGGTTGATGCCGCGCCCGGCCAGCGTACGCTTGGTGGTGATCTTGTCGAAGGTGATGACCGACGAGGTCATCGAGCACGACGAGTAGGGAATCTCCATCATGTCGAGGTAGCCCTGCAGCCTGCCGTCCTCGCCCGGGGTTCCGTGGATGATGATCAGCGCATAGTCGAATGCCTTGCGCTCACCGTCGATCGTCACCGAGAAGTCGTTCTTGTCCACCTGCCACTGCCGTCCGTCGGGGGTCGTGCAGTGCCAGTCGCGGTGGTGCAGGTCGATGACCGTGATGTCGTATTTCGTGTGGTCGAGCGCCGCTTCGATCTGCGCGGCGCTCTGGAGAGCGATCTCCCGCTCGGGGGAGTCGCCGCCCGCCAGGAGGGCGATTTTGAGTTTTTCCATCGTTCGTGTGGTTGTGTTGTTGCCGGCATGCGCCGGCGGTCTGACCCGTGTGCGCCCGGGACTCCGTGCGGCGGACCTTTGCGGTGCGCGGCCCGTGTGCCGTCAGGGGTTGTAAATGTCTTTGTAGCGGAAGTCGAGGATCTCCTGCACCATACCCGTATACTGCCGGGCCTCGGCGTTCCCGGGGTCGATCGCCAGCACGCGGTTGAAGTCGTTGAGTGCCGGCCCCCAGGCGTTGAGGCGGTAGTGCAGGCGTCCGCGCTCGAGGTAGAGTGCCGGGTTTTCGGGCTCTGCGGCGATCGCTGCCGTGAGTGCCTCGATCCGCGAGGCGGGGCTCCACAGCCCCTTGCGGCGGATGTAGTCCGCCACGGCGGGTTCCAGCATGGCGCTCACATCCTCGCCCAGCCCGATGCGGTTGCGGACCTCCGTTGCGGCGAACTCCTGCAGCGGGGCGTCCTCGAGCAGCGTCGTGCGGTCGGCAAAGCGCGAGGTGTCGGCCCCGCGCCGCGGGTAGACGTAGACCGGGTATTCGAGGATCCGCTCGTACTCCTTCCATCCGTCGAGGCGGGCGATCTGATCGCCGCCCATGAGGATCGAGAAGCGCATCTGCGCTCCGTGGTTCTCCTTCAGATAGCGCAGCGTGTCGATCGTATAGGAGGGTTTCGGCAGCAGGAACTCCACCACCGAGGGCTTGATCCGCTCGGGGTATTTCGAGGCGGCGCAGGCGATCTCGGCCATCTCGAAACGGTCCAGTTCGGGAGCCAGCTCCCCGGCCTCCTTGTAGGGGCTTTGGGGCGATACGACGAGTACGACCTCGTCGCACAGCTGCCGGTCGATGACGTGTTCGGCCAGTGCGATGTGGCCCTTGTGCACGGGGTTGAATGACCCGAAATAGAGCATCACGCGCTTCATGGTCACCTGTTGATAAAGGCGTCAAGGATGGCGCACGTCTCTTCGACGGCGTCGTCGAGGCGGTCATTGACGACCGTGTGGTCGAACTCCGGGGCCTTCGTCAGCTCGAACTCGGCCTTTGCCACGCGGCGGTCGATCGCCTCGGGTGAGTCCGTGCCGCGCCCCTCGAGGCGGCGCCGCAGCTCCTCGACCGAGGGGGGCATGATGAAGACCGAGCAGGCGTCCTGACCGAAGATGTGCTTGAGGTTGATGCCGCCCAGCACGTCCACGTCGAATACGATCACGTGGTCCTTCTGCCAGATGCGCTCCACCTCGCTGCGCAGCGTGCCGTAGCAGGTGCCCTTGTAGACCTCCTCCCACTCCACGAAGCGGCTCTCGGCCACGGCCGCGGCAAAGGCCTCCTGCGAGAGGAAATAGTAGTCCACGCCGTCGCGCTCCGCCCCGCGGGGTGCACGGCTGGTGGCCGAAATCGAGAACTCGAGCTGCGGATAGCGCTCCAGCAGCCGGTGGACGATCGTTGTCTTGCCCGATCCGCTCGGGGCCGAAAATATGATGACCTTTCCCATCAGAGTATGTTGAGTACCTGTTCCTTGATCTTTTCCAGCTCGTCCTTCATCTTCACGACGAGGATCTGCATGTTCGATTCGTTGGCCTTCGAGCCGAGGGTGTTGATCTCGCGGCCCATCTCCTGGGCGATGAATCCCAGCTTGCGGCCCGCGGCCTCCTCACCGCCGGCCACCTCGCGGAAGTAGCGGCAGTGGTTGGTCAGGCGCACCTTCTCCTCGGTGATGTCGAGTTTCTCGAGGTAGAAGATCATCTCCTGCTCGAGGCGGTTGCGGTCCACCTCGACCGGGAGTTTCGAGAGGTTGTCCAGAATCCGTGCGCGGATCGTCTCGGTGCGGGCCTTCTCGAAGGGCTCGACCTCCCCTTTGTAGTGTTCGATCAGATCGACGCGGCGCAGCAGGTCGGCGATGAGGATCTCACCCTCCTGCCTGCGGAATTCGTCGAGGCGGTTGCAGGCCTCCTCAACGGCCGCGAGCAGAGCGGCATGCTCCTCTTCCGGGACGTTTTCGGTCTCGGTCGATACCACGTCGGGCAGCCGCAGGATCGCGTGTGTTGCTGCGGCGTCCCACTCCCGGGTGTCGGTTTCGAGCCCTGCGGCCCGGGCCGTCTGGCGCAGTTCGGCGGCATAGGCGGCAAAGGCCTCCTTATTTATATGGGCCGAGGTTTCGACGGCCTGTGATTCGACCGTGACGAAGAGATCGACCTTGCCGCGCAGGAGCGTGCGGGCTACGATGTTGCGGATTTCGTATTCCGACTGGCGGTAGATGGCCGGGAGGCGCATGCCGAGATCGAGCTGCTTGGAGTTCAGCGAGCGGATCTCCACCGAGATTTTGCGATTCGGGAGCGTGGCTTCGCTCTTGCCGAAGCCTGTCATCGATTTTACCATGGCTGGACGTTAAATTTTGGCAAAAATAATAAAAACTATTCAAAAAGGGAGCTCTTGGTTGCAGGTTGTAAAATTTATTTGGCCAGGAGTTGCAGAAATCAATTTTTTTTTGTTTATATTTGTGTTAGTAAACTAACAGTGCGCAAGCGACACTCAAAAATCCATACGATTATGAAAAAGCACAATTTCAATGCTGGACCTTCGATCCTGGCCGACGAGGTGATCGAAAAGGCCGCCAAGGCAGTTCTTGACTTCAACGGATCGGGGCTTTCGGTCCTCTCGATCTCCCACCGCACGAAGGATTTCGATGCCGTGATGGAGGAGGCCGACCGTCTTTTCCGCGAGTTGCTCTCGATCCCCGACAACTACAAGATCTTCTACATCGGCGGCGGTGCGAGCACCTTCTTCTATGAGGTGGCTGCCAACTTCCTCGGCAAGAAGGCCGGCTATGTGAATACGGGCGTATGGTCGAAGAAGGCCATCAAGGAGGCCAAGCGTTACGGCGAAGTGGAGGTTCTGGCTACGTCCGAGGACCGCAACTTCACCTATATCCCGAAGGGTTTCGCCATTCCCGAGGATCTGGACTACCTGCACATCACCTCGAACAATACGATCTACGGTACCGAATACCACGAGGATATCGACTCGCCGGTGCCCCTGATCGCCGACATGTCGTCCGACATCCTGTCGCGTCCGGTCGATGTTTCGAAATACGCCATGATCTACGGCGGTGCGCAGAAGAACCTGGCTCCGGCCGGTGTCGCCTTCGCCATCATCCGCGAGGACATGCTCGACCGCATCGTGCGCGACCTGCCGACGATGGTTTCGTTCCGCACCCATGTCGAGAACAACTCGATGTTCAACACGCCTCCCGTATTCCCGATCTACGTGCTCAAGGAGACGCTCTGCTGGCTCAAGTCAATCGGCGGCGTGGAGGAGATCTACCGCCGCAACCGCGAGAAGGCCGCCCTGCTCTACGGGGAG
>FR892023.1:81846-88288 GCA_000434235.1 Alistipes sp. CAG:268 | reverse complement strand
ACCCGCTCTTCCGCGGCACGGTCGAGAAGGAGGACCGCTCGCTGATGAACATCTGCTTCGTGATGGCCGACGGCTACGAGGAGCTGGCTCCCGAGTTCATGGAGTTCACCAAGGAGCGCGGTATCGTGGGCATCAAGGGTCATCGTCTGGTGGGCGGTTTCCGCGCATCGTGCTACAATGCCCTGCCCGTCGAGAGCGTCCGCGTTCTGGTGGAGTGCATGCAGGAGTTTGCCGCCAAGCATGCCAAATGATCCCGTAACGGACGGAATATGGCATTGGTATCGCATGTCCCGACCGGCTACGACGCCCTGACCGGCGAGGTGAAGGCCTGGGACTACACGCAAATGTTGAACACAGAAATCCTCAAACCCATGAAAGTATTGGTAGCGACCGAGAAACCCTTTGCTAAGAAGGCGGTCGATGGAATTCGCGAAATCGTCGAGGGTGCGGGCCATCAGCTCGCCCTGCTCGAGAAATATACGGACAAGGCCCAGCTGCTCGAAGCCGTGGCCGACGCCGATGCGCTGATCGTGCGCAGCGACAAGGTGACGGCCGAAGTCATCGATGCCGCCAAGGTGCTCAAGATCGTCGTGCGTGCCGGTGCGGGCTACGACAACGTGGACCTCGCGGCTGCTACGGCCCGCGGCATTGTGGTGATGAACACCCCGGGGCAGAACTCCAACGCCGTGGCCGAGCTGGCTCTGGCCATGATGATCTTCATGTCGCGCAACCGCTTCACCCCGGGCACCGGTTCGGAGCTCCTGGGCAAGACGCTCGGCATCCACGCCTACGGCCATGTGGGCCGGCTCGTGGGCTGCAAGGGCAAGGCGCTGGGCATGGAGGTCGTGGCCTACGACCCCTTCATCACCGATCCGGCGGTCTTCGAGGCCGACGGCGTGCGGAAGGTCGATTCGGTCGAGGAGCTCTACAAGTGCTCCGACTTCCTCTCGCTGCACATCCCCGCCACGGCGGAGACCAAGGGCTCGATCGGTTACGACCTTGTGATGTCGATGCCCAAGGGCGCCACGCTGGTCAATACCGCCCGCAAGGAGGTGATCGACGAGGAGGGGCTGATGCGTGCGCTCACCGAGCGTGAGGACCTGAAGTACATCACCGACATCGCCGCCGGCATCCAGCCCGAGTTCGACGAGAAGTTCGGCAAGCGCGTCTTCGCCACCCCGAAGAAGATGGGTGCCGAGACGGCCGAGGCCAACATCAACGCCGGCCTGGCCGCCGCACGCCAGGTGATCGACTACCTGACGACGGGCAATACCCGTTTCCAGGTGAACAAGTAATCCCGAAAACAGGAATCTGAGCCGTCGGAGGGCGGGTACGGAGTGCCGCGCCCGCCCTCTGCGGCATCCACAACAAGCGAAAAAGAGAGTTATGGTAAGAATCAAACCTTTCCGCGGAATCCGGCCCCCGAAGGAGTATGCTTCGGAGGTGGCTTCGCGCCCCTACGACGTGCTGAACTCGGCCGAGGCCAAGGCCGAAGCGACGGAGCGTTCGCTGCTGCACATCATCAAACCCGAGATCGACTTCGATCCGATCGCCGACGAGCATGCCCCCGAGGTCTACGACAAGGCGGTGGAGAACTTCCGCCTGTGGCGCGAACGGGGCTGGCTCGTGCAGGATCCCGAGGAGTACTACTACATCTATGCCCAGACGATGGACGGCCGCACGCAGTACGGTCTGACGATGTGCTGCCACTTCGAGGACTACCTCTCGGGCGCCATCAAGAAACACGAGCTGACGCGCACCGAGAAGGAGGAGGACCGCATGATCCACGTGCGCAACCAGCAGGCCAACATCGAGCCGGTCTTCTTCGCCTATCCGGACAATGCCGAGATCGACGCCATCGTCGAGCGCGTTGTGACGGCTTCGGCCCCCGAGTACGACTTCACGGCTCCCGACGGCTTCGGCCACAAACTGTGGGTGATCCGCGACCGTGCGACGAATGACCGCATCACGGAGATCTTCCGCGGCATCCCGGCCCTCTACGTGGCCGACGGACACCACCGTACGGCCGCCGCTGCGCGCGTGGGTGCCGAGTGCAAGGCGAAGAACCCCCACCATACGGGCGAGGAGGAGTACTGCTACTTCCTGGCCGTGACGTTCCCCGCCAGTCAGCTCCGCATCATTGACTACAACCGCGTGGTCAAGGACCTCAACGGGCTCACCTCCGAGGAGTTCCTCCGCCACCTCGGCGAGGACTTCGTCGTCGAGCAGAAGGGCGCCGACGAGTACCGCCCGCAGGCGCTGCACAACTTCTCGATGTACCTCGACGGCAAGTGGTACAGCCTTACGGCCAAGCCGGGGACCTACGACGATGCAGACCCGATCGGCGTGCTCGACGTCACGGTTCTCTCGAACCGGGTGCTCGACCGCATCCTGGGCATCGCCGACCTGCGCACCTCGAAGCGTATCGACTTCGTGGGCGGCATCCGCGGCCTGGGCGAGTTGAAGCGCCGTGTGGACAGCGGTGAGATGAAGGTGGCCTTCGCGCTCTACCCCGTTTCGATGAAGCAGCTGATCGACATCGCCGACACGGGCAACATCATGCCGCCGAAGACGACGTGGTTCGAGCCCAAACTCCGTTCGGGTGTGGTGATCCACTCGTTTGCCGAGTAATCCGCCGGTTTTTTTTCGCCGGAACTTGCTGATGTCGGGGAATCCTGTCCTTCGGGACGGGGCTCCCCGACTTTTTAATTCGTCGATTTTTTCGAAAGTTTTGTTGTAAACAATCGGCCGTTTGTCGAATTTTTCTTATATTTGTAAGCACTTAATCAAACAATACAACGACGTTATGGCTAAAATCAAAGGAACAATCGTCGTCGACCGCGAGCGATGCAAGGGTTGCGGGGTCTGCGTGGCCTCGTGTCCGTGTCAGGTGCTCGAGCTATCGGCGGAGGTGAACGGCAAAGGCTATCCCGTAGCCCGGATGGCGAATCCCGATGCCTGCACGGGCTGCGCTTCGTGTGCGGTGATCTGCCCCGACAGCGTAATTACGGTTTATCGTCAAAAATTCGAATAGGTTATGGCAGAGAAGGAGATAAAACTGATGAAAGGCAACGAGGTGATCGCCCATGCGGCGATTCGCTACGGTTGCGACGGTTATTTCGGCTACCCCATCACCCCGCAGTCCGAAGTGATGGAGACGCTCATGGAACTCAAGCCGTGGGAGACCACCGGCATGGTGGTGCTGCAGGCCGAGTCGGAGATCTCTTCGATCAACATGGTCTACGGCGGCGCATCGACCGGAAAACGGGTGATGACCTCGTCGTCGAGCCCCGGCGTCAGCCTGATGTCCGAGGGACTGAGCTATCTGGCCGGTGCGGAACTTCCGTGCCTGGTGGTCAATTGCCAGCGCGGCGGCCCGGGTCTGGGAACGATCCAGCCTTCGCAGGGCGACTATTTCCAGGCCTGCAAGGGCGGCGGCCACGGTGACTTCCACCTGATCGTCTTCGCCCCGAACTCCGTGCAGGAGATGCATGACCACGTGGCCGAGGCCTTCGACCTGGCCTTCAAGTACCGCAATCCGGCGATGATCCTCGCCGACGGCGCCATCGGTCAGATGATGGAGAAGGTGGTGCTCGCCCCGCAGCGCCCGCGCAAGACCGAGGAAGAACTGCGTGCCGAATGCGGTTCGTGGGCCGCACAGGGCAAACCCGCAGCCCGCGGACGCAACATCGTCACCTCGCTGGAACTCCAGTCCGAGAAGATGGAGGTGATCAACAAGCGCCTGCAGGAGAAGTACCGCCGGCTGGAGGAGAACGAGGTGCGCTACGAGGCGATCGACTGCGACGACGCGGAGTATGTGATCGTGGCCTTCGGTTCGTCGGCGCGCATCTGCTCGGCTACGGTCGAAATGGCCCGTGCCGAGGGCCTAAAGGTGGGCCTGCTGCGTCCGATCACGCTCTACCCCTTCCCCAAGAAACAGATCGCCGAACTGGCCGCCCGCGGTGTGAAGGGCTTCCTTTCGGCCGAGTTGAATGCCGGCCAGATGGTCGAGGACGTGCGGCTGGCCGTGAATGGACTGGCTCCCGTCGAGCACTACGGCCGTCAGGGCGGCATGATGTTCAATCCCGACGAGGTGCTCGACGCCCTCAAGGAAAAACTGATTAAAAAGTAAGAGACGATGGCAGAGGTTGAAATCAAACAGGAGAATCTGGTTTACGCGAAACCCAGACTCATCACCGATAACGTCATGCACTACTGTCCGGGCTGCAGCCACGGTACGGTGCACAAGCTCGTGGCCGAGGTCATCGACGAGATGGGCCTTGCCGAGCACTCCGTGGGCATTTCGCCCGTAGGCTGCGCGGTTTTCGCCTACAACTACATCGATATCGACTGGATCGAGGCGGCGCACGGCCGTGCGCTGGCCGTTGCAACGGCCGTCAAGCGGCTCAACCCCGGGAACCTGGTCTTCACGTACCAGGGCGACGGCGACCTGTCGGCCATCGGTACGGCCGAGTCGATCCATGCGGCTGCCCGCGGCGAGAATGTCGTGGCGATCTATATCAACAACGCGATCTACGGCATGACGGGCGGCCAGATGGCGCCGACCACCCTGCTGGGCATGAAGACCGCGACGACGCCCTACGGCCGCGACCCGCGTCTGAACGGCTATCCCTACAAGATCGCCGAGATGATGGCCCACCTCGACGGTGCCACCTACATCACGCGCCAGAGCGTGCATACGCCGGCCAACGTGCGCAAGTGCAAGAAGGCGATCCGCAAGGCTTTCGAGAATTCGATGGCCGGCAACGGTTTCTCGCTCGTGGAGGTGGTCGCCACCTGCAACAGCGGCTGGAAACTCTCGCCCGTCGCTGCCAACCGCTGGCTCGAGGAGAACATGCTGCCCTTCTATCCGCTGGGCGATATCAAGGACGTAAAAAAGGAGGAGACACGATGAAAGAGACTCTGATTATAGCTGGATTCGGAGGACAGGGCGTCCTCTCGATGGGAAAGATTCTGGCCTACTCGGGCGTGATGCAGGACTTCGAGGTGACGTGGATGCCCTCCTACGGCCCCGAGATGCGCGGCGGTACGGCCAACGTGACGGTGATCCTTTCGGACAAGAAGATCTCGTCGCCGATCGCGCATGAATTCGACACGGCGATCATCCTCAACCAGCAGTCGATGGAGAAGTTCGAGCCGATGGTCAAGCCGGGCGGCGTGCTGATCTACGATACGAACGGCATTTCGCGCCATCCGGTGCGTACGGACATTTCGGTCTATGCCATCGACGCCACGGCCGAGTGTGCGAAGATGGGCCAGGCCAAGCTCTTCAACACGATGATTCTGGGCGGATACCTGAAGGTGAAGCCCGTTGTGGAGATGGAGAACGTGATGGTCGGACTGAAGAAGTCGCTTCCCGAGCGTGCGTGGAAGATGCTTCCCCAGAACGAGGAGGCCATCCGCCACGGCGGCGAGATCATCCGCAAGATCCGCTGATCGGCCGACGACCGAACGATTTGCAGCGACGGCTTCCGGTTTCCCGGAGGCCGTCGCCGTTTTTCGTGCGGAGTGCGCTCCCGGTCCGTATCCCGCTCGGGATGCAGGCGGCTTCCGGCGTTCCGGGAAATGTCGCCGTTTTTCGTGCGGAGTGCGCGGATTGCGTGCTGGTTCTCCTTTCCGTGTTCAGAACGAACCGGCGAAGTGGTCCGACCGCAGGAGGATGTCCGAGACGCGCCAGGCCTCCAGACGCCGCCGGCGTACCGAATCGTCGGTATTTCCGCCTGCCCACTCTCCGTCGAAATCGGCGGCGCAGTCGCTCTGGTGGCGGAAAACACTCTCTCCCAGACCGTGGAACGGGTAGTCCGCCGCGCCCATCAGATCGAGCAGGCTCGGATAGATGTCGCTTTGGGCGATGACCTTCCCGGTCTCCGTCTTCAGCGGGGCGTTGAGGACGAACAGCGGGATGTAGCGGTCCTCGAGCGTGCGCTTTGCCCGTCCTTCGTAGCGGTTGCGGGTGATGGTCGAGTCGTGGTCGCCGACGATCACGACGATGCTCTCGTCGTAGAGCCCCGCCTCCCGGAGTGCCTCGATGAACCTTTCGATGCTCCGGTCTACAAACTGCGTGATGATCAGGTAGTTCATTACATTTCGATCCGGAATGTCGGCCTGACGGAGCGTACTCCCGAACGTTGTCTCCACGGGATCGTGGCCCGAGTAGGTCACGACCTGAGCATAGAACGGCTTGCGGAGTTGCTGAAGAACCGGCAGCGTGCGTGCGAAGAGGATACTGTCCGACTCGGGGCGTTGGCGCCCCTCGTCCATGCGTTCGTACAGACGGTCGAATCCGTAGCTGCGCGAGGTGGCATCCTGATTCCAGAAGGTCTTGTTGTCGCAGGTCAGCGAGATCGACGTATATCCCAGTTTTTTCAACGCTTTCGGCAGCGAGGGATAGGTATTCAGTCCGTATGTGCCTGATGCGGCA
>FR892023.1:81480-81773 GCA_000434235.1 Alistipes sp. CAG:268 | reverse complement strand
GTGCGTCGGACGACCGGCCGTCCTTGATCTGGGGCAGGACCTTCGGGAAGTAGAGCACCGTCGTGTCGCGGGCCAGCGAGTTGAGGTATGGGGTCACCTCCGTGCCGCCGACCTCCAGCCCTACGGGCCAGGCGCACAGCGACTCCGTCAGGATGAGGATCAGGTTCCTGCGGTGCGGTTCTACCAGCCGGGTGCGGGGATGCCGTTGTTCGGCCTCCTCCACGTAGCGTGTCGCGAATTCGATCTCCTCGGGCGTGTATCCTCCCATGTGGTAACATTGGAAGATCCACGAG
>FR892023.1:80085-81348 GCA_000434235.1 Alistipes sp. CAG:268 | reverse complement strand
GTGTTGCGGCAAACAGGCCGATTGCTGCGGCGCGGATCCGGAAACATCTCCCCCCCCCTCCTTGCGGAGTGCTCCGGCGGCAGTCGATTCCGGCATACCATCCCATGAAGAGCAGCGGCGGCAACAGCAGCAACAGGTCGGTCGCGCGGAGCGAGAGCCACAGGCTGCGGCCGATCGTCGGCAGGTTGTAGACCATCAGGTAGGAGGTCAGCGGCATGAATGTTCCGTAATTGCGGTAGTACCAGACGTTGGAGAGCAGGTAGAGCGTCACGACGGCGATCCACGGAAAGAGCCACCGCTTTTTCCGCAAACCCCATGCGGGAAGGGCCAGCAGCATGGCGTCCGCCAACCGGTGAATTTGTGATTTCAGGCCGTTGAATCCATAGAGTTCCCACACGGTATTCATGGCCGTGAGCGAGAGGAAGAATGCGGCGGTAAGGGCGAGATAGACTGCGACTCGGTACCTCTTTTTCGTCGTTCGGGTTATCGATGCGGAGGTCCCTGCCGATGACAGGTCGGATTTCATGGGTTTTGATGGGGTTTGGTCCGATTGACGGGGCAAAGATACGAAAAATCCGGAAACTCCGGGCGTTGCGGCCGTTTCCGTGAAACCGGAAACTCCGGGCGTTGCGGCCGTTTCCGTGAAGCCGGTAAAATGCAGTCGGCCTCCGGAATGCCGGAGGCCGACTGCGGGTCTTGCCCGCTCCCCTATTCGAAACGGTATTGCAGCACGTCGCGCCAGCCCAGCAGGAGCTCGCGCACCGCGAGGCGTTTTTTTCCGGCAATCTGCAATTCGCCGAGGACGATCCATCCGTCGCTGCACGCGACGCGGATGAAGGTGCGCCCGTCGCTCTCGACCGTGCCGCAGGGCGCCCCGTGCACAGCCTCCTCGAATGTCGCCGCAAAGATCTTGGCCGTCTGCATCTCGTCCGATCCGTCGCGGAACATCCCCGTCCAGGCCGCCGGATAGGGCGACAGGCCGCGGATGAAGTCGATGATCCGGCGGCCTTCGCGATGCCAGTCGATCCGGCAGTCCTCCTTGAATATCTTGGGGGCCGGATGCAGCGTCGCCTCGTCGGCGTTTTCCTGCACAGTGGGGGTGATGTCTCCCGCCGCAATGCGGTCTACCGTCTCCAGTACGAGCCCGGTGCCTACCGTCATCAGCTTTTCGTAGAGCGTTCCCACGTTGTCCTCGTCGAGAATCGGCACCTTGATCTGCCCCAGAATGGCCCCCTTGTCGATCTCGTGGTTCACCAGGAAGGT
>FR892023.1:49907-80062 GCA_000434235.1 Alistipes sp. CAG:268 | reverse complement strand
AGGAAGGTCGTCACTCCGGTCTGCCGTTCGCCGTTGATGATGGCCCAGTTGATCGGCGCCGCGCCGCGGTACTGCGGCAGCAGCGAGGCGTGGAGGTTGAACGTTCCCAGCCGCGGCATGGCCCAGATGACCTCGGGCAGCATGCGGAAGGCGATGACGATCCCCAGATCGGGGCGCAGCTCGCGCATCGCATCGACGAACTCCCCGGCCTTCAGCTTCTCGGGCTGGAGGATCGGCAGCCCCAGTTCGCGGGCGGCTGCCTTCACGTCGCTTTCGTGCATCCGCTGTCCGCGTCCGGCGGGTTTGTCGGGTGTGGTCACCACCGCCACGACGCGGTATCCTCCGGCAACGAGCGCGCGGAGCGACGGCACGGCGAACTCGGGCGTGCCCATGAATACGATACGGAGCTGTTTCGGATCCATTCCTCTATTTTTTCTCCAGGCCCAGCGTGTGGTGCATGCGCTCCTGCTTGGTCTCCAGATAGTGTTCGTTGTACTTGTTCGGGGCGATGACGATCGGCACGATCTCGTCGATCTTCAGCCCGTATCCCTCCAGCCCGGCGCGCTTGAGCGGGTTGTTGGTCATCAGCCTCATGTGGCGGATCCCCAGTTCGCGGATGATGCTCGCACCCACGCCGTAGTCGCGTTCGTCGGCCTTGAATCCCAGTCGCAGGTTGGCATCGACTGTGTCGAGCCCTTCGTCCTGCAGCTTGTATGCGTGGATCTTGTTGCAGAGTCCGATGCCGCGCCCCTCCTGGTTGAGGTAGATGACGGCACCCTTGCCCTCTTTGTCGATCATCTGCATGGCGCGGTGCAACTGTTCGCCGCAGTCGCAGCGGTACGACCCGAAGATGTCGCCCGTGACGCACGACGAGTGCACGCGGATCAGCACCGGCTCGTCTTCGGTCCATTCGCCCTTGGTCAGCGCCACGTGCTCCACGCCGTTCGATTTCTGGCGGAACGGCGTGATGCGGAAGTCGCCCCACTCGGTGGGCAGCGGCACCGTCACGCCCTTCTCGACGATCGACTCCTCGCGGAGGCGGTAGGCGATCAGCGAGGCGATCGAGACGATCTTGAGCCCGAACTTGCGGGCCACCTCCATGAGCTGCGGCAGGCGGGCCATCGTGCCGTCCTCGTTCATGATCTCGATCAGTGCGCCTGCGGGCTGCAGTCCGGCCAGGCGGGCCAGATCGACCGCAGCCTCGGTGTGTCCCGGACGGCGCAGTACCCCTTTCTGTCGGGCGCGCAGCGGGTTGATGTGTCCCGGGCGCCCTAGGTCGCAGGGTTTGGTGTTCGGGTCGGCCAGCGCGCGGATCGTGGCGGCCCGGTCGTGGATCGATACGCCCGTCGTGCAGTCGTGTCCCAGCAGGTCCACCGTCACGGTGAAGGGCGTGCCGAGCAGCGAGGTGTTGTTCTCCTCCATCATGTTGAGCCCGAGCTGTTCGCACCGCTCCTCCGAGAGGGGGGCGCAGAGCACGCCGCGGCCCTCCTTGAGCATGAAGTTCACGATCTCGGGGGTGATCTTCTCGGCGGCGATGATGAAGTCGCCCTCGTTCTCGCGGTCCTCGTCATCGACGACGATCACGATCTTGCCGTTGCGGAAGTCCTCGATGGCCTCCTCGACGCTGTTCAGTATCGGTTCCGTATTCATTTTTTATCTCGTTTTGTTTTGATTTTCAATTTGTGCAGCAGGGGCTCCATGCGTTCGCGCAGGGCCTTGATCCTGCCCGCATACCAGTCCGTATCGAGCAGAGCCGAGTCGTTGGTGGCCTTGTAGGTGAGGTACATGGCGATCGGCGTGAGGATGAAGGTCGATAGCCAGACGCCGTAGACGGCATCCCAGTTGCCCTCCTTGGCCAGCTTCTCGCCCGTGATGCTGATGATGTAGTAGATCACGAAGAAGATCACCGACACGACGACCGGCAGACCCAGTCCGCCCTTGCGGATGATGGCGCCGAGCGGTGCGCCGATCAGGAAGAAGATGATGATCGACACCGGGAGCGAGATCTTCTTGTGCCATTCGACCTTCGAGCGGTAGAGCTGGTCGAGGGCCTCCTTGGCGTTCGACTCGTCGAACGAGAACATGTTGCGCGAGTTCTTGGCCATGCGCCGTGCCTGGTCCCACACCTTCTCGCGGTCGCGGACCGAAAGCGAAGCGATCGAATCGGCGACGGCCAGGTCCCCGAACCGGCTCTTGTCCACGCGCAGGCTGTCCGGCAGGGGCAGCACGCTCGGGTCGCGGGCGAAGATCTGCTCCTTGAGCAGCGGCTCGTAGGAGCTCGTGGTGGCCGTATTGACCTTGATCTCCAGCGAGTCGATGTCGTTCTGGAGCTCGTTGATGTTCTTGGTGCTGGAGTTCGAGAAGAGGTTGGCGTCGGTGCGTTCCATGGCGAATCCCTCCATGGGGATCACCTGCTTCTCGAGGTCGAAGATGTGGTGGCGCAGCGAACTCTGGTTGAACCACTGCGAGTTGCGTGTCTGCTCGTAGGTTTCGCCGTGGAAGAGCGTCACCAGCAGGAAGCGCTTGTCGTCCGAGAGCCGGATGTAGCCCGAGTCGGCGACGATGGTGTTCATGTTTCCGCTGGCGTCGCGGTTGTCGTAGATCAGCACGTTGTGGAGCAGGTGCGTGTCGGGCTCCTGGTGGCTCACGCGGATCGACATGTTGTCGATGCCGTTGAAGAAGAGTCCGTCCTGGAACTCGAGGGCCTGTTTCTGCTGGCGGATGTCGTAGAGCGTGCTGTAGAGTTTCTTGTTGGCTGTCGGAACGAGGTTGTTGCCGATGAAGAAGCTGGCCACGGCCAGCACGCTCACGAGGATGATGAGCGGCTTGGTGATCTTCACGAGCGACATGCCGGCCGACTTCATGGCCAGCAGCTCGTAGTTTTCGCCGAGGTTTCCCATCGTCATGATCGCCGCGAGGAGCATCGAGAGGGGAAGTCCCATCGGGATGAGGTTCGCCATGAAGTAGGTCATCAGCTCGATGATGATTCCTGCACTGAGACCCTTGCCCACCAGTTCGTCGATGTAGCGCCACACGATGTTCATCATCAGCACGAACATGACGATGAAGAACGTGAGCACCATCGGGCCGAGGTACGACTTCAGGACGAGCTTGTGTATGGTTTTCATGCGGCGGGGCGCGTTTTTTTCCGGTACAAAGTTAATAGTTTTACGACAATAAGCGTAAGCGTGAGGGTAAATATTATGGCGGCGCCGGGCGGAACTTCGAAATGGTAACTTGCGGCCAGTCCCGCGACGTTGCCGGCGACGGCTACCGCGGGGGCTGTCGCGGCGATGGTGCGGTAGTCGCGCGAGAAGGCATTGACGACGGCCACGGGGATCGTGAGCAGCGAGATCAGCAGGACGATGCCCATGATGCGGATCGAGAGGACGATCGTTGCGGCGACCAGCGCGGCCATCAGGTAGGAGACCACGCGTGTGGGGATGCCGCGGCTGCGGGCGAAGTCGCGGTCGAAGGCCACGTACATGATCGGGCGCAGCCAGAGGAGCGCTCCGGCAAGGATGACGAGCGTCAGGAGGGCCAGCGCCGTGACATCGCCGCGTGTGACGGTGACGATGCTGCCGAACAGGTAGGCCGACAGGTCGCCGGAGGTGTATCCCGGGCGCAGGCTCATGAACAGCGCCCCGACGGCCATGCCCACCGACCAGATGATGCCGATGGCCGAATCCTCGCGGATGCGCCCGCGGCTTCCGGCCCACTCGATGCCGAGGGCCGAGAGGATGGCGAAGAGCAGCGCGCCGCCGATGGGGTTCGCCCCGAGCCAGAAGGCGATGCCCAGTCCGCCGAACGAGGCGTGCGTGATGCCGCCCGCCAGGAAGACCATGCGGCGGCAGACGACGTAGGTCCCGATGACGCCGCACGTGATGCCCGAGAGCAGGCAGGCCGTGAATGCGTTGAGCAGGTATTGGTAATGGACGAGGTCGCTGAAAAATCCCATGCTTTTTTCGATTGCGCGCAAATTTACGTTTTTTTCCCGGAAAAAATCGCTCCTTTCGCACGGATTTCGTAATTTCGTGCCCGAAAAACACTATTCCATGCAACCTCGCAGAGTCAGTTTCCATACCCTCGGCTGCAAGCTCAATTTCTCGGAGACCTCGACCCTCGCGCGCCAGTTCGAGCAGGGCGGTTTCGTGCGGGTCTCCCCTACGGCCGAGGCCGACATATGTGTGATCAACAGCTGTTCGGTGACCGAACACGCCGACAAGAAGTGCCGCAACCTGATCCGGCGCCTGCATCGCCGCAACCCGCAGGCGATCATCGCCGTGACGGGATGCTATGCGCAACTCAAACCGCACGAGATCGCGGCTATCGAAGGCGTTGATATTGTATTGAGCAACAACGATAAAGGTAATTTATATAAACGGGTGGTTGAACTTGCGGGCAAGGGCCGCGCGCAGGTCTACAGTTGCGATACCGACGAGCTCACGTCGTTCTTCGCGGCCTTCTCGAGCGGCGACCGCACGCGGGCCTTCCTCAAGGTGCAGGACGGCTGCGACTACTGTTGCTCCTACTGTACGATCCACTATGCCCGCGGGGCGAGCCGCAACCAGCCCGTTGCTGAACTGGTCGAAGAGGCCCGCCGCATAGCAGCGGGGGGCCAGCGCGAGATCGTCATCACGGGGGTCAATACGGGGGATTTCGGCCGGACGACGGGCGAGCGTTTCATCGACCTGCTGCGTGCCCTGAACGACGTCGAGGGGATCGACCGCTACCGCATCTCGTCGATCGAGCCGAACCTGCTGACCGACGAGATCATCGCCTTCTGCGCCGCATCGCCCAAATTCCAGCACCACTTCCACATTCCGCTCCAGAGCGGTTCGGACCGCATCCTGGGGCTCATGCGCCGCCGGTACACCACGGCCCGCTTTGCCGAGCGCATCGCCGCCGTGCGGCAGGCGATGCCCGATGCCTTTATCGGTATCGACGTGATCGTCGGTTTCCCCGGGGAGACCGAGGCCGAATTCCGCGAAACGTACGATTTCCTGGCGCGCGTCGAGCCGGCCTTCCTGCACATCTTCCCCTTCTCGGAGCGTCCCGGCACCCCGGCGGTCGATCTGCCGGGCAAGGTCCAGCCCTCCGTGGCGACGCGCCGCGTCGCCGAACTCGAGGAGCTGTGCGCGCGGCTTCACGGCAGCTTCTGTGCCCGCGGCGAGGGAACGGAGGCCGAGGTGCTTTTCGAGAGCACGATGCGCGGGGGCATGATGTTCGGCTTTACGGGCAACTACCGCCGGGTGAAGGTGCCCTACGACCGCTCGCGGATCAACCGCATCTGCCGTGTGAAACTCGGTGCGATGGACGAATCTCACGACCTGACGGGTGAAATTCTGGATTAATTTCCTATCTTTGCGGAAAAAGGTTAATATCGAAGCGACTATGACGGGTATGCGCAAACGGGTGACGGCCGGGTTTCTGAGCATCGTCTGCCTGCTGTTTTTTTCGGGGATGGTCTCGTTTCTGGAGCTGAGCCGCCTGAGCCGCGACACGGGGGAGATCCTCGGGGCCAACAAACGCAACATCGAGCTGGCCCGCGAGATGCTCGATGCCGTGCACGACCAGAACGTGGCGTTGATCCACATCTCGGTCTTCGGCGACCGGAGCTACGACAGCCTGTGCATGGCCGGCATGGAGCGGCTCGAGAAGACGTTGCGCGTGGCCCAGGCCGAGGCTTTCGATAAGAGTTTCCTCGATTCGCTCGCCTTCGCCACGACCGAACTCCGCCTCCTGACGGACAACTACCTGGCCTTCGGCGCCGGGGCGGCCGACAGCGTGCGCCTCACGGTGCCCGACTCGGTGGGCGGCCGTTGGTATAACGACGAGTACGAGGCCCACTACGACCGGCTGACCGCCGCCATCGAGAACTACATGACCTCGACGCAGAGTTCGCTGGCTCCGCGGGCCGAGCAGATGAAGACGAATGCCTACCGGGCCGTGACACCGGTGCTGATCTCGCTTGTGGTGATGATCGCCATCGTGCTGATGTTCTACTACTTCATCCTTGTCTACTGCGTGGATCCCGTCGAGCGGATGATCCACAGCCTGGACGGGTACCTGCGTTTCCGGACGCCGTTCACCGTCAAGGGCGAACTCAAGGACGAGATGCTGGCCCTGCGCGAGAAGATCGAGTCGTTGATCAACCTTGTCAAACAGTCGAAATAGGATCGGAATGCGGGTAGACGTGGTTTTGCGATATGTCGGAGTCGTGATGCTCTTCATCGCGGGCTTCATGCTGCTTTCGGCGGGGATCTCCTGCCTGAACGGCGTGGATTCGGCATTCTATCCCCTGCTGTTGTCGGCCCTGCTGACCACCCTGCTCGGGGCCTTCCCGCTGATCTTCGTAGGCAAGCGCGACCAGATCACCAACAAGGAGGGGTTCTGCATCGTCGTCGGTTCGTGGCTTCTGTCGTGTGTGGTCGGGATGTTCCCCTACCTGATCTGGGGCGGGGAGTTCAGTCTGGTGAACGCCTGGTTCGAGAGCGTTTCGGGCTTTACGACCACCGGAGCCTCGGTGCTGACCGATGTCGAGGCTCTTCCGCGCGGGTTGCAGTTCTGGCGCTTCTCGACCACGTGGATCGGCGGCATGGGTGTGGTGATGTTCGCGCTTGTGGTACTTCCGACGATGGGACGCAGCAAGATGACCCTCTCGAATGTCGAACTCTCGTCGCTGGCCAAGGACAACTACCGCTACCGCACGCAGGTGATCGTCCACATCCTGCTGGTGGTCTATGTCGGTCTGACCGCACTCTCGACTGTCATGCTCCGCCTGGCGGGCATGAACTGGTTCGATTCGCTCTGTCATGCGATGTCGGCCTGTGCGACAAGCGGTTTCTCGACCAAGAATGCCAGCATGGCCTTTTACAATAACGCGTGGATCGATACGGTGCTGATCTTCACGATGGGTGTGGCGGGCATGCACTTCGGGCTGATCTACGCGACGGTTACGGGCAAGCGCAACAACATCTTCCGCTCGGAGGTGACGCGCTGGTACATGGGCATCCTGCTCGTGTGCAGCGTGCTGATCGCCATTTCGCTCTATGCCGCCGAAATCTACCCCACGATTACGGCATCGTTCCGGCATGCGGCCTTCCAGTTCTTCTCGCTGATGACTACGACGGGTTTTGCCTCGGCCGATTCGAGCGTCTGGCCGCCGTTTGCCGTGATTCTGCTGATGTTCGGTTCGATTGTCTGTGCGTGTGCGGGTTCGACGACGGGCGGCATGAAGACCAACCGGCTGGTGCTGGCCGGCAAGATGATCCGCGCCCAACTGCGGCGCCAGCAGCACCCCAACGCCGTGATCCGCATTCGCCTCGACGGCGTCATGCAGGACGATTCGGCCATCTACGGTGTGATGATCTTCATTGTCACCTACATGCTGGCGCTGCTCGTCGGTACGGTTTTCGCCACGTTGTGCGGTGTGGATCTGCTGACCGGGTTCTCGAGTACGGTGGCCTGTCTGGGCAATGTGGGCCCGGGCTTCGGCGATGTCTACTCGATGGGCAACTACGCCGGGATGCCGGCAGCGCTCAAGACGTTCGATGCTCTGCTGATGCTGCTCGGGCGTCTGGAGATATTCGGATTGATTCAACTGTTTTTCATTAAATGGTGGAGATGACGGAAATGGGATTTCGCAGAATTCATATTCTTCTTTTTTCTGTTTTGGGGCTGACGTTTGCCATCCTGCCGCTTGCGGCGCAGCAGCCTCCGGTCGAGGCCCGCATTGCCGGGCTGGAAGGCAACGAGGAGTACATGTCCCTGCTGCGCGAGGACGCCGTCCTGCAGTCGCGGGTGGATTCGGTGGTCCGTGCCGTCGAGCAGGTGCGTCTGCGTCTGCGCGAGCATCCGGACGAACGCCAGGCCTGCTCCGAGGAGATCCTGCGGCTGGAGAGCCGGATCTTCGATCTCCGGAATGCCAAGGGCCGGCTGATCGACCGCATCAATACGATCGAGCAGGAGTGGGTGCTGGCCAATCTGGACAATCCGGACGCCGCCTCGTCGGAGCGCCCGGCCGCCCGTGTCCCCGATTCGCTCAAGGTGCGTAACCTGGTCTACAACCCCTGTTTCGGCGAGCAGCTTCCCAAGGCCGACTATGCGGCCCTGCTCCGCGCCCAGGAACTGGAACTTCGGGCCGTCGATCTCGTGAACCGCTATTTTGCCAACTACGAGACGGCCGCCCAGCTGGCCGAGGCCTATGCTGCGGCCGCTACCGAGAGCGAGGCCGGCGAGATCTACGACCGCTACGGGGCCATGCAGCGGATCGACCGTGCGTTGTCCGATTCGCTCGCCGGGGTGTGGAACTATATCTTCGACAACAAGAACTACGCCTATGGCTACCTGCTCGACAAGCTCGGGCAGGAGGAGGCGCTGACCCGCGAAGAGGAGGCGCTGGCCAAGGCACAGCGTCAGGTGGCCTCGCTGCGGGGCGAAACGGCTTCGGATGCCGTGGCCGACTATTTCCTGCGCAAACAGGTGCTCGTCGATTACGAGGCTTCGGTGGCCGGGCTGCTCGACCTTGGTGCGGCCCGTGACTCGCTGCGCGGCGTGGCGGCCCAGCTCCGCGAGGCGGATTTCCGCCGGCCCAGGGTCGAGGTCGCCCAGCGCTATTTCCTCGATTTCGACAGCGTGGTCTTCACCAAGACCCCGAAATACAGCTACTCCAACCCGATTCCCGAGTGCCGTGTCTATGAGCATGGAACGATCTACCGCCTGCTGCTCGGCACGTTCAACACCAAACGGGCCGTCTCGACCTTCCGTGGGGCCTACCCGCTGTCGTATTTGGTGAACGACGAGGGCAAGTGGTGCTACTTCACGGGCGGTTTCGCCACGCGCGAGGAGGCCGACTCGGTGCAGACGGTGCTCAAGAAACACGGGTTCGTGCGTCCCGAAGTGGTTGTCTGGACCGACGGGGTCTACCGCAACCTTTCGCGGGAGCCCGAAGCCGGGGCTGTAGCCTACCGCATCGAGATCGACGGGGCGGATGCCCTCTCCGAGGAGGTCCGACAGACGATCGCCTCGCTCTCCGAGGGGCGCGAACTCTCGCGTGTAGGATCGGGGACGTTCGTCGTCGGAACATTCGACGACCGCGCCGTTGCCGACCGCCTGGCCGAGGCCCTGCGTCAGGCCGATGCGGCTCTGGAAATAAAAGTTGCGGAAATCGTGCCGCAAACGGAATAAAAATCCTATCTTTATAACCGATTCGAACCGCTATGGAACTCTTCTACATCATCCTTCTGGTCTTCTTCGGGCTGCTGTTCCTCGTGGCCGAACTGGTTCTGTTGCCCGGAGTCTCGGTGGGCGCCCTGCTGGCCCTGGTCAGCGACGGCAGCGCCATCTACCTGGCGTTCCGCGATTTCGGAGCCACGGGCGGAGCGGTGACCATTGCGGTCATCGTCGTGCTGGGGCTCGCGGCGACGGTCCTTTCGTTGCGCGCCAAGACCTGGCAGCGCTTCTCTCTCCGGCAGGAGATCCGCTCGTCGAGCACGCCCGTCGCCCCCTCCGAACTCCTGAAGACAGGTGACCGCGGCATGACCCTTTCGCGCCTCGCGCCGATGGGCAAGGTCGAAATCGGCGGCCGCATCTACGAGGCCAAGACGCTCGACGGCTATGTCGATCCGCGCCGGGAGATCGAGGTCGTGGGATTCGAGAATTTCAGTGTCATTGTAAAACCCGTAAAATAATCTGTACCTATGGACTTTCAGGTTGGCATGATCGCCGTGGTCGTATTCGTGGCCCTTATCGCCCTGTGGCTCATCTTCTATTTCATTCCCGTCGGGCTGTGGTTCTCGGCCCTGGTGTCGGGCGTCCGCATCAGCCTGCTGCAGCTGGTACTGATGCGCTGGCGCAAGGTACCGCCCTCGACGATCGTCTCGTCGATGATCGAGAGCACGAAGGCCGGTCTTGCGCTCAACCCCAACGAACTGGAGGCCCACTATCTGGCCGGCGGCAACGTGACCAACGTGGTTCATGCGCTGGTATCGGCGCAGAAGGCCAACATCATGCTCGACTTCAAGATGGCCACGGCCATCGACCTGGCCGGCCGCGACGTCTTCGAGGCGGTGCAGATGTCGGTGAACCCCAAGGTGATCAACACCCCGCCGGTGGCCGCCGTGGCCAAGGACGGCATCCAGCTCATCGCCAAGGCCCGCGTGACGGTGCGTGCGAACATCAAGCAGCTTGTGGGCGGAGCCGGTGAGGAGACCGTGCTGGCCCGTGTGGGCGAGGGCATCGTTTCGTCGATCGGTTCGGCGCTGTCGCACAAGATCGTGCTCGAAAACCCCGACTCGATCTCGCGCGTGGTGCTCGAGAAGGGTCTCGATGCCGGAACGGCCTTCGAGATTCTTTCGATCGATATCGCCGATATCGACGTGGGCAAGAACATCGGCGCCCAGCTGCAGATGGACCAGGCCGAGGCCGACAAGAACATCGCGCAGGCCAAGGCCGAGGAGCGCCGCGCCATGGCCGTCGCCCTCGAGCAGGAGAACAAGGCCAAGGCGCAGGAGGCGCGTGCCAAGGTGATTCTGGCCGAGGCGGAGGTGCCGCTGGCCATGGCCGAGGCATTCCGCAACGGCAATCTGGGCATCATGGACTACTACAAGATGAAGAACATCATGGCCGATACGTCGATGCGCGAGACCATCGCACGGCCCGAGAAAAAATAACGGAAATTGACGACCGAGTCGCCGAGCGGGGCGCGCCACAACGAGCGCGCCCCGTTTTGCGATGACGAAAAAAACAAAAAACAGATTCAGAATGAGACGGTTGCTGGCCCTTTTGTGGCTTCTCTGCGTGTCGGTGTGCTGTGGTGTGGCTCCGCGCGGGGGCGGGGGCCCGAGGCCCCGCCGTGATCGACACGGTGGCTGTATTCAGTGCGCGGATGCAGCGCGAGATTCCGGCGTTTGTCGTCGTACCCGAACATGCGGCGGGCGAGCGCCTGCCGGTGGTCTATCTGCTGCACGGCTTCGGAAACAACCAGCGGGCCTGGCTGCAGATCACCGACCTGCGGTCGCTTTCGGAACGCTACCGCATGATTTTCGTCTGCCCCGACGGTGAGAAGAGCTGGTACTGGGACAGTCCGCTGCATGCCGAGTCGCAGTTCGAGACCTTCATCTCCGGGGAACTCCCGGCATGGATCGATGCCCGCTACCCGACGATCGCCGCCCGCGAAGGCCGGGCCATCACGGGATTGAGCATGGGTGGCCATGGCGCCCTGTGGAATGCCGTGCGTCACCCCGATGTCTTCGGCGCCGCCGGATCGACATCCGGAGGGGTCGATATCCGGCCCTTCCCCGATTCGTGGGAGATGAAGGAGCAGCTGGGCGAACTCAAGGACAACCCGGCGCGCTGGGATGCTCATACGGTCATCAATGCCGTCGATTCGCTGCACGACGGCGATCTGTCGATCATCTTCGACTGCGGCTACGACGACTTCTTCTACGAAGTGAACGTCGCCCTGCACGAGAAGCTGCTTCGCATGAAGGTCGGCCATGACTTCCTGGTGCGGCCCGGCGCCCACACGTGGGAGTACTGGGCCGGGTCGCTCCCCTACCAGCTGCTCTTCTTCGAACGCTATTTCGAACGCGCGGCGCAGTGACCGGCCGCGGCACTCCGCGTGCTTCCAGGGGCGGCCGAGGCTCCGGCAGTGCATCCGGAGCGGTCGCTCCGGCCCTCCGGGGCGGAGGGTGCCGTTTTCGTGCCGATTTTCCGGGAATACATACTAATTTGCCCGCCATGCCGTTTGATAACAGGCAACGGAAGCCTCTCCCGATCGAAATATTTGGGGAGGCGAAGTAGGATATATCCCGCTTTTTGGTATCTTTGCAAGGATTTTACAAACCGAAACAGAATGTATATGAAAGGATTTGCAGGGCTTGTGTCCCTCGTGCTGGGCGTGGCGGCGCTGGCCGTGTCGTGCAGTAAGGACAAGGTCAAGGGCACGCTGGAGTTCGAGGTGCCCGCCGTGTTCATGCAGGCGGGCGACGAGGCGGTGGTCCGTTTTTCGTCGAGCCGGATCGAGAGCTTTACCGTGACGCAGAAACCCACGGGATGGAACGATCCGGTGGTCGATATCGCAGCCAGGACCGTCACGATCGTCTCGCCGGTAACCTTCGGTGAGGACATCGAGGGCGATGACGGCGAGACTACCACCGTGGAGACCTCCGGAACGGTCGTGCTCACGGGATACAGTTCCGACGGCGTGGCGGCTTCGGCTTCGCTGTTCGTGAGCGTCACCTCGACGGTCGATCTCGAGGGCCCGGCCAACAGCTATCTGGTGAATAAACCCGCCGTGAACTACCGCTTCGATGTCCGCCATACGGGCAACGGCGGCTCGACGATCGAGCCGGCATCGCTCGCCGTCGTCTGGCAGTCGAAATCGGGGCTGATCGAATACCTCCGGCTGACCGACGACGGGAAGGCATCGTTCTACATCGATGCCGACGAGGACGATGATACGCGCATCGCGCAGGGCAACGCCCTGATCGGTGCCTACGACGCATCGGACAACTTGCTCTGGAGCTGGCACGTGTGGGCTGCGGACTACGATCCCGAGGCTGCCGACGGCACCGTCGTCTTCAACGGACAGGAGATGATGACCCGCAACCTCGGCGCGCTCGACAACGACAACTCCACGACCGACCGCATCCTTGCCTCCTACGGGACCTATTACCAGTGGGGCCGCAAGGAGCCCTTCATCGGTCCGAACACCTACAGCGCGGGCAGCGGATCGTCGGCCACGATGTACAACGGATCGGGCGGCCGCGTGACGCTTGAGACGGTCGCCGCCTCGGCCGAGACCGGGACTGCGGCCTATGCCCTGCAGCATCCGCTGACCTACATCACGGGCGTCACCGATTCGTCGAACGACTGGTGCTGGGCCCATGACTCCTCGTTGTGGAGCGCCGCGGAGAAGACCGAGAACGACCCCTGCCCCGCCGGCTGGCGCGTGGCTCCGGCAAGTGCCTATGCCGGACTGGCGATCTCGGGGACGCCGGGAGCCTCCGATTTCGACAAGTACGGCTGGACGTTCACCCGTGAGGGCGCTTCGTCGTTCTTCCTGGGTGCCGGACGCCGGCTCTATACGAACGGCAAGATCCAGAACCTCTACGTCGTGGTCCCTGCCTCGTCGTCGCTTTCGACGCGCAACGTTGCCGAGGATGCCCAGCCGTGGGAGGGTCTCTACTGGACGGCCGACCCCGCTTCGGAGGGTTCGGATGCGCAGGCCTTCTACTTCTGGTTCGAGAAGAAGAGTTCGACGGGAGGTGTCACGGATAGCAAGCCCTACGCACGGGCCAACGGCATGCAGGTGCGTTGTGTGCGCGAGAAATAAGCGCGGGTCATACCGCGTTGCGGCGGGACCGTCCTTCGGGGCGGTCCCGTTCCGTTTGGTACGACTGTTGCGGTCGGAGACCGAAAAACTCATCCGATCATGCGTATTCAAACGGGTAAAGGCACCGTCTCGCCCGGTGTTCTTCTGGCCATCTGGTCCGTGTCGGCCGTCACGTCGCTTCCCGGCCTGGCCGTATCCCCCATTTTGGGTGATCTGAACCGGATCTTCCCCCATGCGACCAACCTTGAGATCCAGATGCTCACCTCGCTGCCGTCGCTGCTCATCATCCCTTTTGTCCTGCTTTCGGGCCGCCTCTCTGTCAGTCGCGACAAGTTCCGGACGCTGGCCGTCGGGCTGGCCCTCTTCTTTGCCGCCGGACTGGCGAGCCTCTTTGCCCGGAGCATGGCCGGCCTGATCGCCATGAGTTGCCTGCTGGGTGTCGGGGCCGGTATGGTCATCCCCTTCTCTACGGGTCTGGTGGTCGATTACTTCACGGGCGGCTACCGCATTCGGCAGTTGGGTTACAGTTCGGCGATCAGCAACCTGGTGCTCGTGGCCGCCACGGCCCTGGCCGGTTACCTGGCCGGTATCGACTGGCACCTGCCCTTCCTGGTCTATCTCCTCCCGGGTCTTTCGCTTGCACTGGTCTTTCGGCTTCGCCGCCAGCCCTCCGCGCAGGAGCCGCCGCAGAGCCTGCAGCCGACGAACCGCTCGATCGACCGCCGCAAGCTGGTCGGGCTGATGGCCTTCTACTTCTTCATCACCTATGCGGCGCTGGCCGTCGTCTTCTATGCGTCGTTCCTCGTCGAGCGCTACGGACTGGGCTCCTCCTTCTCTGGCGGGTTGATTTCGCTCTTTTTCCTCGCCGCCATGCTGCCGGGACTCTTCATCGACCGGGTCATCGTCCGCCTCAAGGGGCTGACGAACCTCGTCTCGCTGGCGCTGCTCTGCCTCGGACTGGCAGTCTTCGGGGTGTTCCACCATCGGTTCCCACTGCTCGCCGGCGCCGCGTTTGCCGGCTTGGGTTACGGGATCATGCAGCCGGTCATCTACGACAAGGCCGCGACGATCGCTCCGCCGCGCTCGGCGACCCTTGCCCTGTCGTTCGTCATGGCGATGAACTACCTGGCCGTCGTCGCCTGTCCCTTCATCGTCGATGCGTTTCGTTCGTTTTTCCTCCTCCACGGCGAGCATTTCCCGTTTCTGTTCAATGCCGTCTGGGTGGCGGTCGTCTGGGTGGCGGCCCTGCTTCGGCGCGACAGCTTCACACTGGGACTCGGAAAGTCCTATTATGTGCTGTAAATAGGCTGTTCGGAAATAGCATATGACACAAAAAAGGCTTAATTTTGTATTATAAAGTCAAAAACCCCAAAAACCTTTTGTGTCATGATGGAAAAACTCTTGTTGTCGCTATGTGCGGCCGCCGGAATTCTTGTCGCCGGGTGCAGCGACCCGTCCGACGGTGAATCCGATATCCGTATCGCTCCCTCCATTACGCGGGTCGATGGTGTGAACTTTACCGAAGGGGACCGCATCGGCGTGACGGTCTCGCTCTCTTCGGGTGACTATGCCGCCAACCGGCTGATGACCTACGACGGCCTCTTCTTCTCGGCCGCGGGGCTGGTGTGGTACGACGAGGCACAGGGCGCCTCGACCTTCACAGCCTACTATCCCTACCGCGATGAGGGGGTTCCCGGGACGTTTGCCGTCGCCGCCGATCAGCGCGACGGATGCACTCCGTCCGACCTGCTGGGTGCCGTGACCCGCGACGTGTTGCCCGGAAGCACCCCTGTGAAGATGCAGTTTCATCACCTCCTCAGCCAACTGAATATCGTCGTGCAGAATCGCAGCGATCGGGCGGTCCGCCAGGTCGCCATCGACGGCTTTGTCCCCGAGGCAGCGGTCGATCTGGCTGTGCCGGAGGCTACGGTGCGGGCCGGTGAAGCGGTCGAGGTGCTGGCCTTTGCCGTCACTCCGAATGCTCTTTACCGGGCGGTGCTTGTCCCGCAGCGGGCCACCCTGCAGGTCGATGTCACGCTCGAGGACGGCACCGTGGCGAGCAAATCGGTGCCAGATGCGGCTCTTGAGGGCGGCAAGCGCTACGACCTGTCGGTAGTGGTCGAGGCGGTCCCGGAGCCCGAACTCGAAGTGACGCTGAGCGGTGAGATCGTCGATTGGATCGACGGTGGGGAGCTTGGCATCGGCGGGGATGGGGGCGACGAGCCCGACGAAGGTGACGGCAAGACGGTCGTCTACGCCGGCGAGACCTACTCCACGGTTACCATCGACGGCCGGGTGTGGATGGCCGAGAACCTGCGCTACCGGCCTTCGGATGCAACGTTCGGTGACGGGGTCTGGAATCCCGAGGTGGGCGCTTCGGCCGTTGCCGAGCTGGGCTTGCTCTATGACTATGCCACGGTGACGGGCGGTGCGGTGCCGACTTCGGAGGGCCTTCTGCGCGGTATCTGCCCTCCGGGCTGGCACATCCCCGATACCGATGAACTGGAAGCCCTGGCCGCGAGCGGGGAGCGCCCGGCCGATTTCTTTACGGTCGCCGGTTTCTGGAACTCATCGGGTTTCGGCTCCTACGGCGATGCCTCGAAGGGGTACCTGTGGGGTACGGGCTCTTCGGAGGCGGGGCGGCGCGACTGCATCGCCTGCACGACGGACGGGCTGCCGCTCGTCAAGTCGCTGCCCGAGGCGCACGGACTCTCGCTTCGCTGCGTGAAGGATTGACACGCGGTGTGCGGATGGCATAAACGGAGCGGGGAGGAACCGTATGGCCCCTCCCCGCTCCGTTCGTTCCCCGGCCGGATCAGTGGTCGCGGTTGAGGAAGAAGATCGGAATGTTGGCCAGGAAAAGGTCCTTGCCCGTGAGCCGGTCGCGCTTTTCGATCAGCTCGTTCAGCGTGACGTCGCCGATCAGGTAGTTGCTCTCCTCGCTGATGTACTGTTCGTGGATCTTCGAGAAGCGGAGGATCCGGCGGATGTCCGTCTCTCTGTAGCGGACGTAGATCTTCAGCGTGATGTCGGTCGTGTATTCGGGCCGCTGAAGGTAGTTCATCTTCTTGTACTCGTAGCGGTAGTCGTGCAGGCGGGCCATGATGTCGCTCAGGATCGACGAGGCTGTGGGCAGGCTCCCGGCGCCCTTGCCGAACATGAACTGGCGGTCGTAGCACTCGCCGCGGATCACCACGCCGTTGTATTCGTCATCGACGCTGTAGATGTACTTGTCCGGGGTGACGAATTCCGGCATGACGAACATCGTGAAGTGCTCCTCCGAAACCTTCACCACCTGTGCCACCAGTTTGATCTTCACTCCTTTCTCGCGGGCATAGCGGATGTCCGAGTCGTGGATCGTCGATATGCCGTAGGTGAAGATCCGCTCCGGTGCGACGTATGCGCCCAGTGCGTGCACGGTGATGATCACCAGCTTGAAGAGCGAGTCGTAGCCCTCGATGTCGAACGACGGATCGCTCTCGGCGAATCCGAGGGCCTGCGCCTGAGCGAGGGCGTCGCCGTAGGGCTCCCCGTGGTCGAAGACGCGCGAGAGGATGTAGTTCGACGACCCGTTGAGGATGCCCTTGACTTCGAGCAGCAGGTCGTTGTCGTAGTACTCCTCGAGGTTGCGGATCACGGGAATCGAGCCGCACGACGAGGCGTCGTAGAGCAGTGCCACGTGGCGGGTCTTCTGCAGTTCGATCAGCTCCGGGAGGTGGCGTGCAAGCATCGTTTTGCTGCCCGACACGACGGGTATTCCGCGCAGCATCGAGCGTTTGACGATGTCGTAGGCAGCGTCGGGGTCGTTGATGACCTCGACGATCAGGTTTACGTTCGGGTTGTCGAGGATCTCCTCCACCGAGGTGGTGAAGCGTTCGCGGTCCACCGCGATGCGGCGCGGCTTCTCCGGGTCGCGGACGCAGATCTTGACGATCTCGGCATTGGCGTTCTTGGCCTTGCCGATGACCTCGTAGATGCCCTGTCCGACCACGCCGAAGCCGAAGAGTCCGATTTTGATTTTGCTCATGTCCGGTATTCTGTTTTCAGTTGTTGTTTTCGGTTGGCTGTCCCTCCATGAAGGGACGCAGGATGTCGTTGAGCTGCTCGTGCTCGACCAGGAATCCGTCGTGGCCGAACGGTGAGTCGATCTCGTGGTATTCGCTTCCGGGGATCTGCCGCTGCAGGGCGCGCATCTCCGCGGGGGTGAAGATCATGTCGGTGGTGATGCCGACGAGCAGCGTGCGGGCCGCAATGCGGGCCAGCGCCGCGTCGGTCCCTCCCCTGCCGCGTCCTACGTCGTGCGTGTCGAAGGCGTTGAGGATCGCGTAGTAGGAGTAGGCGTTGTAGCGGCGGCAGAGCTTCTCGCCCTGATATTGCTGGTAGGTCGAGGCGCGGTGGGCGGCCGGCAGCTCTTCGCGGTCCTGCTGCGTGAGGTTGTACCCTGCAGCCCCGCGGTAGGTCAGCAACCCGATGGCGCGTGCCGCCGCAAGCCCCTTCATTCCGGCATCGTCGCGCGGCTGGCCGAACGTGGCGTCGGCCTCGATGGCCATGCGCTGCGTCTCGTCGATGGCGATGGTCCACGGCGAGGCCTTGGCTGCCGTGGCGATCAGCACGAGGCGTGCGATGCGCTCCGGCTCTTCGACGGCCCACTCCACGGCCTGGAACCCGCCTACGGAGCTTCCCACGAGCGTGGCGATGCGTCCGATGCCGAGGGCGCGGGCCAGCAGACGGTGCGCCGCCACCATGTCGCGGATCGTGAAGGGCGGGAAAGTGCCGTACCACGGACTTCCCGTTGCCGGATTGACCTGCAGCGGCCCGGTCGTCCCGTAGTGCGAGCCGAGGATGTTGGCGCAGACGATGAAGTGGCGCGACGGGTCGAGAAACCGCCCCGGCTCGACCGTGTGCGGCCACCAGTCGGCGACGTCCGAATTGGCCGTCAGCGCATGGCAGACCCACACGACGTTGTCGCGCGCGGCGTTCAGTTCGCCGTAGGTGTGGTAGGCGATCCGCAGTGCGGGCAGTTCGCCGCCGAGTTCGAGCGGGAAAGGTTCGTCGGAAAGGAAGACGTGCTGCATACCCTACTCCTCCACGTGAGCGAATGCCTGTTCGAAATCGTCGATCAGGTCCTCGACATCCTCCAGTCCGAGCGAGATGCGCAGCAGCGTCGGCGTTACGCCCGCCGCCGCGAGGTCGGCCTCGCCGAGTTGTTTGTGCGTGGTCGATGCGGGGTGCGTCACCACGGTGATCGAGTCGCCGATCATTGTCATGTTGGCGGCCAGGTGCAGCGCCTCGACGAAACGCACGGTGCTCTCCAGCGTACCCTTGAGCTCGATCGTGAAGACGGCCGACGACCCGAAGCGGTAGTATTTCCGGGCGTTTCCGAAACTCGGATGGGTATCGAACCCGACATAGCTGACGCGGGCCACCTTCGGGTGGCTGCGGCAGTATTCGGCCAGCCGACGGGTCGATTCCACCTCGTGGCGGACGCGCAGCGAGAGGGTCTCCAGACCGAGGAGCATCAGGTAGGAGTCGAACGGCGAGGGGCAGCAGCCCAGGTCGCGCAGCCCGTCCACACGGCATTTGACGATGAAGGCCGCCCGGCCGAACGCCTTGTGGAGGTTCAGCCCGTGGTAGCCCTCCGACGGACCGTCGATCTGCGGGAACTTGCCGTTGCCCCAGTCGTAGTTGCCGCCGTCCACGATCACGCCGCCCATGGCCGTGCCGTGTCCGTTGATCCACTTCGTCGCCGAATCGACGACGATGTGGGCGCCCCATTCGAAGGGGTTGCAGAGGTATCCCGCCGCACCGAACGTGTTGTCCACTACCAGCGGCACGTCGCGTCGGCGGGCCACGGCGCCCAGCTCCTCCAGGTCGGGCACGTCGCAGGTCGGGTTGCCCATGCTCTCGACGTAGAGGGCCTTCGTGCGGTCGTCGATGAGCGCCTCGAACGCCTCGGGGCGCTCGTTCGGGGCGATGCGCACCTCGATGCCCATGTTGCGCAGCGAGATGCGGAACTGGTTGTAGGTACCGCCGTAGAGCAGCGGGGATGCGACGATGTTGTCGCCCCGGGAGGCCAGCGAGAGCACCGTGACGAGGATCGCCGACATGCCCGACGATACGGCCAGGGCCCCCACGGCTCCGTAGAGCGCCGCGATGCGTTCCTCGTAGGCTGTCGTGGTGGGGTTCTGCAGCCGGGTGTAGATGTTGCCGGCTTCGCTCAGCTCGAAGAGCCGGGCGGCATGGTCGCAACTGCGGAAACGGTAGGCGGCCGTGGGACAGATCGCCACGCCGCGGGCTCCGGTCTCCCTGTTCTCGGGCAGCCCGGCATGGACCTGCAGGGTCTCGAATCGGTAATTTTTCGGTTCCATATCTTGTTTCTTTCGGTATCACAAAAAAGTCCGGCTTCGCAGGGAAGCCGGACTCTCTTTCGCACACGACGAAGTTATGCCCGGCCGGAGCGGCTGCGCATCGACATCATCGACATCATCGGCATCGCCTCAGGGAGTTGCCGGAATCCGTATGTTGCGCTTCGCTTCATCATCGGGGAAACTTCTACGACGCAAATATAGAAATTTTTTACAAATACACAGCGCCCGAGGGGCTTTTTTTGCCGCTGCAGACAAAAAAATCCGTTCCCGGTCATCGGGAACGGATTCCTTGCATGTGTCGTCCGCCTGGCGGCTATCGCTTCCGGTCGATCCAGTCGATTCCGGCCTGCGTTGCGGCACCCCGGAGGATGGTCTTGCAGAGCATGTAAAGCTCTTCGCGCGAGGTGTTGTTCAGCCGCAGTTCGAACAGCGTTCCGATCAGCTGTTCGGCCAGCGAACGGGAATCGATCTCGGCGAGCAGGAGGCCTTCGTTGCGGCATACGTCGAAATCGCGCGTCAGTTCCCTGAACCAGAATTCGCGGTGTTCGTCGTAATACTCGGCGAAGACGATCTTGTGCCGGATGTCCGACAGAAAGCTCGGGTCTACCTTGTAAAGGCTGTCCACATAGGTATTGACCAGCCGCAATGTCTTCTGCAGCGCATTTCCGCTGCGCCGTTTGCGGTCGGCGTCGATGTGCTGCCGCTGCTGCCGCGCCATGTCATTCAGGCAGGCGCTGATCAGGTCGTTCTTGTCGGCGAACATTTCGTAGAGCGTGCGTTTCGAGATGCCCAGCATCTGCGCGATCTCATCCACCCGCACGGCACGAAGGCCGTTGCGGGTGATAAGATCCAACGTAGTGCGGATGATCTCCTCTTTGGTCGCTCCCCGTTTCATCACTTCTCCTCCGTGGTGAGGTCACGGCCTCCTCCGAGAGCCTGATAGAGATTGACCACTCCCTGGATTTCGTCGAACTGGTCGGCGATCTGCGACAACTGGGCCGACAGCAGCGACTGCTGTGCGGTCAGCACCTCGAGGTAGGTTGTCGAGGAGTGCTGCATCAGGAGTTCGGTGCTCTCCACGGCGCGTTCCATGGCCTCGATCTGCTTGATACGCAGATCGGTCTTGGCACGGGCCGTCTGGCACTGCGTCAGGGCGTTGTTCACCTCGGCCCCGGCGTTGAGCAGCGCCTGCTGGAAGGCCAGCTTCGACTCCTCCTGCTGTGCCTTGGCGATCTTCAGGTTGGCGCGGTTGGCGTTGGCGTTGAAGATCGGCTGGAGCAGCGATCCAGCTGCCGAGAGCAGGAGTTTGCCCGGATTGGTGATGACTCCGGCGTTGTTGGTCCATCCGGCCGATCCGCTCAGCGTGATCGACGGGTAGAGGGCCGAACGGGCGGCGTTCGTGGCGTAGAATGACTGCATGAGCGAGTACTCGGCCTGACGGATGTCGGGACGGTTCGAGAGCATCTGTACCGGTACGCCGACGGCGAGGTTGTCGGGCAGCTGCTGCTCGTCGAGGCGTCCGCGGACGATCTCGTGGGGCACCTCGCCCAGCACGGAGCAGAGGCTGTTCTCAGTCTCACGGATCGAGTATTCGATGTCGTTGAGCGATGCCACGATGCCGTAGTAGCTGCCTTCGTACTGGGCTACGCCGGCCTCGTTGGTCATGCCGGCGGCCTTCATCTCACGCATCGTGCGGACGCTCTCCTCCCACTTGGCGGCCGTCTCCTTGGTCACCTCGTACTGGCTGTCGAGCATCAGCAGCGTGTAGTAGAGGTTGGCCACCGAGGCGATGAGCTGCGTGCGCACGGCCTGCTGGTACTCCCGGCTCTGCAGGTAGAGCGCCTTGGCCTTGCGCTTGGCGTTGGTCAGGCCTCCGAAGATGTCGATCTGCCAGCTGGCCGTCACGGGAATGCTGTAGGTCTTCGAAGCGGCTCCGTTGTCGAAACTCGAGATCGTACCCTGGGGTGCGAAGTTGAACGACGGCAGGTAGGCCAGGCGGGCCGACTTGAGCGTGGCCTCGGCCTCCTTGACGCGCCACTGTGCCGACTGGAGGTCGGTGTTGTTCGTCAGTGCCAGGTCGATGAGCGCCTGCAGCTGGGGATCGGTGAACATCTCCTGCCAGGAGATGTCTCCGAGCGTGGTCGAGTCGGCGGTTTCGGCCGTGCCGTAGAGACCGTCGGTCACTACGTCGGGGCGCTGGTAGTTCTTATAGATGCCGCAGCTCGTCATGGCGGCTGCAAGGCAGACAATCAGTATCTTTTTCATGTTTTATTCCTCTTTCTCGTTTTTGACCTCTTCCACCTCGGCGCGAACGGACCACTGCGGATCGGGATCGAGTTCGAGGGGCTTGACTTTCTCCTGAAGGGTCTGGAAGACGATGAACAGCGTCGGCACGAGGAACAGCAGGGCCAGCGTTCCGACGATCATACCGCCGACGACACCCGTACCGAGGGTCGAGTTGCCGTTGGCGCCTGCACCCGTCGAGAATACCAGCGGCAACATACCGAGCACGCAGGTGAGGACGGTCATCAGCACCGGACGCAGACGGGCCTTGGCGGCCGATACGGCGGCCTGCGTGAGGCTCATGCCTGCACGGCGGCGGTCGGCGGCGTACTCGGTGATGAGGATGGCGGTCTTCGACAACAGACCGATCAGCATGATGATACCCGTCTGGAGGTAGATGTTGTTCTCGAGCCCCATCGCCTTGGCGAAGAGGAACGAACCCATCAGACCGCACGGTACGGCCAGAATCACGGCGAACGGAATCAGGTAACTCTCGTAGAGGGCGCTCAGGATGAGGTAGATGAACAGCAGGCAGATACCGAAGATGATCAGCGTGTTGCTCGTCGTCTGGGCCTCTTCGCGGGTGATACCGTCGAACTCGTATCCGTAGCCCTTCGGCAGCACCTGGTCGGCAACCTCGCGGATGGCCTGGATTGCGTCACCGGACGAATAGCCGGGGGCGGCGGTACCCTGCACCGAGATGGCGTTGTAGAGGTTGAAGCGGTTCAGCACGTCGGAGCTGTAGACCTTCTCGAGCTCCACGAACTCGCCCACGGGCGCCATTTCGCCCTTGTCGGTGCGCACGTAGATGTTGTTGAGCGACTCGACGTCGAGACGGTCCTCGGGACGCGACTGCAGGGTCACGTAGTACATCTTCGAGAAGCGGTTGATGTACGAAGCGTACTGGCCGCCATAGTATCCGGCGATCGTCGAGAGGATCGTCGAGGGCGAGACGCCTGCGCGTTTTGCCTTCGCCGGGTCGATGTGCACCATGTACTGCGGGAAGTTGATGTTGAACGACGAGTAGGCGCGCTCGATCTCCGGACGCTGGTTCAGGGCACCGATGAACTGCTGGAAGATCTGGTAGAAGTCGGTCAGCTCACCGCCGGCGCGGTCCTGCAGATACATCGAGAAACCGGAGGTCGAACCGTAACCCGAGATCATCGGCGGAGCCACGGCGAAAATCTGGGCGTTTTTGATGTCGGCCGTGCGGGCATAGATCTGTCCGATGACGGCCTGAACCTCGTCTTCGGGATTCGGACGCTCGTCCCAGTTCTTCAGCTTGACGATACCCATGGCGTAGGAGGAACCTGCAGCCGAGGCGATCATGTTGAAACCGGCAGTCTCCATGGCATTCTCCACCTGCGGAATGTCGGCAATGCGCGATGCGACCGTTTCGAGTACTTTGTTAGTCTCCTCGAGCGAGGTTCCCGGAGGGGTCGTCACATTGACCATGATCGTACCCTGGTCCTCGTCGGGCACCAGACCCGTCTTGGTCGAGTTCATCAGCAGGACGAGCGCCGCAATGGCGATGGCGAAGGTGGACCACATCAGCCACTTGTGCTTGATGAAGAGCATCACGCCGTGCTTGTACTTGTTTACCAGTGTCGAGAAGATCGTGTTGAAGGCCTTGCGGAAGCGTGCGGCGAAGTTGTCCTTCATCTCGCCGTTCTCATCCAGATAGGGCTTCAGCAGCAGGGCGCAGAGAGCCGGCGAGAGCGTCAGGGCGTTGAGTGCCGAGATACCTACGGCGACGGCCATCGTGATACCGAACTGCGTGTAGAACACACCCGACGTTCCGCCCATCATGGCCACGGGGATGAACACCGCCATGAAGACCAGCGTCGAAGTGATGATGGCAGACGTAATACCCGACATGGCGTCGATCGTGGCCATGTACGAGGACTTGTAACCGGCGTCGAAGCGCGCCTGCACCGCTTCGACCACAATGATGGCATCATCGACGACCGTACCGATGGCGAGCACCAGAGCGAAGAGCGTCAGCAGGTTGATCGAGAACCCGGCCACGGCCAGGAAGGCGAACGTACCGATCAGCGACACGAGGATCGAGATCGTCGGCACGAGCGTCGAGCGGATATCCTGCAGGAAGACGTATACCACCAGCACCACAAGGATGATGGCCTCGATGAGGGTCTTGATCACCTCGTTGATCGAGGCGAAGAGGAAGTCGTTCACACTGTGCAGGTGAGCGATGGCGATGCCCTTCGGCAGGTCGGCCTCGACCTCGTCGAGCAGTGCGTTGATCTGGTTTACGACCTCCGTGGCGTTCGAACCTGCGGTCTGGAAGACCATCGTACTGACGCCCGGGTGACCGTTCGTCTTGCCGACGTATGCATAGGACTCACGTCCCAGCTCGATATCGGCGACATCCTTCAGGCGGAGGATCGTGCCGTCGTCCTGTGCGAGGATGACGATGTTCTCGAACTCCTCGGGCAGCGTCAGACGGCCCGAGTACTTCATCGTATACTGGAAGGCGTTCTTCGAATTCTCGCCCAGCGAACCGGTCGAGGCCTCGATGTTCTGCTCGGCCAGCACGGCGGTGATGTCCGAAGGCATAAGCTTGTACTGGGCCATGACGTCGGGCTTGAGCCAGATACGCATCGAATAGTCGGAGCCCAGCGTGAAGGCCTCGCCGACGCCCGGGATACGGACGATACGCGGCTCGATGTTGATCTTCGAGTAGTTGGCCAGGAAGCCTTCGTCGTAGGAGTCATCGGGGCTGTAGAGCGAGAAGATCTTCACCATCGAGGTCTGGCGCTTCATGGTGGTCACACCGATCTGCGTTACCTCCGAAGGAAGCTGTCCGGTAGCCGTGGATACCTTGTTCTGTACGTTCACGGCAGCCATGTCGGGGTCGGTTCCCTGCTTGAAGTAGATGCTGATCGAGGCGGAACCGGCGGCAGCGGCCGAGGTGATGTAGGTCATGTCCTCGACGCCGTTGATGGCCTCCTCGAGGGGGACGATCACCGATTTCTGAATGGTTTCGGCGCTTGCACCCGGATACGATGCACGCACCATGACCGTCGGGGGTGCGATATCGGGGTACTGCTCCACCGGCAGCGAAGCGAGTCCGATGATACCGGCGATGACGATGACGATCGATATGACCGACGCCAGGACGGGGCGTTCGATAAAACTCTTGAGTGTCATAGATTATTCCTCCTTTTCCGTTTTGTTTTGAGCGGCGGTATCATCGGTCTGGGCCGCGTCGTTGCTCGGTGCGGCCTTCTCCTCGCCTGCCTGTGCTGCAGGGGCAGCCGTCTGGTTCTTGGGAACGATGGGCGTACCTTCGCGCATCAGGCCGACGCCTTCGCCGACGATCACCTCACCCGGCGTAAGGCCGCTCTTGACGATGTACTCCTGGCCGTTCGAGAGCTTCTCGACCTCGATCATCGCCGACGATGCCTTGCCGTCCACCAGTTTGTAGACATAGATCTTGTCCTGCAGCTCGTAGGTTGCCGTCTGCGGGATGACGATGCAGTCCTTGTAGTAGTTCGGCATGATGATGTTGCCGGTGCTTCCGCTCAGCAGCAGACCTCCGGCGTTGGGGAATGCGGCACGCAGCTGCACGCTGCCCGTCGAGGTGTCCACCACGCCGCTGATTGCCTCCACGCGGCCCGACTGGTCGTATACCGATCCGTCGTTGAGCTTGAGCTGTACGCCGGGCATGTTCTTGAGCGTCTCGTCGATCGAGCCGTAGCGGCGGGTCAGGTCGAGCAGCTGCTTCGAGGTCATCGAGAAATAGACGTACATCGTCGAGTTGTCCGACACGGTGGTCAGGGGCTCGGGGATCGAGGCGCTGACCAGTGCGCCGACACGGTACGGCAGAGTGCCGACCACGCCGTTCGACGGGGCCTTCACTACGGTGTAGGAGAGGTTGTTGGCCGCATTCACGCGCTGGGCCTCGGCCTGTGCGAGCTGGGCTTTGGCCGTGAGCAGGTTGTTCTCGGCCGTCTGGAGGTCGAACTGCGACACGACGTTCTTGGCGAAGAGCTCCTTCTTGCTGTCGTAGGTCAGCTGTGCAGTGGCGACGCTGGCCTCGGCGGCCTCGACGTTGGCTTCAGCCGTGCGGAGCGCAGCCTTGTAGGGAACCTGGTCGATGATGAAGAGGGTCTGCCCCTTCGACACCTTCTGTCCTTCGTTCACGCAGAGCTCGGAGATCGTACCCGAAACCTGCGGGTAGATGGCAATGTCCTGACGGCCCCGGATGGTTGCCGAATAGGTGGTCGGAATCTCTCGGTCGGATGTGGCGACGGTAATCACGGCATACTGGCCGGGACCCATTGTCATCGGTGCCTGCTTGCAGGCGACGGCTGCCATGCAGCAGGTCGCGAGGGCTGCTTTCACAAATGTTTGTTTCATAACTCCACTTAAAAAATTATACTAAAAAACTTTTTCAGGTGCAAAAGTACCATAATATAACGGTCGCGAGGTCTTGATATTGCGAATAGTGTTGGTAATTTTCGGAACAAAATTGCGCGATTTATGTAAAATTGCGCTATTTTTGTTCGAAAAACGAATTATATATGACAGAATATAATCCGATAATGACCACCCCCGAGGAGCAGTTCGTGGTCGGCGACACCGATCTGCGCTATTTTGAGGAGCACTCCTGCCGCACCGAGGGCGGTGCGATTCTCTTCTGCCGCCGGGGCAGCGCGACGGTGACGGTCGATCAGCTGCACGACCGCATCACGCGCGATACGCTGCTGTTGCTGTTGCCGGGTTCGATCCTTCATCTGAACGAACGCACGGACGATTTTCGTGTGCGTTTCTGTGCCTTTTCGATCGAACTTTTCTCGGAAGCGGCCTATCGCCTCGACCCCTCCTTTTTCCACATCCTGCACGACCATGCGGTCATCCGCCTTCCGGACCGGATTGTCGAGGCGGTTCGCAACTGGTTCCAGATGGCCTCCTATACCTATCGCGACCGCGACAACATCTTCCGCAACACGATCATCCGCAACCGGTTGCAGAATGTTCTGCTGGAGGCCTTCGACAAAACGCGGCGGTTTGCTCCCGACGTGCATCCTCAGTCGGGCACCACGCGTCAGGCCGATCTTTTCCAGCATTTCGTGGCACTTGTGCACGAACATTGCACGGAACAGCGCGAGGTGGCATTCTACGCCGACCAGCTCTGCATCTCGACGCGCTATCTGTCCACGATTGTCCGCAGCGTGGCCCACTCGACGGCCAAGGAGTTCATCGACCGTTCGGTGGTCCTCGAGATCAAGATGCTGCTCGAGTCCACGGAGCTTTCGGTGCAGGAGATCGCCTATCGGCTGCATTTCCCCGACCAGTCCTATCTGGGCCGTTTCTTCAAGAAGCACACGGGAGTGTCGCCCACCGAGTTCCGGAATGCAAAAAAATGAGGAGCCTGCATATTTGGGGCAGCCTGCATTCAATAGTAATAAGAGGTAAGGAGTATGAAAGTGACGATGTTCGGGACACAGCCCTACGATCGGGAGACGTTCGATCGGGTCGGGCGTGATTACGGGTTCGGAATGGTCTACCACAAGAGCCATCTGAATGCCGACAGCGCGGTGCTGGCCGAGGGTTCGGATGCGGTCTGCATCTTTGTGAACGACGAGGCCGATGCGGCCGCAATCGCGCGGCTGTCCAATCTGGGAGTCCGGCTGATCGCCCTGCGTTGCGCCGGTTTCAACAATGTCGATCTGCGTGCCGCCGCACGCTTTGCGATACCGGTCGTGCGCGTTCCGGCCTATTCTCCCCATGCCGTGGCGGAGCATGCCGTGGCGTTGCTGCTGGCGCTCAACCGCAAGATTCACCGCGCCTACTGGCGGACGCGCGACGGAAACTTCTCGCTCCACGGGCTGCTGGGCTACGACCTCTGGGGCAAGACGGCCGGCATCGTCGGCACGGGCCGGATCGCGCGCTGCCTGATCCGCATCCTGCTGGGGTTCGGGATGCGGGTGCTGGCCTACGACCCCTGTCCCGATGCGGCCCTTGCCGCATCCGAGGGGTTCGACTATGTGCCGCTCGACGAACTCTATGCCCGTTCGGACGTCATCTCGCTCCACTGCCCGCTGAACGATTCGACCCGTTACATGATCGGCGACGTGGCGATCGCGCAGATGAAGCCGGGCGTGGTGCTCATCAACACGGGCCGCGGACAGCTGATCCATACCGAGGCGCTGATCGACGGACTGAAGGAGGGGCGCATCGGCGCCGCGGGGCTGGATGTCTACGAGGAGGAGGCCGCCTACTTCTACGAGGACACGTCGGACCGCATCATGGACGACGACGTGCTGGCCCGGCTGCTGTCGTTCCACAACGTGATCGTCACCTCGCACCAGGGTTTTTTCACGCGCGAGGCCCTGGACAACATCGCGCGGACGACGCTGGACAACCTGCGGGAGTTCGCCGAGGGCCGCCCCCTGACAAACCGGGTGCTCCTCGAGGCGTGAGGCGTCCCGTCCGCTTCCGTTCTGCCCTGCGCCTGCCTGCCTTGTGCCGGACCGCAGGCGGAACGGGCGGTCCGGTGTTCCGGCCGGCTATGAATTCTGCGATTTCATCATATTTCATTATACCGGTTGCGGCGTTCGGGATAAGCGCTACCTTTGCCGACCGAACCCTCAAAAACGGAAGTATCTATGATGAAAGACAGTATCGACTTCGGCAACATGGAGATTCCGCGGCTGTTCCGCCGGTTGCTGATCCCCACGGTGCTGGGGATGTTGTTTTCGGCCGCATTCGTCATCACGGACGGCATCTTCGTCGGGCGCGGCATCGGCAGCGATGCGCTGGCCGCGGTGAACATCACCGCGCCGCTGTTCCTCATCAATACGGGCGTGGGCCTGATGTTCGGTGTGGGGGCCTCGGTCGTGGCCTCGATCCACCTTTCGCACGGAAAGGCCAGGACGGCACGCATCAACGTGACGCAGGCCGTTGCGGTTTCGTCGCTGATTCTGGCCGCCTACAGCCTTGCGGTCTGCCTTTTCGCCCCGGAGGTGGCCCGGCTGCTGGGCAGTTCGCAGCGGCTGCTGCCCCTCGTGCTCGAGTACATGTACTGGTTCGTCCCTTTCCTGCCGTTCAGCGCCCTGCTCAGCTCCGGCATGTTCTTCATCCGGCTCGACGGTTCGCCCAACTATGCGATGTGGTGCAATGCCGTCCCGGCCCTGATCAACATCGTGCTCGACTACGTGTTCATCTTCCTGCTGGACTGGGGCATGTTCGGCGCGGCGCTGGCCACGAGCCTCGGCTATGTGGTCGGTGCGGTGATGATCCTCGCCTACCTCTCCCGCCGGCGCAACGTCATCCGCTTCTGCCGGGTGAAGACGAGCCGGAAGAGCCTGCGCCTGACCCGCCGCAACGTGGGCTACATGTGCCGCCTGGGGCTTTCGACCTTCCTCTGCGAGGGGGCCATCGCCGCGATGATGTTCACGGGCAACTACGTCTTCATCCGCCGTCTGGGCGAGGACGGCGTGGCGGCCTTCAGCATCGCCTGCTACTTCTTTCCCATCATCTTCATGGTCTACAACGCCATCGGGCAGTCGGCGCAGCCGATCCTGAGCTATAACTTCGGCGCCGGACGCAGCGACCGGGTCCGGTCGGCCTTCCGGCTGGCCATGGCTACGGCGGTTGCCGTGGGGCTCCTCTTTTTCCTCCTTACGGCCCTGTGCAGCCCCTGGATCGTGGGCATGTTCCTCGATGCGACCTATCCGGCCTACGGCATTGCCGTCAGCGGTCTGCCGCTCTTCGCCTCGGGGTTCGTCTTCTTCGCCTTCAACATCGTCTCGATCGGTTATTTCCAGAGCGTCGAACAGGCCCGGGCCGCCATGACGGTGACCCTGCTGCGCGGATTCCTCTTTCTGGTCGTCTGTTTCCTGGCACTGCCTCCGCTGTTCGGGGTTGCCGGCATCTGGCTGGCCGTGCCGTGCTCCGAGGTGCTTGCCGCCGCCGCTGTCGTGGCGATCTTTCGCCGCAACCGGCGCGCGGCTGCCTGCTGACCGGCGCGTTCCGGGTGCATGAAACAAAGGCGGGGCCTCCTCGAAGGGAAGCCCCGCCTTTCCGTTTCCGGACGTCCGGCCTACCGGGCGAGGATCTCGAATACCTCGGCCTGGCCCTCCAGCTCGATCGCCGCGGCCCCTTCGGCAACCGCCACTTCGGCGCACGGCCTGTCC
>FR892023.1:49288-49842 GCA_000434235.1 Alistipes sp. CAG:268 | reverse complement strand
CCGCCTCCCGCCCGCTGGGGGAGCGTAACCGCACCTTCGGCCGGAAGCTTCAGCAGCAGCGTGTACCGCTTCGTGCCCTCCGGAATGCCGAACTTCAGCACGCCCCGGTTTTCGAACGACGTGCCGGGGTTGCGGTCGAAGGCATAGAGCGCCTGTGCGGCATCCTCGGCCTCGATTTCGAACCCGAGCCGCTCCGCGCGGACCGGATTGACCTCGAACGAGCGGACCGACGCCCAGTTGGTCCGGGGCGACTCGAGCCGCTTCAGACGCACGTAGCGGGCGCGGACGGGTTCTCCGCTCCAGTTGATGACATATTGCTTCTCGAGTTCGCCGGTCAGGGGCGTCCATGTCTTTCCGTCCTCCGAATACTCGACCACGGCGTGGTCGAAGTAGTCCACGTCGTCCACCGAGTTGCGGCCCTGGAGGATGCGCACCTCCTCCACGTCGCGCACGCGGCCGAGGTCGGCGCCGGTCCAGTCGCCCTCCTTCTGGGCCATGCCCGAGGTGTAGAAGGTCGTCGAGTCGTTGTCGAACATCAGCTTGCAGAGCGTCGT
>FR892023.1:28816-49265 GCA_000434235.1 Alistipes sp. CAG:268 | reverse complement strand
TCCTGCGGACGTTGGAGAACGTGCCGATGCCCCTGTACGAGGCGGGCACGTCGCCCGTGAGGCGGGTGAAGAATCCGGCAACCATGTCGTCCATCGCGTTCTCATAGAAGGGCTGTAGCTTCATCGTTCCCGACTTGTGGGCTTCGTCGGCCTCGCGCTCCTGCTCGGACATGAGGTTCCCGACGTATGCGGCCCAGAAGGCCCCGTCGTCGCCGGCCTCATAGGTCTTGATCAGTTCGAGCGTCTTCCGTCCGCGGGTCCCGAGCTTCCCGAACTCCGTGAGCCACGGGCGCAGCTCCCCGAGCAGCGCCTTGTTGCGGCATCCGGCCTCCATTTGTGCCGGCACCTGCTCGATGGCGAGGAACTCGCGCAGCAGGGCGTCGTACTCCTCCTGCGTGTACTCCGCGATGCGGAAGGTGCGGGTCTCCCACGACTCGGCGCGGCGGTATCCGGTCTCCGTGTCGCAGGAGTGGATGGCAAAGGTGCGGTAGGCGTCGGCCGCCTCGGGCGTGAGGGCCTCGATGCCGCGCTCCCAGTTGTCGATCGCGTTGAAGTCGGCGGTATTCCACGTGTAGTCGGCCACGCCGTAGAGGGCCAGCTTCGAGGCCTCGCCGTGCTCCATCGGGTTGCTCACCACGCCGCAGACCTCTCCGGCCGTGAGCGTCTTGTCGAGCCCGTATACGGGACCCTGCAAGACGATGTGGCGGGCGTAGTCCGTCACGGGGAAGTTCCACCAGTAGAAGGCCGGGCGGCGGATGCGCGAATTGACCCACTCCATTGTCTCGCGGGTCATGTCGCTGCACACGACGTCACCCGTCCAGAAGACGTTCACCGACGGGTCGAGCGTCTTGCCGTAGATGCTCAGGCTGCCCTGCGGCGTGGGGTTGGCCCACAGGCGCGAGTAGTCGGTCGGGCAGACCGTCAGCGGGGCGACGTCGCCCTTGGCGCGCACGAACTCCTCGTTGAGGCGGTTGAGGAGCTCGGTCTGCTTCACGGGATTGGTCCCCTCGCCCGAGATGTCGTCGAAGAAGATGGCGAACGAGCGGACGCCGAGGTCGTACATCATCTCGAACTTGCGGACCAGGTTGTTGTAGTCCTCCTCGTTCCACTTGATGTCCTGTCCGGGGTGGATGGCCCACACGAAGTCCACGCGGTTGCGGTTGCAGGCCTCGACCAGTTCGCGGATCTGCCGCGCCTCCTGCTCGGGATAGGGCAGGCGCCAGTTCGGGCAGCTGTGGTAGGGGTCGTCCTTCGGACCATAGAGGTAGCAGTTCATCTTGTTGCGGCCGTAGAAATCGATGAGCGAGAGACGCACCTCATGCGACCAGGGGGTTCCGTAGAAACCCTCCACGACGCCGCGCAGCGGCAGGTCGGGATAGTCCGTGACCGTGACGAAGGGCAGCTTCCCCCCGGCGGCCGCGGGGCTCTCGATCAGCTGGCGGAGCGTCTGGATGCCGTAGAAGGCGCCGCGTTCGTCGTATCCCGTGATCCGGATCCCCTGCTTCCCGACCTGCAGGGCGTAGGCTCCCGAGCGGGGTTCGACGCCGCATTTGGCAGCCTGCCGGGCCCCGAAGTCGATCTCGAGCACCGGACCCTTCTTCGACGGGGTGAGGAAGCCGAGGTCGTCGGCGAACCGGCCCCGGAGATCCTTGATGCGGAGGCCCTGCGTCAGGTCGAGCGTTCGGGAACGGTCTGCTGTTAGGTGGTGGGGCGTCGGGTTGATGACGATGCCCCGGTGGTCCACCCGCTGTCCCGGCACGGCCAGGACATCCTGCGATTCGGAACGCTGCGACGAGAGGTCGAACTCCGTCTCCTGTGCGGCCAGGTTGCCGCAGAGGAGCAGTCCGGCGGCGAGCGTTGTCAGTAGTTTCGTGTTGTTCATGTTTTTTATGTAAGATGGTTTTTCGCTTTATACCTTACAAATATACGGCATTAAATCAGATTTCCAATGAATCGGGCCTCCCAGCCCTCCGTTTTCCCGCTGCCGGGTCGTTCCGTTCTGCGGCGGAACGCCTCCGTGTCTGCCTCTTTGTTCCGGTTCTGCACCCCGTATTTGGCACCTCCCGCCGCCGGTCCCTCCCCTGCTGCTCCCGGGTCCGCCCGCTTTTTCGGACCGCCCTCTCGCGGGCGCCCGGGTCGTAGTCCGGGACTTGCTCCGGCCCCGGCGCCCCTCCGTCCCTGTTCCGGCTCTCATGTCCTTTTGTCCGGAAGCATCTGTCCGGTTCTTGAAAAAACGGCGGAAAAATTTGGAGATCTTGGCTTCTTTGCTTTACTTTGCATTAACAAAATTGTTAAACTAATTTGTTTATACCGATTCCATGACAAAATCGCTTCATAATCGGGAGGATGCCATCCTCCGTGCCGCCGAGCGTGAGTTTCTGGCCAAGGGCTTCGAGGGGGCTCGGACCACCTCGATCGCCGAGGCGGCGGGTGTCACGCACGCCATGCTCCACTACTATTTCCGCACGAAGGAGCAGCTTTTCGAGCGGATTCTCGACGAGAAGCTGCATCTGATGAGCCAGACCGTGCTCTCGGCTTTCGGGGAGCCGGGGCTTCCTCTGGCCGAGCGCCTGCGCAACGGCATCGGGCGCCACTTCGATTTCGTGGCGGAGAATCCCGATCTGCCGCGCTTCATCGTCAATGAGGTCTTCGCCCGCCCCGAACGCTACGAACTGATGCGCCGCCGGATCGGCCCGCTGGCCGGGAGCCTGATGCGGGAGATGCAGCAGGAACTCGATGCCGCCGCGGCGTGCGGCCGGGCCGAGCCGATCGACGCCCGCATGCTGCTGCTCGACATCATCTCGATCAACGTTTTCCCCTTCCTCGCCTACCCGCTGATCGGGCCGCTGCTCGGCGACCTGGCGGCCGACCGCGAGACCTTCTTTGCCCGCCGTCGGGCCGAACACATCGAAGTCATTCTCCGCCGTCTGAACATCCATTGACCATGAAACGCTTTGCGATTCTCTGCTGCGCCCTGCTGGCGGCCTCGGGGGCCCGGGCGCAGATCACGCTCGACGACTGCCGGCGCCTGGCGCGCGAGCACTATCCCGAGATCCGGCAGTACGACCTGATCCGCCGCACGGCCGGTTATACCCTGTCGAACGCCCGCCGGGCCTGGCTGCCGCAGGTCTCGCTTTCGGGGCAGGCTACCTGGCAGACCGACGTGCCCGGATTCCCCGAACAGATGACCGGATTGTTTGCCGGACAGGGAATTGAGATTCCCGGCCTGCGCAAGGATCAGTATCGCGTGCAGGTCGAGGTCAGCCAGACGTTGTGGGACGGCGGGGCCTCGCGGGCCGATCAGGCGGTTGCCGAGGCCGAGTCGGCTGTCTCGCAGGGGGCCGTGGATGTCGATCTGCATGCACTCGAGGGGCGTGTGGACGACCTCTATTTCGGCATCCTGCTGCTCGACGAACGGATTGCGCAGACGCAGGTCACGATCGGCCTGCTGCGCAGCAACCTCGACAAGGTCCGCGCCCTGCAGCGGGCCGGTGTGGCGATGCCGGCCGACGGCGATGCCGTCGAGGCCGAACTGCTGGCCGCCGGGCAGCAGCTCGGGCAGGTCGAGGCGTCGCGCGACAGTTACCGGCGGATGCTCTCGATCTTCATCGGACGGGAACTGGCCGACGGCGAGCGGCTCGAGCGTCCGGCCGTGGCCGATCCTCCGTCGGGTTCCGTCGCGCGGCCCGAGCTGCGGCTCTTCGATGCGCGGATCGACCGCCTTGCGGCGCAGGAGCGGCAGGTGAAGGCCTCCGTGCGTCCGTGCTTCGGCCTCTTCGCCCAGGGCTACTACGGCTATCCCGGGCTCGACTATTTCGGCAGCATGATGACCTCCGACTGGACGTGGAACGCTCTGGTCGGGGTACGCATGACGTGGAATTTCGGCGGCTACTATACGCGCCGCAATTCGCTCTTGCGCCTGCGGACGGCCCGGCAGCAGGTCGAGGTGGACCGCGACCTGTTCCTGTTCGACAACCGCCTGCAGCAGGCTTCGGAGACGGGTGAGATCGCCCGCCTGCGGCGTGCGCTGGCCGACGACGACCGCATCGTACAGTTGCGGCGTTCGGTGCGTGAGGCGGCCGAGTCGGCGCTGCGCAACGGCGTGATCGACACCAACGGCCTGCTGCGGAAGATCGCCGACGAGGATGCCGCTTCGGCGGCCCGCAGCGCGCGGGAGATCGAACTGCTCAAGACCATTTACGAACTGAAACATACGATGAACCGATGAGACGAATTGTGATTTGCGGCCTTGCTGCGGCGCTGTTCTGCGCCTGCGGCCGCGAAGGAGACTACGATGCCACGGGAACGTTCGAGGCCACGGAGGTGGTCGTATCGGCCGAGGCGACGGGACGCATCCTGGCATTCGATGTCGTGGAGGGCGACCGGATCGAGGCGGGACAGCAGCTGGGAGTCATCGACACCGTGCAGCTCTCCCTGCAGCGCCTGCAGCTCGGGCGGCAGCAGGCCGCCGTGCGCTCCGGGCGGCCCGACATCGCCCGCCAGGTGGCTGCCCTGCGCGAGCAGATCGCCAAACAGGAGGTCGAGCGGCGCCGGGTCGAGCGCCTGCTGTCCGACGGTGCGGCCACGGCCAAACAGCTCGACGACGTCGAGGCCCAGCTGAAGGTGCTCGAGGGGCAGCTCGGGGCCCAGCTCTCGACGCTGCACAACAGTGCGGCGGCCGTCGATGAGAACGCCTCGGCCCTCGACCTGGAGATCGCGCGGATCGACGACCTGCTCGCCAAATGCCGGATCGTGTCGCCCGTGGGCGGCACCGTGCTGGCCAAATACGCCGAGGCGGGCGAATCGACCGCTGCCGGGCGTCCGCTGCTGAAGGTCGCCGACCTCGGACAGGTCTGGCTGCGTGCCTATTTTACCTCGGAGCAGCTCTCCTCGCTCCGCCTCGGCCAACAGGTGACCGTCACGGCCGACTTCGGCGGCGGCGAGCGCTACGACTACCCGGGCCGTATCGCCTGGATCTCCTCCGAGAGCGAGTTCACGCCGAAGAGCATCCAGACGCGCGACTCGCGGGCGAATCTGGTCTATGCCGTGAAGGTCGCCGTTCGCAACGACGGGCGGATCAAACTCGGCCTCTACGGCGAAGTCAAGCTCCCGCAGTGATGGAGGCCATCGGAATACATGCGCTGACCCGGCGCTACGGTACGCTGACGGCGCTCGACGGGGTGAGCTTCTCCGTCGGCCGCGGCGAACTGTTCGGACTCATCGGGCCCGACGGCGCCGGCAAGACGACCCTCTTCCGGCTGTTGGCCACGCTGCTTGAGCCAGACTCCGGGCGTGCCGAGATCGACGGCATGGATATCGTGCGCGACTACCGGGCCATCCGCCGTCGCGTGGGCTACATGCCCGGGCGCTTCTCGCTCTACCCCGACCTGTCGGTCGAGGAGAATCTGGCCTTCTTCGCCGCGCTGTTCGGCACGACGGTGGCCGAAAACTACGATCTGGTCGCCCCGATCTACCGCCAGATCGAACCCTTCCGCAAGCGGCGTGCCGGCAAGCTCTCGGGCGGCATGAAGCAGAAGCTGGCCCTCTCGTGCGCCCTGATCCACCGCCCCTCGGTGCTGCTGCTCGACGAGCCGACAACGGGGGTCGATGCCGTCTCGCGCAGCGAGTTCTGGGAGATGCTCGACGGACTGCGACGGCAGGGCATCTCGATTCTGGTCTCTACGCCCTATATGGACGAGGCGCGCCGCTGCGACCGCATTGCGCTGTGCGACCGCGGCCGGATCCTCGGGGTCGATACCCCGCAGGGGATCGTTGCGGCCTTCGACCGCCCGCTCTATGCCCTTGCGGCGTCGGACATGTACGGCGTGCTTGTCCGTGCACGCCGCGAGCCCGGTGTGCGGGAGTGCTACCCGTTCGGCGCGGCGCACCACCTCGTGGCCGACGCCTCGTTCGATCCGGGCCGGCTGCTCCGCACGCTCGAGGCCGAAGGGTTCCGCGGGGTGACTCTCCGCCCGGTCGGGGCGGGTATCGAAGACGTATTCATCGAACGCATGCACCATGGACAATGACCCGATCCTTTCGGTCCGCGAACTGACCAAGCGCTTCGGCGGCTTCACGGCCGTCGATCGCATCACCTTTTCCGTCGCCCGGGGCGAGATCTTCGGCTTCCTAGGGGCCAACGGCGCCGGCAAGACCACCGCAATGCGGATGCTCTGCGGGCTGAGCTACCCCACTTCGGGCAGCGGCACGGTGGCCGGCCTCGACGTGATGACGCAGGGCGAGCAGATCAAACGGCGCATCGGCTACATGAGCCAGCGTTTCTCGCTCTACGACGACCTGACGGTCCTCGAGAACATCCGTCTCTACGGCGGAATCTACGGGCTCCGCCGCCGCGAGATCCTGCGCCGGGCGGTCGGCATCCTCCGCCGGCTCGACTTCCGCGGCGAGGCCCGCACGCTCGTCGGCCGCCTTCCGCTGGGATGGAAGCAGAAGCTGGCCTTCTCGGTGGCGACGCTCCACCGTCCCGAAATCGTCTTCCTCGACGAACCCACCGGGGGTGTGGACCCCGTGACGCGGCGCCAGTTCTGGGAGCTGATCTACGAGGCGGCGGCCGGCGGGACGACCGTCTTCGTCACCACACACTACATGGACGAGGCCGAGTACTGCACGCGGGTCTCGATCATGGTCGATGGCCGGATCCGCGCCCTCGGGGCTCCGGCCGAACTCAAACGTCAATTTGCCGCCGGGTCGATGGACGAGGTGTTCCGTTCGCTGGCCCGCACGGCCCAACGCACGGAATAAACGATGAACGGTTTCGCCTCATTCGTCCGCAAGGAGACCCTGCACATTTTCCGCGATCCGCGTACGATGCTCATCGCGCTGCTGATGCCTGTGGTCCAGATCCTGCTCTTCGGCTTCGCCCTCTCGACCGAGGTGAACAATGTCGATGTGGCGGTCGTGGCGCTCCACCGCAGTGAGACGGTCCGGCAGGCTGTCGAGCGGATGGCCGCCAATCCCAATTTTACCTTCACGGGTTATATCCCAAGCGGGGAGATCGACCGCATGCTCCGTTCGGGGCGTGCCGATGCCGTGGCGGTCTTCGCCGACGACTTCGACCGTCGCATGGCCGACCTTGCCGCGGGCCGGCCCGGTGCGGGTGCGGCCCTGCAGCTGGTCATGGACGCCTCGAACACCAATACGGCACAGGCCGGTGCCGCCTACCTGCGGAGTGTGCTGCTGGACAATGTGGCTGACGGAGTCGGCGTAGAGACCCGGCTGCTCTATAACCCGCGGATGAAGAGCGCCTACAACTTCGTGCCGGGCATCATGGGGCTGATCTTCATCCTGATCTGCGCCATCATGACCTCCGTGTCGATCGTCCGCGAGAAGGAGACCGGGACGATGGAGGTGCTGCTGGTCTCGCCCGTGCGGCCCATCCGCATCGTCTTTGCCAAGATGATCCCCTACTTCGTACTCTCGTGCCTGAACCTCGCCTCGATCCTGCTGCTGGCCCGTTTCGTGCTGGGCGTCCCCATGTCGGGCGGCATCGTGGGGATCGTCGGGCTCTCGCTGCTCTACATCGTCCTGGCGCTGGCCCTCGGGCTCTTCATCTCGACGGTCGCCCGGACGCAGGTCACCGCCCTGCTGGTCTCGGCCATGCTCATGCTCATGCCGATGATCATGCTCTCGGGCATGGTCTTCCCGATCGGGAACATGCCCGCGCCGCTACGGTGGCTCTCGTGCATCGTTCCGGCCCGGTGGTACATCGCCGCCATCCGGCGGCTGATGATCGAGGGGCTCCCCTTCACGGCCGTCCTCCGGGAGTTCGCGATCCTGGCCGCCATGACCGCCGGCCTGATCGCCGTGGCCCTCCGCAAGTTCAACGACAAACTCGAATAGCGATGATGCGTACGTTGCTCGTTTTGCTCGACAAGGAGTTCCGGCAGTTTTTCCGCAATCCGTTCCTGCCGCGCATGGTCGTCCTCTTCCCGGCCATGGTGATGCTCGTTATGCCGTGGGTGACGACCATGGACATCCGCCACATCGGCGTGGCGGTCGTAGACCGCGACCACAGCTCGGCCTCGCGCCGCATCGTGCAGAAGATCGCTGCCTCGGACTATTTCACGCTGTGCAACGTTGCCGACAGCTATGCTGCGGCACTCCGCTCGCTCGATGCCGGCGACGCCGATGCCGTGCTCGAGATCCCCGACGGGTTGCCGTGATCGAGCTCCCCGACGGGTTCGGGGCGGCGCTTGACGGCGGTTTGACGCCGCCGCGGGTGGCCGTCTCGGCCAATGGCGTGGATGCCGTGAAGGGAAGCCTCGGCACCCAGTACCTCGTGCAGACGGTCGCCGGAGCGGTGACCGAACTGCGCGTCGGGAGGGGCATGCCTTCCGCGGAGGATCCCGTTGTCGTCGAGAACCGCTACAACCCGACGCTCGACTACCGCCATTACATGATCCCCGCGCTGATGATCATGCTGCTCATCATGCTGTGCGGCTTCCTTCCGGCCCTGAACCTCGTGGGCGAGAAGGAGACGGGCACCATCGAGCAGATCAACGTCACGCCGGTGAGCCCGGTGGCCTTCACGCTGGCCAAGCTCATCCCCTACTGGATCATCGGCATGGTGGTCCTGACGCTGGCCATGGCGCTTGCCTGGGCCGTCTACGGACTGCTGCCCGCCGGGTCGTTCGGGACCGTCTACCTCGCGGCGCTGCTCTTCACGTTCGTCATGTCGGGCTTCGGGGTCATTGCGGCCAACTACTCCTCGACGATGCAGCAGGCCATGTTCGGCATGTTCTTCTTCGTGATGATCTTCGTCCTGATGAGCGGGCTGGTCACTCCCGTCGAGTCGATGCCCCTCTGGGCGCAGCGGTTCACGCACCTCCTGCCGCCATGCTACTTCGTCGAGATCATGCGGAGCGTCTATCTCAAGGGAGCAACGGTCGGCGATCTGTGGGCCGACTTTGCGGCACTGCTCCTGTTCGCCCTTCTGGCCGGAGTCCTGGCCGCCCTGACCTACCGCAAACGCTCCTGATCCGCTCGGCGCTTCCGTCGCCCGGTCACGGTCCCGGCCCTTTGCGGCCCCTTTTTCTGACGGCTGTTCCGGCTTTTTTTCGGGAAGCACCCGGTCGGAACAACAAAAAGATTGCTGAATCCGTTTTAAAAAAAGACCGAAAGGCGTACGATTTGCCGTATCTTTCGTATTTTTGCACGCCGTATGGCGCTTTCGGGCGGGTTGTTGCCCCGCGCGAAGCTTCCGTTGAGGACAAAATGAACATTTTCGATGTGGTTGAGGCGCTTTTTCGCCGACCGAATTCGTTAATTTTGCACTCCGGGAGGTGAGACTCCCGTCTGCAGGGAGCACCCGACTACGGACAACCTGGGTTTTAATCGGATTTACAGGCTATTTAATATGGCACAAATTGAAGGATACATTTCGCAGATCATCGGACCGGTGATCGACGTGCACTTCCCCGACCTGGGTGAGGAGCGTCTCCTGCCGGGCATCCACGAAGCGATGTCGATCCGTCGGCATAACGGCACGGAACTCGTCGTCGAGGTGCAGCAGCACATCGGCGAGAACACCGTGCGGGCCATCGCAATGGACTCGACCGACGGACTGCAGCGTCACATGAAGGTGACGGCCCGCGGGCGTTCGATCTCGATGCCCGTCGGCGACCAGATCAAGGGCCGCCTGCTCAACGTCACGGGCGAGCGGATCGACGGCATGCGGCCGCTGGACCGTACGCACGAGGCTTCGATCCACCGCGAGCCGCCGAAGTTCGACGAACTGGCCACCTCGCAGGAGGTGCTCTCGACGGGCATCAAGGTGATCGACCTGCTGGAACCCTACGTCAAGGGCGGCAAGATCGGTCTGTTCGGCGGCGCCGGTGTGGGCAAGACGGTGCTCATCATGGAGCTGATCAACAACATCGCCAAGAAACACAACGGCTTCTCGGTCTTTGCCGGTGTCGGTGAACGTACGCGCGAGGGCAACGACCTGCTGCGCGAAATGATCACCTCGGGTGTGATCCGCTATGGCGACGCCTTCCGCAAGAGTATGGACGAGGGACACTGGGACCTTTCGAAGGTCGATTACGACGAGGTGGCCCGTTCGCAGGCCACGCTCGTGTTCGGCCAGATGAACGAACCTCCCGGGGCGCGTCTTTCGGTGGCCCTGTCGGGACTGACCGTCGCCGAGTCGTTCCGCGACAGCGGCAGCGAGGGACAGTCGAAGGACATCCTCTTCTTCATCGACAACATCTTCCGCTTCACGCAAGCCGGATCGGAGGTCTCGGCCCTGCTGGGCCGCATGCCTTCGGCCGTGGGCTATCAGCCGACGCTGGCCACCGAGATGGGTCAGATGCAGGAGCGCATCACCTCGACCAAACACGGTTCGATTACCTCCGTGCAGGCGATCTACGTTCCGGCCGACGACCTCACGGACCCCGCACCGGCCACGACCTTCACGCACCTCGATGCCACGACCGTCCTGAGCCGCAAGATCACTGAGCTGGGTATCTACCCCGCCGTCGATCCCCTCGAGTCGTCGTCGCGCATCCTCGACCCGAACATCGTGGGCGAAGAGCACTATACCGTGGCGCAGCGCGTCAAGCAGATCCTTCAGCGCAACAAAGAGCTGCAGGACATCATCGCCATCCTGGGCATGGACGAGCTCTCGGACGAGGACCGTCTGACCGTAAACCGCGCCCGCCGCGTGCAGCGCTTCCTCTCGCAGCCCTTCACCGTGGCCGAGCAGTTCACGGGCGTCAAGGGACAGATGATCCCGATCGAGGAGACGATCCGCGGCTTCAAGATGATTCTCGACGGCGAGGTGGACCACCTGCCCGAGCAGGCGTTCCTCAATGTCGGTACGATCGACGATGCCATCCGCAAGGGCGAGGAGATGCTTCGCCGGGCACAATCCTGACGGGGAGGAGCAGGCCATGTTGCAACTGGTGATCGTATCCCCTTCGGGAGTGGTGAGCCGCACGGCGGTCGAGAAGGTTTCGTTTCCGGGAGAAATGGGGGCCTTCACCGTACTGCAGGGCCATGCCCCGCTCGTTTCGGGACTTGTTCGCGGCGAGATCGTCTATGCGGCCGATGGCCGCGAAGAGCGGGTCGGAATCGTCGGCGGATTCGTCAAGGTCTGCCGCGACGAAGTTGAAGCGTGTGTTGAAATAGACGCCGCAAAGAATTGATTTGCAAAGCAATGTCAAAATTGTCAAATACTGTTTTCCGGGCGTTTTTCCTGCCGTTGGCCGCACTGCTGCTGCCGGCCGTGGCGCCGGCCCTGCCGCAGGGGGGCTCTCCGGCTGCCGAGCCGGCGGTGCAGACCGTCGCCGACTCCGTCTCCGTGACCCGTGGATCGGGCGATGCGGCCTCGGATGCCGGGCAGGCGGATGAAGAGGCCGGGCTGAACGTCAAGGAGATCGTGTTGGGCCACATCGGCGATGCCTACGAATGGCACATGGGGTCGATCGGCGGCCACGAACTCTCCTTCTCCCTGCCGGTAATCGTCCGCAGTCCGTCGAGCGGGTGGCACTGCTTCTCGTCGAAGCACCTGCACGGCGGCGCCGAACACGAGGGGCTGCGCATCGCCACGGAGGGCGAACATGCCGGCAAGATCGTCGAACGTCAGGCCGACGGCAGCGATCTCCGGCCGCTGGACCTTTCGATCACGAAGGTCGTCGCCGGGCTGCTCATCAACAGCCTGATCCTTGTGCTCATCGTCCTCGGCGTGGCCCGCTGCTACCGCGGCCGCAAGGCCGACTCTCCGGCACCGCGCGGATTCGTCGGACTCTTCGAATCGCTCGTCGAGTCGCTCGTCGATGACATCATCGCTCCGTGCGTGGGGGCCGGTTACCGCCGTTTCGCACCCTACCTGCTGACGGTCTTCTTCTTCATCTTCGTGAACAACCTCATGGGGCTGATCCCCTTCTTCCCGGGCGGTGCGAACGTCACGGGCAACATCGCCGTGACGCTGGTCCTGGCCGTGGCGACGTTCCTGGCCGTCAATCTGTTCGGTACCCGCCACTATTGGAAGGACATCTTCTGGTCCGACGTGCCGACGTGGCTCAAGGTCCCCATCCCGATCGTGCCGTTCATCGAACTGGTGGGCATCTTCACCAAGCCCTTCGCGCTGATGATCCGTCTGTTTGCCAACATGATGGCCGGACATGCCGTGATCCTGATCCTGACGTGCGTCATTTTCGTCACGGCCGAGGCCGGTGCGGCGGTCAATTCGTCGATGACTGCGGTGTCGGTGCTGCTGACCATATTCATGAACTGCCTCGAACTGCTGGTGGCCTACCTGCAGGCCTACGTCTTTACGATGCTCTCGGCCGTCTTCATCGGCCTGGCACAGGAGCACGGCGAGCCGGCCGACGGGGAGACGGCCTCCGGAAAGGATGAAACCCGATAGAAAAACAAGAATCAAATAAATGTCGAACAATTAATCGTTGAGAATTATGGAATTGGGAACTGTCGGCGCCGCTCTCGGCGCAGCGATCGCTGTCATCGGTGCAGCGCTTGGTATCGGTAAGATCGGATCGGCCGCCATGGAGGCCATCGGGCGTCAGCCGGAAGCCGCCGGAAAGGTGCGTACGAGCATGATCATCGTGGCCGCCCTGATCGAGGGCGTGGCCCTGTTCGCCGTTGCCGTTTGTTTCATGGCGCTTTAAGCCCGCAAAAAACTTAGCGGACCATGGGACTCTTGCAACCCGAAGCGGGACTGCTTTTCTGGATGACCCTTGCGTTCGCCGTCGTCTTCATCCTGCTGGCGAAATTCGGTTTTCCGGTGATTCTCCGGTCGATCGATTCGCGCAAGGAGTTCATCGATTCGTCGCTCGACGCGGCGCGTGAGGCCGAGCGCAAGCTCGCCAGCCTGCGTGCCGAGGGCGATGCGATCCTCGAGGAGGCCGCCCGCGAACGCACGGAGCTGCTGCGCGAAGCCGCCGCAACGCGCGAGCAGCTGCTGCGCGAAGCGCGCCGCAAGGCCGACGAGGAGGGCGAGCGGATCGTTGCCGCCGCCCGTGCGAAGGCCGAGGCCGAACGCGAGGCCATCCTGCAGGATGCGCGCCATCAGGTGGCGCTGCTCTCGATTGCCGTCACCGAGAAGATGCTGCGCGCGAAACTCGACGACGAGCAGGCGCAGACGCGGCTTGCCGAGGCGATGCTCGACGAAATGGAACGGCGGAAAACCCAGAAGGAGGCTTAAACCATGTATACCGGATTGATTGCCAATCGTTATGCAAAGGCGCTGGCGGCGTATGCCGCGGCCGGCGGCGAGGAGCGGCGCACCTACGACGAGGTGAAGCGGCTGATCGGCTGCTACCGTGAGGATGCCACGCTGCGCGAGGCCCTCTTCTCGCCGGTGCTGTCGGCCGAAAAGAAGCTCGGATTCGTTTGCCGCAGTTTTGGCGGGCGGCCGTGTGCGGCGCTGGAGGCTTTCATCCGGCTGGTGCTCCGTCACCACCGGGAGCATTACCTCTATTTCATGCTCTACTCCTACCGGGGGCTCTACAAGGAGCGGCACAACATCCGCGATGCCGTGCTGCAGACGGCTGCACCCGTCGGCGAGGAGTTCGTCGAAAGGCTGTGCCGTGTGGCCGAAGCGCGCACCCACAGCGAGGTGCACATCCGTCGCGAGGTGCACCCCGAACTGGTCGGCGGCTTCGTCTTCCGCATCGACGACGTGCTGATCGATGCGAGCCTCGCGGCACAGCTCAAGCTGCTGCGCCGCAAGTTGGGAAGCAAACCTCAAAGAATCGTTTAGTCAGTTATGAACAAGGATACCATAAAACCCTCGGAAGTTTCGGATGTCCTGCTTGCCGAACTGCAGGGTATCGACCTCGAGGCACAGTATGCCGAGGTCGGCACGACGTTGCAGGTGAGCGACGGCGTGGTCCGCATCTACGGACTCCGGAACGCCGAAGCGAACGAACTGCTCGAGTTCGAGAACGGCATCAAGGCCGTGGTGATGAACCTCGAGGAGGATAACGTCGGTGCCGTGCTGCTGGGACCCACGGACCTGATCAAGGAGGGCGACCTCGTGCGCCGGACGGGCCATACGGCTTCGATCCAGGTGAGTGAGGCGTTGCTCGGCCGGGTGATCACGCCGCTGGGCGATCCGCTCGACGGCAAGGGCCCCATCGGCGGGGAGACGGTCGAGATGCCGCTGGAACGCAAGGCGCCGGGCGTCATCTTCCGCCAGCCGGTGAGCGAACCCCTGCAGACGGGCCTGAAGGCCGTCGATGCGATGATCCCGATCGGCCGCGGTCAGCGTGAGCTGATCATCGGCGACCGCCAGACGGGCAAGACGGCCATCGCCGTGGACACGATCATCAACCAGCGGCGCAACTTCGAGGCCGGTGACCCGGTCTACTGCATCTATGTGGCTGTCGGCCAGAAGGCCTCGACCGTGGCATCGCTCGTCGAGACGCTGCGCCGGCACGGAGCCATGGAGTATACGATCGTCGTGGCCGCCACGGCCTCCGATCCGGCCGCCATGCAGTACTTCGCCCCCTTCGCGGGCGCAGCCATCGGCGAATTCTTCCGCGACACGGGGCGCCACGCCCTCGTTGTCTACGACGACCTCTCGAAGCAGGCCGTGGCCTACCGCGAGGTGTCGCTGATCCTGCGCCGCCCGTCGGGCCGCGAGGCATACCCGGGCGACATCTTCTACCTCCACTCGCGTCTGCTCGAGCGTGCTGCGAAGATCATCGCACAGGAGGAGGTCGCGCGTGAGATGAACGACCTTCCGGAGTCGCTCCGGGGCAAGGTCCGCGGCGGCGGGTCGCTCACGGCCCTGCCGATCATCGAGACGCAGGCCGGCGACGTCTCGGCCTACATCCCGACGAACGTCATTTCGATCACCGACGGACAGATCTTCCTCGATACGAACCTCTTCAACCAGGGCAACCGCCCGGCCGTCGATGTCGGCATTTCCGTGTCGCGTGTGGGCGGCAACGCCCAGATCAAGGCGATGAAGAAGGTGGCCGGTACGCTGAAGATCGACCAGGCGCAGTACCGCGAGCTGGAGTCGTTCTCGAAGTTCAGCAGCGACATGGATGCCGTGACGGTCGCCGTGCTCGACCGCGGACGCAAGAACACGCGTCTGCTCGTCCAGCCGCAGTACAGCCCGATGCCCGTCGAACAGCAGATTGCCGTGCTCTATTGCGGTACGCACGGACTGCTGCGCGAGGTGCCGATCGAACAAGTCGCCGAATTCGAGCACATGCTCGTCGAGACGCTCTCCCCGGAGGTTTTCGAGGCGCTGCGGCGCGGCGAGATCGACGAGTCGATCGGTGCCCGGATCGAGGAGGCTGCCGGACGGGTGGTCGTTTCGCTCAAAAAAGCATAGTGCGCCATGGCATCCCTCAAGGAGATAAAGGCGCGCATCGCGTCGGTAAACAACACGCTGAAGATCACTTCGGCGATGAAGATGGTCGCCTCGGCCAAACTGCACCGCGTGCAGAACGTGGCCGAGGGGCTGGCCGCCTACAGCGAGCGTCTGGCCGACATCGCCGCGGCGCTCACGGCAGACCCCGAACTCGAGGTCTCCTCGCCGCTGGCCGAGCCGCACGAGGCCCGGCGGCGTGCCGTCGTGGTCGCCGTCTCGTCGGACGGCTCGTTGTGCGGAGCGTTCAACGCCAATGTGATCCGGCTGCTGCATGCCGAGGTCGAGTCGCTCCGCGGGCAGGGCTTCGAGGCGGTCGAGGTGTGGCCCGTCGGCGAGAAGATCGCGCAGGCCGCACGCAAGGCGGGTTTCGACGTATGCGACGACTTCCGCAAACTGGCCTCCAAGGCCACGAGCGGGGATGCCGCGGCACTCGCACAGCGGCTTATGGACCGCTATGAGGCCGGTGTGATCGACCGCGCCGTGTTGGTCTATACCCATTTCCATTCGATGGGACACCAGGAGCCCCGGCAGGAGGTCTTCCTTCCGGCGGATTTCTCGGATCTGCACGGAGCCGCGGGTGCCGCTTCGGAGCACGCCGGGGACCTGCCCTCCCGGTCGGATGCGCATCCCGACTATATTTACGAACCCGACCCGCGGACGCTGCTCGAGGAGCTGTTGCCCTATACGTTGCGGATGCGGATCTTCGAGGTGCTGCTCGACAGCGCGACGGCCGAGCATGCGGCCCGCATGATCGCCATGCAGACCGCCACGGACAACGCGCAGGAGCTTCTGGGCGACCTTACGCTGACCTACAACAAACGCCGTCAGCAGGCTATCACCGACGAGTTGGCGGATATCATGCAGGCGGAGTGATTGCTTTCCGATGAAGAGATGACGGGACCCGGACGTTTGGACGGGTCCCGTTTTTTGAGTATCTTTGCCGTGCGGTTTCCGGTCGGAGGGTCTTCCGGCCTCGGAAAGCGCGGCCCGGACACTCTCTCCGGTGCGGTAGCGAATATCGGAACTATGACGGACGAACTGAAGAAGAAACATCGGATTTTGCGCAGGCGCAGGGTCCGCAACATCGTGTTGAACCTGATTTGCCTCGCTCTGGCCGGATCGGGCCTGTGGTGGACGGCAAGCTATTTCTGGCGTTACGTGCGCTACGAGGTGACCAACGATGCCTTTGTCGATCAGTATGTTGCGCCACTCAACATCCGTGTCTCGGGATACATCCGCGAGGTCCGCTTCCGCGAACACCAGTTCGTGCACCGTGGCGACACGCTGCTGGTGCTCGACGACCGCGAATACCAGATCCGCGTGAAGGAGGCCGAGGCCGCAATGCTCGATGCCGAGGGGTCGCGCGAGGTGCTGCATGCCGGCATCGAGACCTCCGAGAACAACATCGCCGTGCAGGAGGCCAACATCGCCGAGGCGCGGGCCACGCTCTGGCAGCTTGAGCAGGACTATCACCGTTTCGAGCGCCTGTTGGCGCAGGAGTCGGTCTCGGAGCAGCAGTTCGAGCAGAAGAAGGCCGCCTACGAGGCTGCACAGGCCCGCTACGATGCGCTCGTGAGCCAGCGCCGGGCGGCCCGTTCGCAGTATGCCGAGACCAGCCGCCGGCGCACCGGGGCCGAAGCGGCCATCCTGCGCAGCGAGGCCGATCTGGACCTTGCGCGGCTGAACCTCTCCTACACCGTGCTCACGGCCCCCTACGACGGTTACATGGGACGTCGTACCCTCGAGCCGGGGCAGTATGTGCAGGCCGGACAGACGATCTCCTACCTGGTCCGCAGCGAGGAGAAGTGGATCACGGCCAACTACAAGGAGACGCAGATCATCCACATCTTCATCGGACAGGAGGTCCGCGTAAAGGTCGATGCCCTCCCGGGACGGGTCTTCCGCGGCCGCGTATCGGCCATCTCGGAGGCCACCGGATCGAAATATTCGCTCGTCCCGACCGACAATTCGGCCGGCAACTTCGTGAAGGTCCAGCAGCGTATTCCCGTGCGGATCGAACTCGAAGGGGTCTCGCGTGAGGATATGGCCCTGCTGCGCGCGGGCATGATGGTCGAAACCGAAGCCCTCCGGCGATGACCGACGTGCGGCAGCTCGGACTTCCGGTCCGCAAGTGGGTTCCCGACTGGCTCGGGCTGGTGACGACTTTCTCGGTCATCCTGCCGGTCATCCTGCTCAACGGCTCCTACACGGGCAGCATGCTCGAGGTCTCCTATACGCTCGGCACCAATTCCGAGGACATCACGATGGGGTACTATGCCGCCTCGGCCGGCATGGCCATCGCCTACCCGATCATCCCGAAAATACTCGATGCCTTCTCCAACAAGACGCTCATTCTCTGCGACCTTGTGCTGCAGTTCGTGCTGAGCTGGGTATGTGCTGCGTCGAAGCATTCCGACATCCTGATCGTCTGCAGCTTCGTGATCGGCTTCCTGAAGGGGTTTCTCATGCTGTGGTTCATCCGCCATGCACAGAAGATCTTCAGCCCGCGCAACGTCCGCAGCGAGTTCTACTCCTATTTCTACCCGCTGACCTACGGCGGCGGACAGCTTTCGATTCTCATCACGGCGCAGCTGGCCTACCACTATGACTGGAAGTACATGTACTACTTCATGATGACCCTCATTCTGGTGGCCATCCTCTTCGTGGCGGTCTGCTTCCGCCACGACCGGACCAACCGCACGGTGCCGCTCCGCGAGCTGCACGTGCGTGAGATGATGCTCATCTCGGCCGGGCTGCTCATGCTGATGTATGTGCTCAACTACGGCAAGGTGCTCGACTGGATGTCCTCGCCCAAAATATGCATCTACATCGTTCTGGCGCCGATGCTGATCGCCTTCTTCGTCTGGTACCAGTACCACGCCGAGCGGCCCTATGTCAATCTGGCGCCGCTCTACCAGCCCAAGGCCATCGTCGGGTACCTCTACATGATGCTCGTCATGTTCTTCAGCACCTCCACCACGCTGCTGACGAACTTCCTCACGACGATTCTCCGTGTGGACAGTTCGCATACCTATTCGCTCTACGTCTGGCTTCTGCCCGGTTATCTGCTCGGGGCCTTCATCTGCTTCTGGTGGTTCCGCTGGCAGCGGTGGCGTTTCCGCTTCCTGATCGCCGGGGGCATGGCCTGTTTCGCCTTCTTCTTCGGGTATCTCTATTTCTTCCTCTCGCCCGATACGACCTACGAGATGCTCTACCTGCCGATCTTCATCCGGGGACTGGGCATGCTCACGCTCATCATCGCCTTCGCGCTGTTCGTCGTCGAGGACCTCAACCCGAAGTTCCTGCTCATGAACGCCTTCTTCCTCATCACGTTCCGTTCGGTGCTGGCTCCGATCATGGCCACGTCGTTCTACAGCAATACGCTTTACCGGCTGGAACAGAAGTACATGCATTCGCTGGTCGAGACGGTGACGATGGCTGATCCGCTGGCTGCCTCGCGTTACGGCGAGTCGTTCGGTGCGGCTCTGGCCGGCGGGCACAGCTACGGCGATGCCGTGCAGATGGCTACCTATTCGCTCAATACGACCCTGCAGCAGCAGGCCCTGCTGCTCTCGCTCAAGGAGATGCTGGGCGTGTTGTTTGTTGTGGCGCTGGTCATTGCGGTCATTTCGCGCTTCATCCCCTTCCACAAGACGCTGCGCGTCACCTTTGCCCGCACGGGCGACGATATGGTCTGACCTGTGTACGTTCCGGCCCATGTGCGGGATGATCGGCAAAACGCCCCGGTTCGTACACGAACCGGGGCGTTTCTGTCCTGTGGCGGGGAGGCTCACCTGTTGCGGCGGAAGCGGGCCGTGATGTCGCTCATCGTGCCGTCCGGTGCGATCCGGTAGAGCCGCTGGTTGGTCGTCGGGGCGGTCAGCGGACCGAGCGCCTCGATCCAGGGACCCAACTTGATGTAGTCGAACCGGGTGAGATCGAACCCCTCGGGGAGGCGTTCGCGTCCCGAGTACCACGCGGTGCGCAGCGCCGGACAGTTCCGGCGGACCGTTTCGGCCAGCCGGGCGATCTCGTGCGGTGCGGCATCGCCGCCCATGAAACAGACGCAGGTCACCGAGCGCCCGTAGCGGTCGAGCAGCCCCTGCAGCGCCTCCGCATCGAGCCTCTCGCCCCCGTCGCGCTGCAGGTGGGGGCTGTGGCAGCCCGGGCAGCGGTTCGGGCAGTTGGTGATGTTGATCGCCAGCGTCGTTTCGTCGGGAATCTCGGCGAAGACGATGTCGAAGTTGTGGTAGCGGACCATCACCCTATTCCGCTTTGGCATAATAGCGCCGTGAGGCCTCCTGCTGGCGGGCCGCCGAGAAGTTCGAGACGCGCTTCATGTAGCCGATCACGCGGGTCAGGTAGTCCAGGTCGTGCGAGTGGCACGAGGGGCACTCCTTCAGGTAGCGCTTGTCGATGTGCCCGCAGGCGTTGCATACGGTGTTCGGGATGTTGAACGTGAAGTAGTTGCAACCCTCCTGCGCCGCTACGCGCAGCAGGTGGCGGTACTGCTCCTTCGAGAGGTGGTCTTCGAGGTTCATGTGCAGTGCCGAGCCGCCCGTGAGGTGTTCGATGTAGCGGTGTCCGTGCAGGCGGAACTTGTCGATGATGTTCAGCGAGTCGTCCTCGACCACGTAGAAATAGGAGTTGTAGCAGTCGCGCGGCACGGCATAGCCGTCCTCGCGGTCCCACTTGGCGTGTTTCACGCCGACGTTCTCCGCCGGGATCATCTCGCAGTTGAACATCAGCTCCTTCGAGCGGTACTTGCGGTTGTAGCGTTCGATCAGCCCCAGCACGTCCTGCACGAAGGCGGCGTAGTCGTCGTTGTCGCTGATGGGGATTCCGAGGAACTCGGCGGCCTCGACCAGCCCGTTTACGCCGATGGTGAGGTATTGGCGCGAGAGGTTGATGTACCCCGCATCGAACAGCGGAAGCATGCCCTTGGCCTGCAGGCGCTTGAGGTTCTCGTTGTAGGCCGTCTGCACCTTGTGCACCAGGTCGGTCACCTCCTCGAGGTAGGTCAGGTAGTGCATGCCGTTGCGGGCGGCGTGCTGCACGCAGCGGTTCAGGTTGGTTGTCCGC
>FR892023.1:20385-28810 GCA_000434235.1 Alistipes sp. CAG:268 | reverse complement strand
CGGTTCAGGTTGATCGTCAGCACGCTCTTCGATCCGGTCGAGACGCCGCCCGCTCCGAGCGTGTAGCTGAAGCCGTTGTCCTGGATCTCGTTGCGCAGGCGGCAGCACGACGAGAGCGAGTCGGCGTTGTCGCTGATGTAGGTGAAGAACGAGTGCCCCTCGGCGTACATTTCGGCCGTGAAGTCACCCCATTCGCGGTCCATGACGTCGCCGTCGCGCGTCAGCAGGGCCATCGTCTCGACCGGGAAGGTCAGCACGGTCCGGGTCCGTTCGCGGTTGAACCACTTCATGAAACGCTTCTGCAGCCACGAAAGCGACTCCCAGTGGGGCTGCGAACCGTCCGGGAAGCGGAATTCGCCGAAGAGCGACTCGAAGTAGAAACGGTCGTAGTAGGCCACGTTCCAGAAGACGGCCTGGAAGTTGCGGGCGCCCGTCGGCTGGTTGATCGAGTAGACGATCTGTTCGAAACAGTCGGTGATCACCTTGTCGATCGTGCGGCGCTTGCGCGAGAGATCCACCACCTCGTCGGCGCGCAGGTAGTAGTCCTCGCCGTACTCCTGTTCGATGAAGTAGTTCATGTACATGAGGAACTCGGGCGTGGCACAGGCTCCCGAGAGCATCGACGAGACGATGAATACCATGTTCACGAAGCCGCCGCAGAACGACTTGAGGTTCGTCGGGCGGGTCGAGTTACCGCCGATCGACAGCGTGCCGTTGAGCAGCCACGGGTACATCGTGATCGAGGCGCAGTAGTTGGCCATCGACGTCTCGTCGTTCTTGTAGATGAAGTGGTTGCGCAGCAGGTAGAGGTACTTGTCGGCCAACTCCTTGCCGTACATCTCGCGGATGCGGTCGGTGAGCAGGCGGCGGTTGAGCCGGATGAAGTTTTGTTTGGGCAGCTCGCCGATGAGTGTGGCGATGTTCTTGTTCTCGACGTTGGCGTTGGCGTCGTATTTCGATCCCGTTGCCGGGTTCTTCGCGTCGCAGTAGTCGATCAGGAAGTTGAGCTTTTCGCGGTCCTCGCGGTCTTCGGTGTGTTTCTGGCGGTAGAGCATGTAGCTCTTGGCCACGGCGAAGTAGTGCTCGGCCATGAGGGCCACCTCGACCTGGTTCTGGATCTCCTCGACGCTCATGCCGTCGGCGATGTGCACGCGGCTCAGGACGGACGTCAGGTCGTCGTCGGTGGCGTAGCCGCCCACCGAGAGGAATGCCTTGCTGATCGCGCGTTTGATCTTTTCCACCGAGAACGGCTCGCGCTTGCCGTCGCGTTTGACGATTTGGAGTTCCGAAATGCCCATAATAAGCCCACTGTTTAGTTTGTTGTTCAGTCGTTTCCCGAGGGTGCGAAGCCCTGCCCTTTCCCGCACGGCGGAGCGTGTGCGGCAAAGCGCGGAGTTCGGCCTCTGGTATGTCCGGTTTAAGCAGTTTTCGGGCGCCGTTCCTTATCCCCGAGGTTCGGAGCCTCATCCGGCAAGGCAGGTCTTCTGGCTCGCCCCCTCCGCATGCCTTCCCGTCCCGGCGGGACAGTGGCTCAAGAGTATGCGGTCGTTTACGGAGCTTACAGCTACGGGAATAGCCCCTGATTCGCACAGGTGTTCCCTTTTGATCCCGGGCCGGCAGCCGCCGGCGGGGAACCTTGCTCGATGCAAATATAGGCGATGTTTTTCATTCGGGCGAGCGCTCCGGTTGTTTTTCATGAACATTTTATCGACAAAAAAACGCGGGGAACTGCAAGTCCCTCGCGTCGTGTCGGTTGGCGTTCAGCACCCCGGCAGACCTCCGGAATTCCGCCCTGCCGGCGGGCGCAGGAAGCGAAACGGATCCTCTTCGGTCCTGTTTTTTCGGCCTTCGGGAGGATACTCTTGGACTCAAATTGCTATCTTTGTCGAAATTCCGTTTTGGACGGAATGCTAATCGTAAAAAAGAGGATCCATGAAGAGATTTTGGATGTTTTGGTGTGCGGCTCTGTGTGTGGCAGGAACCTCCTGCACATCCGGGCCGTCGGCCGACAAACTGGTCGGCGTGTGGTTGGAGCCCATTCCCGGTATGGACGGGTTCCAGGGAATGGCCCTGTCAGCCGACGGTACTGCACGGTCGGTCAATATGGCGACGCTCGAGTACGATCGCTGGCAGCTGTTCGGCCGGCAGTTGGTGCTTGCGGGAAAGAGCATCGGCAACGGGCAGACGCTCGAGTTTGCCGATACGCTCGACATCGTGCGTGTCGATGCCGACAGCCTGATTCTTGGCCGCGGTGACGGACGTCGGGCCTACAGCCGTGCGGCGGACGCCTTCGATGCCGAACCCGAAAACGAAACGCATGTGGTTCTGGAGGGTACGGTGACCTTTGCTCCCGAGGTGCGGACATTCCGTGCCGCAGGCGATTCGACCACCTTCTGGCTGATCGACGAGTCGGGCTGCCTCGAGCAGCGCTTCGTGGAGTCGGGTCGTGCCGAATGGACGGTCGGCGCCGAGCTGGAACTGTGCCCCGTGGACAAGTCCGTGGCCGAGTTTGCGGCCGATTACGACGGGGCCTACCGCGTGGTGCGGATCCTGCGGCTGGACGAGGCCGAGTAGTTTTTTGGGGAGTCAGATAATTCAAATGACAGCGGCGATGGAGTGTTCCACCGCCGCTGTCGGCATTATATCGGATGTGTCCGTCCGTGTTTTCTCGAAATGCGTTTGTCCCGGATCATGCTTTCGTCTCCTCTTCCGTGCGGAAGTCGCGGCCGGCGGGACGCTGGTAGACGGCAAGCCCGAATTCGGGCAGCGTGGCGAGCAGGTGATCGAACAGTGCGCTTTGGATCCGTTCGTAGGCGGTCCATTCGGTGTCGGCCGTGAAGCAATAGACCTCGATGGGGATGCCCTCGGTCGTCGGCTGCAGCATGCGGACCATCTGGAGCAGGTCCTGCCTGATCTCCTTCCGCCCCTTGAGGTAGTGCATCAGGTATCCCCGGAATACCCGGAGATTGACCGCCTCTTCGTCGGGTTCCTCGTCCCCGATGTAGCCGAGACTGCGGAAACGTGCGATCTCCTCTGCCGTGCAGCGCCGTACGGTCCGGGCATCGATCGCTATGGAGCGTTTGATGCGCCGTCCGCCGCATTCGCGCATGCCGCGCCAGTTCTGGAACGAGTCGCTGACCAGCGCATAGGGCGGGATCGTCGTGATTGTCTTGTCGAAATTCTGCACCTTGACCGTCGTCAGCGAGACTTCGGTCACGTAGCCGTCGGCGCCGTATTTCGACATCGTGATCCAGTCGCCGGGACGCAGCATGTCGTTGGCCGAGAGCTGTACGCCCGCCACGAGCCCCAGGATGCTGTCGCGGAAGATGAGCATCAGGACGGCGGCCGAAGCTCCGAGTCCGGCCAGGATCGACGTGGCATCGCGGTCGATCAGGATGCTGATAATCAGGATGCCGCCGATGCAGACGGCGATGAGTTTGAACATCTGGTAGATGCCTTTCAGCGGCCGGTTGCGGAGCGTTTCGTGTTCGTTCGAGATTTCGTAGAGCGTGTTGAGAAACGAGCGCACGAGCACGAGCGCGGCGACGATCAGGTAGATGAGCGAGCCCTTGCGGAGGATCGACAGCAGGACGGGCTGGTCGGGAAAGGCTACGGGCAGCAGGACATACCAGATCAGCGGAGGCAACAGCCGGCAGAGGTCGTGCATGATCTCGTCCTTGAACAGGTGGTCGTCCCACGTCACCCTGGTCTGGCTGCTGATCTTCTGGAGGGCCGGGATGACCAGCCGGCGGAACAGCACGGCCGTGAGCCACGAGAGCAGCAGGATGCCGGCAAGGACAATCGCTTGCGTCTGCCAGGTGATCTGTTCCGTCAGTCCGACCTGCCTGAGTAGTTCCGCGATGGGTTCGACGTATTGGTTTTCCATGATTCAGTCGTTTTTCGGTGCGGCGTATGCCGTGGTTCATCATACAAAGATAGTGAGAATATCCGAAGTCGGCGCCGCAGGGGCCAAAAGATGTCGTCGTGACGCAAAAACGGCCGCATCCCTTCCGAAACAGGTGCGGCCGTTCTCTTTTCCGAGGCCGGGTTACAGACCGTCGGAGTCGCGGCAGAGTGTCGTCAGTGCCGTACAGATTTTCCGCGACAACCGGAAACCGCGGATGCGGTCACAGACAGCCTTGCGGTGGATATCGGTGCCTGCAGCGTCGTAGAACCCCTGTTCCAGAAGCCATCCGGCACACTCCGTCGCCCGCTTTCCGTACATGCCGGCCAATGCAAAGAGGTCGAGCTGGAAGCGAACTCCGGCTTCGTGCAGTCGTCTGTAATCCTTCCGTGACATGTAGACATACCGCTCGGGGTGCGCCAGCAACGGATAATATCCGCACGAGCGGATCCGGCAAAGCGTCCCCTTGAGATCCAGCGGAGGGTTGAAATAGGAGGTCTCGACCAACAAGTGGTCACCGCGTTGTCCGATCGGCAGCAGGTCGTTGCCGTTGAGCCGCTCGTCGAACAGGTTGTCCAGCATGTGTTCTGCCGCCAGGTGGAGTTCGATCCGTCCGGAATATGCCGTCCGCAGCTCTTCGAATTTGCGCTTCAGACTCTCCGAGGTGTTCGGCATGTCCTCCATGATGTGCGGCGTGAGCCACACGGTCTTCATGCCGAGCGCTTCGTATCCGTGCAGGATTTCCAGAGCCTCCTCCACACTGCGCACGCCGTCGTCCACGGCAGGCAGGATGTGCGAGTGCCAGTCGGTAAAACCCTCGAAGAGTCCGCTTTCGGCGAGGGAACAGGAACGGGTGAAGGGCCACATGTGCGGTCGGGGCTACTTCTTCGATCCGGAGTCGTAGTGGTAGCCGTATCCGTAGTGGTAACCGTAGCGGTTGCCGTATCCGTAGTAGCCGGACTGTCCGTCGGTACCGTTCAGGATCAGTGCCATGTTCTTGAACTTCTTCTCCCTGTAGATGTTCTCCAGTACGGACAGCATGCTGCGTTCGAGCAACCCTGCGCGTACGACGAAGAGGGTGCGGTCGGCGACCTTCTCGATGATGTGCGTATCGGCCACCACCTCGATCGGCGGGCAGTCGATCAGTATGTAGTTGTAGTCGGCGCGCAGGCGTGCGATGAGCTCCCCGAACCGGCTCTCTTCGAGCAGTTCCGTCGGGTTGGGCGGAATCGTGCCGACAGGCAGGATGTTCAGATTCTCGTACTCCTTGTCGCGCACGAGAATCTCCTCCACCTTGTCGGTACGGAACCCGAGGTAGTCGCTCAGTCCGTGCCGCGGCGAGCCAACATAGGCTGATGTGGATCCGTGGCGCAGGTCGCCGTCGATGACCAGCACGCGGCGTCCCTTGATGGCCAGGCTCATGGCGATGTTCATCGCCAGGAACGACTTGCCGCTTCCCGGGTTGAACGACGTGAGTATGATGACATTCGATTTTTCGCTTTTTCCGACGACGAATTCAAGGTTGGTGCGCAATACGCGGAATGCCTCGTTGATTACGTCGCGTTTGCCTTCGCGGACGACGATCGAATCGGCCGCAGGCTCTCTTTTTTTCTTCTTCCCGAACAGCGACCGGCCGTTGCCTCCCCATTGCGGGATTTCGCCGAGGAACGGCAGCGGGAGTTTCTCGACGTCCTTACGCCCGCGGATCCGGGTGTTCATCACCTCCCTGAGGAAGATCACGCCCACGGGGATGAGCAGTCCGATAACAAACGCTATGGCGAGGATGTTGCGTCGTACGGGCGTTGTCGGCACCATGCTCCCGCTCGGCGGGGTGATCACCCGCGTGTTGTAGGCCGTGAAGGCCTGCGAGAGCTCGTTCTCCTCGCGTTTTTGCAGCAGGAAGAGATAGAGGGCCTCCTTGACCTTCTGCTGGCGTTCCACCGAGAGCAGGTATTTGGCCTGCGAGGGGTTGGCGGCAATGCGCGCCGTGGTCTTCTGCTCGTTCTGCTGCAGGCTGGCGATCTGCGTGTTGAGCGTGAGGATCTGGTTGTCGATCGAGGTGATGATCGCCCGGCGCATCTCCGAGAGTGCCTGATCCATATCCACGACCAGCGGGTTCTGCGTGCTGGAGTTGGCCACCAGGCTGTTGCGCTGAAGCAGTTTGGTGTTGTACTCCGAGATCTGCGATTCGATGTTGGTGCTCTCGATTCCCGAGTTGGCCGGCAGCAGCTGTGTCCTGTTGTTCTCGTCGGAGAGGTAGTTCCGTACGTAGCGGGTCATGTAGAGCTGGTTGCTCAGAGCCATGATCTGGGCATTGGTCTCGCTGCTCTGCGCCATGTAGAGGCTCGAGGCGGCCTGCACGTCGGGCAGGAGGTTTTCGCTCTTGTAGGTGGAGATGTTCTCGTCCACATTGCCCAGTTCCCGCTCGATGACCCCCAGACGCTCGTTGATGAACATCGAGGTCGAGACGGCGATCTGGTTCTTGTCCCTTACCCAGTTCTCGTTGTATACCGAGATCATGGTGTTCAGTACGTCCTCGGCCCGTTGCGTGGAGACGTCGCGGAAGGTAAGGTCGATGGCCGAAGCCTTCTTGTCGCTCAGGGTGACGGTCAGATTGCCCGAATAGCTGCCGACGGCTCCGTAGAGTCCCGTCCGGGAGACCTTCAACTGACAACCTCGGTCGATGTCGTAATAGGGCGTCGGAGTGATCTCGACCCGTCCCAGCGGCGTTGTCAGCGTGTCGGTGAGGTTGCCCTTGATGACCTTCTCCGAGGGGATCTCTTCGCCGTTGCGGACGAACTCCGACAACTCCACCTCACCGCCCGGGCGTACCTTGAGGGTGAAGCGGGCCGATTCGTTCTCCGTCAGTTCGGGTAGCGAGACGGTCAGGGGCAGCGAGGCCCCGTATGCCACGCGGTCCTGGAAACGTCCGGGAATATGGTAGTTCATGTCCAGGTGCAGCCGCTTTACGACCTCGAGCATGATCGAGGGCGACTGCAGTACGAGCAGCTCGTTGTTTACGTTTGTGGTGGTCTGGAAGAGTCCGAGGTCCCCGAACGATTCGACATCGGAGGCCAGCGACTGCCCCTTGGTGTTCTCCTTGATGAGCAGCGTGGCCGAGCGGGTGTAGACCGAGGGGGTCTTCAGCAGGTAGAGGAATGCCAGGCTCAGGGTGACCAGCAGCGAGAGTATGAACCATTTCCATTTGGCCAGGCAAAGGTAGAGCAGGTCCTTGATCTGAATGGAATCGTCCATCGGTTCGGCGGGGGACGTATTCTGGGTCATTTCCATATGGTACGGTTGCTTCTTTTTTTTGTTCTTGGGGTTTTGTTGTTCGGTTATTTGACGAAAAGGACCGTCACGGTGGTGATCAGCGAGACGAGCGACATCCAGAAGGTGGCCGAGAGTACGTTGTTGCCGTTCACCGTGGACTGGCGGGCCCGCATCGAGTTCGGTTCGACGTATACGACATCGTCCTGCTGCAGGTAGTATACCGGCGAGTTGTAGAGTTGCTCGGCCGATCGCAGATCGACTCCGTAGACGCGTTGCTGCCCCTCCACCTCACGCAGGACGAGCACCTTGTCGCGTTTGCCGAAGATGGTCATGTCGCCGGCCATGCTGAGGGCTTCCAGCAGCGTGATGTAGTCCTTGTCGATGCTGTATCGTCCGGGATTTGCCACTTCGCCGAGCACCGAGACGGTGAGGTTCATGAATTCGACCGTCACGACCGGATCCTTGATGAGGTTCTGGCTGATGAGTTCGCTTTTGATGTGTGCGGCGATCTCCTCGCGGGTCATGCCGGCCACGTAGACGCTGCCCAGCACGGGAAAGTCGATCGTGCCGTCCTGACGGACCGTATAGCCTGAGATTCCCTGGGAAGAGGAGCCGGCACCTGAATTTTTGGTACCCAGTTGCCTGGATACGATCGGCAGGTTGAACAGGTCGGCCAGAAGCGGGTCCTTGCTGTTCACGATAATCGAGATCTTGTCTTCGGGCTGTACCTTGACGGTGACCGGGGTTATCCCCTGGGTGATCTGTTCTCCGGGGCGGACATCCTGAAAATAGGTGATTCGTTCGGTTGAGGCGCACGAACTCAATAGTGCGGCGAGAGAGAACATCAGCAGAAAGGCAGGGATTTTCATAATCGAATTCATTTCAGGATTAAAACGGATCGACGCTCAAATAAGAAAATATGTGGTTGTTGCATGCAAAACTTCTGTTTGTGGCTCCGTGCCGGGATGCTGTCGGATTATCCGTCTGAGAGTCTGTAATATCTGGTTTTGTCGAAACCTATATTCCGTTCCTGTATGCACCAATAATCAATGCTGTCCAAACTGTCATCAGCACTCATTGTTTGCATATCCTTTCTCTCGGGGGATCCCTATGGCACACCCTTCCGGCGGGCTACAGTATGCCGACGGGCCAAAAGTATTACTTTTCGTGCAGAATAACAAATATTTCGGGGCGAAATTCCGAGACGGTGTTCCGAAAACTCCAAAGCGCATCCGTCGGCCGGAGGTG
>FR892023.1:14019-20360 GCA_000434235.1 Alistipes sp. CAG:268 | reverse complement strand
TCCGTCGGCCGGAGGTGAAACGGCCGGCGGCAGAAAGACCCCACGCGGGCTGTATCCTGCAGGCCTTTCCTATGCGAAAATCCCCGCCGAAGGGCAGGGATTTTGTCGAGCGAAAAACGGGACTCGAACCCGCGACCCTCAGCTTGGGAAGCTGATGCTCTACCAACTGAGCTATTTTCGCAATTCGGAGTACAAAGTTACTTCGCTTTTTCGAATTCGCAAATCTTGCGCCCGAAAAAATGCGGGCTACCCCACTATTTTTTTCAGCGACGCCAGGTTGCGGGGATTCTTCAGGGTCTTCCCTTCGGGCGAATAGAGGTAGTCGATCCGGTCGCGGAAGTGCTCCTCGACTTTGCTGCGCACCACCTTCATCGTGCTGTTCACCAGTCCGTTCTGCTCCGTGAACGGCTCGTCCACGATGGCCAGTTCGGCCGGCAGCCAACGCTCGGGGAATTCGCCGGCATAGGCGCCCTGGCCCCGGTATCGGTCGATCTCTGCGCCGATGATCTCGGCCGCGGCCTCCGCCCGTCCGTCTTCGGCCACTCCGCGGGCCGCCAGCTCGCGCAGCAGGGCCTCGCGGTTCGGCACCACGATGGCCCCCGTGAAGGGGTTCTGGTTGTTGTGTATGAGGATCTGGTCGATGTAGGGCGACTTGTCCACGATCGCCTCCTCCATTCCTTCGGGACTGTATTTCTCGCCGTCCGAGGCGATCAGCAGGCTCTTGAACCGCCCCAGCACATAGAGGAACTCATCCTCGGAGACATAACCCATGTCGCCCGTGTGGAGCCATCCGTCGCGTACGGTCTCGGCCGTAGCCTCGGGGTTCTTCCAGTATCCCGCCATGACGTTCTCGCCGCGGATGACGATCTCTCCCTTCGTACCGCGGGGCACCTCGTTCCCCTCCTCGTCGAGGATCTTCAGGTCGAGCGGGATGAGGATCTTGCCCGACGAACCGAAGCGGTGCCAGTGGTGTTTGGGCGAGTTGGTCGAGATGACGGGCGTCGCCTCCGAGAGTCCGTATCCCTGGAACATCGGGATGCCGATGGCGTAGAAGAAGCGCTGGAGCTCCGTATCGAGCAGGGCGCCCCCGCCGACGAAGAACTCCATGCAGCCGCCGAACGCCTCGCGGACCTTGCTGAACAGCAGGGCGTCGAAGATGCCGACCACCGGGGCGAGCAGGATCCGCCATCCGCGGCCCCTGCCGTATCCGTCCTGATTGTAGACATAGGCCGTGCGGAGCGCCAGGCGGAAGAGCCGCTCCGTGAAACGGCCCTTGGCGCGTATCGAGCTCTCGATGTTCTTGCGGAAGTTCTTGGCCAGCGCCGGCACCGACAGCAGGAAGTGCGGCTGCACCTCGCGGATGTTCTGCGGGATGTTCTTGAGCGTCTCCATCGGCGTGGCGCCGATCTGCACCGTGGCTACCGAGGCGCCGCAGGCGATCATGATGTAGAAGCCGACGACGTGCGCAAAGCAGTGGTCGAGCGGCAGGATGATGAGCGTGCGGTAGTGCGACGGGATGTCGATGCGCGAGAGCGACTGCTCGACGTTGGCCGTGTAGTTGCGGTGCGTGAGCACAACCTCCTTCGGATCGGCCGTCGTGCCGGAAGTGTAGGTGATCGTGGCGTAGTCGTCGTTGCGGATCGCCTGCCCGATTGCCATGAACTCCTCGCGGTGTTTGGCCAGATAGTCGCGTCCGAGCCGCTTGAGGGTCCCGAAGGCCGTTTCGCCCGGTTCGAGGGGCAGGTGTCCGAAGACGATGATGTGCTTCACCCCCGGAATTTCGTGGCGGATGCGGCGGATCTTCGGCAGCTGGTATTTCGAGACGAAGAGCGCCTTGACCTCGGCGTGGCGCAGGCGGAAGAGCAGGTCGTTCGACTCCTCGAGCTTGACCGAGAGCGGCACGCTGATCGCCCCGGCGTAGAAGAGTCCCAGTTCGGAGATGATCCATGCGTTGCACCCCTCGGAGAGGATCGCCACCTTGTCCCCGGGGCGGATGCCCAGCGAGGCGAGCCCCGCGCCGACCTCGAGCGCCTGCTCGCGGGTTTCGGCATAGGTCGTGGGCTCGAACTTGCGATGGCGCTTCTCGAGCAGGAAGGTCTTGGCTCCGTAGCGTGCGACGGAGGATTCGAACAGGTCGATGATGGTCTTCTTCATGGTCTTGGGGTTCGTGAGTCCGCTACCGGCGGCGGTCAGTCCATTTTCAACACGGCGAGGAATGCCGACTGCGGCACCTCGACATTTCCGATCTGGCGCATGCGCTTTTTGCCCCGCTTCTGTTTTTCGAGCAGCTTGCGCTTGCGCGAGATGTCGCCGCCGTAGCACTTGGCCGTCACGTCCTTGCGCACGGCCTTCACCGTTTCGCGGGCGATGATCTTGGCGCCGACGGCGGCCTGTATGGCGATGTCGAACTGCTGGCGCGGGATGAGCTCCTTGAGCTTTTCGCACATCTTGCGCCCGAAGTCGTAGGCGTGGTCCGTATAGGTGAGCGACGAGAGGGCATCGACCGGCTCGCCGTTGAGCAGGATGTCGAGCTTGACGAGTTTCGAGAGCTCGAAACCGGTGCGGTGGTAGTCGAACGAGGCGTAACCCTTCGAGATGCTCTTGAGTTTGTCGTAGAAGTCGAAGACAATCTCCGAGAGGGGCATGTCGAAGTTCACCTCCACGCGGTCCTGCGTGATGAAGGTCTGGTTCTTCATCACGCCGCGCTTGTCGATGCAGAGCTTGATGACGTTGCCCAAGAACTCCGACTTGGTGATGATCTGCGCCTGGATGTAGGGCTCTTCGATCTTGGCGATCTTCGTGATCTCGGGAAGCCCCGACGGGTTGTGGACTTCGACCACGTCGCCCTGCGTCGTCGTCACGCGGTAGGAGACGTTCGGTACGGTGGTGATGACGTCCATGTCGAACTCGCGGTAGAGGCGCTCCTGGATGATCTCCATGTGGAGCAGCCCGAGGAATCCGCAGCGGAATCCGAATCCGAGGGCCAGCGAGCTCTCGGGCTCGAACGTCAGCGAGGCGTCGTTGAGCTGCAGCTTCTCGAGCGAGGCGCGCAGGTCCTCGTACTGGTCCGCCTCGACGGGATAGACGCCGGCGAAGACCATCGGCTTCACGTCCTCGAACCCGGCGATGGCCTCCCGTGCGGGATTGGCCACCGAGGTGATCGTGTCGCCGACCTTCACGTCCGACGAGGTCTTGATGCCCGAGCAGATGTAGCCTACGTCTCCGGCGCAGATCTCGTCGCGGGGCTGCATCTTGAGCTTCAGCACGCCTACCTCGTCGGCGTCGTACTCGCTCCCGGTGTTGAAGAACTTGACGTGCTCGCCCTTGCGGATCGTGCCGTTGAAGACGCGGTAATAGGCGATGATGCCCCGGAAGGGGTTGAACACCGAGTCGAAGATCAGCGCCTGCAGCGGCGCGTTCTCGTCGCCCTTCGGTGCGGGGATGCGCGCGACGATCGCCTCGAGCACCTCCTCGACGCCCTGCCCCGTCTTGCCCGAGGCGAGCAGGATATCCTCGTCCCTGCATCCGATCAGGTCGATCACCTGGTCCTTCACCTCGTCGATCATGGCCGAATCCATGTCGATCTTGTTCAGTACGGGGATGATCTCCAGGTCGTGCCCGACGGCCAGGTAGAGGTTCGAGATCGTCTGGGCCTGGATGCCCTGCGTGGCGTCCACCACGAGCAGCGCCCCTTCGCACGAGGCGATGGCGCGCGAGACTTCGTACGAGAAATCGACGTGTCCCGGGGTGTCGATCAGGTTGAGCGTGTAGCGTTCGCCGTCGCGGGCCGTGTATTCCATCTGTATGGCGTGGCTCTTGATGGTGATGCCCTTTTCGCGCTCGAGGTCCATGTCGTCGAGCACCTGCGACTGCATTTCGCGCTGGTTCAGGGTGTTGGTCTTCTCCAGCAGGCGGTCTGCGAGGGTCGATTTGCCGTGGTCGATGTGGGCTATGATGCAGAAGTTGCGGATGTTTTTCATGAATTCGCGAGCAAAAATACGTGCAAATATACGAAATATATTTTGAATTCCGCGAAGCCTTCGCCGGGAGCCGTGCGGCGCAGGTCTGCGGCAGGGATTCTAAAGAATTTTATTTTCGGGCTTGCTCTTTTGGCCCGAAATACCTATCTTTGCCCCTCAACAGGTTATAAGTTAGTCAGGTATATAAGATGTTAAGCAGACAAATCGCATCCAGGCTCCGGGGCTACGAGACCCCGTTCTATCTCTACGACACGGCGCTGCTGCGTCAGACGCTCGAAAGCGTGGTGTACGAATCGAACAAATACGGCTACAAGGTCCACTACGCCATCAAGGCCAACTACGACGACCACCTGCTGGCGATCATCCGCGAGTACGGGCTGGGCATTGACTGCGCCTCGGGCAACGAGCTGCGCAAGGCCGTCGAGGCAGGTTTCGCCCCCGAAGGCATCGTCTATGCCGGCGTGGGCAAGCGGGACAAGGAGCTCCGCTATGCGATCGAACAGGGCATCATGGCCATCAACTGCGAGTCGATCGGCGAGCTGGAGGTTGTCGATGCCCTTTCCGCCGAGGCGGGCCGCGTGACCGACGTGGCGCTGCGCATCAACCCCGACATCGACCCCAAGACGAACCACTGCATCGACACGGGCCAGGCCGACAGCAAGTTCGGCATCTCCTACGAGGAGGTGCTCGAGCATGCCGCCGAGATCAAATCGCTAGCCCACATCAACATCGTGGGCATCCATCTCCACATCGGTTCGCAGATCCGCGAGCTGCACGTCTTCGAGAACATGTGCAATAAGGTGAACGTCATCGTCGAGAACCTCGAGCGGCTGGGCTTCACGTTCCGTTTCGTCGATGTGGGCGGTGGCCTGGGCGTCAATTACGACGTTCCCGAGAACGAACCGATCCCCAACTTCGCCTCGCTCTTCTCGATCGTCCACAACCACCTCCGCGTGGACGACAAGGAGGTGCACTTCGAGTTCGGCCGGTCGATCGTCGCCGAGTGCGGCGAGCTGATCACCACCGTGCTCTTCAACAAGACCACGGCCACGGGCCGCAAGCTGGTGATCGTCGATGCCTCGATGACCGAGCTGATCCGCCCGGCGCTCTACGGCTCCTACCACAACATCGAGAACATCACGGCCGACGAGGACGCCCCGCGCGACAAGTATACGGTCGTGGGCACGGCCTGTGAATCGACCGACGTCTTTGACCAGAACGTGAGCCTGCGCCGCACGCAGCGCGGCGACCTGCTGACGATTAAGTCGGCCGGGGCCTACGGTATGTCGATGGCCTCGCGCTACAACCTGCACGATCTTCCGGGGGCGGTCTACAGCGACGAGATCAAATAACGACTCCCCAATTGTACCGGAAGGCGGCCGCGAGCCGCCTTCCTTGCGTTTTTCGGAAACCGAACGAATTTTACTGCCATGTGGTTGTCGCTTGCCTTTGCCTCGGCTGCGCTGCTCGGCCTCTATGATGCGGCCAAAAAGAAGGCGCTCACCGGGAATGCCGTGCTGCCCGTACTGCTGCTCAACACCTTTTTCTGTTCGCTCTTCTTCCTTCCGGCGATCCTCTCCGCGGAGTGCGGCTTCGGGTGGTTCGACGGAACGGTGCTCGAATCCTCGTGTGGAACCCTCCGGGCCCACGGACTCGTCGTTCTCAAGTCGGCCATCGTCCTTACTTCGTGGATTTTCGGCTATTTCGGCATGAAACACCTGCCGCTGACGATCGTCGGACCGATCAACGCCACACGCCCGGTCCTGGTGCTCCTCGGCGCCCTGCTGATCTTCGGCGAACGCCTCAACGCCAGCCAGTGGGCCGGAGTCCTTCTGGCGCTTGTCTCGCTCTTCCTGCTGGGGCGTTCGAGCCGCCGTGAAGGGGTTGATTTTGCGCATAACCGCTGGATTCTCTGCATCGCCGCGGCTGCCCTGACCGGTGCGGCCAGCGGGCTCTACGACAAATACATCATGACGCGGCTCGACCCGGTCTTCGTGCAGAGCTGGTACAACCTCTACCAGTTCCTGATGATGGCCATCGTGGTAGGCATCCTGTGGTGGCCGCGGCGCGGGCATACGACCCCCTTCCGCTGGAGCTGGGCCATCCCGTTCATCTCGATCTTCCTCTCGGCCGCCGACTTCGCCTACCTCTATGCCCTGCGCGATCCCGATGCCATGATCTCCGTCGTCTCGATGATCCGTCGCGGTTCGGTCGTCGTGTCGTTCCTGTGCGGTGCGGCGCTGTTCCACGAGCGCAACCTGCGTTCGAAAGCCGTCGATCTGGCCTTCATCCTGGTGGGTATGTTCTTTCTCTGGCTGGGATCCCGGTAGGCAGCCGGCGAGCTTCGCCCTGTTGAACGGG
>FR892023.1:6587-13975 GCA_000434235.1 Alistipes sp. CAG:268 | reverse complement strand
ACCGTCCGCTCCCGTTTTTATTCCCGAAGCCATGCTTCAGATAATCCTGGCCAACCGGCTGACCGACGCTGCAATTTCGTCGTCGCCCGGCGTATAGTCCTTCAATGCGCCGGCCAGATACTGTTCGTAGGCGTAGAGGTCGTTCACGCCGTTGCCCGAGAGGTTGAAGAGGATGGTTCGGCGGCACCCCTCCTCGCGGGCCTTCAGCGCTTCGCGGATCGCCGCGGCGATGGCGTGCGTCGATTCCGGGGCCGGGATAATCCCCTCGGCCTGCGCGAAGAGCACGCCGGCCGCGAGGGTTTCGGTCTGCGGCACCGCCTGCGCCTCGATCAGCCCGTCCTTGAGCAGCTGGCTGACAATCGCCCCGGCGCCGTGGTAGCGGAGGCCTCCGGCGTGGATCTCCGAGGGCTGGAAGTCATGCCCGAGCGTATACATCGGGATGAGCGGTGTGAAACCCGCCACATCGCCGAAGTCGTACTGGAACGTCCCGCGTGTCAGTTTCGGGCAGCTCGACGGCTCGACGGCCACTACGCGCACCCGGCTTTCGCCCGTGAGCCTGCGCCGCAGGAACGGGAACCCGATTCCGGCGAAGTTGCTCCCGCCGCCGAAACAGCCGATCACGATGTCGGGTTCCTCGCCCGCCATCTCCATCTGCGCGACGGCCTCCTGTCCGATGACGGTCTGGTGCAGCAGCACGTGGTTCAGCACGCTGCCCAGGCAGTAGCGCGTGTCCCCGGGATGCTGCATCGCTACCTCCACGGCCTCCGAAATCGCCAGTCCGAGGCTTCCCGGGCAGCGGGGGTCGCGTGCGAGGGCCTCACGCCCCGAGCGGGTCTGCGTCGTGGGCGAGGCCAGGCATTCGGCACCCCACGTCTTCATCATCAGCCGCCGGTAGGGTTTCTGGTCGTAGCTCACGCGGACCATGAAGACCCGTACGTCGATCCCGAAATGTCGGGCGGCGAATGCGATGGCCGATCCCCACTGTCCGGCCCCGGTCTCGGTCGTAAGGTGGCGGATGCCCTGCCGGCTGTTGTAGTAGGCCTGCGGTACGGCGGTGTTGGGCTTGTGTGATCCGACCGGTGAGACGCTCTCGTTCTTGAAGTAGATGTGTGCCGGGGTGTCGAGCGCCTTTTCGAGGCCTGTGGCGCGCACCAGCGGTGTGGGACGCCAGATGCGGTAGATTTCGCGCACCTTGTCGGGGATGTCGATGAAGCGCTCCTCGGAGAGCTCCTGTGCGGCGAGCTCCTCGGCGAACAGGGCGGAGAGATCCTCGCGCGTAACGGGGCGTCCGGTTGCGGGATGGAGCGGCGGCAGCGGCTTGCGGGGCATGTCTGCCACGATGTTGTACCATTGTGTGGGCATCTGCGCCTCGGTGAGGCAGAATTTCTTCGTTTTCATGGTCTTTCTGATTTTGATATGGATGATCTGAAACGGAAAAGCCCGCTGTTTACCATTCGTAAACAACGGGCTTGTGGCTGGTCCGGTCGGGGTCGTCTACCTGCACGGCGCATCGCACTCATTGTCCACGAGAGTCAATGAGCGCCACCACCATGCCTGTATGTTCGAAATACGGATCACCGCGACGGGTACGTTTCGAACAAATATAGCCGATCTTCCCGGAAGATGCAAATTTTTCCGCCGGCAAATCGTCCGATTCCTATTAATAGAGGAATTGTTGCCGTTTTTGACGAAAAATCCCTATCTTTGTCTGATTTTATGAAAACTTCAAATTCAACGATATGAATATTTCGTACAACTGGCTGAAGCGTTACCTCGCGACCGACCTGTCGGCCGAAGAGATCGCCCGCATCCTGACGGATATCGGGCTGGAAGTCGAGGGCTTCGAGAAGATCGAGACCATCCGCGGCGGTTTGCAGGGCGTCGTGGTCGGCGAGGTGCTCACCTGCGTGGACCATCCCGATTCGGACCACCTGCATGTCACGACGGTGGATGTCGGGAGCGGCGAGCCGCTGCAGATCGTCTGCGGTGCGGCGAACTGCCGCGCGGGCCTCAAGGTAATGTGCGCCACGGTAGGCTCGGTGCTCTACCCCACGGGCAGCGACGAGGAGTTCAAGATCAAGCGTTCGAAGATCCGCGGCGTCGAGTCGCTGGGCATGCTCTGCGCCGAGGACGAGCTGGGCATCGGCACGGACCACGCCGGCATCATGGAACTGCCTCAGGAGGCTCCCGTCGGCATGACCGCGAAGGAGTACCTGCACATAGAGGACGACTTCCTGATCGAGATCGGTCTGACGCCCAACCGCGTCGATGCCGCTTCGCACATCGGTGTGGCGCGCGACCTGGCAGCCTACCTCCGGGCCCGCGGCGAGCAGGCCGAGGTGCGCTGGCCCGATGTTTCGGCCTTTGCTCCGGATAACCGCGACCTGGCAGTGCCCGTCCGTGTCGAGTGCCCCGAGGCGGCTCCCCGCTATGCGGGCGTCACGGTCCGCGGCTGCAAGATCGGCCCTTCGCCCGAGTGGATGCAGAACTGCCTGCGTGCCGCCGGCATCAACCCCAAGAACAACCTGGTGGACATCACCAATTTCGTGCTCTTCGAGCTGGGACAGCCCCTGCACGCCTTCGACCTGGCGAAGATCGAGGGCCGCGAGGTGGTGGTCCGCACGTGCGCCGAGGGTACGCCCTTCGTGACGCTCGACGGCGTGGAGCGCAAGCTCACGGCGCAGGATCTGATGATCTGCTCGGTCGAGCGCCCGATGTGCATCGCCGGTGTCTTCGGCGGCCTCGACTCGGGCATCAGCGACACGACGACCGACGTCTTCATCGAGAGCGCCTACTTCAACCCCGTGTGGGTGCGCAAGACGGCCAAGCGCTTCGGCCTGAACACCGATTCGTCGTTCCGTTTCGAGCGGGGCGTCGATCCCAACCTGCAGGTCTATGCGGCCAAGCGCGCCGCGCTGCTGATGAAGGAGCTGGCCGGTGGCGAGATCTCGAGCGACATTTCGGACTTCTATCCCGCGCCGATCGGCGACTTCGTCTTCGACGTCTCGCTGCGCCGGGTCAATATGCTCATCGGCAAGGAGATTCCCGAGCAGACCGTGCGCACGATCCTCGGTGCCCTCGAGGTGAAGATCCTCGCCGAGCACGACGGCGTGCTGACCGTTTCGGTGCCGCCCTACCGCGTGGACGTGCAGCGTGAGGCCGACCTGGTGGAGGAGATCCTCCGCATCTACGGCTACAACAACGTCGAGATCCCGACGCGCGTGCGTTCGACGCTCTCCTATGCGCCGCGTCCCGACCGCAACCGCCTGGTGAACCTCGCCGCCGATTTCCTGACGGCCAACGGTTTCACCGAGATCATGTCCAACTCGCTAACCCGGGGCGCCTACTACGAGGGGCTGACCTCGTGTCCGGCCGCGCGCTGCGTGCGGATCCTCAACCCGCTGAGCGCCGACCTGAACGTCATGCGCCAGACGCTGCTGTTCAACATGCTGGAGGCCGTGGCGTTGAACGCCAACCGCAAGAACGGCGACCTGGAGCTCTACGAGTTCGGTAACTGCTACTTCTACGACGAGGCCCGGCGTTCGGAGGAGAATCCCCTCGCGGCCTATTCGGAGGAGTACCGGCTGGCGATCGCCGTGACGGGCGTCACCACGCCGCAGTCGTGGAACGTGAAACCCGTCCGGGCTTCGTTCTTCACCCTGCGTGCCGTGGCCGAAAAGCTGCTGCGCCGCTTCGGCATCGACATCTATGCCCTCCAGACCGAGCCGCTGCAGAGCGACCTGTTCGGCGAGGGCCTCTCGATGTCGCTGGGCGGCAAGGTGCTGCTGCAGATCGGCACCGTGGCTGCGAAGATCCGCCGCATGGTCGATGTCAAGCAGGATGTCTACTACCTGGAGATGAATTTCGATGCGCTGGTCAAGTCCACGAAGAAACTCCGTGTGGCCGCCTCGGAACTCTCGAAGTTCCCCGAGGTGAAGCGCGACCTGGCGCTGCTCGTCGATAAGTCGGTGACCTTTGCGGCGCTCCGTGAGGTGGCTCTGGCCACGGAGCGGAAACTGCTGCGCAGCGTGGCGCTTTTCGACGTCTACGAGGGCGACAAACTCCCTGAGGGGAAGAAGTCCTACGCCCTGAGCTTCGTGCTCGAGGACAAGACCCGCACGCTCGACGAGAAGACGATCGAGCGGGTGATGAAGAACCTCGTTGCGCAGTTCGAGCAGAAGTGCGGCGCACAGGTCCGCGCCTGATCTGCCCCCGCCCGGGATGTCCGGGAAGAAAAAGGGAGAGGCCTCCTTCGAAGGAGGCCTCTCCCTTTTTTTCTATGTCCGCTCCGCCCGGTGTCAGAGCACGGGCTTGATCTTCGGGGGCATGATCACAACGAAGGGCGTGCCGTTGCCGTGACACGTCGCCACGACCCGCACGGCCTTCACCGCCCGTGCGGGCTTCAGGACGGCGGCCCCGGCCGCGAGCTCCCCTGCCGGCTCGAAGTGCGCGCCGTCGTACGATACCTCGGCGTAACCGGTGGTGAAGAGGTTTTTGGTCAGGTGGCTGTACCCGGTCTGCAGCACCATTTCACGGCAGCGGACCGGCTCCTCGAAAGAGTAGAGAATCCAGTCGCCCTCGCGGCAGGCGCGCTGCGTGAAGGAGTAGCCCCGATAGCTCTCGGCGTTGGCGAATGGCAGGCGGCCGCTTTCGGGCATCGACGAGGTGATCTTCACCCGGGGGGTGATCGTCCGGTAATAGGAACGGTCGGCCACGTAGGGGCTGCGGCCCGTGCCGCGGCGCGTGAAGAAGCGGAAGAGGTGCGGTCGGTCGGTACGGACGGGACCCGTGTAGCGGAACTCCTCGCCCGGACGGTCGTCGCGCACGTAGAAGATCTCCGACCCGTCGTCGGCAGTCACCGTGCAGACGCCGTCGCGGCACACTAACCGGGGCGGGAAGAGCCGGTAGCGGATGCCCATGGCCTCCATCCGGGGATAGTGTTTCGTGCGCAGTTCCTCGTAGTAACGCACCCAGCCGTCGCCGTTGCCGCTCCATGCCAGACGCGCCAGGGCACAGACGCGCGGGTAGAGCATATAGTCGAGATAGTCGGGCCGCTCGGGCTCGTGGGCCGAGTAGAGCTCGCTCCAGAAGGCCCCCTGCAGCCCCGCGACGTGGCGCCGCTGCTCCTCGCTGAAGCCGACCCCCTCGAGGTCGAACGAGTAGACCTTTCGGGCGTCGAAGATCCCGGCCCAGTTGTGTCCGGCCTCCTCGGGCGACTGGCGCATGTCGAAATAGAAGTACTCGCCCGGCATGACGATCGTCGGATAACCCTTTGCCGTGGCGTCGAGGCAGGCCCGGGTACTCTCCCACCCGTGTACGCGGGTGTCGCGCGAGAGGTTGCCCGTGCGTACCGCCTCGTTCCATACGGCCGTGCGCTTGCCGTGGCTCCGCAGGATCGCGGACATCCGCTCCATGAAGCGGTCCTCGAGCCGGTGGGGATCGTCCATCCCCTCGCGGGCCATCAGCGCCTGGCAGTCCGGGCAGCGTTTCCATTGCGACATGTCCACCTCGTCGCCGCCCACGTGCACGTATTCCGACGGGAAAAGGTCGCAGATCTCGCCGAGGATATCCTCCAGCAGGGTGTAGTTCTCCTCGCGGGCCACGCACCAGGCCGATCGGTCGTCGTATCCGGCCGTGAGCGTGGTGTCGGGCGTGAAGCGGCAGCGGATCTCGGGATGGAGCGTGGCGATGGTCCGGCTGTGGCCCGGGAGGTCGATCTCGGGGATCATCTCGATGTTGCGCACCGCGGCGTAGCGGATGATCTCCCGCATCTCGTCCTGCGTGTAGTAGCCGCCGTATTTTTCGTCGAGTTTGCCGTATACGGGCCGGATGGGCGAATCGCCGCCGCGGAATCCGCCCACCTCGGCCAGCTCAGGGTGCGACTTGATCTCGATGCGCCACCCCTCGTCGTCCACCAGGTGGATGTGCAGCTTGTTGATGTTGTGCCAGGCCAGCAGGTCGATCTGGCGCTTCAGCGCCTCGGGGGCGATCCACGTGCGGGCGACGTCGAGCATCATGCCGCGGTAGGCAAACTTCGGAGCGTCTTCCCGCACACCGCACGGCAGCGTCACGGGCTCCTGCAGCCCTTCGCGGGCATAGATCTCGGGCGGCAGCAGGCGGAAGAGCGCCTGCAGGCCGTTGAACACGCCGCCGTAGTCGGCGCCGCGCACGGTGATGTGGTCGGGTGTGATCTCCAGCCGGTAGCTTTCGGCCGCGGCCTCCGGGGCCGGATCGATCAAAAGCGACAGGACGCCGTCGGCGGCCGCCTGCCGCTCAACGGGGCATTTGAGGTATTCGGCGGCATATTCCGCCAGCGGGAGCAGCCCTTCGTCTGCCACGAGGGTCATGGAGGGTCCGAGCGTGAACTCCCCTCCGGTCGGTGTCAGGGGGGCGTCGGCCGGTTGGGCATGGGCCCCGGCTGCAAGGCAGAGGGCAAGGATCGTAAGGCGCAGTTTGGTCATGGGTCGTGATTTTTTGCTTTCGCAAAGATACGTTTTTCCCGGTGATTTGCTAACTTTGCCTGACTGTTATGCAATTTGTCATGGAAGAGAACAAGGAGAAGAAACTGGAGGCTGCGGCGCGCCTGCTCGAGGTGATGACTACCCTGCGCCGGGAGTGCCCGTGGGACCGCGAGCAGACGTTCGACTCGCTGCGCAGCAATACGATCGAGGAGACCTACGAACTGGCCGACGCCATCACGGCCCACGACATGGAGGCCATCAAGGAGGAGCTGGGCGACCTGCTCCTGCATGTGGTCTTCTACTCGAAACTGGGCGAAGAGGCGGGAGCCTTCGATTTCGGCGATGTGGCCAATGCCTTGTGCGACAAGCTGATCTACCGGCATCCGCATGTCTACGGGGAGATCCACGCCAACACGCCCGAGGAGGTGCTCTCCAACTGGGAGGCGCTCAAACTGCGCAAGAAGAACCGCAAGAGCGGTACGCTGGGCGGTGTGCCGCGTTCGCTTCCGGCGCTGGTGAAGGCCTACCGCATGGGCGAGAAGGCCGCCGGCACGGGTTTCGACTGGGAGCACAAGGAGGATGTCTGGGCGAAGGTCCGGGAGGAGATCGCCGAGGTCGAGAGCGAGATGCGGTCGGGCTGCAAGGCCGACCTCGAGGGGGAGTTCGGCGACTTGTTCTTCGCACTGGTCAATGCGGCGCGCCTCTACGGCGTTGATCCCGAATCGGCGCTGGCACGCACGAACGACAAGTTCATGCGCCGCTTCAACTACATGGAGGAACGTGCTGCCGCCGAGGGACATGCGCTGCACGATATGACGCTCGACGAGATGGAGGCACTCTGGCAGCAGGCCAAAACGGAGGAGTGATCCTGCGACGTTCCCCGGCCTGTATGGCATATCTTCGGTGCCGAGCGGCGTGCCGGCCCGG
>FR892023.1:0-6521 GCA_000434235.1 Alistipes sp. CAG:268 | reverse complement strand
CCGTCGGCACAAAACGAACGAAACGACGAAGCAAAGACAAAAACAGATAAGTTATGGCATTGATCAGAAAAGTACGCGGGCATGAACCCGTGATCGGAGAGAACACCTTTTTGGCCGAGACGGCCGTCGTTCTGGGCGATGTGACCATCGGCCGCGACTGCTCGATCTGGTATAACGCCGTGCTGCGCGGCGACGTGAACAAGATCGTCATCGGCGACCGGACGAACATCCAGGACGGCGTGGTGCTCCATACGATCTACGACAAGGCGAAGCACCCTTCGCAGACGATCATCGGCAACGACGTGTCGGTGGGCCACAACGCCGTGGTGCACGGAGCGCGGATCGGCGACCACTGCCTGATCGGCATGGGGGCCATCCTGCTCGACAACGCCGTCGTCCCCTCGGGCTGCATCATTGCGGCCGGGGCGCTCGTGCTCTCGAATGCGCAGCTCGAGCCCAATTCGCTCTATGCCGGAGTGCCGGCCAAGCGCATCCGCGAGGTGACGCCCGAGCAGCGGGACGAGATCGTGCTCCGCACGGCCCACGACTACATGCACTATGCGTCGTGGTTCATGGACGAAACGCTCGAGGAGTAAAAAACGAAGGCCATGCGCGCGTTGTCCCGCTATTCGGACGTGGTCCTGAACCTGCTGGTCGCCGTGGCGATCAGCCTGGTCGTGAACTTCTCCTACCTGCTGCTGGTGCTCGTCGAACAGAGCAGCGAGACCACCTCGTCGGGCGGTCCCGGGCATGAGCAGCGGGTGTGGGAGCGGCGCGACGAGGGTCGGCTTGCGGTGCATGCCGACGGGTACGGCTACCTCGTCTACGCGGGCGGCGACAGCGTCTATGTGCCGCCGCAGAACCTGCGCTGGCTGGGACTCGAAGACGGCGACCGGATCCGTGCCGACATCCGTCCGTCGCGCCGGTCGGGGGGGCATCCCGTGTTGAAGGAGGTGCGGACGCGCAATGGCGAGGAGTTCGACTACAGCCGCCTCTACAACCGTCCGTCGCAGTGGACCGAGCTGCTGCTGCAGCTGCTCTTCTACCTCTTCATGTCGTTCGTGCTGCTGACGATCCTCACCGATTCCCACCGCCGCTACTCGATGCGCCGCTACATCCGCAGCTGCCTGTGGAGCTGTGTGGCTGCCGTTGTGCTCTATTGCGTGGCGCCCGTCACGGAGTGGCATTCGGGCCGGGTTGTGCTGAACTTCATGAGCGGGCGGATGTTCGACTACATGCTGCTGCTCAAGTGTTCGTTCGCACTGGTCGTGTCGCTGCTCTACAGCCGGCTCTATGTGCTCATCTCGCAGCGGCAGCTTGTCGAGGTGGAGAACGAGCGGCTCAAGAACGAGAACCTCACCACGCGCTACAACATGCTCGTCGGGCAGATCAACCCCCACTTCTTCTTCAACTCGCTCAATTCGCTGGCGATGCTTGTGCGCGAGAAGCACGACCAGAAGGCCCTGACCTACATCGATCAGCTCTCCTATACGTTCCGTTACATCATCCAGAACGGACAGAGCACGCTCATCACCCTCGGCGAGGAGCTGAAGTTCGCCGAGGCGTACAGTTACCTCTTTAAAATAAGGTATGCCGACAAGCTCTACTTCGATATCGAGGTCGATTCGGACTACCTCTGCTGGCGCCTTCCGGCCCTCTCGCTCCAGCCGTTGATCGGCAATGCCGTGAAACACAATACGATCACGCGCAGCAATCCGCTGCACGTCTCGATCCGTGTCGAAGACGGCCGCCTGGTCGTGTCGAACCCGCTGCGCCCGAAACTCGAGCCCGAACCCTCGACCGGCATCGGTCTGGAGAACTTGCGCAACCGCTGGCTGCTCATCACGGGCCGCGATATCGAAATTGACGACTCCGACGGTACATTCACCGTGCGGCTGCCGCTCGAACCCCCTGCCGCACGATGAAAGCACTCATTATCGAAGACGAGACCGCCGCGGCGCTGAACCTTGCCGCCGTACTGCGCCAGGTCGCTCCCGGCGTGGAGGTCGTGGCCACGCTTGAGAGCGTGGCCGAGAGCGTCGAGTGGCTGCGTGCGAATCCCCAGCCCGACCTGCTGTTCATGGACATCCACCTGGCCGACGGCGACTCGTTCCGCATCTTCAAGTCGGTGGAGGTCACCGCACCGGTCGTCTTCACCACGGCCTACGACCAGTATGCGCTCGAGGCCTTCAAGGTGAACAGCATTGACTATTTGCTCAAGCCGATCAATGCCGACGACGTGCGGCGTGCGCTCGAGAAGCTGCGGCGGCTCACCTCCGGCGAGCGGCTCGACTACGGCTCGCGCGTGCGGACGATGGCCGCCCGGCAGTCGGAGGAGGTCTTCCTGGTGCATGTCCGCGATCGGATCATCCCCCTGCGGCGCGATGCGATCGCCTACCTCTACACGGCCAACGAAAAGGTCACGGCCTGCACCTTCGAGGGGGAGGTCTACCCGATGGACCGCACGCTGGAGGCCTATCAGTCGCAGCTCCCCGAGCACGACTTCTTCCGGGCCAACCGCCAGTTCATCGTCGCGCGCCGTGCCGTGAAGGAGATCGCCGTGTGGTTCGGCAGCCTCCTGACGCTGCACCTTGCGGTCAATACGCCCGAGCGGATCGTCATCTCGAAGGCCCGGGTTCCCGAATTCAAGGCGTGGCTGCGGGCGGTTCGCCCTGCGGAATAGGCGGTTCGCCGGGCCGAATGGCCGTTTGGCCGACCTGCCGGTCCGTATTCTGTTTTTCGGTGCTACTTTTGTATCGGAGATCCCCGAATTAGGAATGTTTCACTAAAAGACAGACAACCATGAAAAAGACGATTTTTGCAGCCGTTGCTGCATTGTGCCTGATGGCAGGAGAAGCGGTTTTCGCACAGACCGAGTCCGCGCCGGCTCCCGCAGCCGCGCCCAAAGAGCGCCCGACGCTCGAACAGATCGCACAGCGCAAGACCGACCGCATGGCTGAACGGCTCAACCTTACCGATGCCCAGAAAAAGCAGGTTTATGAGATCAACCTCCAGCAGCTGAAGGAGATGGAGGCACAGCGCGAGGCGATGCGCAAGGCCCGGGAGGCGCGTGCCGAACAGATGAAGTCGATTCTCTCGACCGAGCAGTTCGTCAAGTGGGCGCAGATGCAGCAGCGCCCGGCCCCGAAACACCATCGGATGCACGGCCCGAAGGCCGGCAAGCCGGGTTGCGGTCCCGCCTGTCCGAAGGCCGGCAAGCCGGCCCCCGAAGGCCTCTGTCCGCGTGAGGGCCGTCCCTGCCCCGAGGTATGCCCCGAAGCCGGTGAGTGCCCGAAGGCCAACGGCGAAGCGCCCCGCGGCAAGGCCCGTCGCGGTGCCGTGAAGGCGGCCCAGAATCCCGAGGAGTAGCAAAATCCGGCAGTTTTTCCGGAATACGATCCATGCGAGGGTGCCGGTCCGGGCGACTGGCACCCTTTTTTGGGCGATTCACCCCCTTCGGGGAACAAGATTGCCGCGAAACCGTTAATTTCGCGGGCGCAAGCAAACAAGCAAATACGTTAACCGAATGATGAAAAAGACACTGCTGACAGCCCTCATGGTGCTGTTTGCCGTTGCCGCCTTCGCACAGAAGGGATCCGTCACGGCAACGCTCGTGGATGCCGACACCGGCGACGAGGTGATCGGTGCGGTGCTGACGCTGACTCCCTCGGCGACACCCGACAAGAAACAGTATGCCACGTCGGCCTACAAGGGCCTCATCTCCTTTCCGTCGCTCAGCTACGGCGAATACGGGCTTTCGATCTCCTTCCTGGGATACAATACGCTCGACACGACCTTCCGCGTGTCGGCCCCGAAGGTGAACCTCGGTGTGCTGCGCCTCAAGCCGGGCGTGCAGATCGAGACCGTGGTCAAGGAGGTGAAGTCGATGCGTACCTCGCAGAAGGGTGACACGGTGAGCTACAACGCCGGGGCCTTCAAGGTGACGACCGACGCCGATGTCGAGGGGCTGCTCAAGAAGATGCCGGGCATCACCGTCACCGACGGTACGGTCGGGGCCCAGGGCGAGGAGATCAAGAAGATCTTCGTCGATGGCAAGGAGTTCTTCGGCGAGGATGTGACGACGGCCATCAAGTCGCTGCCGGCCGAGGCCGTGGACCGAGTCGAGGTCTACAACAAACTCTCGGATGCGGCCGAGTTCTCCGGTATGGACGACGGCGAGGGATACAAGGCCCTCAACATCGTGACCAAACCGGGCATGCGCCAGGGCCAGTTCGGAAAACTCTATGCCGGCTACGGTTACGACTCGGGGGCTGAGCCGCACCACAAATACATCGCCGGCGGCAACGTCAATATCTTCTCGGGCGACAGCCGCGTGTCGGTGATCGGCCTCTTTAACAACGTCAATCAGCAGAATTTCTCGTTCGAGGACATCCTCGGTGTGACGGGCAGCAGCGGCGGCCGCGGTAGCGGTGTGGGTCAGTACATGATGCGCCCCCAGAGCGGTGTGGCCAAGGTCAATGCCATCGGTCTGAACTATTCGGACACGTGGGGCAAGCGCGACCAGGTGTCGTTCCAGGGCAGCTACTTCTTCAACAGCACCAATACGACGAACCGTTCGACGGTAGACAAGTGGTACGAGGCCCCGATGGCGGTCGATACCCTTTCGACGCTCGGTTATTCCGATACGCGGAACTACAACCACCGTTTCAACGGCCGCCTCGAGTGGAAAATCTCGGACAACCAGAACCTGATGATCCGCCCGAGTTTCAGCTACCAGTCGAACGATCCGTGGAGCACGACGCAGGGCTGGCAGTACGGCGAGAGCGGTTACAGCCGCACGGACAACTATAGCAACGGCCTTTCGAGCGGCTACAACCTCCGCACGTCGGCCATCTACCGGGCCAAGCTGGGCAAGGACGGCCGGACGATTACCCTCAACGGCAACGTGAACTATTCGGACCGGACGAACGATTCGGATTCGTGGTCGAACCAGTTGGGAAGTCTGCCCGACCGTCCGGCGATCGATCCCGAGACGGGCGAATGGGATCCGACCGACTATTTCCTGCCGCGCTATCTGCGCAACCTCGCACCGTCGAGCAGCTACAGCCTCCGCGGTGAGTTCACCTATACGGAGCCGGTGGCCAAGTATGCGCAGGTCAGCCTTCAGTATCGTGCCGCCTATGACCATCAGGAACGCGACAAGCGATCCTACGAGACGGGCAGCGACTTCTCGATCGCCGGGCTTCTGCCCGACCCGACGCTGTCGAATGCCTACGAGAGCAACTATACCACGCAGCGCGTCGGCCCGGGTTTCCGTTATTCGAAGGACCGCAACACGTTCGTAGCGAACGTCTACTACCAGCATTCGGTGCTCGACGGGCAGGTGACGCAGGGCGCTTCGGAGCAGATCCGCCACTCGTATGACGACTTCACCTACTTCATGATGGGTCAGCTGATGATCAACCGCGAGAATTCGCTGCGTCTGTTCATCACCTCTTCGACGAGCAATCCCGACGTGACGAGCCTGCAGGGTGTCTACGACCTGGCGGATGCGCAGAACATCTCGCACGGCAACCCGACGCTCAACCCCTCGTACAGCCACCGGATCAACTTCCACTACATCAATTCGAATGTCGAAAAGGGTCGTACGTTCATGTGGATGTTCTCCATGCAGAGTACGTCGGACTACATCGGCACGCACACTGTGCAGAATCCCTCGTTCACGGTCGATGGCGAGACCTACACGCCGAACTTCTATTCGACGCCGGTGAACCTCGACGGCTACCTGAGCCTGCGGACCCACCTCAGCTACGGTTTCCCGATCGGATTCTTACGCTCGAACTTCAACGTCATGGCGGGTGTGACCTATACCAAGACGCCGAGCATGTTTGGCGGTACGGTCGTTCCCGATACGGGTGCCATTACAGGCGGCGAGCGCAACGATACGGAGAACATGGGCTACGACTTCCGGGCCGTGCTGGGCAGCAACATCTCGGAGAATGTCGATTTCACCCTTTCGTGGAACGGCACCTACAACGAAGCGACCAACTCGCTGAGCAGCGTGAGCAGCAAGAACCGTTACTTCAACCACACGGCCAGCGGTGACCTGAAGGTCGTCTTCCCGCTGGGCTTCACGTTCACGGCGAGTGCCGCCTACACGCAGTATCTCGGCTTCACCAACGACTACAACGACGACTACCTGCTCTGCAACGCCTACATCGGCAAGAAGATTTTCCGGAATCAGCGCGGAGAGATCATGTTCGGCGTAAACGATATCTTCAACCAGAACAAGTCGTTCGTGCGGACCACGGGTTCGGGCTGAACACAGAATGCGACCAACAGTGTGATCGGCCGGTATTTCATGGTTCAGTTTACGTTCAACCTGCGTCGGTTCGGCAAGAAGGGTTCGACCAACATCAAGGATTATGACGGAGTGGATTCGGGTTCCCGACGCCGGGGAATGATGGGGCCCGGCCCGGGAGGCCCCCCTCCGGGATTCGGTCCCCATTAATCGGGACCGAATCCGAAACAGAGCCGCCGGACAACATGTGTTGTCCGGC
>FR892022.1:49295-49806 GCA_000434235.1 Alistipes sp. CAG:268 | reverse complement strand
CGGATCGACGAGGCGACGGGACAGCCTTTGGAGGAGGCGCCGTCGGATGCCCCGGGGCAACCCCGCCGCGCCGCGCGCAAACCCCGCCGCAAGAAGGAGGAGGTCGAGCACAAGGAGTTGTTCGCCTTCTACGAACAGTCGCTCTTCTGACGGCGCACCGAAAACCCCGACCTGAAACCATATGACTATGAAAATCAAAGATGTAACCTCGGTTATCGAAACCTTTGCCCCGCTTCGCTGGCAGGAATCCTATGACAATGCGGGACTTGTCGTCGGCCGAGAGGACGACGAGGTGCATGCCGCATTGCTGGCCGTCGATGTCACGGAGGAGGTGCTCGACGAGGCCGAACGGCTGGGCTGCGACCTGGTCATCACACACCATCCGATCGTCTTCCACCCGCTCAAGCGCTTCAATTCGGCCGATGCCGTGCAGCGCTGTGTCGAGCGGGCTATCCGGCGCAGAATCGCCCTCTACGCCTGCCACACGAACCTCGACAGCGCTCCGGGCGGC
>FR892022.1:43073-49240 GCA_000434235.1 Alistipes sp. CAG:268 | reverse complement strand
TGCCCAGCCTGCAGCTGCTGCAGCCCTCGGCCGAGGAGGGGGTGGGCTTCGGCGTCGTCGGGGACCTGCCCGAGCCGGTCCGGACGGTCGATTTCCTGCAGCGGGTCCGCGAGCGCCTCTCGGTGCGGGTCATCCGCCACAGCGACATCGCCGCCGAGCGGGTTGTCCGCGTCGCCCTCTGCACCGGGGCCGGAGCCTCGCTCATCGGCGACGCCCGCCGCGCCGGCGCCGGGCTCTACATCACTGCCGACCTCAAGTACAACGACTTCATGACACCCGATAAGGCCCTCACCGTGGCCGATATAGGCCATTTTGAGAGCGAATATTGCGCAATTCGGCTGTTATTTGATATTTTGTCGAAAAATTTATGTACCTTTGCGGTTCGCAAGAGTGAATGCTCTCGCAATCCGGTGAATTATCTGGTTTAAGTCTAAACTCTAAAAACACAATATGGCAACACAGAAGAAGACGGCCGACGTGGATTACTCGATGCAGGAGAAGATCCTTGCGCTCTACGAGCTGCAGAAGATCGACAGCAAGATCGACGGAATCAACAAGGTCAAAGGTGAACTGCCTCTCGAGGTGCAGGATCTCGAGGATGAGATGGCCGGGATGAAGACCCGCATCGAGCACATCAACGCCGAGATCGAGGAGCTGAACTCGCTGACCAAGCAGCGCAAGCGCGAGGTCGATCAGGCGAAGATCATGATCGGCAACTACAAGGAGCAGCAGAACAACGTCCGCAACAACCGCGAGTACGATGCCATCTCGAAGGAGATCGAGTATCAGGAGCTCGAGATCGAGCTGGCCGAGAAGCGCCTGAAGGAGTATGCCGGGGGCATCAAGGCCAAAAAACTCCAGCTCGAGGAGGCCGAGAACCAGATGAAGGAGCGTGAGGCCGACCTCGCGGCCAAAAAGGCCGAACTCGAGGGCATCGAGGCCGAAACCGCCCCGCTCGTCGAGGAGTACGGCGTGCAGGAGGCTCAGGCCAAGGAGAAGATCGACGAGCGTCTGCTGGCCGCCTACGAGCGCATCCGCCGCAACGTCCGCAACGGACTGGCTGTCGTGACGGTCAAGCGTGATGCCTGCGGCGGATGCTTCAACCGCATCCCGCCCCAGCGTCAGGCCGATATCCGTCAGGGCAAGAAGATCATCGTCTGCGAGTACTGCGGGCGTATCCTCGTGGCTGACCCCGAGGCGGAGCAGGAGTAGCGCCGCACGCCGGCGGTTGTGTCGGACCATGCATGCAAGAGCCTTCGGGAGTCCCCCGGAGGCTCTTCTCGTTTGCCGAGACGGTGCCTCCGGGCCTTGGTCGGATGTTAATTTATTAACATCGAAAATTTTTCGACTTTGCCAAATAATCCTTAACTTTGCACAGTTATAAACATACCGACCTAACTCACACCCTATGAAAATAGCCATCGCGCAACTCAACTACACGATCGGAGACATCGACGGCAACACCTCGAAGATCATCGATGCCATCCAGCGGGCCAAGGCCCAACGCGCCGATCTGGTGATTTTCGCCGAACAGGCCGTCAGCGGAACGCCCGCCTTCGATCTGCTGCGCAAGACCACCTTCCTCGAACTCTGCGAAGATGCGCTGGTGGAGATCGCATCCTGCTGCGACGGCATCGCCGCCATTGTCGGACTGCCGATCCTGACCTCCGCCGGAACCATCAGCGCCGCCGCCCTCATCCAGGACCGCAAGGTGTTGCGTTACGTCGGCAAGAAATACATCACGGCCCGCCGCGAAATGGGCTTCCTCGTCCCCTCGAAGGGCTACGAGTATGCCACGATCAAGGGCCACAAGTGCGCGATCATCGTCGGTGACGACCTCAGCCGCGAACACGACTTCGACAAGTCGGTCGAGACGATCATCTCGATCAATGCCCGCCGCTACGGCAAGGGTACGATGACCTACCGCTACGAGATGCTCCGCAACCTGGCCTTCGTCGAGGACAAGAACCTGGTCATCGTGAACCAGGTCGGGGGATCGACCGAGATCGTTTACGACGGAACGTCGGGTGCGCTCAACAAACAGGGAGAACCGGTGCTGATGCTGAAGAACTTCGAGGAGGACTTCGGCATTTTCGATACCCGGGCCAAGTCTGCGCCTGTCCAGATTCCCACGTCGAGCAGCTACCGCACCCGCCTCATCTACGAGGCCGCCCGCTGCGGCCTGCGCGACTTCTTCCGCAAGAACGGCTATGCGAAGGCCTCGATCGGCCTTTCGGGCGGTATCGACTCGGCCGTCGTCGCGGCCATCGCCGTCGATGCGCTGGGCGCGGAGAACGTCCATGCGCTGCTCATGCCGTCGCCCTTCTCGTCCGACGAGTCGGTTGAGGATGCCAAACTGCTGGCCGGCAACCTCGGCATCAGCTACAACGTCATTCCCATTTCGGAAATCTATACCAGCGTGGTCAATACGCTCAAGCCGGTGATCGGCGGAACGGAGTTCGACTCCACGGAGGAGAACATCCAGACCCGTATCCGCACCGTGCTGCTCATGGCGCTCCAGAACAAGACGGGGCACGTTCTGCTCAACTCGTCGAACAAGAGCGAGAATGCCCTGGGACTCTGCACCCTCTACGGCGATACGGCCGGTGCCTTCAGCCCCACGGGCGACCTCTACAAGAGCGAGATGTACGACGTGGCCCGCTACATCAACCGCACGATGGGCGATCCGATTCCCGAGAGCATCCTGACCAAGGAGCCCTCGTCGGAGCTCCATCCCGGACAGAAGGACAGCGACATCCTGCCGCCCTACGAGGTGGTCGATGCCATCCTGTTCCGCATGATCGAGGAGGGGCAGCACCGCGAGGAGATCGTCAATGCAGGATTCGACTCGGAGGTCGTCGAGAAGATCCACTCGATGATCATGCGCAACGAGAAGAAGCGCTATCAGTTCCCGCCCGTGCTGCGTCTTTCCTCCTGCTCGTTCGGACACGAGCGTCTGATGCCCCTTACCAACAAATACGGAGACTGATACCGTGGCCCGGCTGATCGAACACAGCGGCGTGGTGGACCGTGTCGAGGGTGATACGGTCCGGGTGAAGATCACCTCGCGGAGCGCCTGCGGGGCGTGCAGCGCCCGACAGGCCTGCGGCCTGGCCGAGGCGCAGGAGAAGATCGTCGCCGTGCGGACACACCGTGCCGCGGAGTTCGCCGCGGGCGATGAGGTCATGGTGGGCGTGCGGAGCAATGCCGGGGCCCGGGCCGTCCTTCTGGCCTATGTCGGTGCGCTGGTTGTCCTGCTCGCGGCCCTCGGTGCGGCCAAGCTCCTGGGCGGAAGCGACGGACAGGCCGTCGTCGCGGCCCTCGGCGGAGTGTCGCTCTATTATGCGGTGCTGTGGTGCTTCCGCAGCAGAATCGAACACACAATTCATTTTACAATAACAAAAAGCTAAATGGAAGTATTACTTTACACGATCCTGTCGCTGTGTGCGCTGGGTGTGCTCGCGGCGGTCGTCCTCTACTTCGTGGCGCAGAAGTTCCGCGTCGAGGAGGATCCCCGCATCGACGAGGTGGAGAAAATGCTCCCCGGTGCGAACTGCGGCGGTTGCGGTTTCGCCGGATGCCGCGGAATGGCCGATGCGCTGGTCAAGCGCGACGACATTTCGGAACTCTTCTGCCCGGTGGGCGGAGGGGATTGCATGAAGGCTGTGGCCGCCTATCTGGGCAAGGCTGCGGCCGAGAAGCAACCCGAAGTGGCTACGGTCCGCTGCGGCGGCACGTGCGAGAAACGCCCCCGCACGAATCAGTATGACGGAGCCCGGTCGTGCGCCGTGGCTTCGTCGCTTTACGTGGGCGAAAGCGCCTGCGCATTCGGCTGCCTGGGCTTCGGCGACTGCGTCGTGGCCTGTGCCTTCGATGCCATCCACATCAATCCCGCCACGGGGCTCCCGGAGGTCGATCCCGACAAGTGTACGGCTTGCGGCGCCTGCGTGAAGGCCTGCCCGCGGATGGTCATCGAGCTGCGCAAGAAGTGGCCCAAGAACCGTGCGGTCTACGTGTCGTGCGTTTCGAAGGAGAAGGGCGCCGCCGTGATGAAGGCCTGCAAGGCCGGATGTATCGGTTGCGGCAAGTGCCAGAAGGTCTGCGCGTTCGATGCCATCAAGGTGGAGAACAACCTCGCCTACATCGATCCGCAGAAGTGCAAGTTGTGCCGCAAGTGCGTGAACGAATGCCCGACGGGTGCCATCCGCCTCGTGGGTATGGATCCGCTGCCCAGGGAGCCCAAGGCCCCGGCCGCCCCGAAGGCTGCCCCGGCTGCCGCCCCGAAGCAGGAGGCTCCGAAGGCCGCTCCGGCAGCGGAGCAGGCTCCGAAGAAAGCTCCGGCTCCCGAAAAGAAGGCTTCGGCTGCATCCGATAAAGAATCGTAAAATTCCAAGCAGAGACTATGAAGACATTTCCAATGGGCGGAGTCCATCCGTCGGAAAATAAACTGAGCTGCGCCAAGCCGATCGAGATCCTGCCGCTGCCCGAGGTGGTGACGATCCCGCTCGCACAGCATATCGGCGCGCCGGCCGTCGCCAAGGTCGCCAAGGGCGACAAGGTCCTCACCGGACAGCTCATCGCCGAGGCCGCGAGCTTCATGTCGGCCAACATCCACTCGCCGGTTTCGGGTACGGTGACGGGCGTCGATCTGCTGCCGAACGGGCAGGGACTGCGCCAGATGATGATCACGATCAAGCGCGAAGGCGACGAGTGGGCCGAGGGTATCGACCGTTCGGAGACCCTCGTGCGCGAGTGTACGCTTTCGGCTCAGGAGATCATCGCCCGCATCAAGGAGGCCGGCATCGTCGGCATGGGCGGTGCGACCTTCCCCACGCACGTGAAGCTCTCGATCCCTCCCGGCAAGAAGGCCGAGTGCCTGATCATCAACGGTGTGGAGTGCGAACCCTACCTTACGTCCGACCACCGCACGATGCTCGAGCACGGCGAGGAGCTCATCGTCGGCGTCACGATCCTCATGAAGGCCGTCGGTGTGGAGAAGGCCTACATCGGTATCGAGAACAACAAGCCCGACGCCATCGAGCACCTGCGCGGCATTGCCCGCAACTACGCCGGGGTCGAGGTCGTACCCCTCAAGGTGAAGTACCCGCAGGGCGGTGAGAAGCAGCTCATCGCGGCCGTCACGGGCCGTCAGGTGCCGCCCCCGCCCGCACTGCCGATCGATGTCGGTGCCGTGGTCTGCAACGCCTCGACGACCTATGCCGTCTACCAGGCCGTGCAGAAGGGCATGCCGCTCATCCAGCGTGTGGTGACCATCACCGGAAAGGGGCTTCGCGAGCCGAAGAACCTGCTGACCCGCATGGGTACGCCCGTCTCGGCGCTGATCGAGGCGGCCGGAGGGCTTCCGGCCGATGCCGGCAAGGTCATCAACGGCGGCCCGATGATGGGACGCGCGATGGTGAACCTCGATTCGCCCGTCACGAAGGGCTGCTCGGGCATCACCGTGATGTCGGGGCGCGACGCCGTGCGCCGCGAGGCCTCGCAGTGCATCAAGTGCGCCAAGTGCGTGGCCGCCTGCCCGATGGGCCTCGAACCCTATTTCCTCTCGAAGATGACCCAGAAGAAGAACTGGGACGAACTCGAGGCGCGGATGATCACCTCGTGCATCGAGTGCGGCTGCTGCCAGTCCTCGTGCCCGGCCTACCTGCCGCTGCTCGACTGGGTGCGCCTGGGCAAGCAGACGGTCATGGGACGCATCCGCGCACGTGCCGCCGCGGCCAAAAAGTAAACTGACAAAACACCATGAGTATGATGAATAAACTTACCGTTGCTCCTGCGCCGCACGTACAGTCCCCGCAATCGACGGCGTCGATCATGCGCGACGTCGTCCTCGCGCTGATGCCGGCGCTGGTCGTTTCGACCGTGGTCTTCGGTCTCGACGTGCTGCGCGTCACGGCGCTCTCGGTGGCCTCGTGCGTGGCTTTCGAGTTCCTCATCCAGCGCTTCCTGGTCCGCGGTCCGCTGACGATCTCCAACTGGTCGGCCGTCGTGACCGGCGTGCTGCTGGCCTTCAACCTTCCCTCGACGATTCCCTGGTGGATCGTCGTCATCGGCGCCTTCGTCGCCATTGCCATCGCCAAGATGACCTTCGGCGGACTGGGCAAGAACCCCTTCAACCCCGCCATCGTGGGCCGCGTCTTCCTGCTGAT
>FR892022.1:42724-43052 GCA_000434235.1 Alistipes sp. CAG:268 | reverse complement strand
CCTGCTGATCGCCTATCCGGTGCAGATGACCACCTTCCCGATGCCCGTAAACGGGGCGTTCGACGCCCTGTCGGGTGCCACGCCGCTGGCCGCCGTCAAGCACGGCGCCGCCGTGAACGTCATCGGCACGCAGGAGCTCCTGCTGGGCAACATGCCCGGTTCGCTGGGTGAGGTGGCCGCCCTCGCGCTGCTCGTCGGTTTCGTCTACCTGCTCTGGCGCCGCGTCATCACGTGGCATACGCCCGTGACGATCTTCGTCACGATGGCCCTGTTCGCCTTCGTCTACGCGCTGGCGAGCGGCATGTCGGGCGCTGCGCTGTGGCCGCTC
>FR892022.1:24065-42709 GCA_000434235.1 Alistipes sp. CAG:268 | reverse complement strand
GCGCTGTGGCAGTCCCCGCTCTTCCACGTCCTGGCCGGAGGTGCGATCCTCGGTGCCGTCTTCATGGCTACCGACTACGCCACCTCGCCGATGACGGTCCGCGGCTGTGTGATTTTCGGCATCGGCATCGGTGTCATTACGATGCTGATCCGTCTGTGGGGCGCCTATCCCGAGGGCATGTCGTTTGCGATCCTGATCATGAACTCGTGCGTGCCCCTGATCAACAAATATGTGAAACCCAAGCGCTTCGGCGTGAAATAAGGAGGAAAGAGGTATGAAAAGTACTCTTTTGAACATGACCGCCGTGCTCTTCGGCATCACGCTCGTGGCTTCAGCCGGCGTCGGTGTCGTGAACATGATTACCATCGAGCCGATCGCCGCCGCGAAGGCCGCCGCGACGACCGCCGCCCTGTCGGAGGTGCTGCCGCCCTTCGATGAGACGGCCACCGAGCAGATGACCATCGACGAGCTGCCGATCACGGTCTATACGGCTACGAAAGACGGCGAGGTGAGCGGCTACGCCGTGGAGTCGATGACCAAGCAGGGCTTCAACGGCGTGGTGCGCCTGATGGTGGGCTTCACCCCCGACGGCACGATCTATAACGTCAATGTGCTCGAGCAGGCCGAGACCCCGGGCCTCGGAACCAAGATGGCCGACGAGGGCAACCCGCTGCTGGGGAGCGTCAAGGGGCAGAACCCGGCCGAGAAGAAACTCGTGGACGGCCGCCTGGCCGTCACCAAGGACGGAGGCGATGTCGATGTGCTGACTGCCGCGACGATTTCGTCGCGCGCCTGGGTCGATGCGATCAACCGCGCCTGGTCGGCCTACCGGAGCGCCGTCTCGGGCGAGGCTCCCGCCGATGCCGCTTCGGGTGCTTCGAAGTCGGAGTGGCGCCGTCGGGTGCTTGAAGGGGGGAGGGGAGGGGGGAGGAGGGCGCCGCAGACGCTGCCGCCGCAACGGATACGGATTCAACTTCAACGGGCGCCGATGCGCAGGAAGGAGGTCAAGATGAATAAACTGCAGATTATTTTGAGCGGCATCGTCAAGAACAACCCGACGTTCGTGCTCGTGCTCGGCATGTGCCCGACGCTGGGAACGACGACCTCGGCCGCCAACGGAATGGGCATGGGGCTGGCGACGACGGCCGTGCTGATCATGTCGAACCTCGTGATTTCGCTCATCAAGAACATCATTCCGGACAAGGTCCGCATCCCGGCGTTCATCGTCGTGATCGCCTCGTTCGTGACGATCATCCAGATGCTGATGCAGGCCTTCGTGCCGGCGCTCTACGCCGCCTTGGGCGTCTTCATCCCGCTGATCGTGGTCAATTGCATCATCCTGGGCCGCGCCGAGGCCTTCGCCTCGAAGAACTCGCCCGTCGATTCGATCATGGACGGTATCGGCATCGGCATCGGCTTCACGCTGTCGCTGACCGTGATCGGAGCTGTTCGCGAGGTGCTGGGCAGCGGAGCGCTGTTCGGCATGCCGCTCGGAATCTCCGACTACACGCCGCTGGTCTTCGTCCTTGCTCCCGGCGGTTTCCTGACGCTCGGGTACCTGATGGTTCTGTTTAACAAGTTAGCCAAGAAGTAAGCCATGGAGATCTCCTATTTCGCCATAATTATCGGCGCCATCTTCGTAAACAACGTCGTTCTGGCGCAATTCCTCGGCATCTGCCCCTTCCTCGGCGTCTCGTCGAAGGTCGAGACCTCGCTGGGCATGGGTGCCGCCGTGACCTTCGTCATGGCCCTGACGGCTCTGGTGGCCTGGCCGATCCAGACCTACATCCTCGTGCCGCTGCACATCGAGTACATGCAGACGATCGTCTTCATCCTGGTGATCGCCGCGCTGGTGCAGATGGTCGAGATCATCCTCAAGAAGGTCTCGCCGGCCCTCTACCAGGCGCTGGGAATCTTCCTGCCGCTCATCACGACCAACTGCGCCGTGCTGGGTGTGGCCATCCTGATGATCCAGAAGGAGTTCAACCTGCTGCAGAGCGTAGCCTACTCCGTCTCGACGGCGCTCGGTTTCGCCCTGGCCCTGGTGCTGTTCGCCGGTATCCGCGAGCGGCTCGATTTCGAGGACGTGCCCAAATCGCTGCGCGGTGTGCCCATCGCGCTGATCACGGCCAGCATCCTCGCCATGGCGTTCCTCGGCTTCTCGGGTCTGGTATAGCCCGAAGCCGCAAAGCAAACCGAAAGGCCCGGAAGAGCATGCTCTTCCGGGCCTTTCCATGTGCTATCGGGCAGACGGTACTCCGGTTGCGGGGACGGGGCCTGCCGCTGCCCGGGCCCGTTGCAGGGCGGTTGTCCGCCCTTCGGCGGCAACCGTCCTCGGGCATCTATCGCCCGTCGTCAGCCCCGTCGGTCAGCCAGCCGATCGTCAGCCGCGTGAAGCAGATCTTGTAGCCGTTCTCGCCGTCAGCAACCTCCGAGAGCAGCCCGATGGCCCCGTCGGCCAGGCGGGTGAGCGCCGAGTAACCCGAGTAATCCTCCCACACGCTCTTGCGTACGGGCCAGGTGCGCCCTTCGTCGTAGCTCAGGGCCACCGAGACGTTGCGGCGCTGTGCCGTGTCGGCCGGTATCGAGTGCAGCAGCCGGTTGCGCGTGGCCCCCTCCTCCTGCAGCGAGTAGCGGAGCAGGTCGCCGTTGCAGGCCGGGTCGGGCAGGTCGCGCCATTCGGCCGCCTCGCTCCACGTCTTGCCCCGGTCGTGCGATATGGCGTAGCGGCGGTAACCCCGGTCGGGATTGCGGATGCTGATCAGCCAGCTGTCGTCGGCCAGCTCGGCCAGCTTCGACTCGTCGCCGCAGTCGGATGCCGGAGTCGGGAGCAGACGCCACGTCCGCCCGCCGTCGTCCGACTGGCAGACATAGTTGTAGAGCGGCGGCCACTTCTCTCCGGTATGGTGGGCTGCGACGGCGAAGAGCAGGGTGCCGTCGCGCAGCTGGAGCGCACGCCCCGAGCCGGCGAACATACCCGAGACAGGAGCCGCTGCGGGGTTGTCGCACCCCGGGCCGTAGATCTGCGGCGTAATGCATTCGGGGGCGCTCCAGGTCAGCCCGTCGTCGCTGCTGCGCGAGATGTTGATGTCGAGCGGGCGCTCGGCCGTCGAGGCCCACAGCCCGCAGCCCGAGGCGTAGATGCAGAGGATGTCGCCCGAGGTGCGGTCCACGACTAGCGCGGCGTCGCCGTAGCCCGTATGCGGTGTGTGCTGCGCGATGACGATCTGGGGACCCCATGTTCGCCCGTTGTCGGTGCTGCGGCGCACGACCAGGTCGATCAGGTTGGGCAGGTCGCCCTGCGAGTCGTTGCGGCGGTCGGCGACGGCCAGCACCGTCCCTTCGGCAGTTGTGGCCAGAGCCGGAATGCGGTAGTACTTCGATCCTGCATCGCCCGAGCGGAAGAGCACCGTGTGCTCCGGGGCGGGCGGTTCGGCGGCCCGGGTCGCCGGAGGGGCCGCGCAGAGCCCGAGAAGGGCGAAAAGACCCGGAAGAAGCGTGTTTTTCATCTTTCTTGCGATTATTTCAGGTGAAACGTTCGATATCTGCCCGAGATTCGTTACTTTTGCAAAAATAACACAAAAACCCGAATCGCAATGAAGGAGACGATAAAACTCCACGACAGGACGTTCCGCATCATGATTCCCGCCGAGAAGATCGACGAGGCGGTGTCGGCCGTGGCCCGACGCATCAATGCCGATTATGCCGATCTGCCGACGCCGCTGTTCGTCGGTGTCCTGAACGGTTCGTTCATGTTCATGAGCGACCTGATCAAGAAGATCGAATTCAACAACGAACTTTCGTTCGTCAAGCTGGCTTCCTACGAGGGAACCTCCTCGACGGGTGAGGTGAAGAGCCTCATCGGCCTGAACGGCTCGATCGAGGGCCGCCACGTGATCATCGTCGAGGACATTGTCGATACGGGTGAGTCGATCGACCACATGATGCGCGACCTCGAGGCGCGCCACCCGGCCAGTGTCGAGGTCTGCACGCTCTTCTTCAAGCCCGGGTCGTACCGCAAGCAGCGGCCGATCAAGTACCGCGCCATGGAGATCGGCAACGAGTTCATCGTCGGCTACGGCCTGGACTACGACCAGCTCGGCCGCAGCCTGAAAGATATCTACGTCGTTACGGAATGATGGCTCTGACGGCAGATCTCACGTTGCTCGACGGCGGCCGCAAACTGCCGCTCGTCGAGGATTTCTACACTATTCAGGGCGAAGGCTACCACAGTGGCAAGCCGGCCTACTTCATCCGCCTGGGCGGGTGTGATGTCGGCTGCAGCTGGTGCGACGCCAAATACACGTGGAATCCGAAGCTCTACCCGCCGACCGAGGTGGAGACCGTCGTGGCACGCGCCGCGTCGTGTGCTGCGCAGGCGATCGTCATCACGGGCGGCGAGCCGCTGATCTACCCGCTGGGCGAGCTGACGGCGCGCCTGCGCGAACGGGGACTGGAGATCTTTCTCGAGACCTCGGGATCGCACCCCTTCAGCGGGGTGTTCGACTGGGTGTGCCTCTCGCCCAAGCGCAAGCAGCCGCCTCTGGACGAGGCCTTCGGGCGTGCCGACGAACTGAAGGTGATCGTCGAGTCGGAGGAGGACTTCGCGTGGGCCGAGCTCAATGCCTCCCGTGTCGGGAAGCGCTGCATGCTCTACCTGCAGCCCGAGTGGAGCGTCGCCGAGCGCATGATGCCGGCGATTGTGGAGTATGCCAAGGCCCATCCGAGGTGGAACATCTCCATCCAGACGCACAAGTACATGCACATTCCCTAATCGAAGCCGTCCGGCAGTAATTGCCCCGTCAGTCATGAACATCCGTCTCGGTCGCAGATTCTGGATTGCCGTCACGGCGGTCATCGTGGTCGTCACGCTTTTTGTCGTGGGGCGCAATGCGCTGCATGCCGTGAAGATCAAGACGCAGATCAACAGCCTGATGCGCGAGGAGATCTACTACCGCGAGCGGATCGCCCGCGACAGCGCGCTCATCGAGCAACTGCAGTATGACGACTACCTCGAGGAGTATGCCCGCGAGAACTACCACATGCAGCGGCGCAACGAGCATGTCTACATCATCGAGGAGGATTGATCCCGCCGCCCGGGGCAGGGGAGTGCCCGGTGCGTCCGATCGTATCTGAAAAGGCGGGAAACAACGGATCAGTAGTGGGTGAACCCGTGCCAATCGAGCGGCACGGGATTTCCGTTTTGGAGCCAGACGAGTTCCCGTGTGCCGGTGATGCGGCCCAGGGGGTGGAGCGGCGAGCCGAAGCGCTTCAGAAATTCGTCCGCGAGCTGCCCGGCACCCTCCGCATCGGCCGTGAGGAGCAGTTTGTAGTCCTCGCCGCCGCATGCCGCTGTCTGCAGGTCCGACCCCTCGGCCACGGGGACCCGTTCGAGAAGAACCTCGGCGCCGACCCCCGATCGGTCGAGGATGTGCCTCAGGTCGGAGGCCAGTCCGTCCGAGAGGTCCATCATGGCGTGCACCTCCCGGCGCATGCCGAGCCAGAGCCCCTCCTCCACCTGCGGGCGCGGGTTGCGGTGCTCGACGGCTGCCGGGGTGTCGAGCCGCCCGGCAAGCAGGTCGCGCAGACCGGCTCCCGAGGCGCCGAGCGCACCCGTCGTGAAGAGCACGTCGCCCGGACGTGCCGCGCTGCGGCGCTTGATGCACGACAGGGGGGCCCGGCCGATGGCCGTCACGTTGATCGTGATGCCCTGCCCGGAGCGGGTCGTGTCGCCGCCCACGAGTGCCACGCCGTAGCGCTCCGACAGGGCACGGTAGCCCTCCATGAACTCCTCGGCCCACGTCTCGCCCGCATCGGGCGGGAGGGCCAGCGAGAGCAGCGTGGCCACGGGGCGTCCGCCCATCGCGGCGATGTCACTCAGATTGACGGCCAGCGCCTTGCCGCCCAGCTCGCGGGCCGAGGTGGCGCGGCGCAGGAAGTGTACTCCTTCGTTGAGCAGGTCGGCCGTGAAGAGCAGCGCGTCGCCGTCCGCCACGGGCAGCACGGCGCAATCGTCGCCGATGCCCTCGAACCCGTTGAGCGGGAGCTCCGCGAAACGGGCGCATATCTTGTCGATGAATCCGAATTCGGTCATAGTTGCATAGCCTTCGGACAAAGGTATCGAATTTTCCGGGAAATATTCCTATCTTTGTCTGCGAATTGCGGCCGCCGGGCCGCATCCGGAGACAACAGTTGGTTGGTTATGAGAAAGATCCTTATCCTGAACGGGCCGAACCTCAATCTGCAGGGGCGGCGCGACACGCAGGTCTACGGCACACGGACCTTCGACGACTGCCTTGAGAGTTTGCGCCGGGCCTTCCCCGACGTGGAGTTCGGCTACCTCCAGTCCAATGTCGAGGGGGTGCTCATCGATGCGCTCCACGAGGCCGAGTCGCGCTACGACGGCGTCGTGCTCAACGCCGGAGGCTACACCCACACCTCCGTGGCCCTGCGCGATGCCGTGGCGGCGATCCGCATCCCCGTCGTCGAGGTCCACATCTCGTCGATCCTCGCCCGCGAGGAGTTCCGCCACGTGTCGCTGCTGGCGCCCGTCGTCTGCGGCTCGATCATGGGCTTCGGGCTCGATTCCTACCGGCTCGGCGTTGAGGCCCTCCGGCTTGTTGCCGCCCGCTGACGGGGTGGCGGCCGCTGCGTGCGGCCTGTTTTTTGATCCGAAAATTCAACAAAAGAGAGAGTATATGTACAGAATGAAGAAAACGAAGATCGTCGCAACGATGTCCGACTTCCGTTGCACGGAGGAGTTCGTCAAGGAGCTGTTCGATGCGGGTATGGATGTCGTGCGCGTCAATTCGGCGCACGTGACCGAGGAGGGCGCCACACGCATCGTCGAGACCGTGCACCGCGTCAATCCGGCCATTCCGATCATGATCGACACGAAGGGCCCGGAAATCCGTGTGACGACCATCGCCGACGAATACGGCAACAGCATCCACTTCCGGGCCGGCGACCGCGTGGCCGTGCGCGGCTCGGACGGCTCGGACCTGACCACGCGCAAGGTGGTCTACATGAACGTGCCGACGATCGTCCGCGACATCCCCGTCGGGGCACGCATGCTTATTGCCGACGGCGAGCTCGAGATCCGGGTGCTCGGCAAGACGGACGAGGAGCTCGACTGCGAGTTCATCGTCGGCGGCGCCATGCGCTCGCGCAAGAGCGTCAATGTCCCCGGCGTATCGATCGACCTGCCGTCGGTTACGGAGAAGGACCGCCGCTTCATCGAGTGGGCCGTGCGCAACGACGTCGATTTCATCGCCCATTCGTTCGTGCGGTCGGCCCGCGACGTGAAGGCCGTGCAGGATATCCTCGATGCGCACGGAAGCCCGATCAAGATCATCTCCAAGATCGAGAACCAGGAGGGTCTGGACAACATCGACGAGATCATCGAGGCCTCCTACGGCATCATGGTGGCCCGCGGCGACCTGGGCGTGGAGCTCCCGGCCGAGGCCATTCCCAATGCGCAGCGGCGCATCGTCGAGAAGTGCATCTGCGCCAAGCGTCCGGTGATCATCGCCACGCAGATGCTCTATTCGATGGTCAAGTCGCCGCGTCCGACGCGCGCCGAGGTGAGCGACGTGGCCAGCGCCATCTACGAGCGGGTCGATGCCGTGATGCTGAGCGACGAGACCGCCATGGGCGACTATCCCGTCGAGGCGGTTGAGACGATGGCCCGGATCGCCCGGGAGATCGAGCGCGACGAGACCCACTTCAAGCCGATGATCGACATGGACATGGTCTCCGTAAACCACGAGATCACGGCCCAGCTCGCACGGTCGGCCGTGCGTGCCTCGACCAACCTGCCGGTCAAGTATGTGGTGCTCGACACGAAGACCGGCCGCACGGGCCGCTATCTGGCGGCATTCCGCGGCCGCAAGACCGTGATGGCCGTCTGCTACCGGCTCCATGCGCAGCGTATCCTGGCCCTCTCCTACGGCGTGGTGCCGATCCTGCGCACGCAGGAGCTCAGCGACAAGTACCACTTCCTGGTCGATGCGCTGGAGTTCATCGACCAGTACCGCAAACTCCAGGACGATGACCTGATGGCGATCGTGGGCGGCAGCTTCGGCCCCGACGGCGGCGCCTCGTACCTCGAACTGGCCGACGTGCGCGGCATCCGGCGGCGCAACGAGATGATTGCGGCCCAGAACAAGCGATAGATGGCCGCAAAGCAGCTCAGGGAGCGGGTGACCGAGGGGGTCGCGTGGAGCATGGCCGAGAAGATCGGCTCGATGCTCCTCACGGTAGCCGTGCGTCTGGTGATCCTCCGCCTGCTCTCGCCCGATATCCTGGGCTGCATCGCCATCCCGGCGGCCGTCGTGGCGGTGGCCATGGTCATCGCCGACAGCGGCTTCTCGCAGAATCTGATCCGCCGCGACAACCCCTCGCCGGCCGACTACAAGTCGGTCTTCCTCTTCAACATGGCCGTCTCGACGGGGCTCTACGTGCTGCTCACGGCCGCAGCCCCCGCCGTGGCGCGCTACTACGCCATCCCGGAGATCGCCGAGGTGGCGCCCGTCTTCTTCCTGCTGCTGCCCGTCTCGTCGCTCTGCTCCGTGCAGAACGCCATCTTCACGCGGCAGTTCCGTTTCGCGCTGTTGTCGAAGGTCAATTTCCTCTCGTCGCTCGTCAGCGGCCTGGCGGCCGTGGGGCTGGCCCTGGCCGGATGCGGCATCTGGAGCCTCGTGGGCGAGCGGCTGCTGGCCATGGCCGTGCGGGCCGTGCTGCTGTGGCGTCTGAGCGACTGGCGGCCCCGCGGACGCGGGAGCGTGGCCTCGCTGCGCGACATGGCGCCGTTCAGCGTCAGCCTCATGCTGACCGACCTGATCTCGACCTTCTACATGAAGCTCCCGCAGTTTTTCCTCGGCAAGCTCTATCCGACGGCGACGCTCGGTGCGTTCGACCAGGCGGTCAAGCTCAAGGACATGCCCGTGACGGCGGCTACGCAGTCCGTGCAGAGCGTGACCTTCCCGGCCCTCTCCGAGGTGCGGGGCGATGCCCCGAAGTTCGCCGAGAGCTATCGGCAGGTGGTGCTGATCACCGCCTACGTGATGTTCCCCGCGATGCTCGGACTGTCGGCCGTGGCGCACGACCTGTTTGCGCTGCTGCTGAGCGAGAAGTGGATGCCTACGGTGCCCTATTTCGAGGTGGTCTGCCTGGCCGGGCTCTTCTATCCCGTCGGCATGATCTGCTACAACGTGCTGAAGGTCATGAGCCGCGGGCCGCTGATCGTGCGGCTCGAGGTGGTCAAGAAACTGCTCATGACCGTGGTCTTTGCTGTGACGATCCCCCACAGCGTCATGGCCGTGGTCTGGGGGCTTGTCGTGATCGCCTTCGGCGAGATGGCCGTGAACTTCCTTGCCACGCGCCGCTTCACGCGCTTCACGACCCGCCGTTTCCTGCGGACGCTGCTCCCCGTCGCACTGGTCTCGGGGACGATGTACCTGCTCGTGCGGCTGACGGCCTGTGCGGTCCCGGGACACCTGCTCCTCCGTCTTGCGGCCCAGCTTCTGGTCGGCGCGGCGGCCTATGTGGGGCTTTCCGTGCTCTTCCGCCTCGAGGCCTTCGGGCTGTTGTGTGACCTCATGAAAAAACAGGCCGCCCGCTGACGGATGACCTGTTTCCGTATGGCGGCTGTAGGGCCGCCCGCTTTCCCTGCTGTTACTTGTAGACCTTCGGCTCGATCGTGCCGCGCAGCACGACCAGCGCGTTGGCCACCAGCGACTCCAGCTCGTTCTCGCCGGGGTAGACCGTGACCGGGGCGATGAAGGCGCAATGCTCGCGGATGTAGTTCACGACCGGCTCGTTGTAGGCGATGCCGCCCGTGAGGATGATGCCGTCCACGCGCCCGGCAAGGGCTGCGGCCATGGCTCCGATCTGCTTCGATACGTTGTAGCACAAGGCGTCGAGCACCTTCTTGGCCCGCTGGTCTCCCTGCTCGATGCGCTCCATCACCTGCATGACGGAGTTCGTTCCCAGGTAGGCGACCATGCCTCCCTTGCTTGAGATGTATTTGAGCAGCTCCTCGCGGGTGTACTGTCCCGAGAAGCAGACCTTGATGAGCTCGCTCGAGGGAATGCTGCCCGCGCGGTCCGGAGCGAAGGGCCCGTCGCCGTCCAAGGCGTTGTTCACATCGACGATCTTTCCCTGACGGTGTGCGCCGACCGAGATGCCGCCGCCCATGTGGGCCACGATCAGGTTCGACTCTTCGTAGACGAGGCCCGTGCGCTCGCAGTGCAGGCGGGCCGTGGCCTTCTGGTTGAGGGTATGGAAAACCGACTTGCGCGGGCACATCGGCATGCCCGTGATGCGGGCCACGTCGTCCATCTCGTCCACCACGGGCGGGTCGGCGATGTAGGCCTTGACACCGGCCATGTGGGCGATCTGTGCGGCCAGCAGGCCGCCGAGGTTGCAGGCGTGCTTCATCTGGGCGTTCCGCAGGTCGTAGCGCATCCGAGAATTGACCTCGTAGACGCCGGCCGGGATCGGGCGGATGAGTCCTCCGCGGCCGATGACCGCCGAAAGCTCCTTGATGTCGAACGATTTTTCGCGCAGGGCGGAGAGGATCAGACCGCGTCTCCAGTCGAGCTGGTCGATGATGTCGGTGAATCGGGTGAGTTCTTCGGTCGTGTGACGCAGGGTCAGATCCAACAAAGGCCGCTCCTCGTCATAGAGGGCGACCTTTGTGGAAGTAGAGCCGGGATTTATTGCCAATACTTTGTATCCCATAAATTTCTCGGTTCGTTGTAGGTTGTTTTAGGTTGAGGAGTTTGAAAGTGGCCGGAAGGTGCGGGTCCGGCCGGCCCGGAAGAGCTATTTCGCCGCGAGGCAAGCCAGCGCGATCGAGAAGAGTTTCGTCTTGCTCGTGTCGCCGCGCGAGGTGAGCACGCACGGAACCTTCGTACCCATGACCATGGCTGCGAGCTCGCCGCCGCACAGGTGCGATACCGACTTGAAGAAGACGTTTGCCGACTCGAGGTTCGGGAAGAGCAGGCAGTCCGGATCGCCCGCAACCGACGAACCCTTCACCTTCTTGTGCTCGGCGACCTCCTTGTAGAGGGCCACGTCGAGCGACAGCGGACCGTCCACGATCACGTTGCCCAGCTGTCCGCGGTCGGCCATCTTGGCCAGCAGCGCGCCCTCGGTCGAGGAGATGACGTTCGGGAGCAGCTGCTCCGACGGGGCGATGCAGGCGATCTTCGGCGTGGCGATGCCCAGCAGGTTGGCCGTGCGGGCGAGGTAGCCGATCTGTACGGTCTTCTGCTTGAAGTCGGGCAGGGGGATCACCGCCACGTCCGAGATGACAAGCAGCTTGTGGTAGCAGGGCATCTCGACGATCGACACGTGGCTCAGCACGCCCTTCGGCGGGAAGAGTCCGGCCTCCTTGTTGAGGATGCCGCGCATGTACTTGTCGGTCGATACCAGACCCTTCATCAGCACGTCGGCGTTGCCCGCAACGACGGCGGCAACGGCCTGCTGCACGCACTTCACGTCGTTCGACTCATCGACGATGTTGAATGCCTTCAGATCGAGTCCGCTCGTCTGGCAGACCTCCTCGATCACCTTCTTGTCGCCGTAGAGCGTCGGCTCCACGAGGCCCTCCTTGTAGGCTTCGTAGACCGCTTCCAGCGTGTGCGAATCCTGACCGTAGGCTACGGCCAGGCGTTTCCTGCCTCTTTTTCTCGCCTCTTCGACGATTTCTGTAAGATGTTGAATCATGGTTGTGTGTTTATTTTACGAGGTTGTACGTATCGGTTGCGATGACCAGCTCTTCGTTGGTGGCGATCATGGCCACCTTGACCTTCGAGTCGGGGGTCGAGAGCATCTTGTTCACGCCGCGCGCTCCCTGGTTGGCGGCCTTGTCGAAGTGTACGCCCATGAATTCGAGCCCTTCGCAGACCGATTCGCGCATCTCGGACGAGTTCTCGCCCACGCCGCCCGTGAAGACGATCAGATCGACGCCGCCCATCTCGGCCGCATATTCGCCGACGAACTTCTTGATGCGGCGGTAGTGCATGTCGCGGGCCAGGATGGCCTCGGGGTTGCCCTCATCGTAGGCGCGGTCGATGTCGCGCATGTCGCTCGACAGCCCCGTGAGGCCCAGCACGCCCGAGCGCTTGTTCATCATCTCGTTCAGCTCGGCATAGGTCATGCCCTCCTTTTCACCGATGTAGGTGACGGCGCTGGCATCCACCGAGCCGCAGCGCGTGCCCATGACCAGACCGTCCAGGGGCGAGAAGCCCATCGACGTGTCGAACGACTTGCCGTTGAGGACGGCCGTCACCGAGGCGCCGTTGCCGATGTGGCAGGTGATGATCTTCGAGTTCTCGAAGTCGAGGCCGGCCAGTTCGGCGCCGATGCGGGCGACGTAGCGGTGGCTCGTGCCGTGGAAGCCGTACTTGCGCACGCGGTATTTGTCGTAGTAGGCGTGCGGCAGGGCGTACATGTAGTTCACGGCCGGGATGGTCTGGTGGAACGACGTGTCGAAGACCGTCACCTGGGGTACGCCCGGGAGCACCTTCTCGATTGAGAGCACACCCTCGAGGTTGGCGGGGTTGTGCAGCGGAGCGATTTCGAACAGCGAGCGGATCTTCTCCTTGACCTCCTCGGTAACCAGACAGCTCTCGGGGAAGTATTCGCCGCCGTGTGCCACGCGGTGGCCGACGGCTTTCACCTCGTCGAGCGAGCGGATGACGCCGTGCTGCGGGTCCGTCAGGGCGTCGAGCACCAGGCGGATGCCGGTCGTGTGGTCGGGAATCGGCTGGCGGAGTTCGAACGGCTCCTTGCCGACGGGTTTGTGCACGAGGTCGCCCTCGGGAAGGCCGATGCGCTCGACGATGCCTTTAGCGAGCAGTTTGCTCGATGCGGCCTCCATGTCGATGACCTGATACTTGATCGAGGACGAGCCGCAGTTCAATACCAAAATTACCATAGTGTTCTATTTTTTGAGTTTTCAGTTTTTCAGTTGTGCGCCGATCCACATGCCCAGCGCGGCGAAGGCGATGCATACCGCCACGCTCAGGGCCACGTAGGCGGCTGCCGGTCCGTAGTCGCCGGCGCGGAGCAGCCGCACGGCATCGGCCGAGAAGGTCGAGAAGGTGGTGAACCCTCCGCAGAACCCCACGACGAGCAATTGCGATGCCGATGCCGAAGGTGCGAGCGCGAGCAAAAAACCGATGACCAGCGATCCCGCAGCATTGACCGTGAACGTTCCGGCGGGGAATCCCAGCAGCGTATGCCCGGCCAGCAGGCCGTAGGAGACCAGGTAGCGGACGATGCTCCCGGCCGCGCCGCCGAGTCCGACGGTGATGATTTCACGAATCATAAGTAAATATATGTGTATTTTTACGAATATGCAAATTTAAGGAAAAAATACTTGCGGATCGTTATGCGTGTGCCGGTTTTTTCTCTGTTTTTTGTCGGATTCCGTCGGGGATGTGTCCGTTTGGTCCGCAAACCCGGTGTGCGGACGGGACGAAAGAGGTTCCCAAAACGGTTTGAATGCGGTTCCGAGGGGGGATGACGCCGTTTTTCGGGCGGGAAGCGGAGCGCTTGATTCCGGGCCGGAATGCGGACCGTTTTCTCCCGGTGCGGCTTTCTTCCGGTTCGGCCCGACCGCAACTCCTGCGGACCGGATCGGGACGTAGCGGTGGGCTGCCCGTCCGACATCCCGGCGTGGCAGGAAGGGCGGGTGCCTTGTCGGCAGGATCAGGGCTCGTATTTGTACCCCATGCCCTTGACCGTGACGATGCGTTCGTCGCCGATCTTCTGGCGCAGCTTGCGGATGTGCACGTCGATCGTCCGGTCGCCGACCACCACGTCGCTGCCCCAGATCTTCGCGTAAATCTCCTCGCGCGTGACGAGTTTCCCGGGAGACGAACAGAGCAGGTCGAGCAATGCGAACTCCTTGCGCGGAAGGGTGATCTCCTCGCCGTTGCGGATCACGGTGTAGCGCTCCCGATCCACTGTGATGCCCTCCTTGCGGGCTTCGGCGCCGGGGATGGCGGGCGAAGCGTCCACTCGCTTCAGGATGGCCTGTATGCGGCTGATCAGCAGTTTCATGCGGATCGGTTTGGTCAGGTAGTCGTCGGCTCCGACGTCGAATCCCGCGAGTTGCTGCTCCTCCTCGCCCAGGGCCGAGAGGAAGACGACCATCGTGTCGCGCAGCGCCGGGTCGCGGCGTATGGCCCGGCAGGTCTCCACGCCGTCCATTACGGGCATCATCATGTCGAGCAGGATGAGGTGCGGGCGGCAGCGGGCGGCCGTTTCGAGCGCTTCGGCCCCGTTCTGTGCCGTGTAGACCTCGTAGCCTTCGCGCACGAGGTTGTAGCGCACGAATTCGAGGATGTCGATCTCGTCATCGACCAGCAGGATGCGGTGGTTCATGGTTTCGGTTCGTACTTCCCGGCCGATGCGGGAGGCGGTTTGTTATCTTGTGCGAAGATACGAATTTTCCGGCGAAAACCTTCGGCGGACGGGGAAAAATAAGTATATTTGCGAGATTTATGTACTCTCGTGTTCGCACGGGTTAAAAACGCGTACTCAAATGGCTACTGAAAAACCGAACCTTCCTGCTCCCGAGGAGCAAGTCAGCCCCGTGGCTGAGGATGTGCAAGCTGCTCCCGAAACGGCTGCTGATGCCGTACAACCCGAACTGTCCGCACCTGCGGAGACCCAGGCCGACCCGGCGCAGCCGCGTCCCAAACGTGCCCGGATCAAACCCGTGGCGGAGCCTGTGGAGACGGAAGCCGATGAGGACGAGGCTCCGGCCAATGTAGAGGTCGATTTCTCGGACGAGGATGCCGCCCTGGCCGCGCGGAGCGCCGGACTCGAACTGGACGAGGCAACCGCCGAGGAGGACGCCGCCGAGCGTGCCGCCGGCGAGGAGTCTTCCGAAGACCGTTTCGCCGGAAAGAGCAAGGAGGAGCTGGTGGGGCTGTTTGCCCGGATGCTCGAGGAGCAGCCCGTGCAGTCGATCCGCCGCGATGTCGAGGCGCTGAAGATCGCCTTCTACCGTCTGCGCCGCGCCGAGGTCGAGGCTGCCCGCCGCCGCTTCGTCGAGGAGGGGGGAGCCGAGAAGGATTTCACACCGGCCGTCGATGGCGTCGAGACGCAGCTCAAGGAGCTGTTCCGTGAATACCGCCGCCGCCGCGACGAGTTCATCGCCAACCTCGAGGCCGAGAAGGAGCGCAACCTCAAGATCAAACTCGAGATCATCGAGGAGCTCAAGGAACTGGTCAATTCGGACGAGACGCTCAACCATACGTTCACGAAGTTCCGCGAACTCCAGCAGCGCTGGAAGGAGACGGGCATCGTGCCCCAGCAGCAGGTCAAGGACCTGTGGGAGACCTACAACCTGCATGTCGAGAACTTCTACAACTTCATCAAGATCAACAAGGAGCTGCGCGACCTCGATCTGAAGAAGAACTACGAGCAGAAGGTGGCCCTCTGCGAGCAGGCCGAAGCCCTGCTGCTCGAGCCTTCGATTGTCGAGGCATTCCACAAGCTGCAGAAACTCCATGACGAGTGGCGCGAGACGGGCCCCGTCGCCAACGAATACAAGGAGGCGCTCTGGGAGCGCTTCAAGGCCGCGTCGAGCCGCATCAACAAGCAGCACCAGGAGCACTTCGAGGCGCTGAAGGCCGAACAGGTGAAGAACCTCGGGCTGAAGACCGAACTGTGCGTGGCCACCGAGGAGCTGGCCGCCCAGCCCCTCACCACGCGCAAGGAGTGGAACCGGGCCAGCGACCGTCTGCTCGAGATCCAGAAAACGTGGAAGACGATCGGTTTCGCCCCGAAGAAGGACAACAACCGCATCTACGAGCGTTTCCGCACGGCCTGCGACCGCTTCTTCGAGGCCAAGCGGCAGTTCTATGCCGGTGTGAAGGCCGAGATGGAGCACAACCTGCAGCTGAAGCTTGAACTGTGCGAGGCGGCCGAGTCGCTCTCTGGAAGCGAGGAGTGGAAGAAGACCACCGACGAACTGATCGCCCTGCAGGCCCGCTGGAAGCAGATCGGGGCCGTGGCGCGCCGCCATTCGGATGCCGTGTGGAAGCGTTTCCGCGCGGCCTGCGACAAGTTCTTCGAGCGCAAGAGCGCCCACTTCGCCAGTGTGGACGATGAGCACGAGGAGAACCTGCGCCGCAAGCTGGCCCTGCTCGACGAGATGGAGGCAGCCGACGTGAAGGCGGGCGGTTACGAGGTGATCCGCGACTTCCAGCGCCGCTGGGGCGAGATCGGCTTCGTGCCCATCAAGCGGAAGGACGCCGTGCAGAAGCGCTACAAGGCCGCTGTCGATGCGCTCTTCTCCGTGCTGCGCGGTTCGGAGCGCGACCGCTCGATGGACCGCTTCCGCGAGAAGGTCTCCACGCTCAAGGCGTCGGGCGACCGGCGGCTGCGTTCGGAGCGTGAGCGCCTCTACAACAAGGTGCGCCAGCTCGAACAGGAGATCGCCCTGCTGGAGAACAACATCGGCTTCTTCGCCAAGTCGAAGAACGCCGAGGCGCTCGTGGCCGACGTGCGTGCCAAGATCGACCGGGCCCGCGGGGAGATGGCTGCCGCCATCGAGAAGGTGAAGCTCATCGACCGGCAGGCCCAGGAGGAGGGCGGCGAGCCGCAGAAGGAGTAGGGGTACCGCTCCCGCTGCGGGCGCGTCCGGCAGCGGGCCGAACCCCGACGGCGGAGCGTCCCGGAAGGAGTGCCGCGCCGGACGAAAACCAAGGATTTTACGACTTTAAACAAAACATAATGAAACTCTCCAAACCCAAGTACATATTCGTGACGGGCGGCGTGGCGTCGTCGCTCGGCAAGGGTATTATTTCGGCGTCGATCGCCCGCCTGCTGCAGGCCCGCGGCTATTCGGTGACCATCCAGAAACTCGATCCCTACATCAACGTCGATCCCGGCACGTTGAACCCCTACGAGCACGGCGAGTGCTACGTGACGGAGGACGGCGCCGAAACGGACCTTGACCTGGGCCACTACGAGCGCTTCACGAACCACCCGACGTCGAAGGCCAACAACGTGACCACGGGCAAGATCTACAAGAGCGTCATCGAGAAGGAGCGCAAGGGCGAGTACCTGGGCAAGACCGTGCAGGTCATTCCCCACATTACGGACGAGATCAAGCGCCGCATCCAGCTGCTGGGCCAGACCAAGCAGTACGACATCATCATCACCGAGATCGGCGGTACGGTGGGCGACATCGAGTCGCTGCCGTTCATCGAGTCGGTGCGTCAGCTGCGCTACTCGCTCGGCTACAGGAACACGGCGCTCGTACACCTGACGCTCATCCCCTACATGTCGGCTTCGGGCGAGCTGAAGACCAAGCCGACGCAGCACTCGGTCAAGGCGCTGCTCGAGAACGGCCTCCAGCCCGACATCCTCGTCCTGCGCACGGAGCATCCGCTGCCGCTGAGCCTGCGCCGCAAGGTGGCCCTGTTCTGCAACGTCGATGCCAACGCCGTGATGGAGTCGATCGACGTGCCGACGATCTACGAGGTCCCGATGAAGATGCACGAACAGCACCTCGACGAGGTGGTGCTCGACAAGCTGGACCTGCCGGCCGACAAGGAGCCCGACATGGCCGCCTGGACCGCCATGGTCGATAAGATCAAGCATCCGTCGAAGACGATCGAGATCGCGCTGGTGGGCAAGTACACCGAGTTGCCCGACGCCTACAAGTCGATCTGCGAGTCGTTCGTGCACGCCGGTGCGGTGAACGACTGCAAGGTGAAGCTGAGCTACGTGAACTCCGAGCGGATCGACGCCTCGAACGTCGCCGCGCAGCTGGGCTGCATGGCGGGTATTCTCGTGGCTCCGGGCTTCGGCAACCGCGGCATCGAGGGCAAGATCGAGGCCGTGCGTTTCGCCCGTGAGAACGGAATCCCGTTCTTCGGCATCTGCCTGGGCATGCAGTGCGCCGTGATCGAGTTCGCGCGCCACGTCCTGGGTCTTGCCGATGCCAACTCGAGCGAGATGGAGCAGACGGCTCATCCGGTGATCGACCTCATGGAGGAGCAGAAGGGCATCACGGCCAAGGGCGGAACGATGCGTCTGGGCGCCTATCCCTGCGTGCTGCGCAAGGGCTCGAAAGCCGCCGAGGCCTACGGCAAGCTCCACATCTCGGAGCGCCACCGCCACCGCTACGAGTTCAACAACGACTACCTCGCCCAGTTCGAGGCCGCCGGCATGAAGGCCGTGGGTGTCAATCCCGATACGAACCTGGTGGAGGTCATCGAACTGGAGAACCACCCGTGGTTCATCGGCACGCAGTACCACCCCGAATACAAGAGTACGATGCTCAGCCCCTCGCCGCTGTTCGTGTCGTTCGTCCGCGCGGCACTCGACTACGCCGAAAAGGAGCAGAAGCAGAATAAGTAAACAACCTCATCTTCCCGCCGGGCGGGAAGACGCATGAACGTTCTAAATGGATAAGAAATCGATTATCGGCATTGCGGTTGTCGCAGTGCTCTTTCTGGGCTTCGCGTACCTGAACACGAAGGAACAGAAGAAATACGAACAGGAGATGGCCGCATGGCAGGCCACGCAGGATTCGCTGGCTGCCGTGAACCGGGCCGCCGCCGTGGCCGCCGATACGACGGCCGGGCTCGCCCCGACCGACCCGGGGG
>FR892022.1:18898-24056 GCA_000434235.1 Alistipes sp. CAG:268 | reverse complement strand
CCCGCGGGGCGGGGTGGCCGTAGCCGGGGCTGCGGCTGCCGTGCGCGAGCGGCAGGTCGAGACGCTGGGTGAATACCTCGCCGCTGCCCGTGAGGCCGCACCCGAGGAGTTCACCGTCGAGAACGACGTGATGTCGGTCCGCTTTTCGACCCGCGGCGGTCAGGTGACCGGCGTGACGCTCAAGGACTACCGCAAGTATGCCCCCCGCAAGGAGGAGGGCCGTCCCGTCGAGATGATGGATCCCGAGACGGCGCAGTTCGGCATGACGTTCTATGTCCGCAACGGCCTCAACAACGTCGATGTCAATACACTGGACTACGTCTTCGAGGCCGACCCCGTGACGACCACCCCCGACGGGGTGCAGCTCGTCGTGATGCGTCTGCCCGTGGCGGCCGATGCGAGCCTCGAGTACCGCTACCTGATCTACGACACGGCCTCGCCCGAGCGAGACTACCTCGTGGACTTCGACGTACGGCTGGTGAACATGGCCGCCGAGATGGCCAACCAGACGCAGATCCGCCTCGACTGGGCCGCCTCGACCTACCAGAACGAGAAGGGCTTCAAGAACGAGAACATGTACACGACGGTGGCTTACCGCTTCCCCGGCGATTCGTCGGTCGAGGAGCTGAGCATGAGCGAGGAGGAGCGGTCGAAGGAGGTGACCACCTCGGTGAACTGGGTGGCCTTCAAGCAGCAGTTCTTCTCGTCGGTCTTCATCGCCCCCGAGAATGTCTCGTATGCCAATATGGGCTTTACGACCGCACAGCCCGGTTCGGGTTATGTGAAGAACTTCCGGGCGCAGATGACCGTGCCCTACACCGCCGATACCGAAGGGTATGACTTCGCCTTCTACTACGGACCGAACAAATACTCGATCCTCAAGAAGGTGACTGCCACGGAGGGTGACGACCTCTACATGGAGCGGCTCATTCCGCTCGGGTGGGGCATCTTCGGCTGGGTGAACCGCTGGTTTGTCATTCCGGTCTTCGATTTCCTGAGGAACTACATCCCGAGTTTCGGCATCGTCATCCTGATCCTCGCGGTGCTGATCCGCCTGATCATCTCGCCCATGACCTACAAGAGCTACGTCTCGATGGCCAAGATGCGCCTGATCAAACCCCAGGTCGATGAGCTGGCCAAGAAGTACCCCAAGCAGGAGGATGCCATGAAGCGCCAGCAGGCCACGATGGAGCTCTACAAGAAGGCCGGTATCAACCCCATGGGCGGCTGCATCCCGCTGCTGATCCAGATGCCGATCCTGATCGCCGTCTTCCGCTTCTTCCCCGCGTCGATCGAGTTGCGCGACCAGCCCTTCCTGTGGGCCGATGACCTGTCGTCGTACGACAGCATCCTGAACCTGCCCTTCTCGATCCCCTTCTACGGCGACCACATCTCGCTCTTCGCCCTCCTGATGGCGGCGTCGATGTTCTTCTACTCGTACTACAACTACCAGCAGACGGCCTCGACGCAGACGCAGATGCCCGGTATGAAGTTCATGATGGTCTACCTGATGCCCGTCATGCTGCTGCTGTGGTTCAACAGCTACGCCAGCGGTCTGTGCTACTACTACCTGCTCTCGAACCTGCTGACCATCGGACAGACGCTCGTGATCCGCCGCATGGTCGATGATTCGAAGATCCAGGCGATCATGCAGGCCAATGCCGCGCGCAAGTCGAACGGCAAGAAGTCGAAGTTCCAGCAGCGCTACGAGGAGCTCATGCGTCAGCAGGAGGCTGCCCAGCGCGCGAAGAAGAAATAGCCGGGAATCCGTTTCCCGCATGTTGTCGGCCCGGAGGTGATGCCTCCGGGCCGTTTTTGTCGGGTGGGCGAGCCTCCGGAAATGTGCCATGTTTGGCCGGGGAACTTTTCCCGTTTCGGCCGGCAGGCCCGCGGGCAGAAGGGGGTATCGCCGTTTCCGGCGAATGGCGGTCCCGAAGAGCATCTCCCTTCCGGATGTGAAAACGCCGCAGGAGATTCTCCTGCGGCGTTTCCGTTTCATGGTCATGCGCTCTCTTACTCCTCTCCGGCGAATCCGATCGAGACGAACGTGAGCACCTCTTCGAGCACCGTCTGCCAGTAGCGCCAGGTGTGGCCGCCGTCGCGCATGCGGTATTGCAGGGGGATTCCCTTTTCGCGCATCGCTTCGAAGAAGTGGATGTTCCCGAGGGCCAGGAAGTCGTCGTCGCCGCAGTCCACCCACCAGCGGACGGTACGCTGTGCGGCGGCCTCCTCGTCGCTGAGGTTGCGGACCAGCTTGACGGGGGAGTTCTCCTCCACCGAGCGGCGGAAGGCGTTCTCCTCGGGATCGCCGTGCGACTCGAGCAGCGCACTCATCGGGCAGGCCGACGAGAAGAGCTCCGGATGCCGAAGAGCATATACGGCCGTACCGCCGCCGCCCATCGAAAGGCCTGCGATCGCCCGGTGGCGCTTGTCGCCGCGGATGCGGTAGCGCTGCTCCACGGCGGGCAGGAATTCCTCGAAGAAGAAGCGTTCGTAGGCCCATCCCGGCACGTCGAAGTAGCCCATGTGATCGCCCATGTAGTGGGGCCCGGTGCCCGATGCGTCGGGCATCACGACGACCATCGGCAGGGCCCTTCCCGCGGCGATCGCCTCCTCGGCGATCTGGTACATGTTGCCCTTCTCGACCCAGTCGCCGTGGTATCCGCTGGCTCCGTGGAGCAGGTAGAGGACCGGGTAGCGGCGGGTCGTGTCGCGGTCGTAGCCGTCGGGCAGGTAGACCGTGCAGCTTTTCCCGCTTTGGAGGATCTCGCTCCGGAGGGTGAAGGTCTCCAGACGGCCACCGGCCGTTGCGGCCGTTGCGGCAACGGTGAGGAGGAGGGCGGTCAGCAGTCGTTTCATGGCTTTGGGGTGTGTGTGGCTATTCGACATAGAGCACCAGCCCCTTGAGGTATTCGCCCTCGGGGTGGTAGATGTTGATCGGATGGTCGGCCGGCTGCGAGAGCTGGTGGAGGATGCGCACCTTGCGTCCGGCGATGGCTGCGGCCGAGAAGACCGTCGTGCGGAAGAGCTCCTTCGAAACGGCCTGCGAGCAGGAGAAGGTGAAGAGGATGCCGCCCGGGCGGATCTGCGACAGCGCGCGGGCGTTGAGGCGCTTGTAGCCCTGCATGGCGTTCCCGAGCACCTTGTGGTGCTTGGCGAAGGCCGGCGGGTCGAGGATGATCAGGTCGTAGCGGTCGCCGATGTCGCGCAGGTACTCCACGGCGTCGGCCGCGATCTCGGTGTGCGGGGCGCCCTCGCCGAAGTTCAGTCGCATGTTCTCCGTGGCCAGCTCCACGGCGCGCTCCGACGAATCGACCGAGCAGACCTCGCGGGCCCCTCCGGCAAGCGCGTAGACCGAGAAGCCGCCCGTGTAGCAGAACGTGTTGAGCACGGTGCGTCCCTTGGCGTAGCGCTTCACCAGTTCGCGGTTTTCGCGCTGGTCAAGGAAGAACCCGGTCTTCTGGCCCTTTTCCCAATTGACGAGGAACTGCTCGCCGTGTTCCAACACCACCTGCGAGGTGTGGTCCGACGTGCCCCACAGGTAGCCGTCCACCGCTCCGAGGTTGGCCTTGAAGGGGAGCGTCTGCGACGACTTGTCGTAGATGGCCGTGATGCGGTCGCCGTAGACCGTGCGGATCGCCTCGGCGATCTGCTGCCGGCTGCGGTACATGCCCACCGAATGGCACTGGATGACGGCCGTCGTGCCGTAGATGTCCGTCACCAGCCCCGGCAGCGAGTCCCCCTCGCCGTGGATCAGCCGGTAGCACGTCGTCTCCGCGCTGTCGGTCAGCGAGAGCGTGCGGCGCACGTCGTAGGCCACGGCCACGCGGCGGTTCCACCACGCCTGGTCAATCTCTTCGCGTTCGAAGGTGAGGACCCGGACGGCGATCGAGCCGATCTGGTAGTGTCCCAGAGCGATGAACTCTCCCGAGCGGTTGTAGACCTCGACCAGGGCGCCCTCGGCGATCTCGGACTCCTCCTCGGCCTTGATGTAGTCGATGGCACCCGAGAAGATCCACGGGTGGCGGCGCAGGAGCGACTCCTCCTTGCCCCGGCGCAGGTAAATTTGCGGTATCATTGGCGAAGCGGTTTTTTCGGTGTGCGCAGCAGCCGGTCGTAGATGCGGGTGCAGACCCAGGCGTCGGTGGCGGCGTAGAGCTGCTGCTTGTCGGTGAGTGTCGCGGCCTCCCAGTTGCTCAGCCGCTGGGCCTTCGAGACGCGTTGCCCGAGCACGATGGCCGAGAGCTTGCGGAGGCTCTTCTCGGCGATGCCCCATTCGGGGGCGATGGCCTGCAGGTCGATGAATCCGGCGTCGCGGAAGTGGCGGATCTGGCGCAGCGAGCGCAGGTCGCCGGCCACGTCGGCGCCGACCTTGAGCAGGCGCTTGTTCTCGAAGAGCTGCAGGATGGCCTTGTCGAGCGGGATGCGGTTGAGGCGGAAGAGGTAGCAGACCTCGGGCGAGGAAAGCTGCAGCAGCGACACACGGAACGTCACGCCCGGCCGGAACGACGGGCGGGTCTCGGTGTCGAAGCCGATGACGGGCTGTTCGGCCAGATACTTGCAGGCCGCGGCGATGTCGCGTTCGTCCTCCACGATGCGGATCTCGCCCCGGAACTCGATGGCCGGCAGCAGGGCCGTCTGCTCGTTGCTTATTTTGTCTATGAATCGGTTTTCTGTACTCATTCCCTGGAACGTTCCCGCAAAATTACGGAATATTTTTCAGAAAACTTGCGGCCGGCAAACCTTTTTCCGGCATTCTGCAGGTGCACGCTGCATGGGCGGCGGAGTGCCGGGCCCGACGGACGGATGCGGTCGGGGAGGGCTTCAGCGGTCGGCCAGGCGGAGCAGTCCGTCTTCGGTGGTGCGGATGCGTCCCGCGTCGAGCAGCGGGCGGAGGGTCTCGGCCAGCCGTTCGGGCGGGCAGGCACAGACTTCGGCGAGGGTGCGCGGCGAGGCGGGGCCTGCGGCGAGGCGCTCGAGCAGCCGGCAGGCAAGCGATGGAGCGGCCGGGGCGGTGTCGGACGCGGCGTCGGACAAATTGCGGGGACCTGTGGCCTGCGCCGGTTCGGGATGTTGTGCCGGCGGGGTGGAAGATGTCCCGGACTGCCGCAGGGCAGGAGCGGTTGCGGCCTCCCGAGCTTCGGGATGCCGCGTGTGC
>FR892022.1:18582-18867 GCA_000434235.1 Alistipes sp. CAG:268 | reverse complement strand
CTCTCCGGCCCCGGCGGGAGCCGTGGCGGCGGCTCCCGCCGCTTGCTCCGCCTCTTTTCGGGCGGCCTCCCGGGCGGTCCGTTTGCGGGCCAGGCAGAGGTCGCAAACCCCGCAGGGGGTGGCGTCGTCGGCCCCGAAGTAGCGCTCGAGCACGACGCTGCGGCACTCCTGCTCGTTGTCGGCGTAGGCGATCATCCGCTCGAAACGTTCGCGCATCAGCTCCTGCCGGCGGCGGTAGGTCTCGGGGGCGATGTAGAGGTCGGCGCGGGGCAGGCCCTCCTCGTT
>FR892022.1:131-18572 GCA_000434235.1 Alistipes sp. CAG:268 | reverse complement strand
GGCGGGCCAGCCGCTCCTCGTTCAGGTAGAGGATTGGCGAGCGGTTCGAGGGGATGTAGCGGATCACGCGCAGCTGCCAGAGCAGCTTGAGCAGTTCGCGGACGCGGTCCACCGTGTAGCCGCTCCAGGCGGCCAGTTCGCCCTCGTTGATCGGCCGGAACTCGGTGAAGACTCCGTTGTAGAGGCGCAGCAGCGTCCGGATGAAGGGGTCGAGGTCGTCGCGGCGGATGCGCAGTTTGTAGAGTTCGTCGCGGCTGATGCAGAACATGATCCGCGCCGGGTTGTCCTGTGCGTCGGTCAGGGTCAGGTAGCCGTTCTGCTGCAGGAGCCTGAGGGCGCTCTGCACGGTCCCCGACCAGAGCCGCTCGCGGGCGCAGAAGTCGTGGAGGTTGAACAGGTAGGAGCAGCCGCCCCCGTCGCCGATGCCGATGCGCAGGTAGGAGCAGACCCGCTCGTAGATCTCCTTGACCCGGTCGAGCGGCGGGAACTCCTGTTCGAAGCGGCGGGCGATCCGCTCGCTGTCGTCCGACGCCACGAGCAGCAGGGCATAGGCCCTCGCGCCGTCGCGTCCGGCGCGTCCGGCCTCCTGGTAATAGCTCTCGAGCGAGTCGCACAGGGCGTAGTGGACCACGAAGCGCACGTCGGGCTTGTCGATACCCATGCCGAAGGCGTTCGTGGCGACCATCACGCGGACCTTGCCCGAGATCCACTCCTCCTGTCGCTGCGCCCGTTCGGCGTGTCCCAGCCCGCCGTGGTAGGCCGCGGCGGTGATCCCCTCCTCGCGGAGCAGTTCGGCGATCTGCTCGGTGCCTTCGCGCGTGCGCATGTAGACGATGCCCGTTCCCGCGACGTTGCGGACCAGGCGCAGCAGCTGACCGTTCTTGTCGTCGGTGTGGCGGACGCTGTACGAGAGGTTGGGCCGTGCGAAGCTGCTGCGCAGGATGTGGGGCTCGGCGAATTTCAGGTGGCGCATGATGTCCTCGGCCACGACCTTCGTCGCCGAAGCAGTGAGGGCCAGCACGGGAACCCCCGGCAGCCGTTCGCGCAACTCGGCGATCCGCAGGTAGGAGGGGCGGAAGTCGTAGCCCCACTGCGAGATGCAGTGGGCCTCATCGACGGCCAGCAGCGAGACGTTCATGCGCACGACGCGCAGGCGGAAGGCCTCGGTGGCTAGCCGCTCGGGGGCGACGTAGAGGAACTTCACGTCGCCGTAGACGCAGTTGTCGAGGGCGATGTCGATCTGGCGGGGCGAGAGCCCCGAGTGGATTGCCACGGAGGGAATGTTCCGCGCCCGGAGGCGGTCCACCTGGTCCTTCATCAGGGCGATGAGCGGCGTGACGACGATGCACAGCCCCTCGCGGGCCATCGTTGGAACCTGGTAGGTGAGCGACTTGCCGCCGCCCGTGGGCATGAGCGCCAGCGTGTCGCGCCCCTCCATGGCGGCGCGGACGATCTGCTCCTGCACGGGACGGAACGACGTGAATCCCCAGTAGCGGCGCAAGGCCCCGTATATCTTCTCGCCGAGAGCGTCCATACCGCAAAGGTAGGAATTTTTGGGAGGTTTCGGGAATTTTTCCTACATTTGCCCGAACTCGCACCGTTTCGACATGCGGATACGCAAGGAATACAGAGTCCGGGAGATGGCCGGCGAACGGATCGTCGTCGTGCCCGGCGCGGCGCACCCCGGGGCGGAAGGCCTCCCCTCCGACGGGGCCGGGGCAGATGCTGCGGCCCGTGAGGAGGCTCCGCGCGGGCGGATACGCCTGGTGGCGCTCAACGACTCGTCGTATTACCTGTGGGAGCGCCTCAGCGGCCGGGACTTCTCCGTCGAGGATGCCGCGCGCCTGCTGACCGAACGCTACGACGTCACCCCGCAGCGGGCCCGCCTCGATGCCGAGGCGTGGATCCGGCGGCTCGAAACGTGCGGAATCGTGGAACGATGAAGGGAAAAAGGGGCATATCGCTGTGGCTGCTGGCCGTCTACCTCGTGGCGACGGCCGCCCTCTCCGTGGCAACGCTCACGTGCGAATGCGCGGTGCATGCCGGCGGCGGGGATTCGGCCTGCTGCACGCACTGTCCCCACCATGTTCCGGAACACGACGGCGCCTTGACGGGTGCCTGCTGCTGCGACCTGCACTCGATGGAGCTGTCGCTCTATGTCGCCCAGCTGACCGGTGCGGCCGAACGCACCCAGCGCCTGGCGGTGACCGACCTGCCGCCGGCTCTCAACGGCGAGCCGCTCTGCCCGGCCGAAATGCCGTGGTGGCGTCCTGCCGCCGCCGAGCGGCGCACCGGTACGCTTCCGGAAGCCGCACTTGCGGCTGCGGGGCTTCGTGCACCTCCCGTATGGGCTTGAAAATCTGTGTGGAGCCGGCTTTGTCCGAGCTGCTCCTTCAACCGGTTTTTTACCCATAACGAAACCAATCCATGCATATACGTCTTATTTCAGCAATCACTTTGCTCGCCCTCGGCGTGTGCGCTCCGCTGCGTGCGCAGGAACTCCGGGGCGAGGTGCGCGATGCCGAGGGCCGTCCCCTCGCCGGAGCCTCGGTCTACTGGGCCGGGACGACGGTTGGGACCTCGGCCGACGGCGGGGGCGCCTTCCGGCTCCATCGCGTGAAGGGCCGCGAACTGCTTGTGGCCTCCTTTCTGGGGTATGTGAACGACACGCTGCGCGTCGATGCCGCGACGCAGCAGGCCGCCTTCGGGCTTCGTGCCGAAGGGGTCGAACTGGAGGGCGTCGTGGTCGAGGCCGTGCAGAGCGGCAACTTCGTCAAGCGCGACGGCATCGTCAAGGGGGAGATGATCTCCTTTGCCGGGCTGTGCAAGATGGCCTGCTGCAACCTCGCGGAGTCGTTCGAGAACTCGGCCTCGGTCACCGTAGGCTACAGCGACGCCATCTCGGGTGCACGGCAGATCAAGATGCTCGGGCTGGCCGGGACCTACACCCAGATCCTCGACGAGAACCGCCCGGTCATGCGGGGCTTGAGCGCCCCCTACGGGCTGAGCTACACGCCCGGCATGTGGCTCAACTCGATCCAGGTCTCGAAGGGCGTGGCCTCCGTCACGGCGGGGCACGACGCCATCACCGGACAGATCAACCTCGAACACCGCAAGCCGACGGACGAGGAGCGTCTCTTCGTGAACCTCTACCTCGACGACGAGCTGCGCCCCGAGGCCAACATCTCGACCGCCTTTCCCGTCTCGCGCGACGGCAAGCTCTCGAGCGTGCTGCTGCTCCACGGTTCGGCCGACACCGACGTGCGGAAGATGGACCACAACGGGGACGGCTTCCGCGACCTGCCGCGCTCGGCACAGTTCAACGTGGCCAACAAGTGGCTCTATGCGGCCGACAACGGCATGCAGATCCGCTGGGGTTGGAAGTATGTCGAGGAGAGCCGCCTGGGCGGCATGCTCGACTACCGCAACACGCGGTCGATGCGCGAGGCGATGGCCCGGGAGTGGGACTGGGAGCGGACAGGCGGCACGATGCCCCTCTACGGGTCGCACATCCGCAACCGCAACGCCAACGGCTATTTCAAGCTGGGCATGCCCGTCGGGGCGTCGGTCTATGATGCCGATGCACAGGACGAGAAGCGTTCGAACCTGGCCCTCGTCGCCGATTTCGACCACTTCGACGAGGAGGCTTATTTCGGACTGAACGACTATGCGGGCCGGCAGAACTCCGTGTCGGTCCAGGCGATGTACAACCACTACTTCACCTACCGGTCGTCGCTGAACGTCGGCGTGCAGGCCCGCCTGGACTACATCCGCGAGTCGCTCCTGAACCGCACGCCGTGGATCGACGGCCGCACACGGGCCGACTACGACTGGGACCGCAACGAGGAGGAGGTAGGCGCCTATGCCGAATACACCTATGCCGTCCGGGACCGGTTCTCGGTCGTGGCGGGACTCCGCGGCGACTACAACGCCTTCTACGACCGGTTTTTCCTGACGCCGCGCGGCCACGTGAAGTGGAACATCACCCCCTCGACGACGCTGCGTGCCTCGGCCGGGCTGGGCTACCGTTCGACGAACGTCCTCACGGACAACATCGGCATGCTCGCCACGGGGCGCGCCATCGTCGTTCCGGAGCTCGGCGACCTGGACCGTCTGGAGCAGGCGCTGACCGTGGGAGGCAGCCTGACGCAGACCTTCGGGCTCGTCAAGCCGGGCGATGCCACGCTGAGCTTCGACTACTTCCGCACGCAGTTCTTCCATGCGGTGGTGGTCGATCAGGAGTACGATCCCGAGACGATCCGCGTCTACGGCTCCTCGGGCCCCTCCTGGACGGATACCTACCAGATCGACTTCTCGTGGTCGCCCGTCGAGCGGCTCGACCTCTTCGCAACGTTCCGCTACACGGACAGCGAGATGACGATCCGGCGTTCAGACGGACGTCCGGTGCAGGTCGATCGTCCGCTGGTCAGCCGCTACAAGACGCTGCTCAACATACAGTATGCCACGAAGTTCCGTCGCTGGGTGTTCGATGCCACGGCGCAGCTCAACGGTCCGGCCCGCATCCCGACGCAGACGGGCGACCTGGCCGACAGCCGTCATTCGCCCCGCTACCCGATGTTCTACGCGCAGGTGAGCCGCAAGGTAGGCCGCTTCGACATCTACGTCGGCTGCGAGAACATCGCCGACTACCGGCAGGAGGACCCGATTCTCAACTGGGAGAATCCCTACGACTACCGCTTCAACTCGATGAATGTCTGGGGACCGCTCATGGGGCGGAAGTTCTATGCCGGCCTGCGTTTCAACCTCTATTGACCGTGTCAAACCGATAAAAACCGTAAAGAACGATGAAAAGAATCATGATTCTGTGTGCGGCGCTGCTTGTGTGCGCCGGGCTTTCGGAGGTTTCCGGAGCCGTGAAAAAGGAGAAGAAGGAGAAGGCGATCGTGACGACGGTCTTCGTGACCGATGTCGATTGCGCGCACTGCGTGGACAAGATCCTGAACAACGTGCCGACGCTCGGCCGCGGCATCAAGGACGTGCAGGTGGACCTTCAGACGAAGGAGGTCACGGTCGTCTACGATGCCTCGAAAAACGACGAGCGGACGATCGTCGAAGGGCTGGCCTCGCTCAAGGTGAAGGCCGAGCCCAAGGCGCAGGAGGCTCCTGCGCCGCAGGCGCGGAGGTGACTCCGCGTGCGGGGTTTGTATCCGGCGGCGGGAGGTTCCCTGTGGGGAGCCTCCCGCCGCTGTCCTGCGGCCGGCTCAGGTGCGGTCTTCGTTCCGTGCGGCGGTCCGGGTATTGATTCGGCGGCGGATCAGCAGACCGAGCAGGTGCAGGGCGAGGAAGAGCGCGGCGATGAGGACCATGCCGAGCAGCTGCGGACGCCCTTCGGCCGGCAGCTCCGGGAGGGAAATGACGGGCAGTTCGATGCGGGGCAGGCTCCCGGGCCCGGGCCACTCGGGGTGCCATTCGGGGGCGAGCCGACGGAGGCTTGCGGCGATCAGCGCCCCGAAGAGGGCAATCCCGCCGGCGAGCAGCAGGGCGGTTTCGATCCGTTCGCGCCGGCGGGCCTTGCGGCGGACGCGCTCCATCAGCCGGAGGGTGAATCCCTCCGGAAGCGGGGGCGGGGGCGCTTGCCGGAGCGCCCGGCGGATGGCATCATCATTCATTTTCATCGAGTTCTGTTTTTACCATCAGATACAGTTTCTTGCGGATGCGGTGCAGGCGCACCTTCACGTTGGCCTCGGTCGTCGCGGTGATCGAGGCGCATTCGGCCACCGTACAATCCTCGTAGTAGAAGAGCGTGACGAGCGCCCGCTCCTCGGGCGTGAGCCGTGCGATGGCGCGGTTGAGCGCCCCGAGCGACTCCTGCCGCTCGGCCCATGCCTCGAGCCGCTCCGGGGCATCGTCGGGAAGCAGGGCCAGCTGCCGCTCGTCGAAGTGCGTCAGCGGATGCCGGCGCCGGGCGAAGGAGACGGCCGTGTTGCAGGCGATGCGGTGCAGCCACGTGGCGAAGGAGCTCCTGCCGCGGAAGTCGGCCAGCTTGGCAAAGGCCTTGAGCAGAACCTCCTGCGTCACCTCTTCGGCATCTTCGGGATTGCCGACGATCCGGTAGACCAGGGCGTGGACCGCCCGGCCGTAACGGTCGGCCAGCAGGGCGAAGAGTTCGGTCTCGCCCTCGACGATGCGTCGGATTACCTCTTCTTCGGGAAACATGGCTGTTCGTTAGACGTCCGGGCAGGGAAAAGGTTACAGCCTGCGGAGAAAAATTTCCCGGAGTGTAACCTTTGCCACCGCGGTGCGTCTAAAAGGGCAAAGATCGAAAATTTCACGAATGTCCAATTTAAAAAACACGGAAAAATCATGATGGATTTCATTGCGATCCCGCTTGTCGTGGGGATCATCACCTTCGGGGTCTACAAGTTCTTCGAACTGATCGTCTGTCGGCGCGAACGGCTCAACATCATCGACCGGCTCGAGTCATCGCAGCTGATCGACTACCTCAAGCAGGTGCCGATGGGGCTTCGCTACGGGGCTTCGGAGCCCCGTGAGGTATCCGAGTACCGCCCCCGCGTCTCGACCGGCGGGTTGCGCGTGGGGTGTCTTCTGGCCGGTCTGGGACTGGGACTGGTGATCGGCATATTGATGAAACCCTCGTTCGCACAGGACGACTGGAGCCTGTTCAGCGGGCTGTGCGGCGGCTTGGTGCTGCTGTGCGGCGGGGTGGGGTTACTCGTCTCCTTCATCGTGGAGATGAGGCTCGCGCGCCGCAAGTAACCCTGCGGGAGGCCCTTTTGCTGAACCGTCCCGTTCTCCGGCTCCCTGCCCGCGTGTGTCGCCGGCACACGCGGGCAGGGAGTGCCGTTTTTCGTGTACGGCGGTTTCCGGCCGGCGGAGGCGGATAATTCCGAAATAATCGTTACCTTTACGTCGCGATCGCCCGGCCACGTCCCGCAGCGGATGCGCTGGTGTCGTCCGATGGCGGAATCCGCCGAAAAACGAATGTGCACATGAAAGGAATCGTCCTGGCCGGGGGCACGGGCACACGGCTCTATCCGATCACGAAGGGCGTGAGCAAACAGCTGCTCCCCATTTACGACAAACCGATGATCTACTATCCGCTCTCGGTGCTGATGCTGGCCGGAATCCGGGATATACTGGTGATCTCGACACCGGCCGACCTGCCGGGGTTCCGCCGCCTGCTGGGCGACGGATCGGACTATGGCATCCGCCTGAGCTATGCCGAGCAGCCTTCGCCCGACGGACTGGCCCAGGCCTTCCTGATCGGCGAGGAGTTCATCGGCAATGACTCGGTGTGCCTGATCCTGGGCGACAATATCTTCCACGGCGCCGGCTTCTCGGCGATGCTCCGCGAGGCGGTGCTCCGCGTGGAGGAGCAGGGGCGCGCCACCGTCTTCGGATACTGGGTGGACGATCCCGAGCGTTACGGCGTTGCGGAGTTCGATGCCGCGGGGCATTGCCTGTCGATCGAGGAGAAGCCCGCGCATCCGAAGTCGAACTATGCGGTCGTGGGACTCTACTTCTATCCCAACGAGGTGGTCGCGGTGGCCCGGGGCGTGAAGCCCTCGGCGCGCGGCGAGCTGGAGATCACCAGTGTAAACCAGACCTTTCTCGAGGCGGAGCGCCTGCATGTGGAGCCCCTTCCGCGCGGGTTTGCGTGGCTCGATACGGGAACGCACGACTCGCTGGCCGAGGCCTCGATCTTCGTGGAGGTCATCGAGAAGCGGCAGGGGCTGAAGATCGTCTGCCTGGAGGGCATCGCCTACCGCAACGGCTGGATTTCGGACGAGCGGCTGCGGACCGTGGCCCTTCCGATGGCAAAGAACCAGTACGGCCGGTATCTGCTCAGGATGCTGGACGAACACAAAAACGGAATGCGATGAAGGTCGTCGAAACGGCGATCCCCGGAGTTGTGCTGCTCGAGCCGGTGCTGCACGGCGACTCGCGGGGCTATTTTTTCGAGAGTTTCTCCCAGCGGGAGTTTCAGGCCAGGGTCTGCCGCACGACGTTCGTGCAGGACAACGAGTCGATGTCGCGCTACGGCGTGGTGCGCGGGCTGCACTTCCAGCTGCCGCCCCATGCCCAGTCGAAACTCGTGCGCGTGGTGCGCGGCCGGGTGTGGGACGTGGCCGTCGATATCCGGCGCGGCTCCCCGACCTTCGGCCGTCACGTGGCCGTCGAACTCACGGAGGAGAACCGCCTGCAGCTCTTCATCCCGCGGGGTTTCGCTCACGGCTTTGCAGTGCTGAGCCCCGAGGCGGTGTTCCAGTACAAGTGCGACGCTTTCTACGCCCCCGAGTCGGAGGGGGCCGTGGCGTGGGATGATCCCGCGCTGGCCATTCCCTGGCCCCTCCCGGCCGACCGGGTCGTGCTTTCGGACAAGGACCGCAGCCACCCGCTCCTTTCGCAGTGCGGGACGCTGTTTGATTACCATACGGATTACTATGCTTGACATTCTGATTACGGGGGCCGGCGGGCAACTCGGGCGCGAGATGCAGCGCCTGAGCGCCGTGTCGCCCAACCATTACGTGGCCACTGACCTGCCCGAACTGGACATCACGGACCGTGACGCGGTGCTTCGCGCCGTCGGCAGGTCGGGGGCGCAGGTCATCGTGAACTGTGCGGCCTACACCGACGTGGAGCGCGCCGAGGAGGATGCCGCGGCGGCCGACCTCATCAACCACCGGGCGGCGGCCTACCTGGCCGAGGCGGCCCTTGAAACGGGTGCCACGCTCATCCACGTCTCTACGGACTATGTCTTCGACGGCCGTTCGTGCGTGCCCTATACCGAGGAGGCGGCACCCGCGCCGCAAAGCGTCTACGGGCGGACGAAGCGCGCCGGGGAGGAGGCGGTCATCGCCTCGGGCTGCAAATACCTGATCTTCCGCACGGCCTGGCTCTACTCGGCCTGGGGCCGCAACTTCCTCAAGACGATGCTCCGCCTGACGGCCGAGCGCGAGACGCTGCGGGTGGTGTGCGACCAAGTCGGGACACCGACCTATGCCGGGGACCTCGCGCTGGGGATCTTCTCGATCATCGAGAGCGGACTCTATAAAGGCAACGAGGGCATCTACCACTTTACCGACGAAGGGGTCTGCTCGTGGTACGACTTTGCGGTGGAGATCGCGGCAGCGGCCGGGCATACGCGCTGCCGCATCGAGCCGTGCCGCACGGAGGAGTACCCGACGCGGGCGGTGCGGCCCGCCTATTCGGTCCTCGACCGCAGCAAACTCAAACACACGTTCGGCATCGAGATTCCCCACTGGCGCGAGTCGATGCTCTACTGTTTGCGCCAGATCGGCCAAACCGAACCGGAACTGCTATGAAACGAACCATTCTGATTACGGGAGGTGCGGGCTTCATCGGGAGCCATGTGGTGCGCCTCTTCGTTAGAAAATACCCCGATTACCGGATTGTGAACCTCGACAAGCTGACCTATGCGGGCAACCTGGAGAACCTCCGGGACATCGAGTGCGAACCGAACTACCGGTTCGAGCGGGGCGACGTCTGCGACTTCGAGCGGATGCGTAGCCTCTTCCGCGCATACGACGTAACGGGGGTGATCCACCTGGCTGCCGAGTCGCACGTGGACCGTTCGATCCGCGACCCGTTCACCTTCGCGCGCACGAACGTCATGGGGACGTTGGCGCTGCTGGAGGCCGCCCGGGAGTACTGGGACGGGAAGTGGGAGGGGAGGCTCTTCTACCACATCTCGACCGACGAGGTCTACGGCGCGCTGGCGCTGACCGATCCGGCGGGCGGTCCGCAGGGACGGGGCCCCTACGGCGAGGAGTTCTTCACCGAACGGACGAGATACGACCCCCACAGTCCCTATTCGGCCTCGAAGGCTTCGTCCGACCACTTCGTGAGGGCCTACCACGACACCTACGGCATGCCGACGCTGGTGACCAACTGCTCGAACAACTACGGGCCCTACCAGTTTCCCGAGAAGCTGATTCCGCTCTTCATCAACAACATACGGAAATGCCGTCCGCTGCCCGTTTACGGCCGCGGCGAGAATGTCCGCGACTGGCTCTACGTCGAGGACCATGCGCGGGCGATCGACGTGATCTTCCACCGCGGACGGGCGGGCGAGACCTACAACATCGGCGGATTCAACGAGTGGCGGAATATCGATATCGTGCGGCTGTTGATCCGCACGGTGGACCGCATGTTGGGACGTCCGGAAGGGGCGTCCGACGGGCTGATCACCTACGTCGCCGACCGCAAGGGCCACGACCTGCGCTACGCCATCGACTCGCGGAAGCTGCAGCGCGAACTGGGCTGGGAGCCCTCGCTGCAGTTCGAGGAGGGGATCGAGCGCACGGTGCGCTGGTACCTTGAGAACGGCGAGTGGATGGACCGCGTCACCTCGGGGGCTTATGCCGACTATTACAAGACGATGTATGGAGCACGATGACACGCTGCCTGCCTCGGTGTGGTGTGTGGCCGGGTGCTGGTGAATGTACCTGACTTCCGGATCCGGATATGGAGAGTCCCGGGCTGTAAAGCCCGGGACTCTCGTTTGTTCGGCGCGCTGCCGTTTCGGCCGGTGCAAGGCTGCTTTGTTGCACGGATACGGAGTTATTCCATCGGTCGGATGCGGACCTCGGTTACCCCTTCCAGCTCGCTGGCCAGGCGGTCGAGGTCGGTCTTCTCCTCGACCTGCCCGTAGTGGTAGGGGTAGAAGATCGTCGGGGCGAGTGTCTTGACGGCCTGTACGGCCTGATCGACGGTCATCGTATAGGGCTGGTTTACCGGCAGGAAGGCGATGTCGATGTTGCGCAGCGCCTTCAGTTCGGGCGTGGGCTCCGTATCGCCGGCGATATAGATCCGCGTGCCGCCGACGGTGAGCACGTAGCCGCAGTCCTCGCGTGCGCGAGGATGGAACTGCCGGTGCTCCTGCGAGGTGTTGTAGGCTGCCACAGCCTCGACCTTCACCCCCTCGAGCGGCGTGGCCACGCTCCCCGGGCGCATCGTGTAGCAGTTCATCTCGAAAGCCTCGGCCGATGTCCGGTCGCAGAGGATCTCGCTGCGGGGCGTGAGCAGCTCCTCGACGGCTGCGCGGTCCAGGTGGTCGTAGTGCGAGTGGGTGATGATGATCAGGTCGGCTTTCGGGAGCTGGTCATACCGGGCGCTGTCGGAGACCGGATCGACGTAGATGTACTTCCCGCCGACGCACAGCGACAGCGATGCGTGTTTGAAAAAGGTGATGGTGAATGTCGAACCGTCGCGCGCCGTGAGCGTGTCGGACGGATAGGATACAGCCTTTGAACGGCCGCCGAAAAGAGAACGTATCGACATACGGACAAGGGGTTTAAGCGTAAAAGTAGTTCCAAGATAGCAAAAAAATCCGAATTATGCGTATCTTTGAGGCACCTGCGTGCGATTTTTTCCGCGGGGGAAAATTTTTTTGCGATTTTCTCCGCAGCCGTGCAGTAAAACCGCAGCAGGTGCGTTTATGAAGTGAAATTAACCTTTTTTATATTGATTCAGATGAAGAAAATTATTGCCACGATGGCACTGGCGGCTCTTGCCTTGACGGGCTGCATCAAAGGAAGCGACGGTGTGAGCGAGGAGTACAGGCGCGTCCAGGGCGGTATCATGATCTATAATTCGGTGACGGCCATGCAGAACGTGGCCATGCAGCCGGCCAATGCGGGTATCCGCCTGGCGATCCTGCTGGCCGAGGCCGAGAAGCAGATCGCCGCAAGCGAGACGCCCGATGCCCCGATCACGGCCGATTACCTGAAGAACCTCACCGTGAAGATCTACGGCGCGACGAGCGACATCAAGCTGCAGGCGATGTTGTTCGGCGACCTGACGACGATCGAGAAGACCTCTGACGGTTGGAAGATCAACTATGGAGGCAGCCAGCAGCAGGCCGACGGTTTCATCCTGTCGGGGTCGCTGCAGGTCATCACGGGCGATGCCGATCAGCTGATGGACGCAACGGGTGAGGCTTCGGCCTGGAAGGTGATGATGCTCGAGGGATTCGGCGTATCGTCCTATTCGTCCTACGGTTCGACGACGGCCGACTTCGTGATGGGCACGTCGGATCTCCAGAACCCGATGGCCAACATGACCCTGCTCTACTACAACGGCGGCGGCAGCTATTCGATCTCGCTTGCCGGCATCCAGGCCTGGTTCAAGGGCTCGGAGCAGTTCAAGTCGAACTGGAGCAGCGCCTTGACGCTCACGCCCGGCTCGGACAACGGCAGTCTGGCGATTTCGGATACCGAGAGCGACAGCGGCGATGAGATCAAGGATTTCAAGGTCTCGGGTACGGCGTCGGGTGATTCGTTCTACGCTACGGCTTCGGAGCTCGGTTCGCTGCGGTTCAGCTACCGTCTGACCGACGGTCAGTACCGCCGCATCATCAAGAGCAGTTCGATATCGTCCGGATATGGCGCTTATGCCCAGATCGTGAGCGGCACGCAGAAGTGCTCGATTACCTCGCCTGCCGGCGACTACAGCATCGAGACCTATCCTTCGCCGGATGTCGAGTATGTCTGGACGCTCTCGGGCAATTACCTGAGCGTATCGGTTAAGTACAACGTTTTCGTCTATTCGAACTGATTCCGGTCTGAGGTGTGATCTGCGGGCGGTGACCTTTCGGGTTGCCGCCCTTTTTGTTGCCCGGGCCTGTCGTCAGTAACCGGGCGTGAGGCTGGAGTCGGATGGCGGCGACGGAGCGGCTTGCCGGATTACTGCTCTTTGTTGTCCGTGTGTCCGAGGCGCATGACCGAGGGAATGCAGAAGGCACAGAGCCCCAGCAGGCAGATGACCGTACCGGCAAGGACGAACGTGCGGGTGATGCCTACCTCGTCGGCCAGGAATCCCGTGGCCAGCAGCCCGAGGGTTGAGGGGAGCAGGCCGAAACTGTAGTAGAGCGACATGACGCGCCCCAGGACGCCCGCATCGATCCGGCTCTGGACCACCGAGATGAACGAGGCGTTGAAAACGCTGCTCGAGATGCCGGCAGCGGCCGTCAGCAGGGTGAAGCAGACGAAACCCGAGGCGGGCAGCAGACCCGACAGGAGGAACGAAAGACCGACCACGAGGTACATCAGGTTGATCAGTACGATGCGGCTGACGCGGTATTTGCGGATGCCCATGATGGCGCCGCCGAGCAGCGCGCCTCCTCCCCAGACGATCTCCACGAGGCTCATCTCTGCTGCTGCGCCCCCGAAATGGCGGAGCGTCATGAGCGGGAAGAGTACGCCGACGGGCATGATGAAGAACCACACGGCGATGGCCAGCGTGAAGAGCCAGCCCATGCCGGGAGTGGCGTGCATGGCGGCAAAGCCTTCGCGGAATTCGCGCCACAGGTCGGGACGGCGCGTGCTCCGTTCCGGGTTGGGGATACGGACGAAGAGCAGGGCCGTGCAGGCGGCGACGGCGCCGATGACGTCGAGCAGCAGGATGTTGCCGATCGACGAGAGGTTGAGCAGCAGGGCGCCCAGTGCCGGCCCGGCGATGTCGGAGAACGAGACGATGATCTGATGGACTCCGGCGATGCGCGTAAATTCCGCCTCGGGGGCCAGCATCGGCACCGAGGCCTGCATGGCCGGGCGGTGGAAGGCCGAGCCGGCCGAGCGGCATGCCAGCAGCAGGTAGACGTGCCACATCTCCGCGCGGCCCGTCCAGAAGAGCACGGCGAGCAGCAGCGTGCAGAGGGCGATGAACAGGTCGGAGGCGATCATCGTGCGGCGGCGGTTCCAGCGGTCGATGTAGATGCCCACCACGGGACCGAGGAGCGACTGCGGCAGCATGCCGGAGATGGCCGCCAGGGCCAGGACCTCGGCCGATCCCGTTTCGAGGCTCATCCAGAAGATCACGGCGTAGGCGACGATCGAGCTGGTAAGGATCGAGACGAACTGTCCGCTCCAGATGATGCCGAATGTCTTTTTCCAGTTCTCCATGCGTTTGTTCCTCTGTGCGGCGCGTCCGCGGTGGGGACGGCTGCGAGTAAAAAAGGCGGACACCGTGAAGTGTCCGCCCGCTTGATCCCTCGCGGGGAGGGACTATTTAACTGCGTTAACTATTGCCTCGAATGCCTTCGGCTCGTTCATCGCGAGGTCGGCCAGAACCTTGCGGTTCAGGGCAATACCCTTGGCGTTGAGCTTGCCGATGAATTGCGAATAGGTCATTCCCTGCGCGCGGACGGCAGCGTTGATACGCGTGATCCACAGCGAGCGGAAGGTCCTCTTCTTGAGCTGGCGGTGCGCATAGGCGAACTGCAAGCCCTTCTCGACCGTATTTTTCGCAACGGTCCAAACGTTTCCCCTTGAACCAAAGTTACCCTTGGCAAGTTTCAAAACTTTCTTTCTACGTGCGCGTGACGCAACTGCGTTTACTGAACGTGGCATACTGATAAGTTTTTGAAGAGCTGTCAGCGACGCGGTTCTCCCGCGTTCTTCGGGGCTGAGTCGCTCCGGTTGTTAAAAAAATTGGGTTCTGCAGGTCGGAATTACTTGACGAGCAGGTTCTTGATTTTGGCCTCGTCGGCCGCAGAAACGATACCCGAATAGCAGAGGTTGCGCTTCTGTTTCGTCGTCTTTTTGGTCAGGATGTGACTGTGATAAGCGTGTTTGCGCTTGATCTTTCCTGTGCCGGTGAAGGTAAAACGCTTCTTCGCAGCGGCATTGGTTTTCATTTTCGGCATTGTCGTAAACAGTTAATTAGTTAAACATAGCCTGCAAAAGTACGAATTTTTTTGCTTCGTGCAACCGCTTCGGGCGATTTTCTTTGAAAATCCGGATATTTTCGTATATTTGTAGTAGCATCAAAACATGCAATCGGCCATGAAGGGAATCGCTTGTCTGGGATTGCTCGCGGCGCTCTGCTCGGTGCGGGGCGTGGCAGCGCAGGAGCCGGCGCGACATGCCGTCGGTCTCGAATTGAGGGGCGATACGATGATCTATCGCTCGGTAGCTCTTCCTTGCCGACAGGGGACCGGCAACCATGTCTGGAGCGGTTATGCCTACGAGCCGTGGACGCCCGCGCAGAAGGTTTTCGCCCTGTCGAAGTTCTGGTCGGAGGCCCGGCGCAACTACGTCCGCATGGACCGTGTGGGGGCCGAGCGCTGGGACTCGCTCTATCTGTCGCTCATCGAACCGGCGCGTCGGACGCGCAACGACGACGAATTCTACCGGCTCATGCAGCGTTTCTGTGCCTTTCTCGAGGATGAACACACCTTTGTGGCCGTAGATCGCAACTATCCCCAGTCGGCCGAGAGTTTCGGCGATGGCTGGGTGTTGTCGCTCGTCACGATCGACGGGCGTGTTGTCGTGAACGAGGTGGCGCGCGCAAAGGCTGCCGAAGTGCCTCCCGGTTCGGAGGTGGTCTCCGTGGACGGACGTCCGGCTGCCGAATGCCTTGCCGGGGCGATGCTCCGCGTGTCGGCGTCGAACGAGCGTGCACGCCGCTACAAGGCTGCCGGCGAGTTGCTGCGCGGCCTGGCCGGCACGGAACACGAGGTTGAGTTCCGCCGTCCCGACGGTTCGTCCGTCCGCGTGCGGCTGGTCAATGCCAGCGGGGAGTACGGCGATTCGGATCTGGTCTCGCTGCCGGGCCGTGGCCGCAGGAGCCTCCGGGCGCCTTTCCGTCTGGAGTGGTATCCGGGTGACGTGGCTTATGTGAAACTCGGCTCGTTCCGCCCGGGTTCGGCGGTCAAGGCTTTCCACGATGCCTTCCCCGAGATTCAGGGGCGTGCGCGGAAGCTGATCCTCGATCTGCGCGGCAACGGCGGCGGGCGCAACCGCGTGGCGGCCCACATCATGGCCCACTTCTCCCATGATACGCTGTTGTGCGAGGGAACGTGGCGGGCCCGTACCTACCATGCGGCCTATGCCTCGTGGGGTGCCCAGGCCGAGGCGAAGGACACAGTGGCCAATCCTCCGGTGCGTGCCGGGTTTGAGAACTACCGCGGACTGGCTCTGTCGGAGCCCCGCCCGCATGAATTCCGCTATGCTCCCGACCGGGAGTCTCTGGTGGTCCCGACCGTGATTCTGACCGATGCCGGAACCTGCTCGTCGGCCGAAAACTTCCTGATCATGGCCGACAGTCAGCCCCACATGACGCGTATCGGTTCGGCCACCTCCGGGTGTACGGCAAGCCCCGTTGTCTATGAGTTGATTCCGGGCATGCACTGTGGAATCTGCACGCGCGAGGTGCGTTTCCCCGACGGCCGTGAGTATGTCGGCACCGGGATTGCACCCGATATCGAGGTGGTTCCGACGCTTGCCGACTGGCTCGAAGGGCGCGATCCCGTGTTGGAGCGGGCCTTGGAGTATCTCGCCGACAAGTAATCGCGTCGGGGTGTTTCCGATTCGAGAATATGTGGCCTCCGGCAGGCAGTTGCGTGTCGCGGCCGTGTGATGGTGGAAATGTCTGTTTGATCAAGAGGACGAAACGATGGAGTGGAATTTTATCCTGCGGCTTTGTGTAGCGGGCCTTTGCGGTACGGTGATCGGCCTCGATCGGGAGTATCGGGTCAAGGATGCCGGCTTCCGCACCCATTTTCTGGTGGCCCTGGGCAGTGCGTTGATGATGATCGTCTCGCAATATGGCTTTGAGGGTTTTCTGGCCGACCACGACGGCACACGCTTCGATCCCGGGCGTATCGCCGCCCAGGTTGTGAGCGGCATCGGTTTCATCGGTGCCGGTACGATCATCATCCACCGGCAGGTGGTGCGCGGTCTGACTACGGCCGCAAGCCTTTGGGCGACGGCCGGTATCGGCTTTGTGGGGGCGACGGCCGGTATCGGCTTGGCGGCCGGTGCCGAGATGTATGTGGTTGCCGGAGCGGCCACGCTGCTGACGCTATTCGGCCTGGAGGTGCTCACGCTCTTCTTCGGTGAACTGGGCCACCGCCGCACGATGATCGTCTTCTCGGCTGCGGACCGGGCGGCGATCGACGAGATGTTCAACCGGCTGCAATGCCGCGACTATTCGGTCGTCTCCTACGAGGTGGAGGCTTCGCGAACGCCCGAAGGGGTGGTTCACCGGGCTACGCTGGTGATCCGCTCCAAGGGTACCGCTTCGGAGGAGGGGTATATCGATCTGCTGCGCGGCAATCCCGATATTACGGTCGAGCGGATCGTGTGATCCGCCGTTGTCGGCATGCGGTCCCGTCCGGTCATGGGCGGGACTGTCTTTTGTATCCGAATGTCTGTCAGAGCCAGCGGCCGACCTCATCGAGCTGCGGGTCGCGGGCCATGTCGTTGGGGTTGGTCCCCGGCACACCTTCCGGAATCTGCTCGCCGAGCCGTTCGAAGAGTTCGGTCCAGAATGCGGGCATCGAGCCGTCCGGCGCGCGGAAATTCATCGGTCGGGCCGGAAAACGGGGACTCCCGTCCGGACGGCGGTAGCACTCCCAGACCAGTTCGCTGCAGTAGAGTTTGCCGTTGTCGGGACGGAACGAGTAGTCGTAGGGGAGTCCGAGCCGCTCCCGGGCCCGCTCGAGGGCCTGTGCCGTGCCGGTTGTGTCGCGTAACCGCATGGCGACCACGGCCGGTTGTCCGTCGATGCGTGCCGCGCGGTCGAGAAATTCCTGCATGGGGGTGATCTTGACGCCTCCCTCCGAGGTGGCTTCCAGCACGCAGTCGGTGCCCCGGTCCGGTGTGAATATACCTACGTGCGTGAATGTGAGGTTGTTGTCCGATCTTGTGGCACAGTCGATGGCTTCGGTCATGTCCGATCCGCTCCCTGCCTGGAACAGCAGGTCTCCGGCCTGCAGCTCGGGAGGGCAGGGACGGCATGAAGCGCATGCAATAGCGATACTTATATATATAATGAATCGTCTCATGGTGGTCGTTTTAAATCCCGGACAAAGATATTAAAATAGTTTTACAATTAACCAATTGTATATTAGGTTGGTAGATATTTGTCAGGGGCAATGGTTGTAAAAAATGGGTAAAAAAATTTGGAAGATAAGGTTAAAAGTATTTATCTTTGCAGCCGCTTTGGGAGATAAGGGATTCCCGGAGCGAGGGTTCTGAAGGAAATTTAAAAAGTTCTGAAAAATCTTTTGGATATTCAGAAAAAAGTTCTTACCTTTGCAGCCGCTTTGCTGAAGAGAAGATCTCTGGCGGGCGAAGAAAAAGGTTCTGAAAGTTTCTGAAAAAAATCTTGAAAAAGATTTGGTGGTTCAAAAAATAAGACTTACCTTTGCACCACTTTCCCGCTGAAAATCAGCGGACAGGACTGAGGGGTGATCTTAGGATCAACCTTCCGAGAACAGGAATCAGTTCTTATAGCAATATAACGAACGGCGTTCTTTGAAGTACTTGAGCAGCTATTAGTTTTTCCACTCTTGCAAGAGAGTGATTTCAAAACAATACCTTTGAGATTTGAGCTAAAGATTTAAAACGAAACATTTTATACAATGGAGAGTTTGATCCTGGCTCAGGATGAACGCTAGCGGCAGGCTTAACACATGCAAGTCGAGGGGCA
>FR892022.1:0-113 GCA_000434235.1 Alistipes sp. CAG:268 | reverse complement strand
ACATGCAAGTCGAGGGGCAGCGGGGTGTAGCAATACACTGCCGGCGACCGGCGCACGGGTGCGTAACGCGTATGCAACCTACCCATAACAGGGGCATAACACTGAGAAATTGG
>FR892021.1:40258-60807 GCA_000434235.1 Alistipes sp. CAG:268 | reverse complement strand
CTTATTGAAATTCTACATCAAACCACAACCGCCGGGGGTGCTATTTGTTCGATTTCAGTGCTTTATGCCGTTTTGTCCGGCCGGAAAATTGAATGCAGAACCTTCGTCGAAGTGTGTTTGATGCGCTTTTTTGTATTTCAAAGAACAAAGATACCGTTTTTTCAGAAAAATTCCAACTGCTGCGGCATGTCCGGTTTTGCCCGTTCGCTCTTGCCCCAGAAGTTGAGAATGTCTCCATACTGTTTGTCTGTCACAGACAGAATACTCGTAAATCCAGCCGGAGGCATCGACCGTCGAACGCGATTGATGTGAACCTGCATGTTTTCTTTCGAGGCACAATGCCTGACATACACCGAATATTGCATCATTGTGAAGCCGTCCTTTTCCAACGCTTTGCGGAATTGTGCCGCATGACGCCGTTCTGTTTTGGTATTGGTCGGCAGATCGAAAAAGACAAACAACCACATGATCCGATAGGCATTCAATCGCGTTTCTGACATGGTTCTATTCCAACATGGGATATGATACCTTTTTTTGTGTACCAGCGAAGCATTTTGCTATGGAAGAGGTTGTAAAGGTTAAACCTACCTCAAGCGGTCGTACAATCTTGTCGAAACGGGTATCGACAAACAAAATCCGCAGCAATTCCCCTTTTACCTCCCTGGTTAGCTGTATATGACCGTTTGTATAAAGACGGTATACGATTTCGTCAACAAACGGCCGATAGGGCTCCATCAGATCGTCGGCCAACGGAAAGGCGTTGTAACGGTTTCGGTGGAAGATGCCCAGAGCAGGGAAGAGTCCGGATCCCATGATCGCACGGGCTACAGCCGCCCGCAGGATCGTATAGCCGTAATTGAGCAGGTTGTTTGGCGGAGAACCTTCGCGGGAGCGGTAAAATTCGCTGCCGAACAACTCTGTCCAATAGATTTTGGCTGCTGCCCCTTCACGATTGTCCGCATCGGCGCTCTTGACATTCATGTAGTAGGGTTTCAGTTTATCCCCGTCACGTCCCATTTTCCGCAGCAAAGTTGCCTGATTCCGGATCTTGGCCTCGACGATCTGTTTCCAAAGCCCTTTTTTCAGCGGTTCGCTGGCCTCGATCTGCGCACGGTAATTTTCTCCTTGCGTGCGATTGGAATCCAGATTCATCAACATGGCGTTCGGCATGCGGTTCTCTCCACAAAGAATTACTGCCACGTTGTTATCCGACAGCGCATTCAAGAGCGGCAGCGTGATGGAGGTCTGCTGGTCCTCCAACACTACGAAGCCGATATCCTCGATCGGAATGCTTTTCCGTTGATCGGGAGCCTCGCGCGTGTGGACGATCATCTGCCCGTTGCGCAGGCTCAGACAGTAGGGGGTCGAAAAAAACAAGGCGCGTTTCAGCATGGTCTTCCGTGTTTGAATTTTATTTCTCCCGTAACGGTCAGTTCAAAGTCGTAACCTTCAACATAAGCGTTGAGCTGGGTATGCAATATGGAGATAACGGGGCGGTATTCCTCGTTTGTTTTCCATACTCCGCTTTTGGCCTTCAATTCACCTGCCGGTCGGGCTTCTTGATGGTGCTTTAATGCAAGACGACCATATGAATTATTCGAGACTGTCAGCGTGCTGAATCCCGTTACTTTATATAGTCGTTTTGTCAGCTCCTTGGGTGTGCAATCGCAAAGTTCCGCCGGCGAATTTTCATAAAACAGGACCAGGGTACCTGCTTTCAAAATGCATTTCAGCGGAAATCCGTTCGCATCGGCCTGCGGTACCAGATCGGGGCACGCTTCCCGGTCGGCACTGGCTTTGAAATATTGTGCTGCTTCAAGGTTGCTGACAAGTTCAAAGGAGCGTTTCAGCTTGCCTTTTTTGTCTTTACCTTCATAGACGGCCATACAGTAGTTTCCGTCGTTCGCAACATGATAATCCTGCTTGTACTCTTTGTCGGAGAGATCTCGCTGTTTTTTTAGTGCAATCGGCTGGGTGACGCCGGGCGTGAAGATGCGCACCTTGCGGATAGGGATTCCCTTTTCGCGGTTCATCCAGATCGTGTATTCATCCGGATTTATCGCCGTCTTGAATCCGACTTCATCAATTGCCATCCGTACGCGATCCCGGACTGCATCGTCCACAATTTTGTCGATGTCGCTAGGTTGCAACAGTTTAATCGATTTGCGTACAACGTACCGAATTTCGTCTTCTCGCTTGATGGCTCCGTAGAAGGTCTCCTGATGCAGCCGGCAACGGGCCGTATCGCCCTGTTGATAGATCGGCTTTCCGTCGGCACTCAGCTTGACCCGGCCGCGAACCCGCAACTTTTTGCGTGTCTGTTTGGCCATGTTGTCGGGCGTATGGTGGGCCACAAGCAGTTCGTCGGCCACCGCCTTGACATCCTCGGTAAAGGTCGGCCACGGCTTCTCGAAGCGGGGTTTGTCGGTTTCACCGTAATTGAATCGCTCCTCGTCGGCGGTGTACTGCGCCCAACGGTCGTACTCCCGGCGGCCGATGCAGGCGATCGTGATGGCGTCGATGCAGTGGTGGACGTGATTCACGCGCTCCTTGCGGGTGTATTCCTCCTGCAAGCCCCACATTTTGCGGAACGCTGCAGTCGAGGAGCCCTTGACCGTATAGATCCGGTCAAAAACCGTCTTCAGATAGAGCCGTGCATATTTCCCGATGATGCCGATATCGACTCCCTGTCGGTTACTGAAACCTTCGGGAATCTCGGTCATGGTGAACCGTTCGCATTTTCCGCGCCAATAGTCAAGTTGCATCTGCAAATAGTGGCGACGTTGAATTGCGCTGTCCTTTTCGGGTTTGGTGGCTGCACCTTTGCTCCTGCGGACCTGGGCTTCGATCTGCTTTTGCAAGCTCTCCACCTTCTCCCGCCAGCCGAACGATTCGATCCTCTCCATGATTTCGGCATGGTTGGAGAGTTCGGCCGGCAGTTTTACCCGTTTGGTCTCCCGGTTGAACCGGTTCTCGCAGAGTGTCTTGTTCATCTGAGAATCATCGCCGCCGTGGGCACGCGGAAGCGTATGTTCGATGTCGAACCCCGGATTGGCCCCGATGAAGTCCGAAATACGAATTTGCCGGCCGGTGTAGGGACAGATGTGCTGCTGCTCCTCCCACAAGCGGTATTTCAGCACCTCGTCGTCCGATGGCTCTATTTCGCGGCCGGTTTTGGCGGTGTATTGACGGCGGATCTCTTCGGCGAATTTCCGATTCTCAGCCTCCCGCTCACGCTGGTACTGCTCGATGGCCTTGCGGCGGTTGGCATCATTGAGCCCGCGGGCAAATTCGATGCGGATCTTCGTGTCGCGGTCGATCCGGCCTTCGCGCAGCAGCGTGTTTATCAGGTCGCGCAACCGGAACAGCGCCCGCATGGCCATCGGGTTGCGGATGGCCGAAGTCCGCGGGGATCCGAGCTGCATGATTCCTTCGGCATTGGGTTTTGCATCCGGATAGGTCTCGATTTTCGAGGGATGGTACAGCCGGTCCAAACGGGACATATCGAGCCCGTGGTCGCTGAAGTAGTTGGCGATGCGACGCTCCTTCGAATCGAATTTGTCGTATGGATTCCGCTTGTAGTCGAGCAGCAGCGAGGCAATCTCCTGCTCGATGTTGTGTCGGCGATCCTCGTCTGCGTAGACCTCCTTTGGGAGTGCCGCGCGCAAGTTGGCCAGGAAAACTGCTTCGTCATACCGATAACCGCAACGCAGGTAGGGAAGAATCTTGTTGATGGCATTCAGGCTCATGGCGGCATAATCCTGCGGAAGTTTGATCGCCGCAAACGCTTTGGCCTGTTCTTCCGAAAGCTGGAGTTTTTCACAGGCCCAGTCCCGGAGGCGCTCCTCGTCCTTGAACGAGAAAAGGGCATGCCAGATATCGTTCAGCACCTGTTCCTCGGTTTTCCCGTCGCCGAGCAGATAGAGACTGCGGATTTCCCGAAGCCACTCCTTCCCGAAAATGTCCATGAGCGAAGCCGTGACGGGACAACCCGACACGGTGGCCGTGCGGGCGAAATTGAAGCGGTAAGGGGCTTCGATGCGCTCCTCCCTGCAGGCGTATTTCCCCTTGCCGGCGATCCTGCGGGCAATCTCCTCGAAATCGAAATAGGACTTGCTCTTCCGGAAGAAGAGCGGCCGGATCGTTTCGATCTCCTTGGGGGTCAATGGCCGCGGCGTGCCGTCATCCGGGCCCGTTACCCGGATGTTGTTGATAAACGACCACATTCGGAACTCCTCGAACCGGGGGTGTGAAACGGGACACCGGCTTTTCGTCGGCTCGAAGGTACATCGGCCGACCGATCCCTTCTGTGATTTGAGGTCGCGTTGGAAGAAAATAGCACGATGCAGGGCTCGGCGCCATTTGTCGGGCAGTTGCTGTCGGTCACAGATGGCATTGAATTCGGTCAGGTAATGTTCGTTGCGAGAGGTGTATTTGCCGCGAATCCGCTCCTTATGTTGGTAGAGCCCGTAGAAGTACTCCCCGAGATACCGGCATCCGGCTGCTTCCATCTCGGCCGACAGATTCTTGATGCTCTCCTTGACCGTTCCGTCTTCCTTTTCATTCCCGGCCTCCTTGCGGTTGCTGAGGAATCCGCGCCGTTGTGCCAGATGATAGAATGCTCGTCCCAGTAGCCATCGCTGTGCGCGATTCTCGAGGTCGAGCCGCTCGGTCAATGCTACATAACGGTCGTGGTAGGGATTACGGTCTTCGTTGTCGTCGGTCCGCTGCCAGCGAAGAAACTCCTCATCGAGCGGGTATTGCTTTTTCTGACGCCAAGTGGAGAGTTGCTCGTCGGTTAATGGTGGACAGAGGTCATAACGAACGAGTACCCTGAGCAAGTCGATTTTGCGAAGCCGTCGCCGGAAATAGTGACGGCGTAGTGCGCGGGCATCCGTCCGATCCTGAACGGTCGGTTTTTCATTGTTCTTGTCGCGTGCAACCCCTTCTTGAAAAATGGCGACGCCTTTGTCCAAGAGCGCATATCCATTCTCCGATTCGTCTACAAGCGCCTATCCCAGGGAGTTCGTGCCCAGATCCAGCCCCAATACTTTAGTCATGTGGAAGATATTTTTTTGTGAAATTAAATAAAAAGTTGCAATAAACCTCCTTTTTGCTTATATTTGTGACGTAAGAATTCTACATCTTACCACAATAAGGCTATAGGCCGAAGGTTTTTAACCTGTTGTCTCCGCGTACTCCGTGGAGACTTTTTATTTGTATCTGCATTTAAAAATCCGATGGTTTCCCCGCTGCCAGCCCTTCCTTGCGACTCCGGTTGCGGCCTCACTTCCCGCAAATCGTGTCCGGCCCAAACCGTGAGACGGCAGGGTCCGCCACGCGCTATATCGCTTCGAATACGAAGTCGCGCACCCGAGCCGATAACGGGGGTGTTTCCTGCGGGGACGGCCTTGCCTCCGATGCCGCCAGGTCGGGGATCGGTCGTCGTCGAATGGAAAGGGATGGGGCGGAGAGACGTTTGCCGTGTCAGATGTCGATCCCGTTCCGATCGGCTACATCATAGATTACAGATATCTGATCGTCAGCAACGTAGCGCAGCATGTAGAGCAGCATGAATTGCCGGATGTCTCCGATCGATGCATATTCCTGGCGGATATGGGCGTGCGAATTGTATGTGCAGCATTTTTCCAGTTTGTCGAATACGCTGCGGTGTATGGTGTAGCCGCGTCGCTCGATTTCACGCAGGATCTTTACGGCAAAAGAGAAATCGCGGCTGTCCGTTTGCATGACGTGGCTGAGTTCGACTTTCAGGGCGGTAAAAAAGGTCTCGGGGGCGATGTTCTCCCCGTATTCTCGGATGATGCGGTCGTAATACTCCTGCCTGAGTTCCGTGTTGCAACACCAGTCGGTGACGATGGCTACATATGTGTATATGTCGAACGGGCAGTGTTCGCGCATCTCGGCAAGCAACCTGACCTTCTCTTTTTCGGGATAATAGATCGACAGCAGCTGGTTGTAGGTTTTTTGCGTGCAGCGTACCAGATGCCGTTCGCGGAGAAGCTTCAGATACTCCGTGGCCTCGCTGCGGGCCGCACTCGTTTGGAAAGCCGGGCCGTGAAGGGCTCCCAGGGCATATTCGAACAGATGTATGTCGATCGTTGCATCGTGTTCGGTGGCATATGTGTCGAGCAGCCGGAAAATCTCTTCCAGGTTCTTGCTGCGTGCAATCTGCCCCTTGATCTTGTCGCTGTCGGTCTGCCGGTTGTTCCCGCCGAGCAGGTAGCCCATCCGGCGCTCTTTGCACAGCTTGTATAGTGCACTTCCGGCCGTTTTGCCCGGCTCGACCTTCCCGGCGAGCAGGTACCTCTGCAGGCGGATGAGTTCCTGGTCTGTTTTTATGTACTTGCACAGCTGAACGATGCTCTTGTTGTCCGGCATGTGCTTTTCGATCCCCGTTTCGACGGCCCGTCTGTGGAAAAAGTCATAGACGGCAAGGGCCTGCTCGAAAGTGATCTTATGGAGGCATCCGATCAGCAGATAGTAGGGGACGTAGCTCAGCTGGGGGAATTGTTCCATCTCTTCGGCAAACGCCGGGGCGATCTCCGTCGATTCCTGCCCGTCGAAGATCTCTTCGAAGTAGGTGGCATAATAGAAGGAGGCCGTGTCCGAGTTCATGGAGATGTAGGGCCGGTATTGTTCGAAGATCGCCCGGAACTCCTCCCTGTATGCGGGGGTAAATTTGTTGCTGCCCGAGGTCAGAACCCGGAACATGTTGCAGAAACAGATCGGGCAGATGGGGCGCGATCCGGGCCGGGCCATTGCAAGCAGCGGCTTCAGGCAGGCCTTTTCGTATTGCCGGAACAGTTCTAGCGCCCGGGGATAGTCGTCGCATCCGCGGATGCGGATGGCATGGATGTTTTCGTTGGATCGTACGTTCTCGCAGAGCGGGCGGCAGTTGCGTATGGTCGTATCGACCCATTGCGGGTCGTTCTTGAAGATCCGGTAGAGGAAATTGACCGCAAAGGGATCCAGCGATACGCCCGCGAAGTCGGAAACCTTTCCGTCGCGGTTGCAGATCACCCCTTGCGGGTTGATTGCCGGAATCAGCTCCTGCACGGTCTTGCAGGCCGTGGCGTAGGAGGTGCGTATGGTGCGTCCGCGCTCATGCTGTTTCGCGTGCGAGATGCTCGCGATGCAGGTCTGGAAGATTTTCTGCAGGTAGAGGTTCAGCGTGTAGTTGTCGCGGTATGGCATGGCCGCGACGATCCGTTGTGCGATGAATGCCGACGGGGCCTTGCGGATCAATGAGTTGTAGCTGTTGATGTGGAGCTCGATTCCGAAACGCTCCTTCAGCCGTTCGATGTCCTCGTACAGCCGTTCGAAGTCTTCGCTCTCCTTAAAGTCCCATTTTGCGATCATCGATGAAAAATAGGACATGTGGATCTCTCCGGGTTGCAACCGTTCGACGAAGCTGCGTGCCTGCATGTAGTCCGTGGCGTTCTTGATCAGGAGCCCCATGGCGATCGCTTTGAAGTGGAGCCGGTCACGGTCGGAGGCGAAGGCCGCTGGTTTGAGGCGTACGATCGCCGCGTCATATATGGCCTCGAGTCTCTCCGCCTGCCCGTCGGTGTTGTCGATAAGAGAATATACCGGCTTGACTGTGAGAGAGAACGGACAGGAGGGGTTGTTCTGGTTCCAGCGTGCGTATCGGGCCATGATGTCGTCCAACTCTTCGGCCTCGCTCACGCGGTCGCTGATCCAGTAGAGCAGGGCGTTGATGCTGTATTTCTGAAAGGAGTCGATGGTCGGTCCGTGCGGCTCCGTCAGCTCCGGGGCCATGCGCCCGACCAGTTCGCGAACTTCGGAGTAGCTGTCCGACAGCTGTACGCGCCGTTGGACGTAGAAGAGGTCGTATTCGGAGATCGCCTCCTCGTACTTGCGGATTGTCTGAAGCATGGAGTTTGGGTCGAGCCCGTTGCGGCGGGCCGTGAGTACATGCGAGTAGAGCCCGCCGATCTGCATGCTGGTCAGCGGGAAGCTCTCCCGGTAGGTCTCGATCAGCCCGATCGCAGTCTCGAACGTGGGGGCATAGGAGATCTGCACCGAGAGCATGCGGCGCCGCTCTTCGGGGTCGATCGCCTGGTCGCGCAGAATCTGGTCCGTATACCGGTCGTGAATCTGTTGCCATGCGGCTGCCTTGTCTTCGGCCCGGGTGATCGCCTTCGAATAGCTTTCGGTCATGGGGAACGTCGCCAGCATCAGCTCGATGACCTGCTCCTGCCCGAACCGGACGATGGACGGATGCTCCATGATGCAGGTGAGCAGGATGTCGTCGAAATAGAAGGTCAGCCATTTGGGGAGAATCGGCACCACATTGACTCCTTCGATGACCTCCCTGTTACGAAAATTGAAGTAGTCGCCGGTGATGCGGTCGATCTCGTCGTCCTGATCGAACAGCCGTATGACTCCGCGGGTTGCCAGTGCGGTCAGTTGTTCCGCCATGACGTCCGGATCCATCTGCTGGTTGCGCATGGCCATCAGTTCGGCCGTGGCCATGACCGAGTATCGGAGCAGCTGCCGGCTGTTGCGTGAGAAGGTGCAGACGGTTTTGTAGGCCATGCAGAAGGCGCGTACATAATTGTTTTGCAGCAACTGGTCCACGGTTTGGGCGATGTCGTGTCTCCGGGGGACGATAAAACCTACGGTGAGCGACTGGCGGTTGGCTCCGTTCCCGAAGTAATGTATGATCCGGGCGTCGTCCTCGTTGTTCGGGTCAAGGGCTCCGATCGTGATGATCTGGGTGTTCTGTGGTTCGATCGCCTGTTCGACGGCCTGGTATCCTTCGAGGGTGGTAGTGGCGTAGATGTGCAGTCGGCTGTGGGTGTACACCTCGTCGCACAGACGCTCCCAGCGGCGGACGAAATCGTCGTTGTGGACCGAACTGAGCCAGAACTTGTCGATCTCGTCGATGATCAGATAGTAGGGTTCCTTGATGACGTGCTCGTCGAATTCGTAGCATCCGTTCCGTTCGGAGAACAGCGTATCGAACAGGGCATCGAACTCCCTGTGGCTGTGGAGCACGACGATCTGCTGGTTGCCCAGCGCGTTGTGGATGTAGTGGAGCTGGGCACGCGATTTTCCGGCGCCTGGCAGCCCCTTGATGAGGACGAACGAACTGGTCGGGTTGGCCAGTTCCTCCCGGTCTACGCTGCGCTCGAAGTAGATCTCCCCGATGTACCCGTTCTCGACCCGGCCGCGCCGATTCATGATCTCCTCGCTGCCCACCTCTCTGCCGGGTTTGGCGAATTGCCTCATCTTGAGCCGCTCGTTCGTCAGGATCTTCCGGATGTTCTCCGTGCAGACCTCCCCGAGCGGGCGGGGAGCCAGCGGATTGTCGTAGTCGGTCAGGAAGTGGGGGATCCCGCCTGTTTTGTTCCGGCCCGCTGCCCGGTCCGCCGGGGCGTAGGTGTCCGACAGGTTGGCGATGGCTTTCGAGAGGTTCTCCAGCGTACGGTCGGTCGGCCCCTTGGAGCAGGCGACGGGCTGCTTGCTCTCCAGTATGAGACAGATGGGGAATCCCGTCAGCAGATAGGACTTGTAGGCATGGAGGATCTCCAGATAGGTGTAGTATCCGATGTATGCGGCATCGAGTATGGCGATGAACAGGTCCGTGTCGTGGCGGATGGTTGCCAGATATTCGTTCTGTTTGGGGGTGTCGCGCAGGGTCGAGTCGTCGAGGTTGCAGTCGTATTTCGCGGCTTCGGCACCTTGGGGCAGGGATATGTTCTGTTCGGCGCAGACCTGTTGTACGCACTCCTTGACCGTCTCCCTGTTTCGGGAAAAACGCGATGATGAGATGAAATAGCGCAGTTTCATTCGGGGGTTGTTTGGGGCCTCCGGCGTGGGGTGGAGGCGGGTTCCGGCGACCGTGACTTTTCGTCCGGGCATACAGTGAGTAAAATTAAGCATAAAATCTCGTTCGTGCAATCCAATCCGCGCCTGCAATTCCGAATTCGGATAAAAATACTTAACTTGCATCGGCAAATGTCCTGCTGCGGGCAGGCAAAACGAACCATTGCATGGAAACTTATATCCCTTCACCGCTCGACACGCAGGATGTCGAGCTGCCCGAGACTCTCGGGAAACTGACCGAACAAATGGCCCGCAACGTCCACGAAGTCTGGGCGCAGGGCCGCCTCGCCGAAGGGTGGACCTGGGGCGAGCGGCGCGATGACAGGCGGAAAACGCACCCCTGCCTGGTGCCCTACGAGGAGCTTCCCGAGGCCGAGCGCGAATACGACCGTCAGACTGCTGTACAGACCCTCAAGCTGATCCTTAAACTCGGATTCGAAATTCGCAAATAATCGCCCTATGGAACCGAATGCGTTGCAATTCGCCGAACGGCTCGAAGCAGCCGCCCGGTCGTTTAGACGGACACGTCTCTGGATGTTGGCAGTTACACTGGTGGCTCTGGCCGGTATCGTCTGCTATGCCGTCTTCGGCCATGACATGCCGGTTTGCTTCGGCGTGCTTGTTCTCGCAGGCTGGGTGCTTGTTGCCGGATGCGCCCTGTGCTGGCTGGGCTATTGCTGCAAGCGGTTGCTGGGAATCTGTTCCGAAAGCCACAGAAGGCTTTCGGAGACCGAACTGACGCTCTATCAGGAGGCTGTCCGCCACGAACGGTCGGTGCGGGATAAACAGAGTGAGGCGGCTGGCCCGGATCCCGAGATAGCAGCCAAACGCAGGGAGGTGGAACTGGCCCGGCTGGAAAAGGAACTCCAGTCCCTCAGGTAATCCCCTCGGCCCGTAATCTCCAAGTTGCAACCCATGGGAAACTCACTGAAACGATTCTTTACATTGGGCTTCGACCGGGCCTTTTCGGGTCGAGGCCGCAAGCAGTTTGCCTGGCTGGTCGGCATCCTGCTGCTCTTTTTCTGTGTGATCTATTTGGTCAGCTGGTTCTTCTCCTTCCCGGAGCCTTCGGATGTGGCGACACCCGATTCGCAGCATGGAGCCAGCAGCAGCGATGTTCCGATGGGGCGCCTGCTCCAACTGATCTGCCTGTTCATCGATCCGGGCAGCGTGGCCAATGTCACGCCCGAACTGCGCTGGTTCTCGCTGGGAGTGGCCATTCTGGGACTGCTGCTCGTCACGGGCCTGCTGATCTCGGTGGTATCGAACATGTTGGAGCGGCGTGTCGAACGCTATCGCGAGGGCGAGATTGCCTATCCGCTTGAGAATCACGTCGTGGTCATCGGTTTCGACGAGATGGTCCCGATGCTCGTGCGGCAAATCTGCTCGGACCCTCGCTACGGGAATTGCTATATCCTGATTCAGAGCGTGCAACCCGCCGCCAAGGTGCGCAACCGCATCCACACGGTGCTCGATGCCCGGCAGGAGCGGCGTATTCTGGTGCTGCACGCCCAGCGCAATTCGACCGAGGAGTTGGCAAAGCTCTGCACGACCCGAGCCCGCGAGATCTTTCTGATCGGCGAGGCGAACGAGTACGACCACGATTCGCTCAACATCGATTCGCTGCAGAAGATCGTGGCGATCCATAGCCGGGAACCGAATTGTCCGCGCATTCCGGTTTCGGTGCTTTTCGAGTACCAGACCACTTATGCTGCTTTCCAGATTTCGGACCTGGCCGAGGAGTGGCGCAAGCAGATCGACTTTCACCCTTTCAACTTCTACGAGGAGTGGGCCAAGAAACTGCTGGTGAAGCGGTGTTGCGGGGATGGGGATGACAGGATCGAATATCCGGCGTTGGACCGCGAGCCGGTCACACGGGAGAGCGACCGGACGGTCCATCTGGTCATCATCGGCATGAGCCGCATGGGGGTGGCTCTGGGAGTCGAGGCTGCACACCTGCTCCATTTTCCGAATTTCTGTCGCGACCGGCGGCTGAAGAGCCGGATTACGTTCATCGATGCCGCGATCGATGAGGAGATGAACTTCTTCCGTGGCCGTTACCGCCACTATTTCGACCTGGCGCCGAGCCTGTATCGTGACATGGAACATCCTGACGAAGAGCGGATCCTGCCGCCGAACTGGATGTATGGCCCCCGAACGGATTTTCTCGACGTGGAGTTTGAGTTTATCAAGGGACGTGCCGAGACGCCGGCCGTGCAAAAGTTGCTGGCGGAGTGGGCCGAGGATCCCAAGCAACAGCTGTCGATCGCCATCTGTCTGAATTTCCCACCGCAAGCTATGGCCATGGGGCTCTACCTGCCCGACATCGTTTACGCCCGGGATATTCCGGTCTTCGTGCGGCAGGAGACCTCGAGCGCGCTGCTCGACCTGCTCAACAACCGCCTCAAGAAAGAGCCGCAGAACCGCTATTCGCACGTTTTCCCGTTCGGCATGCTGGCCAATCCGTTTGACCTCGACCGCCGCAATACGCGCCGGGCACAGTTGGTCAATTACATCTATGCCTTCAAGAGCACATACGGCACGGCACCCTCGTCGTGTCCTTCGGATGGCGAGTTGCAGGGCGGCTGGAACGAACTGCCGGTAGCGCTGCAGTGGTCGAACTTCTATTGCGCCGATTCGGTGGAGATCAAGCTGCGTTCGCTGGGTTTCGGCGTGGCGCCACCCGAGCGGCTGACTGCTGCACAGGTCGAGCAGATGGCCGAAGTCGAGCACAACCGTTGGAACATGGAGAAACTGCTGCTTGGTTACCGCAAGCCGACGCCTGAAGAGGAGGCTCTCTGCCGGGACGACGGTATCCGCAAGGAGTACAAGACCAAACGTTTCATACACACCGACATTCGCCCCTACGGCGAACTCGGCGAAGGGACGAAGGGGTACGACCGCTGCATTGCGGAGTGTCTGCCGCTGATCGTCCGTTCAACGTTACGGTAGATCGGGCAGCGAGAGCGGGATGGCAGGGTAGAGCTCTTCGTAGGGTTGCAGGGGAGCCATGTGCAGCGGCCGGGAGGCCGAGCGGAGGAAGCTTTCGAAGTCGGTGGGGAAGAGTACGACCTGCCCCACGCGGGAGCGGAGCGTGGTCAGCACGACGCGCCCGTCGCTCATGTGCCCGATGTGCTCGAGCCGGTCGCTGCGGAGCATCCCCGGGCGCAGGCGCAGCACCTCGCCCGTCCTGCGGTCCCAGATACGCGCGAAGTCTACCCGCATCGAGTCGCATGACCCCAGAATGAGTATCCGTCCGTCGCCGAAGGGCCGGAGTTCCGACCAGGGATCCAGGTTCGGCATCGCGGCGGCCCGGCACCGGCGGGTGTCGAGGTCGATCTCCAGCATCCGGGCCATCGACTCCCGGTTGCCGGCGGCGACCGTCAGGATGCGCCCGCTGCCCGCTTCGGGCACCGAACCGTCGATATCCGCGTACTCCGATACGCCGAAGTCGAGCCGCGTGAAACTCTTGCCGTCGCTGCGGTAGAGGTACTCCCGGCCCCGTCCGACGTAGATGCGTCCGAGGCCGTCGCAGGCGAACGAGCAGCGCTTGTCCGATTTGGGCAGCGGCAGCCGCTGGACACGCTCCACGCCCTGACCGTTCATCGTGAGCACCGTGGCGCCGAGCCCGTCGTCGAAGCAGAGGAAGCGCCCCAGCCACCGGGGCCGTTCGCCCGGGAAGAGGACCGGATCGCCCGGCATCGGCACGCTGCACAGCCGCTTCCAGCCGTCGGCCTCGAGCGGGTTCTTCCCGCCGAGCAGCATCCAGCACCGCATGGCCGGAATGTAGTGGAAAGCGGCGTAGAAATCCAGTTCCGGGGAGTAGACGAGCCGGCAGAACCCCTTCCAGCGAACCTTGACCGGCTGCAGGGGACGTCGGCGCAGGTCGGCGACGAAGTTGCCCTGCCACTCCTCCCGGCCGTGCTCCTTCCACCGCCCGCTGCAGAAGTCGCCCGCCAGCGAGTCGAGCATGTAGACCCCGTCGTCGGGCCACAGCGCCTCCTCGCAGGGCATCGCCTGCCCGGGATCGACCTCCCGGGCCGCCATCCCCGGGTCGCGCCGGGGCTGCTTGAGCAGCCGGCAGTATTGCCCCGCCTGGCGGCAGGCCTGCTCGAAGGCTTCGGCCCGGGCCTCGGGCTGCAGCGTCAGCAGGTAGATCTCGTCGCCGTCGAGGTCGTATAGGCGGTATCCGAGGCAGGTCAGCTCCTGGCCGATCGCCGCCATCCCCTCCTCGTGCGGGAGGCAGGCATACTGTTCGACGATGCGGTCGAACCGCCCGTCGTGCAGCGCCGCGGCCTCGTTGCCCCAGCGTCCGCGCATCTCGCAGAGCGAGTCATCCACGTCTCCGTCGTGTTTGAGCAGGTCCAGCGCCTCCTCCACGGCCCGCTCGACCTCCGGGAATTTCCCCTTTCCGTCCGGCGTGCCGCCCGCATCGCTCTCCTCCTTCGGTTGTCCCGACGCCTCCACGGCAGCCTGCCCGGCCTCCGAAGGTTTGCGCCCGAGCTGATTCTCAAGCATCCGGAACACCTGTACGTGGGCACTCCGGATCCCCTGGCTCGTGTAGACCATCACAGGCTTACGCACCAGCCGGATGCCGAACCCCTCCAGCGCGTCGAACAGCTCCGGGAGTTGCAGCGGCGAGAACATCTGCTGCTGCATCACGCGGCGGTCGTCGATGAACAGGTCGCCGTGGCCTTCGTTCCACATGCCGCGCGTCGTGTTGTCGTCGTTGCGGAGCGAGATCTGGTAGCTGCTGTGCCGACGACAGCTGCCGTAAAGGCTGCGGGGGCTGGTCAGCTGGAGCTTCAGCACCACGCGCCTGCGGCGCTCCTCCTTCGGAGCCGCCGGATCGGCATAGGGCTCGCCGTCGGAGGAGAACTGCGCGATGACCTCCCATTCGTATGATTCGGGCCACGGAATCCCGGCGGCTTCCAGCCACCGGAAGGCCTCCAGCTGGTGCGTGACGGTGTCGTAGAAGGCTTCGATCCGGCTCCGGAGCTCCTGCAGGTGGGGAAATGGGAATCCGTCCAACAGGCGGACGGTGCGCCGCAGCAGATACAGTTCCGCGGGATCCTCGACCATCAGCATGCGCGCCAATACGAGCAGATAACGCATGGCTGCCGGCTCCGCCGAAAGGGCGAGAAGCGCCACGCAGTACCAGAACCTCACGATGTCGTAATCCTTCGGCAGGCCTGTCGTGTGTTGGCGTTCGCGCTCCTCGGGCGAGGTCGGGATGATGGAGTAGTCGTCGAGCGTCGCCGCGACGGCCCGCGCCACCTCCGCGTCGGCGGCGAACGGCTCCATGCGCAGCACCTCCTTGAGATTGAGCGGTGCGTGGATGAACGATCCGAGCTTGCGGTTGAGTGCGTCGATCTTTTGTACGGCGTCGGGAGTACTGTCGGGCAGGGGTTGGATGTGCAGGGGTGTCATGGAACTGCGGGGTTATCGATTTTCAAAGGGAGAACGCTCGAGCAGGGTGCTCGCGGGAATGCCGGCCGAGCGGGGCCAGAAAAATTCATCCTCCGTATCGTCGCTCCAGAAGAGCGGCAACATCAGGGGCTGATACTCGAACAGGTGCCGGCCGTCGGTCAGGCTGGCGAAGAGCGCGATGAAGGTATTCATCCCCATGCACTCGTCCCAGGCAAAACGCCACGAGAGATAGAGGTGCTGCATCCGTCCGCGACGGGTTGCCACATCCACGTCTCCTTCTTCGTCGGGCAGGAAATGGCCCGAGTCGAGCGACAGTTCGCCCAGTTCCATAAGCCCCTCGGGGGCCTGGAGAACGCTCATGGCCTTGAAACATTCCCCGCGGCGGATCGAGCGGTGGGGTATCGTCACGCGCACCACCACCCAGACCGAATCCGCGTGCCGGATGGCGTGTTCCACCTCGAAGCGCACCTGCGGACGTTCGAGGGGTTTCAGGCGGCGGTGTACGACCTCGGCATCCCGATAGAGCCAGGTCGATTCGGAGGCCACGAAAGCCGGGTCGATCTCCGCGGATTTGCGGGCGCTTGCGCAACTTGTGGCGGCGAGCAGAAGGATAAATGCGATCAGGTGCTTGATTTTCATGTTTTTTTGCAATTTTCGGTTACGTGTAGCGGGCCAGCAGCCAGATGGCGAGCCCGACCGCTGCGGCCACGGCCAGGAACTGCAGCAGGCCGCGCTGGATCGAGGGCTCCTCTTTGGGACGGCAGCGGAACATCCGGGCCAGCTCCTCGAAACTCCGGCAGCGGAACACCGCGCGCCGGAAATCGGCCGGGCCTCGCCAGAGCTCCTCCCCGAACCACGCCGACTGCGGGTACTCGCGGGCGATCCACTCCTGCAGCTCCGCGAGCGGGCAATCGCGGACGGCCTCCTCGAAGTCGGTCTCGTAGCGGACCGTGCGTTCTTCGCACGGCCCGATGCGGCCCCTGAGTCCGGCCGGCCCCGTCTCGCGGCAGCGGCGGATGAGATACCTGCGCCCCGCGGCATCGACCACCTCCTGCCCGGCCCAGCCGCCTGCCTCCGTCAGCAGCCGGCGTGAGGTCACCGCCTCCTCCCGCCAGAAGACATGGACCATGTGCTCCTCGGGCGCGAGGTAGAAGACCGGGTATTTCAGTGAGGCCTTCATGCCCCGTGTTCGCCTATTGCCACCTGTAGCATACCCACGGGCTCTTCGGGTCGCTCAGCAGGACGTCGGCCGTCGTCTTCATCACCGAGTTGTAGGCCCGTTTGCCGCCCCACAGCGAGCGGCCGATGATGTAGCTCATCGCCAGGTCGTGCCACGACCCCAGCGCCTCGTGCGCCAGCGCGTCGGCCCGGTCGATGTAGCGCCACGCCTCCTCTTCGGAGAGGTAGCCCATTTCGCAGCAGGCCCGTGCCACGAAGACGATGCGCCCGGCATCCCAGCCCGTCACGCCGTAGCGGAGCAACTCCTCCCGCGAGGCGACGACCCCGCATGAGGTCAGCTCGTCCCACGTCTGCTGCAGGTTGAGCAGCTGCGAGGTGGCCTTGTCGTAGTCCTCCTGCGAGGTCATCCGCTGCTGGAACAGCGTATCCTGTTGCTGACGATCTTCGAGCTGGAAGGCTTCGAGCACCGTGGGCCAGTAGTAGCGGAATCCCTTCTCGCAGAGGTAGTCGAGCTGCTCGCGGGCCTCCCCGGTCGAGCCGATGCCCCACCAGCTGCCGAGGATCTCGGGCAGCGTGTCCAGAATGCCCGTCTCCATCGAGTTCTGCCAGGCCCCCTGCTGCGAGGCATACATCGCCCCGATGGCCAGACGGCGGCAGTGCTCGGCGTCGAGCGTCGATTTCGGATTGAGGCAGATCTCCCGGAATGCCCGGCGCAGCTTGCGTACCGTCGTGATTGCCTTGCTTCCTTTTCTGTAGAGCCACATCAGGGCTCCCTCTCCTGTGGAGCCAGGTGAGGTCCCCGGCGGCGGTTACCGCCAGCATGACGTAGAATTCGAGTCCCCGTTCCATGGTTGTCCGTCTGTTCGGTTACTCTTTCCACGCAAGCTGCCGCCAGGGCGACGTCTCGTCCTTCTGCAGGGCGGTGACGATCTCCCAGGCCGTCTGGCAATCCTCCTCGTCGCCGTGCCATACGCCGCGTCCGAGGGTGAAGCTCAACCCGTACTCCTCCCACGATGCGAAGTGCCCGTGTGCGGCGTCGGCCGCCACCTGCATCACCTGCCACATCTCCGCCTCGGAGAGGTAACCGCAGTGGAAGGCCCAGCGCCCGAGGTTGGCGATGCGCACCAGATCCCAGGCGATGGCCGTCTTCGGGAGCGTCGCGGCCGTGCAGTAACCGTTTTCGATCATGAACTCCGCGATCAACTGCACATCCCCGGCCTTCTCCTCCGGGTCGCTGGCCGCGGGCTTCTCGCCGCGCATGAGCGCCAGTGCGGCGTCGGCGTCGGCATGGTGCCCCTCGTCGAGCAGCCACCGGACGATCCCGAGTGTCGAGTCGCGGTCGGTGATATCCCACCAGCTCCGCAGCTGCGCGCGGAACGTCTCGGGTTCGATCTCGCTCTCGACGGCGTCCACGCACTCGTCGTTGTAGACCAGCAGCGGGGCGGCGAAGGCCATCAGGCGGCGCTCCTGCGGCGTCAGCCGGCAGACAGGGGCGTGTTTGATCTCCCACTCTTCGCCCTGCAGGTCGAGGGCCGCGGCATTCGCCGCCTGCAGCTGGCTCAGCAGGTTGTCGTCCTGCAGCGCCTGCGCCGCTGCCGAGGCCTGGGCCATGTTGCGCCGTGCGGCTTCGGCCACGGTGGCGGCATCCACGCCGCCGAGCGTGCCCATCGCGGCCTGCTGTGCCTGGATCTCGGCCAGATCGGGCACGGCCGCCTGCATCTGGGCCATGATCTGCGCCTGCATGTCGCCCATGCCGGACGTTCCGAGTCCCGGGATGTTGCCCATCATTGCCTGCATCTGCTCCAGGGCGGCCTGCTGCATGGCACGCACGATCTCTTCCGGAGTCTGTGGTTTGGTTTGTTTGTCAGCCATTTTGTTTCTGTTGATTTAAGTTGTACTTCATGTCTGTTTATCCTTCGGCTCCGGCCGCGAGCAGCAGCTCGACGATCTCCGTGAAGCCGCGCTCGCCGGCATAGTAGAGCGCCGTGTGCTGCAGGTTGTCGGCCGTATTGACCCCGGCGTTGTGCTCGACGAGCATCCGCACGAAGTCGTTGTTCCCGGCGCGTGCCGCCACAAGCAGCGGCGTCTCGCCCGCATCGTTGCAGGCATCGACCGACGCCCCGGCCTCAAGCAGCGCCTCCCCGAGGAAGCGGTTTCCCGACCGCGCTGCCGCATGCAGCGGTCGGGATCCGTTGGGCAGCGCGCGGTCGGCGTTGGCCCCGGCCGCAAGCAGCATCCGGGCGATGTGGAGGTTCCCGCGCCCGCACGCCACGAGCAGGGGCGTCTCGCCCGCGTCGTTCGGTGTATCGAGCTGCGCCTTCGAGGCGTCGAGCAGCGTGCGCACAACCTCCGCACAGTCGTTGTATACGGCCTGGTGCAGCGGCGTGTTGCCCTCGGCGTCGCGCGCATCGTCGTCCGGCCGGCTCAGGCGTACGACCACCTCGCGCAGCCCGTATGCCGTGGCGTAGTCGAGGGCGCGGTGGCCCGTCCGGTCCGTGCGTGCGGTGTCGGCCCCGTGGTCGATCAGCCACAGCGCGGCGTCCGTGCGCCGGCTCTCCAGCAGCCGCATCAGGGGCGTGCACCCCTCGTTGTCGGCAGCGTCGGGATCGGCGCCCCGCGCCATGAGGCGGTCGATGATCTCGCGGTTGCCGCTCCGCGCCGCGGCATGCAGGGGAGTCTCGCCGCGGTTGTTCGCCAGCGACGGGTCGGCACCCCGTTCGAGCAGCAGGGCGGCCACGTCGCGGTATCCCTGCCGGCAGGCGTAGTACAGGGGCGTGTTGCCCTCGGCATCGCGCCGGTCGAGGTCGATGCCGCCCCGGTCGGCAAGGATCTTCACGATGTTCTTCTGGCCGTTGCGGCAGGCGTTCAGAAAGGTATGGTTGTTGTCCATGACTATGCGTATTTCAACAGGAACTTGAGCAGCGTTTCGTTGTTGCGCTCCGCGGCGACGTCGAGCGGCGTGCGCCCCCGGTTGTCGGCGGCCGACACGTCGGGACGCCCGAAATCGAAGAGCATCGCGGCCGCCTCGCGGGCCTGCTGCGGCGAGTAACCCTCGGCTACGCAGTGCAGTACGGTGCGCCCCTCGTTGTCCGCGGCGCAGGGATCGGCTCCGGCTTCGAGCAGCAGCTCCTGCATCTGGCTCTGGTAGGGTCCGGCGCTGTGCGGGCCGAAGAGGCGCATGAGCGGCGTGCGTCCCTCCAGATCGCGGCCGTCCACCTCCACCTTTCGTTCAAGCAGACGTTGCAAAATCCACATTGCCAGCGGGTAGTCGTCGTGCTGGCAGGCGAGTGCCAGTGCCCGCTCGCCGGCCTTGTTCTGCCCGGCATCGGGGTTCCATCCGTTGGCTTCGAAGAGCTCCACGAGCGGGGCGAAACGCTCCACGCCGTCGGAGATGCGGCACCCCTCCTCGATCAGGACGGCAAAGGCCGTCGTCCCTTTCGAGGTCCTGACGTTGGGGTCGGCGCCCGCCCGGAGCAGCATGGCTGCGGCCTCGGTCTGCCCCCATCGGAGGGCGCACACGAGCGGCATCTGCCCCTCGAAGTCGTACATCTTCGGGTCGGTGCACTCCTGCTGCAGATCGACTCCCGCCTCCAGCAGGGCTCCGAGTGCCTCCATGTCGCGCTGCCGCAGCGCTTGGAAGATATCCATGCCTCCGGTCTTCATCGTCGCCTCGTCGAACGGGTCCTGCCCCGACAGCAGGGCGCTCACCCATTTGGCCCCGCCTTCGGAGGCGATGGCAAAGGGCGTCTTGCCGCAGCTGTTCTTCTCCTCGGGGTCGAATGCGCCGCTGTCGAGCAGCAGCCCCGCCGTCATGTAGCAGCGCATGGCCTCCTGCTGCTGCTCCTCGAGTTCGCGCTGCGTCTCCGCACGTTGTTTGTCGGAGACCCACCGCTCGGCAAAGCCCTCGATGCGCCGCTCCGTCTGGCGGATCTCCCGGGCCGTATGCGCGGCCGCCTCGCAGAGGATGTGCAGGGCGCTGTTGCCGTAGTTGTCCGTCGAGTCGATCCGCTGGCCCGAGTCGATCAATGCCGCGGCGAGTGCGTGGGGGCGGGGGGGGCGCGCCGCGC
>FR892021.1:33899-40238 GCA_000434235.1 Alistipes sp. CAG:268 | reverse complement strand
CCGCCTCGATCAGGGCCGTCGTTCCGCGTCCTGAGCGGGGCAGGCTGGCCCCGAGGTCGAGCAGCAGCCGGCCGGCATCGGCGATTCGGTCGCCCGGGATGCTCTTCTCGCCCCGGCGCATGGCCAGCCGGAGCAGCGGGGTGCATCCCTCGTCGTCGCGGGCCTCGATGTCGGCCCCGCGTGCCGCAAGCTGCGCGATAGCCTCCGTGTCGGCGAATTCGGCGGCGAGGTGCAGCGACGTGCGTCCGCCGTTGTCCTCGTCGCGCTCGTCGGGTGCGATCTCTTCGAGAAGCGCGCGGCGGCGCTCCTCGGTGGCGGCTTTCGGGTAGTTGTAGTATTCGTACAGTTCTCTGAGTGGTGTCATCGGTCGAATTTTTTGATCCAGGTTTCGATGTGTCCGTATCGGTTGCCGAGGCGTGCGGCAATGGCGCGCACCTCCTCGCGGCGGCCGAGCCGGGCTGCCGCCTCGGCCCGGAGGCGCAGCAGCAGCGTGCGTGCCCGGTTGCGGGGAAGGCCGCCGGGCATCGGGCAGCGGGGCGGCCCGTCTGCGGCCTCCCGGCGGCGGAACGGTTCGGGAAGCTCACCCCCGGGGCTGCCTCCCTGCTCCGCGCTGCCGAGCGTGCCTTTCGGCTGCGGCTTCCCGTCCGGCGGCAGCATCCGCTCGGCCTCGCAGACGAGGCGGTGGCACTCCTCGTACCATGCGACCCCGAAGCAGCAGAGCGCCATGTTGTAGAGCGTCGGCGCATCGCGGCGGCCCGTCTCGGCAAAGCAGGCGTAGGCCTCGCCCCAGGCTTCGCAGCAGAGGCAGGTTACCCCCGCCGCAAAGAGCTCACCGGCCCGGTCTCCGGGTAAGGGACCGGCCGCAGGGCTCTTCGCTGCGGCCGGCTCCGGGCCTCCTTTCGGCCCTCCGAGCAGTCCCATGCGGCCGTTACTCGTCGATGGAGACTTCGCCCGCGGCGTTGGCCGTGAAGGCTACGGTGTAGTAGTTCGTCACGATCGAACGGCCCTGGTATTCGGGCGATTCGTTCTCATCGACGAAGTTGAACTCGAAGTCCACCTCCAGCTGCTTCGACTCCTCGCGGAACTCCTCGCTGCGATTCCAGCGGTCGGTCTCGCGCAGCAGCACCGGCCATACGCGGAAGCGGAACATCCCGGCCGAGCGGAGCGTGAGTTTCTGTCCCTGCTCGTCGGCCTTGACCATGGCCTCGGCCTCCTCGCAGATCTTCTTGAGGTATTCGAGGTTGATGGCCTCGAGGTCGAGCGGCGTCGAGCACTCGTAGGAGTTGTACTGCCGGTCGCTCTTTTTGGGCCCGTCGGTCACGAACTGACCGTCGGTGAGCGTGAACGCGATCCGGTAGTCGTTGTTTTCGGTGTCGGTGTAATATGCCTCCACCTCCGTGAGGATGTTCTCCAGCTTGCGGTCGCCGCGGTCCTCGTGCCACGACACCTGGTAGATCTTGTTCTTCGAGGTATCGACGTTCGTGCGGATCAGCTCCTTGATCCGGTCAAGTCCCTCCGGGGAGGCCATCGGGTAGGTTTCGCCCGAGCCGCAGCCGGTCAGTGAGAGTGCCGCCATCGCTGCGGCGCACAGTGCTTTGGAAAATCGTGTAATCATGTTGTTCTGGTATTTAAGGGTTTTGTATTCAGGGTGTGCATCATCCGAGCAGCGAGCGGAAGGCCTCGAACTCCTCCCACGAGTCGAAGTATTTGGTCTCGAAGACGACATACTGGTCCGGCAGCGAGACCTTGCACTGGTTCTCCTCCTCGTCGTCCTTGATGTACTCGATGTCCGAGGTGAGGAACGTGCGGTATTCGACCTTGCCCTTCTTCACGTCGGGGTAGGTGATCTTCGGGCCGTCCACCGTGATTTTGCCGCCCTCGGCCTTCAGGGCCCGGGCGTTGCGCATGCTCAGCCACGTGAAGAGGAGCAGCAGCACGCCGCCGACGATGAGGATCGTCGAAAAGGCGGCCGGCGAGAGGATCCTCAGGTGGCGGATCCGGATGCCGAACGGCATGATGGCCGGGACGACGATCATGCCCACGCCGAAGGCGATGTTCGACCACTGGTTCGTGAAGATGCTTGCCGGGGTGTAGTTGAAGGTCCTCTGGACCCGTTTGAATTGTTCCTTTTCCATGAAAGTTACCGGTTGGTCATTTTTTGTTTATGCAAAGATAAAATAAAAAAGCAAAAATATGACCGGCTGGTCATATTTTTGCTTCGATTCTTGAAAAATGGTTCCGGAAGCGCCGCTACCGCTTCAGCAGACCATATATATAAAGGAAACGCTGCCTGAGCAGCTCGACGTCGAGGCCGTCGGAGAAGGACATCTGGTAGGAGAGTCCGATGAAGACCTGGCGGAAGAGGGCGGCGGCCTGCGCGATGTCGGTCCCGCTGCCCAGTTCGCCGCGTTCAACCCCCCCCCGAATCGCCCGGCACCACAGCTCGTATTCGCTCTCCATCAGTTCATGGAGCCTCTGACGGCCGTCGGGGTAGTAGAAGAGCACCTGCTGGAAGAGGTGGAAATATCCGGCATTGGCTAGCTTGCCGGGCATCAGCTCCCTGCGGACGTTGCCCAGGCGGACGATCTCATCCATCGTGCGGCGCACGCCCTCGACGTATTTCTCGATGAAGTCGATCACCGTGCCGTCGGACGGAGCGAACTTCCTGGCGGGGTCCTGCAGGCCGAAGAGGAAATGGTCGGCCACATCCACGAAGAGATCGAGCTTCGAGGGGTAGTAGTTGAATATGCCCGTCTTGGTCAGCCCGACCGACCGGGAGACCATCTCGAGGCTGACGCGCTCGTAGTTCATCGACATGAACAGCTGCAGGGCACTCTGCAATATCTTTTCGCGACTGGTTTTCATCCGCCTGTCTCTTTTATATGACAAAGATACGGGCTTATTTCGGAAAACGTCCCGTCTTCGGGCCCTTTTTTCCCGCATACGGTCTGGCGGATGCCCCGGAGCCGGTTTCGGGAACCCTATCGGATGGTCCGGTAGCGCAGCCAGAGAACGTCGTTGTCCAACCGTTCGACGTGTTCGAGCCGCAGGGGCACGGGAATGCGCGAGGCGTCGCCGATGCCGTCGAAGAGCGAGATCCCGCCCTTGCGGCCGTCGATGCCCGGGGCCAGCAGCAGGCTCACCTCGTCGATCAGCCCGGCCTCGAGGAAGCCGCCGTTGATATGCCCTCCGCCCAGCAGGGCCAGGCGCCGGACGCGGAACCGGCTGTAGAGCGTCTCCATCGCCCGGTTCAGGTCGATGCGTTCCTCGCCGACGGCGATCCAGGAGATCCCCTGTTCGCGGAGCATTTCGAAATACTCCGCGGGGGCCTTCTCGCTGGCGATGCACACCAGCGGCACGTCGTCGATGCGGTTCGAGTTCCAGCAGAGCCGGCCCGACGTGTCGGTGGCCACCATGTAGGCGTCGGACTCCTCGGCGACGTACACCGAGCCGTGTCCGAGCGGCCGGTTCACGGAGGGGGTGAACGGCTCCCTGGCCGCATAGTAGTGTTCCATCGTCACGCGCCCCTCGAGCAGGGTGGGGCAATCGAGCTGTTCGAGCGTCGTGCGGTTTTCGTCGCCNNAGCGTCGTGCAGTATTCGTCGCCGCTGATCTTCTCCACCATCGCACAGTCGATCCGGCCGTCGATGGACGCCACCATGTGGCATACGATATGGGGTCTCATCCTTTCGGTTGTTTGTCGGTTTTCGGTCTCCGCCGTCCGGAATCTCCCTTTCTTTTCGGGCGGCGGGGTGTTGCGGGGCGATACTCCCGCGCTTGATCCGGTGAGCATTTCCCCGACGACAAAGATACGATGCGCCGTGCAGCGGAACGGTATCTGTTTTCCCGATAAATCTACCCCGATTACGGATTGTGCACCCGTGCTCCCATCCCGTGGGCGTCTTCAGCCCCGGACCTCCATCCTCCGGCGCCGAAACTCCGGATGCCGGAACCTTTTGCCGCAAAGCTCCGGTTATGGGCCTTTGCGGGAAAAATTGCACATTTTTTCGGACGATCGGGTAGGGGGCGGACCGGTGGATTTTCCGATTTTTGCGCCGAAAATGTGCAATGTTACCATGGAGCGTTCGAATCCGCAAAACCAAACCGCCCCGAAGGGCAGCCCGTTTACGGGCATACTGTGGGGCCTGCTGATCGTCTTGCTGCTCAACGGGCTGATCTTCCCGAGTTTCTCGGGCGGCAGGATCGTCGAGACCGACTACGGCACCTTCATCTCCAAGGTGGACAGCGGCCTGGTCCGCGACGTAGTCATCAAGAACGGAGAGATCTACTTCACCTCGTCGGGAGCCGGCGACCGCACGGAGGCCTACCGTACCGGTGCGATCGACGACCCCGGACTGGTCGATCGGCTGCTGCAGGCCGAAAGCCCGAATCCCGACGGGAGAATCGCGTTCAACCGGGTCGTTCCGCGCGAGAACTCGCCGCTGCTCAACTTCTTTCTCATGTGGGTGCTGCCCGGGCTGGCCTTCTACCTGATCTGGCGTCAGGCCAGCCGGGGCATCCAGGCCCGCATGCGCGAGGGCGGCAACTTCATGTCGTTCGGCAGCAGCGGGGCGAAGATTTATGCCGATGCCGACGTGAAGACCTCGTTTGCCGATGTGGCCGGTCAGGACGAGGCGAAGGAGACCCTGCGCGAGATCGTCGATTTCCTGCACGATCCCTCCAGGTATGCCGAGATCGGGGCCACGCTGCCCAAGGGCGCCCTGCTGGTCGGCCCTCCGGGTACGGGCAAGACGCTCATCGCGCGAGCCGTTGCGGGCGAGGCCAAGGTGCCGTTTTTCGCCATTTCAGGTTCGGAGTTCGTGCAGATGTTCGTCGGCATGGGTGCCGCCAAGGTGCGTGACCTCTTCCGTCAGGCCAGCGAGAAGGCTCCCTGCATCATCTTCATCGACGAGATCGACGCCATCGGCAAGCGCCGGGATTCGGCCGTCGGCGGCAACGACGAGCGCGAACAGACGCTCAACCAGCTGCTGACCGAGATGGACGGGTTTGACGGCCGCAAGGGCGTGGTGATCCTGGCCGCTACGAACCGCCCCGAGAGCCTCGACAAGGCATTGCTGCGCCCCGGGCGCTTCGACCGTCGGATCCAGATGGAGCTGCCCGATCTCGAGGGTCGCAAGGCGATCCTCGGGGTGCACCTCGGGCGGGTGAAGCACGAGGCGGTCGATCTGGACATCGTGGCCCGGGCCACGGCCGGCTCCTCGGGGGCCGAGTTGGCCAACATCATCAACGAGGCGGCGCTGCGTGCCGTGCGCATGGGCCGCGGGCGGGTGACCACGGCCGATCTCGAAGAGAGCGTCGAGACCGTGATCGCCGGAGCGCAGCGGAAAAACAAGGTGCTCTCGTCCGGGGAGAAGCGCATCGTGGCCTATCACGAGATCGGCCACGCGCTGGTTGCCGCCCTGCAGAGCCATTCGGCGCCGGTCCACAAGATCACGATCATCCCCCGCACCTCCGGGGCGCTCGGCTATACCATGCAGGTCGAGGAGGGAGAGCAGCTGCTGCAGAGTCGCGAGACGCTGTTCAACCGCATCGTGACCCTTACGGGCGGACGGTCCGCCGAGGAGGAGGTCTTCGGGTCGGTCACCACGGGGGCCACCAACGACATCGAGCAGGCCACGCGGCTGGCCCGTGCGATGGTTTCGCGCTTCGGCATGAGCGGGAAATACGACATGATGGCCCTCGAGTCGGTGAACAACGCCTACCTGGGCGGCGATGCGGCGCTGACGTGCTCGACCGCCACGGCCTCGGAGGTCGATGCCGAGGTGCTGCGGCTGATCCGCGAGGCCCATGCCAAGGCCCGGGAACTGATCGCCGGACATCTGGAGATCATGCACGAAGCTGCGGCGTTCCTCATCGAGCGGGAGACGATCACCGGCGAGGAGTTCATGCGCATCGTCCGCGCACATGCGGACTGTGCGTAGACGCCCTCCGTCATCGCCGCCGGTATTCGAGCGGGGTGCATCCCGCATGTTGCCGGAAGAAGCGCACGAACGAGGAGGCGGTCGAGAAGTGCAGGGCCTCGGAGATCTGCAGTACGGTCAGGTCGGTTGTTCTCAGGCAGCGTTTGGCCTCGACCAGTGCCGCTTCGTTGAGCCATTCGAGTGCGGTATGTCCCGAGGTCTCCTTGACGGCGGCCGAGAGCCGTTTGGCGGTGATGCAGAGCCTGTCGGCATAGAAGGAGACCTGCCGCTGCGACTCGAAGTGCTCCGACATGAGCTCGAAGAAACGGCGGGTGAGCCACTCCTGGCGCGAGACCTTCGAACCGCCGGAGGCTGTGGCGGCGGGGGCGACCTGGGCGGTGATGATGAGGAGGGACGGG
>FR892021.1:26100-33887 GCA_000434235.1 Alistipes sp. CAG:268 | reverse complement strand
TCAGCAGGAACGGGAGCAGCAGGGCGTCCCGGATCGGTGGGGCTTGTTTGTTGTCGGTGTCGTATCGTTCCAGCAGGGTGTAGAGGGCGGTCAGATCCGCAATCTTTTCTGCCGGAAGCGGCAGCCGGGGAGATGCCTCGACATGCTTGAGCCAGTCGAATCCGAAGGAGACGGGCAGCGCGTAGAGGTATTCGGGCGATACGAGCAGCAGTTTGACCGACAGGTCCGACGAGCATCCTGTGGCCGTGAACAGGTGCCGGGGCAGACAGATGAACACCTCGTTGGCCGTCATGCGGAACTCGCGGTGGTTGATCCGGAAGAGAAAACTTCCCGAAAGGCAGAAGCCGAAGACGACGCCGTCGAAGAGCGTCGGGAAAGGCAGAAGACACCGCCGTCGAAGAGCGGCGGCTGGCCGATCCACTCCTTCGAGTCACGGCCGGTGAGGTCCATGAACGCAAAATTACCCAGTTTCAGCTCTTCAGCCCGGATTTTTCGTATATCCTTCATCTCTTCTGTGGGTTGATTCGGGACGAATATACGAAAAATTGCACATTTTCGGGCAGGGTGGGGTAATGCGGATGCGCTGTGTCCGGACTATCTTTGCCTGAGTTCAATCAAAAAATACAGAATTATGTGGAAGGAAATGCATCGCACGCGGAACCTTTTCCGGTATTGGTGGGTTTCGCTCGTCGTGGGGATTCTGAGCATCGTGACGGGAGTCTGCTGTTTCGTCGTGCCGGTAGACTCGCTGGCCGTGATGACCGCGTTTTTCATCGCGGTGCTGGTCACCGCCGGTATCGTCAATGTGCTCTGGGCCTTTGCTAACCGGGAGTGGAACGACAGCTGGGGCTGGAGCCTGGCCCGGGGGCTGCTCGAGGTCCTTTTCGGCGTGTGGCTTTTGTTGATGCCGCTGCCGCTCGTCGCGACCCTGCTGATCTATGTCGTCGGATTCTGGATGCTGTTCCACTCCGTGCTGGGTATCTGTGAGGCGAGCGAACTCTCCGGGATCGGAGTGAGGGGTTGGGGTTGGCTGTTGGCCTGCAACATCCTGAGCCTGATCTGCTCGTTCGTCTTCCTGGCCGCTCCCGTTTATGGCGGCATCTTCATACTGGCCTATGCCGGGGTGTCGTTCGTGCTGTATGGGATCTTCCGCATCGCACTGTCGTTCGAGTGGCGGCGGATCAACCGTAAGATCCGCTCGTCCGATGACGACGGATTCGTCGAGGCGGAGGTGATCGACGACTGAGCCTTTTGATCGGGCCGCTTCCGTCCGATCCGGCGTCGTCCCGCGAAAGCCTGGCTGTAAAATGCAAAAAAAGAAAGAGCACTTGCCTTTTTGAGGTAAGTGCCCTTCTTTTTCAGTAGCGGGAGAGAGACTTGAACTCTCGACCTCATGATTATGAATCATGCGCTCTAACCAGCTGAGCTATCCCGCCATTGCTGAAAGCGAGTGCAAAGGTAATAGAAAAATTCATACCTGCAAAAACTTTCGCCAAAAAAATACGTCCGATTTTTGTCCTTTCGGAAAGTTTTTCGCCTGTGGCATTGATTTTGAGCATGATGCGCCGGTCATAAAAAACAAACATCGTGTCGCAAAATCTTTCCATTCGTCCGGACAGCCGTCCGTCCCGGCCTTCCTCCTCCGCCGCCGCTTCGAAGTCCCGGCGACGATCCGCCTCCCGCACGGCTGCCCGCGGTTCAGCGTCGCGCGCTGGCAGGCCCCTGCCGCCCGGGCCGCGTTTCCTGCAAATACTTGGTGCGGTCAAGGTTCTGGCAGGCCTGTTGCTGCTCGTGGCAATCTCGTGGGAGGTGATTGCCGGAGGCAAGCACTTCTCGCGTCCGTACCTGGCCGTGCAGTTTGTTGTCTGCCTGCTCTTTCTGTGCGACTTCTTCGTCCGCTGGGGAGCCGACGGCTGGAGCGCCCGGTTCTTTTGGCGCAACCTGTTCTACCTGCTCCTTTCGGTGCCGTACCTCAATATCGTTTCGTGGAGCGGGGTGACGCTGTCGCGCGGAGCCGCCATGCTGCTGGGGCTCGTTCCGCTGCTGCGGGCCTTCCTGGCCATGACGATCGTCGTCGGCTGGCTGGTCGGCAACCGCGTGCGGCGCCTGCTTGCGGCCTACATCTTCACGGTGGTCGTCTTCACCTACATCTCCGCGCTGATCTTCTACGACTACGAACTGCCCGTCAATCCGCACCTGCACGGATTCGGCAACGCGCTCTGGTGGGCCTGGATGAATGTCACGACCGTCGGCGCAGCCATCTTTCCCGTCACGGCGATCGGCAAGCTCTTCAGCGTGCTGCTGCCGTCGCTCGGGATGATGTTCTTCCCGATCTTCACCACCTACGTGCTGCAGGAGTATGCCCCTTCGAAGACGAAGGATCGGGACGAGTGATCCGTGCGGATTGCCCGTCCGATCCGTTCGTTTTCCGCGCGGGGTTACCGGCCATCGGCCTACCGTTCCCTGAGCAGGTCGCGGATCTCCGTAAGCAGCAGCTCCTCCTTCGAGGGTGCGGGCGGTGCGGGCGGCGTCGCGGCGCGTTTCTTCATCAGCCGGTTCATCAACTTGACCATCAGGAAGACGCAGAACGCCAGAATGGCGAAATCCACGCACTGCTGGATGAAGGCGCCGTAGTTCCAGTAGATCGGTTCGGCCGCCTTGGCCGCCGCCTCGCCGCCTCCGGCCAGCTCGGCCACCGAACCGAGCGCTTCCGATGTGACGTCGCGCACGCGCGAGAGGTCGATACGCAGGTTCGAGAAGTCGGCATTGCCGATCAGCGCGCCGATCGGCGGCATGAGGATGTCGTTCACGAGCGACGAGACGATCTTGCCGAACGCCCCGCCGATGATTACGCCGACGGCCATGTCCATGACATTGCCCTTGAGCGCAAATTCCTTGAATTCCTTGAAAAATGCCATATCCGCTGTTTTTAGGTGTCTGGCGTAAAGATATGCAAATTCCGGGGCATTCGGACTCCCGGTGACGCGAAATCGTGCGCCGCGCGGGGCGTCCTGCTGCGGAGAAGCTGAAAATCGCGCGTTTTTTGGGGACTCCGTATCGCGTTTTTTCGTATCTTTGGCGAATCGTAAACTGATACCGAATCCGCATCCATGACACCTGCAGCCGTCATCGCCACCGTCCTGGGCTATATCGCCGTCCTCTTCCTCGTCGCATGGCTCTCGGGCCGCCGGGCCGACAACGCCGGGTTCTTCTCCGGCGGGCGCCGCACCCCGTGGTACATGGCGGCCTTCGCCATGATCGGCGCCGCCATGTCGGGCGTGACCTTCATCTCGGTCCCCGGTTCGGTGGCCGCCGATTCGTTCTCCTACATGGAGATGGTTGCGGGCTTCACCGTCGGGCAGCTTGTCGTGGCCTTCCTGCTCATCCCGACCTTTTACCGGTTGCGGGTCGTCTCGCTCTACGAGTACCTCGACGACCGTTTCGGCATCCATTCGCACCGCACGGGCGCCTGGTTCTTCTTCATCTCGAAGATGCTGGGCGCCGCCCTGCGCGTCTACGTCGTCTGTGCGGTGCTCCAGCTGCTGGTCTTCGACCACTACGGCCTGCCGCTGTGGGCCAACGCGCTGGTCACGATGGCCTTCGTCTGGCTCTACACGCAGCAGGGCGGCGTGCAGTCGCTCATCTGGACCGACACGCTCAAGACCGTCTGCCTGGTGGGCAGCCTCGTCCTCTCGATCGTCTTCATCGCCGACGGGCTCGGCCTCTCGGCCCGCGGGGTGGTGCAGGCCGTCTCCGATTCGCCCATGTCGCGCATCTTCTTCTTCGACGACCCCGCATCGGACCGCTATTTCTGGAAGATGTTCGCCGCAGGCATCGTGCTGCTGGTGGCCATGACCGGCCTCGACCAGGATATGATGCAGCGCAACCTGAGCTGCGCCACGCCGCGCGACTCGCAGAAGAACATCGTGCTGACGGCCGTCAGCCAGATCTTCGTGATCTTCCTCTTCCTGGTCCTCGGCGTGCTGCTCTACCTCTACGCCGGACACACCGGGCTGGAGCTTCCGGCCAAGAGCGACCAGGTCTTCTCGCTGGTGGCCGTGGACGGGGGACTGCCGCCCGTTGTCGGCATCCTGTTCGTCGTCGGGCTCATCTCGAGCACCTATTCGGCCGCCGGATCGGCCCTCACGGCCCTCACCACCTCCTTTACGGTCGATATCCTGCAGGGTACGCGCCGCTGCGACGAGCGGCGGCTGACGCGCCTGCGCCGCAGCGTGCACCTGCTCATGGCGCTGGCCATGGCGGGTGTGATCCTCGCCTTCGGCTACCTGGCCGACGACAGCGTCATCAACCTGGTCTACAAGGTTGCCAGCTATACCTACGGGCCGATCCTCGGCATGTTCCTCTTCGGCCTCTTCACGCGGCGCCGCATCCGCGACGGCTGGATGCCATGGATCGCCGTTGCGGCCCCCATGCTGAGCGCCCTCGTGCAGTGGTGGGCCCGCGAGGCGTGGGACTACCGGATCGGCTTCGAACTGCTGGTCTACAACGCGGCCTTCACCATGATCGGAATGTTCCTTGTTTCGCAACGACATGAAAAATAGATTTCTGCGCATATTGCTCCTGCTTGCGGCCCTCGGTGCCGCGCATGCGGCTCCGGCTGCCGCCGTGAGCGCCTCGACCCGTCTGGCCGTGGGGCGCACGCTGACGCGGATCGTGGCCCGCGAGGTCTCGGGCGGCTATGTGAGGGTGCAGAGCATGCAGGCCTCGCGCGGCCGCGTGCGGGTCTACGCCTCGATCGGGCTCTCCTATTATCCCTTCCGCGAGGAGAACGTGCGGGCCATGCGCGACTCGGTGCGCGCAGCCCTGCCGGCCGAGTACCGCAAGGCGCGGATCGAGATCTACACCGACCGCTGCGAGGTCGGCGAACTGATCCCGATGGCCTGCCGCAACGCTGCGGTGCTGCACAAGCAGATCGCCAAACGGCAGGTCGTCCCCTTCGTCAATCGCTCCGAACGGCCGCTGGTCACCCGCCTGTCGGCCGCCGCAACCCCCGAACGGGGGCTTTCGGGCCGGCATATCGCCCTGTGGCAAAGCCACGGCCGCTACTTCGACCAGAAGGAGAACCGCTGGCGGTGGCAGCGCTCGCAGCTGTGGCAGACCTGCGAGGACCTCTACACGCAGAGCTATGTGCTGCCTTACCTGGTCCCGATGCTTGAGAACGCCGGGGCCTGTGTCCTGCTGCCGCGCGAGCGCGACGTGCAGCGGGTCGAGGTGCTGGCCGACAACGACGTCCCGGAGCAGTATGCCGAGAGCGGGGCGTGGCAGCCGGGCGGCCGCGGCTTCGCCCACCTGCGCCAGGTCTACCGGGGCGACGAGAATCCCTTCCGCGACGGCACGACGCGCCGCATCTCCACGGTCGCGGGCCAGCAGCCGACGGGGCGCGCCGAGTGGCGGGCCACGCTGCCGCAGCGGGGCGAATATGCCCTCTATGTCAGCTACGAGTCGCTGCCCGGAAGTGCCGACGATGCCCGCTATACGGTCCACCACCTGGGCGGCGATACGGAGTTCGCCGTCAATCAGACGATGGGCGGCGGCACGTGGATCTACCTCGGGCGCTTCGCCTTCGCGCCCGGCGAGCAGACGGTCGTTACGCTCACCAACCGTTCGCGCGTGGCCGGCCGCACCGTTTCGGCCGATGCCGTGAAGATCGGCGGCGGCTACGGCAACGTCGCCCGCACGGTCTGCGACTCGCTCCGGCAGGCGGATACGTTCTATCCCGAGGAGACGAGCGGCTATCCCCGCTTCTGCGAGGGGGCGCGCTACTGGCTGCAGTGGGCCGGGTTCGATGCCTCGGTCTATTCGCCCAAGAACTTCACCGACGACTACAAGGACGACTACATGTCGCGTGCCCACTGGGTCAATGCGCTGGCGGGCGGATCCGAACGGATGCCCGACTCCGCGGGGCTGCGCATCCCGATCGACCTGGCCCTGGCTTTCCACTCCGATTCCGGGGTGCGCGACGGCGACGAGACGATCGGCACGCTGGGCATCTTCTACACCCGTGAGCAGGGCGGCCGCTTCCACGGCGGTGCCGCCCGCTACCGTTCGCGCGACCTGACCGACTTGTTGATGACCCAGGTCGTCTCGGATATCCGGCGCACGTGGGAGCCGGCGTGGAACCGGCGCGGGCTGTGGAACCGCGCCTACTACGAGGCGCGCGTGCCGGGCGTCCCGACCATGCTGCTCGAACTGCTCTCGCACCAGAATTTCGCCGACATGCGCTACGGCAGCGACCCGCGCTTCAAGTTCCTCGTCAGCCGTGCGGTCTACAAGGGGATTCTGCGCTACGTCTGCTCGCAGTACGACGTGCCCTATGTCGTGCAGCCGCTGCCCGTCGAGGCCCTTACGACCGATTTCGTCGATGACGGGCGGGTCTGCGTCTCGTGGGTCCCGGCGGTCGATTCGCTCGAGGCGACGGCCGTGCCCGACGGTTATGTCGTCTATACGCGCGTGGATGACGGCGGCTTCGACAACGGACAATACACGGAGCGCCCCTACCTGATGGCCGATCAGGAGCCGGGGCGCATCTACAGCTACCGGGTGACGGCCGTCAATGCCGGCGGCGAGAGCCTCCCGAGCGAGACGGTGGCCGCCTGTCGGGTTCCGGAGAGCCGCGGCACGGTGCTTGTCGTCAATGGGTTCGACCGGGTGAGCGCCCCGCGAAGCATGCGGTGCGACTCGCTGGCCGGGTTCCTGGCCGGGGAGGACAACGGCGTGCCCGACCGGATCGACATCTCCTACATCGGGCCGCAGCGGGTCTTCGACCTGACGCAGGCGCGCTGTCCGGTCGATTCGCTGGCCCTCGGCGCGAGCTGCTGCGACTACGAGACCGATGTGATCGGCGGCAATACGTTCGACTACGCCGCCCTGCACGGACGCTCGATTGCGGCGGCCGGCTACTCGTTCCACTCGGCCTCGCTGCAGGCCGTGCTGCGCGGCGACAAACACCTGGCGGGCAACCGGGCCGTGGACCTGATCCTCGGCAAGCAGCGGACCACATCGATGGGACGTGATGTGCTCGATCCCGAGTTCGAGGCGTTTCCCGATGAGCTGCAGGACCTTATTGCCGACTACCTCAGGCAGGGCGGCAACCTCTTCGCTTCGGGCTGTTACGTCACGACGGACCTCTGGCGGGCGGATGCCCCCGAGTCGGGCCGCGACTTCGCCCGCGAGGTGCTGCACTGTGCTTCGGACAGCCTGCTCGCGACGCGCGCCCAGACCGAGGCCCTGCGCGGGCGGATCCGGGTGGTGGCGCCCCACGCCTCCTTCTCGCGCGGCGAGTACCGCTACTTCACAACGCCCCGTCCCGATGCCTACACGGTCGAAACGGTCGATCGGCTGCAGCCCGCAGGCGAGGGTGCCTTCCCGGTGATGCGCTATGCGGGCGGCGGTACGGCAGCCGTTGCATCGGAAGGAGCCGGTTCGGGCGGGCGGACCTTTGTGGCAGGATTCCCGTTCGAGGCCCTCACGGATCGTGTGCAACGCGATCGGATGATGCGCGATGTGATGGAATTTCTGACAGATAACAATTAATACCTAAAGTTTTTGATTATGTCACTCGAACAACAGATTTCGAAAGGAATCATGGAGGCCATGAAGGCCAAGGACACCGTGCGGCTGAGCGCCCTGCGCAATGCCAAGAAGTACATCATCGAGGCCAAGACGGCCGGTCCGGAGATCGCCGAACTGCCCGATGCCGACGTGCTGAAGATCATCTCGAAGCTGGCCAAGCAGGGTACCGACTCGGCGGCCATCTTCTCGCAGCA
>FR892021.1:24786-26078 GCA_000434235.1 Alistipes sp. CAG:268 | reverse complement strand
CGCAGCAGAACCGTCCCGACCTGGCCCGGGAGGAGCTGGACCAGGTGGCCGTCTATCAGGAGTTTCTGCCCAAACAGCTGACGGCCGAGGAGCTGACGGCCGAGGTGCGCGCGATTATCGCCGAGGTCGGCGCTTCGTCGATGAAGGAGATGGGCAAGGTGATGGGCGTGGCGTCGAAGCGGCTGGCCGGCCGTGCCGACGGCAAGGAGATCTCGGCCAAGGTGAAGGAGCTGCTGGCATAGGCCCCGGCGCCCGGCTTCGGCCGGACGGTAAATACGCAGGATCATGCATGTGCTCGAATCGTTGCACCGCAACGTAAAGACCGTGGCCATGCCTTCGGCCATGGTCGTCGGGGCGCTCTTCTGCCGTCAGGTGACGGCTCTGGAGGCCTGGTCGGGGCAGATGATCACCCCGACACTGATTTTCCTGATGCTCTTCGTCACCTTCTGCCGCGTCAAGCCCCGGCAGATGAAGCCCTCGATGCTTCATCTCTGGCTGCTGCTGATCCAGGCCGTGGCGTGCGTGGGCGTCTATGCTGCCCTGCATCCGTTCGATCCCGTCGTGGCGCAGGGGGCGATGATCTGCGTGCTGGCTCCCGTGGCGATGGCCGCTGTGGTCATTGCCGGCATGCTGGGGGCCGACGTGGCGACGATGGCCACCTACAGCCTGCTGTGCAACATGGCCGTGGCGGTTTATGCCCCCGTGGTGATCTCCTTCACGGGCACGGGCGTCTGCTCGTTCACCGAGATTCTGGCCCGTATCGCGCCGCTGTTGATCATGCCCTTTGCCGCGGCGCAGTTCTGCCGCTTTGTCTTCCCGAAGGGGGCGCAGTGGATTGGCGACCACGGGCAGATCTCGTTCTACATGTGGCTGCTGTCGCTGGTGGTCATCATCGGCCGCACGACGGCCTTCATCATCGACCTGCACGACGCGTCGCTGCGGACCGAGCTGTGGCTGGCCGTGGCGGCCCTGGTGCTTTGCCTGGCGCAGTTCAAGGTGGGGCGAATGCTCGGCCGCCGCTACGGCGATGCCGTGGCCGGCGGGCAGTCGCTCGGGCAGAAGAATACGGTGCTGGCCGTATGGATGGCCCAGTCGTTCCTCGACCCGATCGCATCGATTGCCCCGACGGCTTACATCGTCTGGCAGAATTTCGTGAACTCCTACCAGATCTACCGTAAGGACAGGGAAAACTTGAAATAATCTCCGCAAACACAAGGTTTGCAATCGGATATGCAATTCGTGCGCCCCGCTTCATGCGGTCCGGACAAGCCGGGCCCGCACGCGGGGCGCGC
>FR892021.1:14397-24705 GCA_000434235.1 Alistipes sp. CAG:268 | reverse complement strand
GGAGCGTATCGCGCCGCTGCGGGTCCCGGGGCCGTTTCCTTCGCGCCAAAACCGCCTCCGGCTCTTGCACGGGTCGCGATTATTCCGTACCTTCGAAACCTTGACTGTACCGTTATGCTACGAACCCTGCTTGCCCTGATCGGCGCGCTGCTTGCCTGTGCCGGCTGTTCGGGGGATGACCGGACCACCGACCGGATGCTCGATGCCGCCGACCGGATTGTCGCCGCGCAACCCGACAGCGTCCTGCGCATCCTGCGCGAGATTCCGCCCGAGGCGCTCGGCGGCGAGGCCCGCCGTGCCCGTTATGCGCTGCTCTATGTCGAGGCCGCCGACCGCGGAGCGCTCGATGTGCCCGACGACTCGCTGCTGCGCATCGCCGAGGCCTACTACGGACCGCGTGAGCACGACCTGCGCAACCATTGCAAGATGCTCTATTACAGCGGACGCGCCTGCTGGAAGCGGGGCGACAAGTCGGGGGCGCTCCGCATGTACCTCGAGGTCGAGGAGAAACTGCGCCGCATCGACGAGCCCCGTTACCTCGGACTGCTCTATCTGCGTATCGGCGAGGTCTATCACGCCGAGCAGAACTTTGCTCGGGCCCACCGCTACTACCGCGAAGCCCGCGACCTGGTGATCCGGGGCGGAGATTCGCGCGATGCCGTCATCGCCCTGCTCGGCATGGCCGAGACGGCGCTGCGGATGCGTGACCCCGCGCAGGCGCGGCGATGCTGCTCGATGGCGCTCGACCTGGCCGATGAACTGCACGACGATTCGCTGGCCCGCCAGTGTCTCGGGAAATTCGCCCGCCTCTATATCATCCCCGATACGGTGCGCATACCCGAGGAGCTGCTCGGCCGGATCGAGGCTTCGGTCCGGGGCGACACGACGCATGCGGGACTGGCCACCCGGGCACGGGTCCAGCTGCTTCGGAACCATCCGGACAGTGCGCTCCGCACGCTGCAGGAGGCCGAGCGCCGAACGAGCGACCCGAATGACCTGCCCGCACTGCTCTATACGGCCTACCGGGCCAATGTCCGTGCGGGCCATTACCGCGAGGCGTCGCGCGACATCCATCGGTATATTCTCATGAACGACTCGCTCAACCGCAATGCCTTGAGGCAGTCGGCCGGCATGATCGAGAAGGAGTTCCTGCGCGAACGGGCCGCCTTTGCCGAGTATCGGATGCGGAGCCGGCGACGCTGGGAGATGGTCATCGCCGCCATGGCGCTGATGGCGGCCGGAGGCGCGGCCTGGGTCGTGCGGCAGCAGATGCGGCTGCAGCGCGAGCGCAGCCTCAGGCAGTTGTCGCTCGTGCGCGAGGCCCGCGCCGAATACGGCCGTCTGTCCGAGCGGCTCGAGCAGCGGCGGATCGTCGAGGATCGGCTCAAGGGGTTGGTCGCCACGCGCTTCGATATTGTGGACCGGCTCGGGAAGACCTTTTACGAGCGGGAGAATACGACCTCGCAGCAGGCTGTGATGTTCCGTCAGGTGAAGGAGCTCATCGACGGGTTTGCCGAGAGCGGCGAAATGCTGCGCGAGGTCGAGCAGATGGTCGATGCCGTGCACGACGGGGCGATGCGGCGCCTGCGACATGATTTCCCCGCCATGAAGGAGTCCGACTGCCGGCTGCTGTGTTACGTCTTCGGCGGCTTCTCGCCGCAGGTCATCAGCCTCTTCATGCGCGACAGCGTGGCCAACGTCTATGCCCGCAAGTCGCGCCTCAAGTCGCGGATCAAGGTCTCGGACGTCGCCGACCGGGAGTTCTATCTTTCGTTGTTCGGATAGCGGCGGGAAAGGGAATCTCCCGTAGGAAAAGATGCGGTGCGGGGACGGATATCCGTCCCCGCACCGTGTTTGTGACCGGCAGTCTGCCGGGTTTACTTGCGGAAGATGAAATAGACGGCCAGGATGATGCAGAGAAATCCGGCCAGGTGGTTCCAGCGCAGCGTGTCCGACTTCATGAAGACCAGCGCGAAGAGGGTGAATACCGAGAGCGAGACCACCTCCTGGATGACCTTCAGCTCCCAGATCGAGAAGGGACCTCCGAATTCGGCCGAACCGAGGCGGTTGGCCGGTACCTGGAAACAGTATTCGAACAGGGCGATGCCCCAGCTCAGGAGCACGATGGCCATCAGGCCGAAGCGCTCGAGTTTCGACTTGAATGCGATGTGGCCGTACCATGCCAGCGTCATGAAGGCGTTGGAGACGACCAGCAGCGTGACGGTAAGGAATCCGCGGAACATGATTGGATATAGGGTATTTTTGGGTTATTTTCCGTGTGTGGGTCAGGCCAGGTCGGCGTCGGTGACCTGCGTGAAGTCATCGACGATGCGGTCGGCGTCCGCCTCCGCAAGCAGCGTCTCGCGCGGCAGGGTGGTGGCCAGCGCGACGATGCGTCCGGCCCCGGCCCGGCGGGCCGCCTCGATGCCGGCCTTGGCATCCTCGAAAACGATGCATTCGCCCGGGGTGACATCCAGGGCTTCGGCCGCCTTGAGGTAGATCTCCGGATCGGGTTTGCAGCGCGTGACCGCATCGCCCGAGATCCGGGCGTCGAAGAATCCGGCAATGCCGCAGCGCTCCAGCACGAAATCGACATTCGCCCGGCAGCCCGACGACCCGACGGCGCAGCGGATGCCCAGCGCACGCAGGCGGAGGAGCAGGTCGCGGAGTCCTGCGACGGGGCGGATCTCCGGAGCGTAGATCTCGCGGTAGATCGCCTCCTTCTCGTCGGCCAGGGCCTGCAGCCCGCGCGAGGCGATCACCTCCTCGGGCAGGATCAGCCGCATGATGTCGTCGTTGCCCATGCCGAATCCCTGGGAGAGGCGTTCTTTCCAGTTGCGGACTCCGTAGCGGTCGCAGAAGATCTCGAAGGCGCGGATGTGGGCCGGGGTGTTGTCCACCAGCGTGCCGTCCATGTCGAAAAGCGCAGCTTTTTTCATCGTCGTGTCGTTTTCAGCGGGCAAAGGTAGCTAAAAATCCGACACCCTGAACTTTCGGGCCTCAGAATTTGAGCTGCACGCCCAGATTGACCGCGAAGCGCTGGATCCGTTCGCCGGGCTGCGGGTCGCGGTGCGTGAGGCGCCAGATGAAATCGACGCGGCAGATGCGCAGGATGTTCTCGATGCCGAAGCCCGCCTCGACATAGGGCGTCGAGACGGAGGACATGCCCGGCGGGAAGAGCAGCGGGGCGCCCGAGCCGGGGCGTGCGCCGTTGTTGCGTTCGGAGAGTGTGCCCCAGACACCCTTGCAGATGGCCACTTCGCGCCACTTGAGTCGCTTGATCAGGGGCAGGCGACCGAGCAGGATGCCGTTGAAGTGGTGCTCGTAGAACCAGGCGAACCACGTGTCGGAGGCGAATTCGTAGTAGTCCATGCACGAGAAGGCGTAGGGGTCGTAGAAGTAGGTGCCGTTGCCTTCGTGGAGCTTGAGCAGCAGGTAGGGGACCCGGCCCGAGATGTGACCGCCCTGCAGTGTGAGGTCCGAGTAGCCGAGGGGCGGCAGTTCGGGGCGGTAGCGGAGCGATCCCTCGATGCGGCAGTAGCGGCTGCTTCGGTCGAGGATTCCCGGGATGCCGGCCGTGAAGAAGAGGGTGGTGATCGGGTATTTCGATCCGAGCGACTGCTTGTCGAAGGGCTGGCGGTAGACGGTTTCGTCCTTGGCGAAGCGCAGCCCCACGCGTACCGAGGCGTCGGCGACGGAGCCGGCCGGGCGGCCGTCGGGGTAGCGCATCGGGACGTAGCGGTTGGCATGGATCCTCCTGAGCCGTGTGCCGAGGAAGGCCGTCACGCCGTGGTGCCATTCGTGTTCGTAGGCCAGGTCGCCTTCGTCCACCATCGACAGCCGCGTGTCGCCGCGCGAGAGGATCGACGAGAGGATGTTGCTCTCGGTCAGCGCATTTTCTCCGGCGCCGAGCTGCAGCACGTCGTGGCGGCCCGAGAGGGTCAGCTCGCGCGTCAGCTGCCGGTTGAAGGCTACCTCGAGGCTCCCGCCTCCCTTGAACCGTCCGTCGCGCGTACCGTAGGCCGCATATCCCGAGATGCGGAAGCGGCGGCTCAGCTCGGTGGTCGCGGAGGCGGCGGCTCAGCTCGGTGGTCGTGCGCCCGCCGAGCTGCATGCGGAACCCTTCAAGGCGGTTGAAACTGGCCATCTTGTAGTAGGGGCCGATGCCGATGTACTTCGTGTTCCAGTGACCGACGATCAGCGTATTGATGAGCGTGTAGATGTTGCGGTAGAGCGGGACCTCCTGGATCGAATCGACCATCGAGTAGATGCCCCGTTCGCGGTCGCTCAGCGCGTAGGGGCGCACCGAATCCCAGAAGGCCTCGTCGCGGCGGTTGGTCTCCTCGTCGGCCAGTACCACGCGGTTGTCCATGCGCAGCACCTCCTCGGGGATCGGCTCGCCGATGTGCACGTCCGAATAGGTGATTTCGCGCGTGCCGATGAACGAGACGAGCTTCGAGGAGTCGGCCGTCGTGAGCGAGAACTCGGCCGAGACGCGGTCGCGGTTGCGGAACCAGTGGCCGTCCGGTGTGGGGCTGTTCTCGTTGTCGAGACGCAGGTGGCGGATCCAATTGACGTTCACGCCCCGGGGCATGCGGGCCGAGGCCGAGCGCAGGGCATAGCTGGCCGAGTCGATGTGCAGCTCGCCGTCGAGCACCGGCGAGGTCAGGCGGCGGGGGTGGAAGCGGATCTTGTAGGTCTTGCGGCCATCGACCGTGAGGCTGTCCACCAGGAAATAGTTGTAGAACGAGGTGCCGCCCGGACCGAGCGGTCCGGCGAAGCGCACGTCGAACAGGTCGATGAAATGGTCGTAGAAGTTCACGTCGCCGTGCATGCCGCCCGTGAACTGGGCGACGGCGAAGCTGTCCTCGACGCCCGAGACGTGGCTGGCGCGGATCACCTCGCGCGTGAAGGAGGGGCTGAGGCTGTGGTAGAGGTCGGCCGACGACTCGGAGATCATGGCCGGCAGGTAGGGCTGTCCGGTGAGCGCCGAGGTGTCCATGTAGTCGAAGACGAATCCGAAGTTGCGCTGGAGCCGTTTGTTGCGGAATCCGGGGCGGATGTTCGTCAGGTCGAGCTCCATCTTCGTGTAGGTGCGGCACCGGTAGGTGTCGTACTGCTCGGGGTCGTTCTCCGCACGGCGGCGGATCGCTTCGCGCAGGATGGGCAGCGCGGGGTTGTCGCCCGGGGTGATGACCACCCGGTCGATCCCGAACTCCACGGCCTGCAGGGCGAAGTTCACCTCGTTGAATGCCCCGGGGGTGACCGTCTGCGTGGCGGGGGTGTAACCCACGATCGAGGCCTGGACGCGGGTCGAGGTGTCGCGCGTCTCGAGCGCGTAGATGCCCTTCTCGTCGGTGGTGATTCCCGTTGTGGTGCCGGGGAAGACGACGCTGGCGAACTGCAGGGGATGTCCGTCGGCGGCGTCGGTGACCCGGCCGCGCACGCGCGTGGTCTGGGCTGCGGCACCGAGTGCGTACAGCAGGGCTGTTGCAAGGAGGATGATCCGGCAGAGCATCATAAGGACAAATGTAGCCAAAAAGTACCGATTCGCCGAAAATAAATTACTTTTGCGGGAGATCGAACGACAAAAGAGACAATATGAGCCATTCGAAGATAGAGAAAACGAACGCCGCACGGTTGCTCGACCGTGCGAAGATCGCCTACGAACTGGTGCCCTACCGCGTGGACGAGGAGCATCTGGCGGCGACACACGTCGCCGAGCAGCTGGGCGAGGAGATCGCCTGCGTCTTCAAGACCCTTGTGCTCAAGGGCGACCGCACGGGCTATTTCGTCTGTGTGGTTCCCGGCAACCACGAAGTGGACCTCAAGGCGGCAGCCCGGGTCTCGGGCAACAAGAAGGTGGATCTGATCCCGATGAAGGAGCTGCTGCCCGTGACGGGATACATCCGCGGCGGCTGTTCGCCGATCGGCATGAAGAAATCCTTCCCGACCTATATCCATGCGTCGGTCGAAGCCCAGCCGTTCATCTACATCAGTGCCGGGGTGCGCGGCCTGCAGCTGAAGATCGCACCGGCGGACCTGATCGCCTACGTCCGCGCCACGGTGGCGGACATCAGCCGCGAGGCCGGCGCTTGACGGTCCGTTCCGCACGACCTCCGGGCGCGCGGAACGGCGTGCCGGTACGTCTCCTTCAGACGATTTCGGGCAGCGGGGCCTTGGTCGCGGGGATCCGTTTGCCCGTTCCGGCCGGAGCCTTGGCCCGGCCCGGCCGGAGCCTTGGCAGTTCCCCCCCGTCCGTCCGGCTCGGCTGCCGTTACCGTATCGGATGCCGGGCAGAGGTGTGCATCGAGGAATGCGTACGACTCGGCGCGCCGCCGCTCCAGGATCCGGTCCACCGCCTCCCAGTCGATCGGCGTGTCGAGCATAGAGATATCCTGCAGCCCCGATGAGAGGATGCGCGACTCGAGTCCGAACTGCTTCAACAGCGAGTGGATGCGCGCCGAGCCGCGGCTGCGGTTGATGTAGGCGGCGAAGGGCTTGTGGAAGAGGATGCAGAAGACGCATGCATGGAACGAGTCCGTGATGACGTAGCGCGCCTCGTGCAGTCCGGCGAGCCACTCGCCGATGCCGGGCATCTTCCCCCGCGCCGCATTCGGGCGGTCCGTCGTGCGGACTACGCGCAGGTTGTGGCGTTCAGCGAAATCCTGCAGGATGTGCCTGGCCCCGGGCTTCACGCGGAACAGGTAGCAGTAGAGCGTGTCGCTTGGTGCGGAGCCGGCGGTGAAGAGCGTGCGGTAGTCGTCGGCCGTCAGCAGCATTGCCGGGTCGAGCACGTGTACCGCGCGGTCGCAGCCGAAGTATTCGCGACACTGCCCGACGGCGGTGTCTTCACGCACCGAAACCCCTTCGAATCCGGCCAGCAGCTCTCCGCAGCGCATGCGCTGTTCGCGCGTGTATTCGCAGTCGCCGGCGCCGAACGAAGCGGCATAGGAGATACGCCGGGCGCCGCTTCCCTCCAGAAACGAGAAGAAATAGGGCTCCGGGTCGCCTGCGTAGCGCGGGCGCCAGACCTGGTCGCTGCCGACGATGTAGAGGTCGAATCCGTTCCCGGAAGCGGCCAGCTCGGCATAGTCCGCAGCGTCGAAGACCGGCTGGGTCTTCGGCGTGAGGCGGCGGTAGATGAATTTCTCAATCTCCGACTTCTTGTAGTCCTGCGTCAGCAGGGTGTTCATCTCGGCGAAGATCTCCTTGGGGTGGAAGAGCGACTCCACGGCCCGGCGCAGGACGGTCTTCAGGAAGGCGTTGCTCACCGGTTTGAGGCGTTTGCGGTTGTCGATGAGCCATACCTCGTGGCCCAGTCGGGTCAGGTGGCTCTTCAGCGCGAAGGCCTGGAGAACGCCGCCGTAGTTGGAGTTGAGCGGCAGGGTCAGTAATGCGATTTTCATGTATGGATCTGTGGTGCTTGTATGCCGTGATGCGATGCAGCAGCCGCTTGAGCCGTTGTATCCGTCCGGGCCAGATGTGGCGGAAAAGCGGTCGGGTGACCCGTTCCGATGCGGCCAGCTCGTCGAAAAGGGCCGTGCGGGCCGCGGGGATTTCGATCTCGGTCTTGAAACCTCCGTTGCGCCGGCGGATGCGCCCGTCCCATTCGAGGCGCTGCGAGTCGAATGCCGGCCGGCCCGATTCATCCGTTGCGGCGAAGAGTTCGGCCAGGCGGCGGGCTCCCGATTGTGTGTAGGCCAGCACGAGGCTCGTGCCGCGGTCGTCGTCGGATCCGGGGAGGACCTCCCGGACGTTCCAGAAATCGCCCAGCGAGAGATCGCTGCCGCTCCGTCCCGACTTGAAGGGGCAGGCGTAGCAGCTCGGGCGCAGGGTCCAGTCGTCGAGGAATGCCCGAAAATAGACATCCTTGCGGGCCGTGATGCTGTAGGTGCGGCGTGCGGTGCGCACCGTGAAGCGGTATTTGCGCCAGCCGTCGCGCTTGTCGCGGAAGTCGATGCCGAGAATCGGACGCCCTCCGGTGAGCTCCTGCAGGTAACGGCGCAGCAGGCCCGGGGAGGGTACGCCGTGGCAGAGACATTCGGCCGTCACGAGGCGGTCGGTGGAGCGGCCGCGCAGAAAGGCCCGCAGTCCGGCGATCTGACAGGGGGTACCCGTGTAGAGGACTTCGCGACCCTGGTCAAGGGCGCGGGCTACCTCCCGGAAGGTTCCAGACGTATCGCTTTGTGCGTATTTGGATTTGGCGAGTGCCGCGAGTTCCTCCTCGCATGTGGCGCTGCGGTGCCGGATTGTCCCCCCCCCGAACGTATCGGATTCGAAGGCGGCGCCGAAGACGAGACCTCCCTTGCGGAGCGTGAGGCGGGCCAGGGGCAGGAAGATGCCGCCCGACGAACTGCCGGTGCGGGTGGCCATATCGTTGTTCCGTGCGGCCCACACCTCCGACGGCGTGTGTTCGGGCGCGGGGTGGCGCATCGGGCAGATGCGCTCGCAGAGCCCGCAGCCGGTGCAGGCGTCGGCCTGGACAGCAGGGTAAAGGAACCCCTCGGCATCCTCCTCCATCCGGATGCAACGGGCCGGGCAACTCTCGGCACAGGCACCGCAGCCGCAGCACTCTTTTTTTTCGTTCAGGAGGATCATTTTGTGTAAAAAGGGGTCCGGATCGACTACGAAGGTACGACTTTTTTATGAATTTCGAAGACATAGCGGCCCATTTATTTTCGAATCCGGTATGGCTTTTGCCCGTTTTTCAATCATGCAGCGACCCGAAGCGTGTTTGATCGGCTGGATGCGGGAGGCATTGCAGCGCACGGCGGTCGGTACGGAACCTTCCGGGGACGGGTTCCGGCCGGGCGAAGCCGCCGTGTGGTGGCACGGCATGTTCCGCCTGGCGGCCGCACACGGGGTGGCCGGCGTGGTGTGGCCCGTGGTCGGCCGTTTGTCCGGTGCCGCCGCTCCGCCCCGGGAGGTACGGCTGGCATGGGCCTGCCACGTGCAGCAGCTGGAGAAGCGATGGCTTGCGCAACGCGATGCCGTCGTGCGGCTGGCTGCGCTCTCACGTGAAGAGGGACTGCCGATGCTGCTGCTCAAGGGCTACGGATTGAGCCGGCTCTATCCCGTGCCGGCTCTTCGTCCGTGCGGCGATGTCGATGTCTGGTTTTTCGGCCGCCGGCGCGAAGCGGACCGTTGCCTTGCGGAGCGGTTCGGCCCCCCGGAACGTGCCTTCGACGGCCACCACACGACCTTCCGGATCGGCAGGGTGGCGGTTGAGAACCACGCCTGCTTTTTCGATCCGCGGACCCATGCCTCGAATGTGCGGCTCGAACCGCTGTTGGAACGCCTGGCAGTGTCGGGCCCGGAAGCGGTCGATGTCGGCGGGGAGCGGGTGTTGCTGCCCTCGCCGCAGTTCGGGGCGCTCCATCTGCTGCGGCATGCCGCCGTGCATTTCGCCGCGGCAGGGTTCGGCCTGCGCCACTTGGCCGACTGGCGGCAGTTCCTGGACCGGTGCGGGAAAGAGATCGATTGGGCTGTTTTTGCGGAGCAGGCGCGGAGTCTGCGGATGGAGCGGTTTCTCGACTGCCTCGATGCGCTGTGTGTCGGTCATCTGGGGCTCGACGCCGCGGCGGTCCCGCCGGCCGTGTGCAGTGCAGCGCTTGAGAGCAGGGTGTTGGAGGAGGCCATGCGGCGTCCCGACGTGTCGCCGCCACCGCTTCGAGGGCGGCTGCTTCGCTGGTGGCGGAGCCGGTGGAAACACCGGCTGGTCTACGACGAGCTTCTGCCTGCGGCCTTTTTCCGTTCGGCATGGGCCCATGCTGTGGCGCGCATGGCGGGCCATTGAGCCCGGCTGCATGGGGCGGTTTACGTCCGGCCATTGTGGCTGGCCGCAGCTCCGGGCATGAGATTTTGTGTGTCCGGCCATTCTGTCCGGCCGTCCGCATCCGTTCTTGCCGGTGACTTGCCTTTCCCCGCCCGGCATGGGCCGGACCAAAAGCGAACCAGCCGTCTGCATCGCTGCAAACGGCTGGCTTTCATTTTGTCGGGGTAACAGGATTCGAACCTGTGACCCCCTGCTCCCAAAGCAGGTGCGCTAACCGGACTGCGCTACACCCCGAATCTTCCGGCTACCGGTCGGCCGCCGGGTGTGCAAAGATACCGCTTTTTTCCGTTCCGGCAAACTTTTCCCGCGAAACATTCCCCGCACGGGTGTGGGGTATCGGACCTCAGGCTTCGCAGAGGCTCTCCAGCAGGTGGGTGAAATCTTCGCCCGGAGCCGGCATGTAGACCGCGAAGCCCATCTGCCGGGCCGCCTCGACGTTGCGTTGTCCGTCGTCGATGAAGAGCGTCTCG
>FR892021.1:6038-14379 GCA_000434235.1 Alistipes sp. CAG:268 | reverse complement strand
AAGAGCGTCTCGGACGGGACCATTCCGCTGTCGTCGATCATCTTGCGGAAGATTGCCTCCGAGGGCTTCAGCTCGCGGAGTTCGTAGGAGAGGTAGATGCGGTCGAAGTAGTGCTCCATCGCGTGTCCGTCGCAGCGGAACATCCGGCGGATGACCTCCATCGAGGCGGGGTTGTTGTTCGAGAGGACGTAGCTCTTCAGCCCGCGGTCGCGCAGGCGTTCGATGGCCCGCAGCTTCGTGGCCGATACGCCCGTGAGGAACTCTCCGTAGGCCCAGGCGATCTGCTCGTCGGGAATGTCGGGCCGGCCGGCGAGCCGGCGCATCTCCTCGCAGGCTTCGTGGAACGAAATCTCGCCGTGTTCGAGGCGGCCGATCATTTCGGCCGGGTAGCAGGGGTCGATCAGTTGCGCCACGGCTTCCATGCCGAGGCTGCGGAATGCCGCCTTGCAGCGGTCGATGTCCAGATCCACGAGGACGCCTCCCAGATCGAAGACCACGTTTCGTATGTTTTCCATTCTTATTTCTGAAATTGCATGGTGTAACGTCTCAACGGTCGGATTACCCACATCGGCAGCAGTTTGCACAGCGGAATCCAGATGCGGTTCCACCAGTCGGGGACGATCGTGCGGCGTCCCCGCCACAGGGCGCGCAATCCGCGTCGGGCGCAGGCGTCGGCCGAGATGAGTACCCCCAGGCGCAGTCCGATCCGCTGCCAGCGGGGTGTCAGTCCATAGAGGTCAGTGGCCACGCCCGCCGGACAGACAGCCGTAACGCGGATGCCGTGTTCGCGGACCTCCTTGGCGAAGGCCACGGAGAAGGCCCGCAGGTAGGCCTTCGAGGCGCTGTAGAGCGACAACCCCGGGAAGGGCATCCACAGCGAGTAGGAGGACATGTTGAGTATGTGCCCCCGGCAGCCGCGGCGCACCATGTCGGCGGCATAGAGGCGGCACATCTCGGTGTTGGTCAGGTCGTGCAGGAGGATGATCCGCTCGATCCGCTCGGGGGGCGTATGGAGGATGTCGCAGAAGGAGAAGATGCCGGCATTGTTGATCACGACGTCGATCTCGATCCCTTCGCGCCGGGTGAGATCGTGCAGCTCCTCCGCGGCGCCGATACGGGCCAGGTCGATGCTGACCGTCCGTATTCGCGTTTCGGGACTGGAGGTTTCGACTTCTCTGCGGACCGTTTCGAGCGGTTCCGGCCGGTTGCCGGCCAGTACGAGGTTGTATCCCAGGGCGGCCAGCCGCAGCGCGTAGCAGCGTCCGATGCCCGATCCGGCACCCGTTACGAGAGCCCAGGCCGAGCCCGGCTGTACGGCGCCGCGTTTGCACCCTTTCGTATGGTTTCGTGTGCTCATTACGGCAGACGTTTGAGCTCTTCGACGATTTTTCGCGGCAGGTCGGGGCAATCCTTGCAGCACTTCATGTCCACGGAGTACATGCGGGCGATGCAGTAGTTGCGGTGGTCGCAGGCGCTGCGGGTCGCCGCATCGCCCGCCTGCAGCTTGTTCACGAAATCCGGGTCGTTCACCAGTGCCCGGGCCATCTGCACCAGCTCGAAGCCGGCGTCGAGGGCCCGGTCGATGCCTTCGCGGCTGACCAGGCCGCCGACGTAGATCAGCGGGCACTTCAGCTCGGCGCGGAACTTTCTGGCGTCCTCGAGGAAGTAGCACTCTTCGAAGGGGAACTGCTTGATCATCAGTGGTCCGCACCAGCGGATGAAGTAGCGGAGCCACCAGGGGGAGTAGTAGCTCATCGTGTAGATCGGGATCAGCCCGCGCATGACGGCCATCGGGGCCTTCGAGACGAAGCCGCCCGAGAGGACGATGCCGTCCACGCCGTATGATTCGATGACCCGGGCGATCTCGATGCTTTCGGGAATCTCGATGCCGCCCTTGAAGCCGTCGTACATGTTGTGCTTGACGGTGATGGCCATGCCGCAGGAGCGGGCGGCCCCGACCGCCTCATCGAGGCACATGCGCATGAAACGCATGCGGTTTTCGAGCGATCCGCCGTACTCGTCGCGGCGGTGGTTCGTGTATGGCGAGAGGAACTGCGAGATGAGGTACCCGTGGCCGGCGTGCACCTCCACCGAATCGAATCCGGCGTCGCGGGCCGTGCGGACGGCGCGTCCGAAGTCGCGGGCGACCTCTTCGATTTCGCTGTGCCGCATCCCGCGCACCGGGGTGTAGGCGTAGAGGTTGAAGCCCGACGAGGCACCGATCGGGATCTGCCCGGCGGTCGTCAGGTGGGTCATGTTGCCGCAGTGGCCGATCTGTATGGCGGCCGCGGCTCCCTCGCGGTGGATGGCGTCGGTGATCTCGCGCAGCCCCGGAACGATGGCGGGGCGCAGCCACAGCTGCTTGTTGAACGACAGGCCGCTGCGCGATACGGCGGCGTAGGCCAGCGTCGTCATGCCGATGCCGCCGCGGGCCACCGAGACGTGGTACTGCTTGAGCTGTTCGGTGGGGCCGAAGTCCTTGCCCATCGACTCGAATGCCGCCGAGCGGATCGTTCGGTTGCGCAGCGTGACGGGCCCCAGCTTATAGGGTGTAAAGAGGTTTGACATGGTTCGGTATCAGTAGATGAAGGGTATGATGCGTTTGCGTCGGAGTTTGGAAAACTCCTCGCCGAACTCCCGCTCGTAGCGGCGGCGCAGCGAGGCGGCGCGGGGCGCGAGGTTGGCGAAGGTCCACCAGGCGAAGACCGCGCCGGCCCACGACCACGAGGCCACGGCGAAGCCGACCCATTCGAGCAACTCGCCGAAGTAGTTGGCCGACGAGACGTAGCGGAACATGCCGCCGCGCGGGATGTAGTGGCGCGTGTCTCCGGGTTGGCGCAGGTGGCGGATGATCCGGTCCGAGTGGAGGTTGATGGCCATGCCGGCAATGAAGAGTGCGCCGCCGATGTAGATCCAGGGCTGCGAGAACCAGTTGTCGTAGTAGCCGTCGGGGGATACCCAGAAGATCCAGCCGCCCTGCATCAGGGCGTTGAGCGTGTTGAATACCATGCCCATGAGGACGATGCCGAGGGGCATCTTCGAGTTGCCGCGGATGAGCAGCGGGAAGATGAACGAGCGCTGGAAGTAGTGGGCCTGGAAGAGGAGGAAGAGCGTGAGGGGGCCGGCCTGTCCCATGCGGTCGGATGTGGCCCACAGCACGCACATGAGGATGAAGACAGGGGACTCCATGAGGACCCATCCGATTTTGTTGGGGATCGGGGGGCCGTACCGCCGGTTGAAGAGGTAGCCGTACCCGGCCTCGAAGAAGTGAAGGGCGATGAAGACCGCGAGGGCCAGGAAGGCCATGACGGTCAGAAAGATGTCGAATGCATGTTCCATCGGAGGGTGTCGGACTGTAAAACGCATCAAAGTTACGCTTTTTTTCCGGGACGGACAAGTCTCTTTCCCACCCGAAGTTGTCCGTTTCGGCTTCGGAAACCTCCGTAATGGCAGGCTGCGGCGCAAAAAGACGACGGATGCGCCCCACGGGGGTGCATCCGTCCGGGTCCGACGGCCGCACGGCAGACGTCAGTGCGTGTAGACCTTGCCTTTCTGGTGTTCGCTGCGCTCGAACTTGAGCCGCGAGGGGGTGGGGTACTGCAACTCCTCGAACTCCGCCACGGCGTTGCGGATGTCCTGCAGCAGCATGTCGGCCATGTCGCGCGACATGCCCTGCCGCACGACGATGCGCATGACGATCGTCTGCTCGATGTTGGCCGGCATCGTGTAGGCGGGCACCATCCAGCCGCTCTGCTGCAGGCGGGCCTGCAGGTCGAAGAGGGTCCATTTGGCCGTTTTTTCGTATTCGGGGTCGAGCGACCAGATGAAGAGCGGATTGACCACCTCCGGGGCGAAGTTGCGGAAGCAGGACATCTTGCCGATCTCGCGGTGGCAGTAGGCGGTGATGTCCATCGAGTTCTGCTGGATCTCGCGGTAGCCCTCGAATCCGAGCCGGATGAAGTTGTAGTACTGCCCGAGGATCTGCGCCGCCGGGCGCGAGAAGTTGAGCCCGACCTGCGTGATGCTGGCCCCGAGGTAATTGACCGAGAACGACATCTCGTCGGGAAGATATTTCTTGTCTTTCCAGACGACCCAGCCCAGCCCCGGGTAGACCAGTCCGAACTTGTGGCCCGAGGTCGAGATGGAGAGCACCCATTTCAGGCGGAAGTCCCACTTCCTTTCGGGGTGCAGGAAGGGGAGGATGAAGCCTCCCGAGGCGGCATCGACATGGATCGGGATCTCGAATCCGGTCCGGCGGTTGTAGGCGTCGAGTGCCTTGTCGAGCCCCTCGATGTCGTCGTCGAGCCCCGACCAGGTGACGCCGGCGATCGGCACGATGCAGATCGTATTCTCGTCGCAGAGCCTGAGCGCCGCCTCGATGTCGAGCGTCGGGTGCTGCATGTCGATCGGCACGGTGCGCAGCTCGATCTGCCACAACTGGCAGAACTTCTCCCAGACGACCTGGTAGGCCGAACTCATCACCAGGTTGGGTTTGTCGAAGGGCTTGCCGGCAGCCTTGCGGCGGTTGCGCCAGCGGAGCCAGGCCGCCACGCCGCCCAGCATGCAGGCCTCCGACGAGCCGATGCCCGGAGCGCCGGTCTTCCACTGTGCCTTCTCGGGCGTGTTCCAGAGGTTGGCGAGGATGTTCAGGCAGCGGCCGCACATGACGGCCACGCGCGGATACTCCGTCTCGTCGATGTAATTGACGTTGATCGCCTCGTTCATCAGCCGGGTGGCGTGGTCGTCCATGTAGGTCGTGACGAACGTGGCCAGGTTCAGGCGCGGCTGGGTCTGGGGGTAGGTCTCCTCCTTGACCATCTGGTAGGCCACCTCGGGGGCCGTCTTGCCCTTGGGTATGAACTCCGTGGGTGCGGGCGAACGCATCTCGCGCGTGCCGAATACGTCGGTCAGCGTGTCTTCCTTGTGTTTCAAAAGATCCATACGTTTCAGTTTTAGAATTTGCGGTATATTCCGCCTGTCGGGTTGCACGAACTGTGCCAGAGACCGCCGATCCTCCCGCCGGCCGGTCGGCGGCATTGCGGCCGGAAGGAAAAAACGGCCGGACGTTTGGAATATTCGGGGAAAAAGGATAGATTTGTGATATCAAATTAATATCATTGCAAACAAATATGAAGAACCGAAACTTCGTCTATGACGGCTGGAAAGCCAACGGTTTTGTGGCGCTGGCGTGCGAACTCGTTCTGCTGGCCGGATTCATCGCTTTGATCGTATGGGGCGCCCTGCGTGCCGATGCCCTGCAGCCGGGCGGGGCGTGGATGATCGCCGGCGGGGCGGCGGGGCTGCTTGCCGTCGTGATCGGTCTGTGCGGCTTCATGCTGTTGGAACCCAACGAGGCACGGGTGATGGTCTTCTTCGGCAACTACCGCGGCACGTTTTACGAAACGGGCTTCTGGTGGGTCAATCCCTTCATGTCGGCCAAGCCCGTCTCGATGCGTGCGCGCAACCTCAATGTCGATCCGATCAAGGTCAATGACAAGACGGGCAACCCGATCCTGATCGGTCTGGTGCTCGTCTGGCGCATCAAGCGCGATGACATCTACAAGGCCGTCTTCGAGATCGACGCGGCGCCGGCTGCGCCCGGACAGGGTGTTTCGGCTTCGGCGCGCATGAACGTGCTGCAGAATTTCGTGAACGTGCAGAGCGATGCGGCGCTGCGGCAGGTGGCCGGCTGCTATGCCTACGACGACAACGGCGTGAAGGGTGAGGCGCTGACGCTGCGCTCGAACAGCGAGGAGATCAACGAGCAGCTCGAGGCGAAGCTGAACGAGCGCCTGGCGATGGCCGGTATCGAGGTCGTCGAGGCGCGGATCAACTACCTGGCCTATGCGCCGGAGATTGCCGCCGTGATGCTGCGCCGCCAGCAGGCCGATGCCGTGATTGCCGCCCGCGAGAAGATCGTCGAGGGGGCCGTGTCGATGGTGCATATGGCGCTCGACCGCCTCTCCGACGAGCAGGTCGTCGAACTGGACGAGGAGCGCAAGGCGGCGATGGTCTCGAACCTGCTCGTGGTGCTCTGTGCCGACGAGGCGGCGCAGCCCGTGGTCAATGCCGGAACGCTCCACCATTGACCCGATGGCGCGTGAGACAAATACCCGGAGTTTCGTGCTGCGTGTCGATGCGGCGACGATGGAGGCGCTCGAGGCGTGGGCCGAAGACGAGTTCCGCTCGATCAACGGCCAGCTTCAGTGGATCATCGCCGATGCGCTGCGGCGCAGCGGGCGGCTGAAGAAGAGCCGTCCGCAGGCTGCCCGTGCCGATGCATCGCCGGACAAGAGGTCGGATTTGCCGGCCGTGTCGAAGAGACCCTCAAACGAATCCGGATCATGAACGGAAATCCCTTTGACAATATGGCAAGTGGCGGCCGTTTCAAGGACCGCCTCCGCGATCGGGTCAGGCGGACTGTCGTCCGGAATCAGCGTGGAGGGGAGCGGCTGCGCGTGCGGTTGGGCATGATGTTTCGTGCGCGCGGACGGCTGTGGCTCGGGATGCCCGCGGCGGCGGTTGTCGCCTTTCTGCTCTGTTTTCCGCTGCGGATGATCGACTCTCCGGCGACCGAGGCGCTGACCCGGGGCGGCATTGCGGCCGGGGTGGTCGCCCTGTGCTGGGCGATCGGCATCTGGGCTTCGACCGGCGGGCCGCACTCCGGCGAGCAGGCAGGCAGGACCGGGTCGGAAGAGACGGATGACGCGGACGATCTTCTGTCGCGCTGGATCGACCGCCTCCGGCAGCGGAGCGCCCTGGCAGGCCGGCTGCTCGGTCTGGTGCTCGTGTTCGCGGCGCTGGCCGCGGTCTGCGCACCGCAACTGGAGCTGCTCTTTTCTGGGGCCGGGCAGACGGTACGGGCCCTCTCGGGCATCCTGCTCAAGGTCCTCGCCGTCGGGGCCGTCCTGCTTCCCATATGGCTGGCTGCGCGCCGCGGATAGTCCCGCCGTGTTCGGCCGGTCGCACAAAGGCGTCCCCGGCGACGCTTTTTTTGTCACTTCCGGTCGTCCTCCGGCGTGCGGTTTGCGGAAAAGTCGTTATCTTTGTTTGACGAAAAAATGTTTCCGAACATGAAGAGAATCGTGGTTTTCACCGGTGCCGGAGTGAGTGCCGACAGCGGTCTGGCGACCTTCCGCGACTCGGACGGCCTGTGGGCCAACTACCGGATCGAGGATGTCTGCACGCCCGAGGCGCTGGCGCGCAACCGGGCCCTGGTCATCGAATTCTACAACAAGCGGCGGCACGAGATGCTTGCCGCGCGTCCCAATGCGGCCCACGAGGCCATCGCCCGCCTCGAGCAGGGCTACGATGTGGAGGTCGTGACCCAGAATGTCGATGACCTCCACGAGCGGGCCGGCTCGACCCGCGTGACGCATCTGCACGGCGAGCTGCGCAAGCTGCGCTCGTCGCGCAACCCCGACCTCATCGTGCTGATCGAAGGATGGGAGCAGCCGTTGGACGCCATGGCGCCGGACGGGTCGCTGCTGCGTCCGCACATCGTCTTCTTCGGCGAATCGGTGCCGATGTTCGAGCGGGCGGCGGAGATCGCACAAACGGCCGATGCCATGCTGGTTGTCGGGACATCGCTGGCGGTCTATCCCGCGGCTTCGCTGGTGCGCTACGTGCGGCCCGAGATCCCGATCTGGGTGGTCGATCCCGGCAACCCCGACACGGGCGGCATACGCAATCCGCTGACCGTCATCCGCAAGCGTGCGGCCGAAGGGGTGCCCGAACTGGTCGATGATTTGCTGCGGCAGGCTGCAAAATAAAAAAAATGCACTATCTTTGCCCGCCGAAACCGATCGGTCATGACTCTCTTCACCATCATCGAAATTCTGGGAACGCTGGCCTTCGCCATCAGCGGCATCCGTCTCGCCTCGGCCAAGCAGTTCGACTGGTTCGGGGCCTACGTCGTGGGCTTCACCACGGCCGTCGGCGGGGGTACGCTCCGCGACCTGATGCTCTCGGTCACCCCCTTCTGGATGCTCAACAGCTCCTACCTGGTCGTGACGGCCGCGGCGCTGCTGATCGTCATCGTCTTCAGCCGCTACCTGGTCCGGCTCAACAATACGTTCTTCATCTTTGACGCCTTCGGACTGGGGCTGTTCACCGTTGTTGGCATCGAGAAGACCCTCGCGGCCGGGTTCCCCTTCTGGGTGGCCGTCATCATGGGGGCGATCACCGGAGCCGCGGGCGGTGTGCTGCGCGATATCCAGATCAACGAGGTGCCGCTGATCTTCCGCAAGGAGATCTATGCGCTGGCGTGCGTCTTCGGCGGCATGGTCTACGGCATCTGTCAGCTGGCCGGCATGACGGGCGGCACGCTGCCGATCGGTAC
>FR892021.1:0-6027 GCA_000434235.1 Alistipes sp. CAG:268 | reverse complement strand
CGGGCACGCTGGAGTTCGTTACGGCCGTGAGCGTCATCGCCGCGCGGGTGGTCTCCGTGCGTTTCGGGTTCAGCCTTCCGTCGCTCAAGCAGGCTCCCGGCGAGTCGGCGAAATAGCGGGGCTGCCGTTCCGCACCAGCCGACAGGCTGCGCGGCTCGGCAATCGGCAAGGGCAATAGGGCAAGACAAAAGGCATCCACCTCTGCGGGCGGATGCCTTTTCCGTATGTCCGCGGCTTCTGCGCGGGACCGGGCGCCTATTTCAGGTCCTTGAAGTAGAGGTCCAGCAGCTCCTTGGCGGCGACGAACGACGAGATCTTGTCGTCGAGCACCCGCTGTTCGTATTCGGCGATCTTGCCCTCGACGGCCGGATCGCGGTAGAAACTGCTGCGCAACGCTTCGTTGATCGTCTCGTACATCCAGTACTTGTTCTGCCGGTTGCGGTTGTGCTGGAAGTAGCCGTTGGCGTGGATGTGGTCGAGGTACTCCTCGACCCCCTTCCAGACCTCCTCGAGCCCGGTCTGCGCCACCGACGAGCAGGTGTAGACCTTCGGGCGCCAGCCCGACTCGGGCACGGGGAAGAGCCGCAGGGCTCCCTGGAACTGCGTCTTGGCCAGTTCGGCCTTGTGGACGTTCTCGCCGTCGGCCTTCGTGATGACCATCATGTCGGCCATCTCCATGATGCCGCGCTTGATGCCCTGCAGTTCGTCGCCGGCACCCGAGATCTGCAGCAGCATGAACATGTCCACCATCGAGTGTACGGCCGTCTCCGACTGCCCGACCCCCACCGTCTCGATGAAGACGACGTCGAATCCCGCGGCCTCGCACAGCACGATTGTCTCGCGCGTCTTGCGTGCCACGCCGCCCAGCGATCCGGCCGACGGTGAGGGGCGGATGAAGACGTCGGGGTTGTGGCAGATGCTCTCCATGCGGGTCTTGTCGCCGAGGATCGAACCGCCGCTGCGCTCCGACGAGGGGTCGATGGCCAGTACGGCCAGCTTGTGGCGGAGCGAGGTGACCATGTTGCCCACGGCCTCGATGAAGGTCGATTTGCCGGCTCCAGGAACCCCCGTGATGCCGATGCGCACCGAGCGTCCGGCGTGGGGCAGGCAGCGCTCGATGATCTCCTGTGCCTGCGCATAGTGGGCCGGATTCGACGACTCGACGAGCGTGATGGCCTGCGAGAGGGTGGTGATGTTGCCCGCGAGGATGCCCGAGACATACTCGTCGGTGGTGAGTGCGCGCTTCTTGCGCCGCGTGAAGTAAGGGCTTATGATCGGCTGGTCTTCAACACCTTCGGCAACGTTGAGCGCCGTGTCGTGATGCGCGTCCGCGTACTCTTTCTCGTAGTGGTTTATTTTCGTGAAGGACATGGTTTTTATCGGGTTGATTCTTGGATCGTTTCTTCGTCGAACTGGAGCGTGTTGCCCATCCACAACGCGCGGTTGCGGCGGTCGGTGAGCACGCCGAAGGGGACGTAGCGCACGCCGAAGAGCTCGAAGCCACGTGCGGCGTCGAGCGCTACGCCGATGCGCTCCGAGAGGTAGGGGCGCAGCATCCGGGCGACCTTTTCGTGCTGTTCGCGGGTGACGACGACGATGCGCAGCCGTTCGCCCTCGCGCCGGGAGAGATCGCGCAGCCGCTCGAGCGACTTGACGCCCGCCGGCGACGACGAGTGGAAAAACTCGATGTAGGTGAGCGGTGCGGCCTCCGGCTGCCGGTCGTCGAGCCAGGCCGCGATCCGGAACTCGGGAACGCGCTCGCCGAGGGCGATCTCCTGTCCCGATGCGGCGGCTCCGAATGCCATCGCGGCCAGCGTGATAAGTATCGTTTTCTTCATGGACGGCCTCGTTTTACACCGGAAAGATAGCGTTTTTCTCGAAGATGCGCAATTTTTCGGCGTGTTTTCGCTTGCGACCCCCCCCCTGCGGCGGGGTTTTACTCTTGTTTCGCAGAACGGGACGCGTGGCCTTTGCAGACACTTTCCGCGAATTCCGGAGCTGAAAAAACGCCAAAAAAAGTCCGCCGAATTTTGGCGAATCCCAAAAGAATCTCCTATCTTTGTGTGCGCAAAAAATAAAGTGTCTCTTTTGACGGAAAAAGCATCGCGGAAAATCATTCACCGAAATATTCACCAATTTAAATTTCATCAGTTATGAAAGTATCGCATATCGAGCATCTCGGCATCGCCGTGAAGAGCCTCGATGAGGCAATTCCCTACTGGGAGAACGTATTGGGCCTGAAGTGCTATGCCATCGAAGAGGTTGCCGACCAGAAGGTCCGCACCGCATTCTTCATGCTGGGTCAGACCAAGATCGAGCTGCTGGAGCCCACCTCCGAGGACTCGACGATCGCCAAGTACATCGAGAACCGCGGCATCGGTATCCACCACATGGCTCTCGCCTGCGAGAACATCGAGGAGCAGCTGGCCGACGCTGAGGCAAAGGGTATCCGTCTGATCGACAAGACGCCGCGCAAGGGCGCCGAGGGCATGACCATCGCCTTCCTGCACCCGAAATCGACGCAGGGCATCCTGACCGAACTTTGCGAAAACAAGAATAAATAATTTTTCCCCGATTATGAGCGAAATTCAGAATAAGATCAACCAGCTGATCGAGAACCGCGAGACCGCGCGGCTCGGCGGCGGCCAGAAGCGTATCGACGCGCAGCACGCCAAGGGTAAGTACACGGCCCGCGAACGTATCGAAATGCTTCTCGACGAGGGTTCGTTCGAGGAGTTCGACATGTTCGTGACGCACCGCTGCTATGATTTCGGCATGGACAAGAGCCACACCTTCGGTGACGGCGTGGTGACCGGCTACGGAACGATCGGCGGCCGTCTGGTCTACGTCTTCGCACAGGACTTCACGGTGACGGCCGGCTCGCTGTCGCTGTCGATGTCCGACAAGATCTGCAAGGTCATGGACATGGCCATGCGCAACGGTGCCCCCTGCATCGGCATGAACGACTCGGGCGGCGCCCGTATCCAGGAGGGTGTGAACGCCCTGGCCGGATATGCCAACATTTTCCAGCGCAACGTGATGTCGTCGGGCGTCATCCCGCAGATCTCGGCCATCTTCGGCCCCTGCGCCGGCGGTGCCGTCTATTCGCCCGCGCTGACCGACTTCATCATCATGAAGAAGGAGACCTCGAACATGTTCCTCACGGGCCCGAAGGTCGTGAAGACCGTGACGGGCGAGGATGTGACCCAGGAGCAGCTGGGAGGCGCCACGATGCACACCACCAAGTCGGGTGTGGCCCAGTTCGCCGTCGATACCGAGGAAGAGGGCATCGAACTGATCAAGAAGCTCATCTCCTACATTCCGCAGAACAACATGGAGGATGCTCCGCTGGCCGTCTGCACCGACCGCATCGACCGTCTGGAGGACTCGCTCAACGACATCATCCCCGACAACGCCAACAAGCCCTATGACATGGCCGAGGTCATCCGCGCCATCGTCGATGACGGCGAGTATCTGGAGTCGGCTGCCGGATATGCCAAGAACATCATCACCTGCTTCGCCCGCTTCAACGGACAGTCGGTCGGCATCATCGCCAACCAGCCCAAGTTCATGGCCGGCGTGCTCGACATCAACGCCAGCCGCAAGGCCGCACGTTTCGTGCGTTTCTGCGACGCGTTCAACATTCCGATCGTGACGCTGGTCGATGTGCCGGGCTTCCTGCCGGGTACGACCCAGGAGTACGGCGGCGTGATCACCCACGGCGCAAAGCTGCTCTTCGCCTACTGCGAGGCTACCGTGCCCAAGATCACCGTCACGCTCCGCAAGGCCTATGGCGGCGCCTACATCGTGATGTCCTCGAAGCACATCCGCGGCGATATCAACTACGCATGGCCGACGGCCGAGATCGCCGTGATGGGTGCCAGCGGCGCCGTCGAGGTGCTCTACGGCAAGGAGCTCAAGGAACTGGCCGACAAACCCGAGGAGAAGGCCAAGTTCATCGCCGAGAAGGAGAAGGAGTACAACGACAAGTTCTCGAACCCTTACAATGCAGCCCGCTACGGCTACATCGACGATGTGATCGAGCCGCGCAACACGCGTTTCCGCATCATCCGTGCGCTGCAGTCGCTCGCCACGAAGCGCCTGCAGAACCCGCCCAAGAAGCACTCGAACATTCCCCTGTAATAAATCGGCTTGACTATGAAAATGTTGATCGCAATGGACTGGGGTTGGTCGGAGATGCTGTGGGTGGCGCTCATCAGTATCTGTCTGGTGTTCGTCGTCCTCATCCTGCTGGTCTTTGTCATGAAGGGTTTCGGTTCCGTTTTCGGAACCAAGACCGAGGTCGTGGCCAAGACTGCTGCCGGCAGCAAACCCGTTGTTGTCGGACAGATTCACGAAGAGGAGGTGGCTGCCATCATGACCGCCCTCAAGATCTTCGGAAGCGCCATGCACGACCGCGAGTCGGAGGTGCTGACCATCCTCAGCATCAAGCGAGCCTACTCGCCCTGGAATTCCAAAATTCACGGTTTAACCCAGATGCCTGACAGAAAATAGATTGAACAAATATGAAAGACTACTCTTTGAAAATCAACGGACAGAATTACAACGTGCAGATCGATGACGTAAACGAGGATTCGACCGCGGCACGTGTAATCGTCAATGGAACGGCATACGAGGTGGAGATTGCCGGCGCGAAGGCTGCCGCCACGTCGAAACCGCAGGTCGCTCCCGCTCCCAAGGAGGCCAACAGCGCGATGATCAAACCCGCTACGGCCGCTCCTTCGCCCCGCCTGAACGCCGTGGCTCCCAGCTCGGGCTACACGGTCAAGTGCCCGCTGCCCGGCACGGTGCTCTCCGTCAAGGTCGCCGTGGGCGATACCGTATCGCGCGGCCAGACCCTCGTGATCCTCGAGGCCATGAAGATGGAGAACAACATCGACGCCGACCGCGAGGGCCGCGTGAAGGAGATCTGCGTGCAGCAGGGTGCTACCGTCATGGAGGGTGATAACTTAATCGTCATCGAGTAAGCCATGTGGACATTACTGACCTCCAACTCCGATTTCGTGTGGAACAGCCTGCGTGATTTCGCGGGTTCCACCGGAATCGCGGGTTTCTTCGCCGACCTGGGCTGGGGAAGCGCGGCCATGATCCTGGTTGCCTTCTTCCTGCTCTACCTGGCCATCAAGCACAAGTTCGAGCCGCTGCTGCTGTTCACCATCGCCTTCGGCATGCTGCTCACGAACCTTCCTGATGCCAACCTCTACCATACCGAGCTCTTCGCCGGCGGTCATGTGCACTGGGATATCTTCGTCGCCAATGCCGGACTGCTCGACTACCTCTACCTGGGTGTCAAGCTCGGTATCTATCCCTGTCTGATCTTCGTCGGCGTGGGCGCCATGACCGATTTCGGCCCGCTGATCGCCAACCCGAAGAGCTTCCTGCTGGGCGCTGCCGCCCAGATCGGTATCTTCGCCACGTTTCTCGGAGCCTACGCCCTCGGCTTCTCGCCCGAGCAGGCCGGTTCGATCGGTATCATCGGCGGCGCCGACGGCCCGACGGCCATCTACCTCACGTCGATGCTGTCGCCCGAGCTGCTTGGCCCGATCGCCGTGGCCGCCTACTCCTACATGGCCCTTGTGCCGGTGATCCAGCCGCCCATCATGCGGATGCTCACCAACGAGAAGGAGCGAAAGATCCGCATGCAGACGCTGCGTCCCGTGTCGAAACTCGAGCGTATCCTCTTCCCGATCGTCATTACGGTCATCATCGCACTGCTGCTCCCGAGCGCTGCGCCGCTGATCGGCTGCCTGATGCTCGGTAACCTGATGAAGGAGTGCGGCGTCGTGGATCGTCTGAGCAAGACGGTGCAGAACGAGCTGATGAACATCGTGGTCATCTTCCTCGGTCTGACGGTCGGCGCTCTTCGTGGGCCGAGCGGCCGCCGCTCCGCCGCCCGCCGAGGCGTTCCTGAACTTCCGTACGCTGGGCATCCTGCTCCTCGGCGTTATCGCCTTCTGTCTTGGTACGGCAGGCGGCGTGCTGCTCGCCAAGCTGATGAATGTCTTC
>FR892020.1:54595-66244 GCA_000434235.1 Alistipes sp. CAG:268 | reverse complement strand
GGGCCGCCAGACCCGACGGCAGGAGCAGCGAAAGCAAAAGAAGCAGATGCAGTTTCATGTTCCAGACAGTTTTGAAGCGGCCGCCGACAGAGCGGCCCGAACAAAATTACCGAAATTTCCGGGAAGTGCGTGATCCCGGCCGGGCAAAAAAACGGGAGGCCGCCGACGGCGACCTCCCGAAAAGGATCATATGTTCGAAGATCAGAGCTTCGGACCGGCAGCAACCAGGCTCTTGCCCTCCTCGTTGCCGGTGAACTTCGTGAAGTTCTTGATGAAGCGACCTGCGAGGTCCTGAGCCTTGGCATCCCAGTCGGCTGCGTTGGCGTAGGTGTCGCGCGGATCGAGGATCTTCGGATCTACTCCCGGCAGCTCGGTCGGGATCTTGAAGTCGAAGATCGGGAGCATCTTGGTCGGAGCCTTGTCGATCGAACCGTCGAGGATGGCGTCGATGATGCCGCGCGTATCCTTGATCGAGATACGCTTGCCCGTACCGTTCCAGCCCGTGTTCACCAGGTAAGCCGTAGCGCCCGACTGCTGCATGCGCTTTACGAGCTCCTCACCGTACTTGGTGGGGTGCAGCGACAGGAAGGCGGCACCGAAGCAGGCCGAGAAGGTCGGCGTCGGCTCGGTGATGCCGCGCTCGGTACCTGCCAGCTTGGCGGTGAAGCCCGAGAGGAAGTAGTACTTCGTCTGCTCCGGGGTCAGGATCGATACCGGGGGCAGCACGCCGAATGCGTCGGCCGAGAGGAAGATCACCTTCTTGGCGGCCGGAGCCTTCGATACGGGCTTTACGATGTTCTCGATGTGGAAGATCGGGTACGATACGCGGGTGTTCTCCGTTACGGACTTGTCTGCGAAGTCGATGGCGCCCTTCTTGTCCACCGTCACGTTCTCGAGCAGGGCGTTGCGGCGGATGGCGTTCCAGATGTCGGGCTCGTTCTCCTTCGAGAGGTTGATCACCTTGGCGTAGCAGCCGCCCTCGAAGTTGAATACGCCGTCGTCGTCCCAGCCGTGCTCGTCGTCGCCGATGAGCTGACGCTTCGGATCGGTCGAGAGGGTCGTCTTGCCCGTACCCGACAGACCGAAGAAGATGGCCGTCTCGCCCTTCTCGTTGGTGTTGGCCGAGCAGTGCATCGAGGCGATGCCCTTGAGCGGCAGCAGGTAGTTCATGTAGGAGAACATACCCTTCTTCATTTCACCGCCATACCAGGTGTTGATGATCACCTGCATCTTCTCCGTAAGGTTGAAGACTACGGCCGTCTCCGAGTTCAGGCCCAGCTTCTTGTAGTTCGTAACCTTGGCTTTCGAAGCGTTGAGCACCACGAAATCGGGCTCGCCGTAGTTCTCCAGTTCGGCGTCCGTCGGACGGATGAACATGTTCTTCACGAAGTGAGCCTGCCAGGCCACCTCCATGATGAAACGGATCTTCAGACGCGTGTTCTCGTTGGCACCGCAGAACGTATCAACCACGTAGAGCTTCTTGCCCGAGAGCTCCTTCGAAGCGATCTTCTTGAGCTCCTTCCAGGCAGCCTTCGTTACGGGCTTGTTGTCGTTCTTGTACTCGTCCGACGTCCACCAGATCGTATCCTTCGTGGTCTCGTCCATTACGAAGAACTTGTCCTTGGGCGAACGGCCGGTGTAGACGCCCGTCATGACGTTCACGGCGCCCATGTCGGTCAGCTGACCCTTCTCGTAGCCGCGCAGGCCCTTCTTGGTCTCCTCACGGAACAGCTCGTCGTAGGAGGGATTGTACACGATCTCGGTCACACCCGTGATCCCGTACTTCTTCAAATCCATTTTGTCCATAATAAAACTGTTATTTTGATTAAAAACCTCTATTTCCCTTTTTTCCGTGGCCTGTGCCACACCTAACCTAACGTGTCGTCCCCATCGTTTAGTATGCACGGAGTTCGACGGCACAAAGGTAGAAAAACTTTCATAATTGTGAAAAAATTAACAGTGAAAAACGCAAAAAATTTACTCCTCCGCTCCAGCCGGCCGGACACACGGGAAATCCGGCGATCCGCAACCCCGGAACAAAGGCCGCATGCAAGGGGTCTCCGGGAGCATGCATACGCAGAAATGCCGCACGCCTCCGGCAGAGAGGACCCCGCCGCCGAGCCTCAAAGCGGGAACGGCCCGGAAGGGAGCGACAAGGGAACACGAAAGGCCGGCGGAACGGAAGCGGGAGGAGCGCAGGCGGAAACAGGAGGAGCTGCCGGCACAAAAAATCGGAGAGGAACGGCTCCCCGATCCGCTTTTTTTTCGTATTTTTGATACATAATGGCCGGAATCTATCTCCACATACCCTTCTGCAAGCGCATCTGCGCCTACTGCGATTTCTACAAAAGTGCCGACCTGAGGCAGATGGACGCCCTCATCGAGGCCATGCACCGCGAACTCGACGCCCGCCGCGGCTACCTCGGCAGCGAAGCGGTCGAAACACGCTATTTCGGCGGCGGCACCCCGTCGCTCTGCCCGCCGGAGGAGATCGGCGCCCTGCTGCGGCACACCGAGGAGCTCTTCGACTGCAGCCGCGCCGAGGAGACCACCCTCGAGGCCAACCCCGATGACCTGACCCCCCGCTACCTCGCGGCTGTCCGGCGGGCCGGCATCGACCGTCTCTCGATCGGCATCCAGTCCTTCGACGACGACTGTCTGAAACTGATGAACCGCCGCCACACGGCCCGACAGGCCGCCGAGGCCGTGCACAATGCCCAAAAGGAGGGGTTCGGGAACATCACCGTCGATCTGATCTTCGGCGTCCCGGGCTTCGGGGGCGACTCGCTCCGCCGGTCGCTCGAAGAGGCCATCGGACTCGGCGTCCAGCACATTTCGGCATACCATTTGACGATCGAACCCGACACGGCGTTCGGACGCCGCGCAGCCCGGGGAGCGTTCGCGCCGGTCGAGGAGCAGGTCAGCGAGGAGGAGTTCCTCACAGTGCACGACACCCTGACGGCAGCGGGTTTCGAACACTACGAGGTGTCGAACTTCGCCCTCCCGGGATTCCGCGCCCGTCACAACACCGCCTACTGGCACGGTGTGAAATACCTCGGAATCGGCCCCGCAGCCCACTCGTTCGACGGGCGGGAGCGGCACTGGAACCCGGCATCGGTCGGGCGTTACATCGCCGGCGAAGGGGCGGAATGCGAGATTCTCTCCCCGCGCGACCGCTTCAACGAGTTCGTCATGACCCGGCTGCGGACAGCCGAAGGGATCGACCTGGACGAAGCGGCCGCACGTTTCGGTACGGAATCCGCCGAACGGATCCGCCACGAGGCCGCGCGGTGGATCGAAGCGGGCGTCGCGGAACTCCGCGGTGCGTACCTGGCCCTGCCGCCCCGCCGCATGCTGCTTTCGGACGCGGTCATCGAGAGCCTTTTCGAAACATAACCGGACGATACAAACAAGTGAAACCGAGACATTAAGTTATTATTAAATATTTTTACGAATCACCTCCGGGCATTGTTTTATATAAATATATGTGTTACCTTTGCGCCCGGATTCGAACCGATTTCCATTTTTGAACGACAAAATAATATCGCATAAAACAGAAAACATGAGCAATGCCAAACTTGCTCCCGACTTCCTTTTCGAGGTAAGTTGGGAGGTATGCAACAAAGTCGGCGGCATCCACACCGTCATCTCGACCAAGGCACAGACCGTGACCCGCAAATTCGGCGACCGCTACATGACCGTCGGTCCCGACCTCTCGCACGAAGGCGTAAACCCCGAGTTCGAGGAGGATCCCGCGCTGCTCAAGGGCTGGCGGCAGACCGTCTACAACGAAGGCATCCGTATCCGCGTGGGCCGCTGGAAGATCAAGGGATCGCCCGTCGCCATCCTGGTAGACTTCTCGTCGCTGATTCCCCGCAAGGACGAAATCCTCACCAAACTCTGGGAAGACTACCACGTCGATTCGCTCTCGGGCCAGTGGGACTACATCGAGCCCGTCCTGTTCGGCTACGCCGCCGGAGTGGTCATCTCCTCCTACGTGAAGTCGTTCTGCACAAACACCGAGAAGGTCGTCGCCCACTGTCACGAATGGATGGCCGCCGCAACGGGCCTCTATCTGCGCAAATACGCCCCCTACGTGGCCACCGTCTTCACGAGCCACGCCACTGTCATGGGCCGCTGCATCGCCGGCAACCGCCTGCCCCTCTACAACGACCTGACGAAATTCAACGCCGACGAGCTGGCCCGCCAGTTCAATGTGACGGCCAAGCACTCGCTCGAGAAGATCGCCGCGGCCAACCACGACGCCTTCCTCACCGTCAGCGACATCACGGCCAACGAGTGCAAGTACCTGCTCGGCCGCGATCCGGACGGCATTACGCCCAACGGCTTCGAAAACGACTTCGTATGGACCGGCGAGGAGTATTACACCAAGCGCGACGAGGCGCGACGAGCCATGATCGACGTGGCCGAGGCTTGTCTGGGCAGCAAGTTCGGAAGCGACCCGCTGATCATCGGCACCAGCGGCCGCTACGAATTCCGCAACAAGGGCATCGACGTCTTCCTCGAGTCGCTCAAGCTGCTCGCCGCATCGGACAAACTCGAGCGCGAGGTGCTCGCCTACATCACCGTGCCGGCCGCCAACCGCGGCCCCCGCGCCGACCTGCAGGCCCACCTTGCCGACCCCGCGCAGCCGATCGACCCGAACCAGTACCGCTTCACGACCCACTACCTCGAGAACCCCGACTGGGATCCGATCGTCAATTCGATCAAAGGCAGCATCCTGGCACGCCCGGACTCGAAGGTGAAGGTGATCTTCGTGCCGACCTACCTCAACAAGACCGACGGCATCTTCAACAAGGACTACTACGAACTGCTCGTCGGCATGGACGTCACGGTCTTCGCCTCCTACTACGAGCCGTGGGGATACACCCCGCTGGAATCGGTGGCCTTCTCCGTCCCGACGATCACCACGACCCTCGCCGGATTCGGTCTCTGGGTGGACAAGCACCGCGAACACGCCGGCGTGGAAGTTGTCCGCCGCGACGATTTCAACGACCAGGAGGTACAGGAGAAGATCTCCGACGCCCTGCTGCGATTCTCCGCACTGGACAGCCGCCACATCAACGAGGTGCGCGTATCGGCATCCGACCTCTCGATGACGGCCCTCTGGGAGCACCTCTTCTCGGCTTACGAGCAGGCCTACTCCGAGGCGGTCGAAAGTTCGATCGTCCGCACCAACCGCGCCGTACTCGACGACGGCGGCGCCAAGACCGAACAGATCAACTTCGTGCGTCAGCAGCTCTTCGTCGAGAAACCCAACTGGAGCCGCATGATGGTGGACAAGACGCTTCCGAAGCGGCTGCACGCCCTCGAGGAGCTCTCGCGCAACCTCTGGTGGTGCTGGAACCCCGGGGCCCGCGACCTGTTCGAAGGCATCGACCCCGCGCTGTGGGCCGCATCGGAGCGCAACCCGATCGCGTTCCTCGACCGGCTGAGCGTCGAGCGGCTCAAGGAGCTCGAACACGACGGCAACTTCCTCGCACAGCTTGACGCCGTATACACGCAGTTCCGCGACTACATGAGTGAGAAACCCGACCCGAAGACCACGTCGATCTCCTACTTCTCGATGGAGTACGGGCTCCACTCGTCGCTGAAGATCTATTCGGGCGGTCTGGGCATCCTCGCCGGCGACTACCTCAAGGAGGCTTCGGACAAGAACGTCCCGATGACGGCCGTAGGTCTGCTCTACCGCTACGGATACTTCACGCAGCGTCTCTCGGCCCAGGGTGCGCAGGAGGCAACCTACGAGGCCCAGAACTTCTTCAAGCTCCCGATCACGCCCGTGCGCGACGATGCCGGAGGCTGGGTGACCGTCACCATCGCCTTCCCGGGCCGCACGCTCTCGGCTCGCGTCTGGAAGTGCCAGGTCGGCCGCACGGACCTCTACCTGCTCGACGCCGACTACGAGGCCAACCTCGAGGAGGACCGCCAGATCACCCACTACCTCTACGGAGGCGACTGGGAGAACCGTCTCAAGCAGGAGATCCTGCTCGGCATCGGCGGTATCCGCGCCCTGCGCAAGATGGGCATCCGCAACCAAGTTTACCACTGCAACGAGGGACATGCCGCATTCATCGGCATCGAGCGCATCCGCGAGCTGGTGAACCACCGCAAGCTCACCTTCTCCGAGGCCCTGGAGGTTATCCGCTCCTCGTCGCTCTTCACGACGCATACCCCCGTACCGGCCGGCCACGACGCCTTCCCCGAGTCGATGATCCGCCAGTACATGTCGCACTATCCCGACGTGCTGGGCATCACCTGGGAGCAGTACATCAACCTCGGCAAGACGAACCCCAACGACCCGAACGAGAAGTTCTCGATGTCGGTGCTGGCCTGCAACCTCTCGCAGGAGGTCAATGGCGTATCGTGGCTCCACGGGGAGGTATCGAAGGATATCCTGGGCAACATGTGGCCCGGATACTTCAAGAACGAGCTCCACATCGGCTATGTCACCAACGGCGTACACTTCCCGACGTGGATCGCCACCTCGCTCCGCCGCCTCTACGCCCGCTACTTCGCCGACGGATTCGAAGGCCACGTATACAATATTCCCGCATGGCAGAAGGTCTACAACATCCCCGACGCCGAACTGTGGGAGGAGCGCATGAAGCTCAAGAACAAGCTCATCCGCCACATCCGCAAACGCTACAGCGACCCCAACCAGGTGCGTCTCGAGTCGCCGCGCCAGATGCTGCAGATCATCGACGGCATCAAGCCCGACGTGCTGACGATCGGTTTTGCCCGCCGCTTCGCCACCTACAAGCGCGCCTACCTGCTCTTCACGAACCTCGACCGTCTGTCGGAGATCGTGAACAACAAGGAGCGCCCCGTACAGTTCATCTTCGCCGGCAAGGCCCACCCGAACGACAAGCCGGGACAGGACCTCATCAAGCGGATCGTCGAGGTGGCCGCCATGCCGCAGTTCGTCGGCAAGATCATCTTCCTGCAGAACTACGACATGGAACTCGCCCGCCGCATGGTCCAGGGCGTGGACGTGTGGCTTAACACCCCGACCCGGCCGCTGGAAGCCTCGGGCACATCGGGCGAAAAGTGCGTGATGAACGGCGTCATGCAGTTCTCGGTACTCGACGGATGGTGGGTCGAGGGCTACAAGGAGGGCGCCGGATGGATGCTCCCGATGGAGCGCACGTTCGCCGACCAGCACTATCAGGACGAACTCGACGCCGAGATGATCTACAACACCATCGAGGAGCAGATCGCCCCGAAATACTACGACCGCGACGCACACGGCATTCCGCACGCATGGGTGGCTTCGGTCAAGAAGTGCGTGGCCGACATCGCCTCGAACTTCACGACCAACCGCATGCTGATCGACTACGAGGAGCGGTTCTACAACAAGCTCGCCGCCCGCAAGCGCGACCTCTGCGCCGACGCATACCGCATGGCCCGCGAGATCGCAGCCTGGAAACGCAAGGTATCGGCCGCATGGGACCAGGTACGCGTGGTAGACGTCGAGCGCGTGCAGATCGACAAGGGCGCCGTCTGCGTGGGTGAGAAGTACCACTTTGCCGTAACGGTGGACGTGGCGAACCTCCATCCCGAGGACATCGGCGTCGAGATGGTCGTCGCACAGCAGATCGTCGGCGGACAGACCGTCAATGTCGTGCGCACGGTACCTCTGGCACGTACGAAGACCGAGGGCAGTCTGGTGACCTACTCGGTGGACTATCAGCCCGAGGAGACCGGCACCTACGACGTCGCCCTGCGTATCTACCCGAGCAACCCGAACCTCCCGCACCGTATGGACTTCGCCCTGGTGAAATGGGCCTGACAGGCAATGCGATATAAAGGAAGAAAAATGTTTAATTCCGGCAAATCCGTTGCAGGTTTCTAAAAAAACTAATATCTTTATATAGCGAAATAGTATTTTTTAGCAATATGTCAGCACTTACCTTCGACAAAAGCGAATTGGGCAATCTGGAGTACTCGCTCCAGCGCGAGATGCTCTCGACGGACCGAATGGGCGGCTACATGAGCACGACCATCGTCTGCTGCAACACGCGGCGGTACCACGGGCTGATGGTAGCCCCCATCGACGACAGCGGCCGGACCTACGTCCTCCTCTCGTCGCTCGACGAAACGGTCATCCAGCATGACCAGTCGTTCAACCTGGCCCTGCACCGTTTCCCCGGCATGTACGAGCCCCGCGGTCACAAGTACATCACCGACTTCGAGTATACGCCGACCCCCACGATCACCTACCGCGTAGGCGGTGTCATCCTCCGCAAGGAGATGCTCTGGATCCACAAGCGCACGCAGCTGATGATCCGCTACACGCTCGTCGATGCTCACTCCGAGACGCGGTTGCGGCTGCGCCCGTTCCTCGCCTTCCGCGACAAGCATGCCCTGACGCATGCCAACATGGAGGCGGACGGTCACTCCTACCCGGCCATAAACGGCGTGAAATGCCGTCTCTACGGCTCGTTCCCCTGGCTATACCTCCAGACCAGCAAGCCCGGCACGGAGTTCGTCCCGGCTCCCGACTGGTACTACAACTTCGAATACAAGCAGGACATGGCCCGCGGCTACGAGGGACATGAGGACCTGCTGACGACCGGCTACTTCGAGACCGAACTCAAGAAGGGCGAAAGCATCATCTTCTCGGCCTCGCTCGACGAGATGGGCTCGACGAAGACCATCGAGGAGGTGTTCAACGCCTCGATCGCCCGCCGCACCCACAAGATCGACTTCCTGAGCTGCCTCGAGCACTCGGCGCGCCAGTTCGTCATCCGCCGTCCGGGCAACCGCACGGAGGTGATCTCGGGCTATCCATGGCACGGAGTGGCAGGACGCCAGACCTTCGTCTCGCTGCCGGGAATCACCCTGCAGCAAAACCACAAGGAGGACTGCATCGACGTGCTCGACACGGAGGTCCGCGCCATGAAGGAGGGCATGTTCTCCGGCTCGTCGTCGGCCGCCGAGGCGGTCGATGCCCCGCTCTGGTTCTTCTGGACCCTGCAGCGGCTCGGCGAGCAGATCGGCGGAGCCGAGATCTGGAAACGGTACGGCAACGTGATGAAGCAGCTGCTCGAATCCTACCGCCGGGGTATTGCCGGCCGCGTCGCCCTGCACGACAACGGACTGCTCTGGGCCGCTTCGGACGAAGTGCCCCTCACGTGGATGAACTCCACGATCAATGGCCGTGCCGTCACGCCGCGCAACGGTTATCAGGTAGAAGTCAATGCACTGTGGTACAATGCTGTATGTTATGCGCTCGAACTGGCCCGCGAACAGGGCGACCGGGCATTCGTCCAGGAGTGGGAGATGCTGCCCCCGCGGATCTCGGCGGCCTTCAACGAGACGTTTGTGCTCCCGGAAGGTTACCTGGCGGACTACGTGGACGAGCAGGGAGCCAACCGCTTCATCCGTCCGAACATGATCCTGGCCTGCAGCCTGCCTTACAAGCCCATCGACGAACAGACCCGTCTGGGCGTGATCCGCACCGTGCGTCAGCACCTGCTCACCCCGAAGGGCCTGCGCACCCTTTCGCCGCGCAACCCGCTCTACAGAGGTTCGCAGGAGGGCTCGCCCGACGAGCGTGACTTCGCGGCCAAGAACGGCTCGGTATGGCCCTGGCTCCTGTCGTTCTACGTGAAGGCCTGCTTCGACATCGACGGCGCGGCTTTCGTGCCGCAGGCCGAGGAGCTCCTCGCCTCTTTCGAGGAGGACATCCAGACCTACTGCATCGGCTCAATCTGCGAACTCTATGACGCAGATCCCCCCTACGCATCGCGCGGAGCGATCTCGCAGGCGTGGAGCGTGGGTGCCGTGCTGGACATCTACCACCTGATCCGCACCTACCGCACGGACGCGGAGGAGACCCCGGCCAAAAAAGCCCCGGCCAAAAAGGCTTCGGCCAAAGCCGCAACGACGAAAAAGGCCACGGAGAAGACTACGGCAAAGGCCGCACCGGCCAAACGCGCCGCAAAGACTGCCAAAAAGGAGGAGACCGCGGAGGCTCCGGCAACAAAAACCCGCAAGACAACGAAAAAGACAACAAAATAATTAATAAACAACTACAACCCGGGCGTACCATGTGACAGTGGAATGTGTCGGAACGGCACACCGATTCCCTGGGGAATCGGGCGGGTGAGGTCGTACGCGGAGCTCCGCACACGACCGCAGACAGCAGAGAGGCGGCGCGCACAGGCAAAAGAAAATTACACAAAAAATAAAGGTATGAGAGTTTTAATGTTCGGTTGGGAGTTCCCGCCCCACATCGCGGGCGGTCTGGGAACGGCCTGCTACGGAATGACCCGCGGACTGGCGCGCAACGGAGTCGATGTGACCTTTGTCGTCCCGCATGCTTACGGAGACGAGGACCAACGATTCACCCGCGTGATGAATGCCAGCGACGTCGAGGCACTGTACGGTGCCACCGGCAGCGGCGCCGACGACGTGCTGCAGCGCATGTCGTTCATCCAGATCGACTCCAACATGGTGCCCTACATCTCCCCCGAAGAATACGAAACCTACCACGAGCAGTATGTCAAGACGGGACAGACGACCTGGACGACGACCGATGCGTGGAAGCAGCGCTACACCTTCTCGGGCAAGTACGGCGCCAACCTCATGGAGGAGGTCGCCCGCTACGCCGTGGTCGCCGCACAGGTGGCCCGCGACCTGGAGGGGCAGTTCGACGTCATCCACGCCCACGACTGGCTGACCTACTACGCCGGCATCGCAGCCAAGCGCGTATCGGGCAAGCCGCTCGTCGTACACATGCACGCCACGGAGTTCGACCGCAGCGGCGAGAACATCAACACGCAGGTCTACGCCATCGAGCGCGCCGGCATGCATGCCGCCGACCGGGTGATCGCCGTATCGAACCTCACGCGCAACATCGTCATCAACCGCTACGGCGTACCCGCCGACCGCGTGGTTACGGTGCACAATGCCGTACGGTTCGCCGAGGGGAGCAGCGAAGTTCCCGAACGCGGCGTCAAGGACAAGATCGTCACCTTCCTCGGCCGAATCACCTACCAGAAAGGCCCCGACTACTTCGTCGAGGCGGCCGCCAAGGTGCTCAAGCGCGTTCCCGACGTGCGGTTCGTCATGGCCGGTTCGGGCGACATGATGAACCACGTGATCCGCCGCGTGGCACGTCTCGGCATCGCCGACCGCTTCCATTTCACGGGATTCCTCCGCGGCGAGGACGTACACAAGATGTTCCAGTTGTCGGACGTCTACGTCATGCCCTCGGTATCGGAGCCGTTCGGCATCTCGCCCCTCGAGGCCATGCGGTCGAACGTTCCGGTGATCATCTCCAAACAGAGCGGTGTGGCCGAGGTGCTCGACTACGCCGTCAAGGTGGACTACTGGGACGTGGACGCCCTGGCCGACGCCATCTACGCACTGGTCAAATACCCGGCACTGGCCGGCATGTTCGCATCGAAGGGACTCGAAGAGGTTACGAACCTCAAGTGGAACGACGCTGCGGCCAAGATCAAGTCGGTCTACGAAGCCGTGATCGAAGAGAGTAAGAACAAATAAACATACACCACCCTTTTATGAAAACCGTTTGTCTCTATTTTCAGGTACATCAGCCCTGGCGTCTGAAGAAATACCGCTTCTTCAACATGGGCAAGGACCACAACTACCTGGACG
>FR892020.1:45162-54572 GCA_000434235.1 Alistipes sp. CAG:268 | reverse complement strand
CCGGGACGCCCTGTTGAACCGCTCCATCATGCAGAAGGTGGCCCGGCAGTGCTACCTGCCGATGAACGCCCTGCTGCTTAAGCTCATCAAGGAAAACAAGGGTAAATTCCGCTGCTCGTTCTCCATCACGGGAATCGCCGTCGAACAGATGCGGGCCTATGCCCCCGAGGTCCTCGACTCGTTCAAGGAGCTCGCCGCCACGGGCTGCGTGGAGTTCCTCGCCGAGACCTACTCCCACTCGCTCGCATCGCTTGCGTCGAAGGAGGACTTCGTCGAGCAGGTCAAGCTCCATACCGCCATGCTCAAGAAGGAGTTCGGCGTGAAACCCACGGCCTTCCGCAATACGGAGCTGATCTACTCGGACGACATCGGCGCCATGGTCGCCGAGATGGGCTTCCGCACGATGCTTGCCGAGGGAGCCAAGCACGTGCTGGGCTGGAAGTCGCCCAACTACGTCTACGCCAACGCCGTAGACCAGAAACTCCGTCTGCTGCTGCGCAACTACAAACTCTCGGACGACATCGCCTTCCGCTTCTCGAACCAGAGTTGGGATCAGTGGCCGCTGACGGCCGACAAGTACGTGAAGTGGCTCTCGTCGGAAGAGACCCCTGGCGAAGTGATCAACCTCTTCATGGACTACGAGACCTTCGGCGAGCACCAGACCGCCGATACGGGCATCTTCGAATTCATGCGCGCCCTGCCGAAGGCCATCCTCGCGCAGAAGGGCCAGCTGGAGTTCGCCACGGTGAGCGAAGCCGCCAAGAAGTACCAGCCCGTCTCGGTGCTCCACTGCCCGCACGTGATGTCGTGGGCCGACGAGGAGCGCGACGTGACGGCATGGCTCGGCAATGAACTCCAGAACGAAGCCTTCTCGAAACTCTATGCACAGAAGGAGAAGATCGCCGCGCTGAAGAGCCCCGATTTCGACTATGTGTGGAGTTTCATGCAGACCTCCGACCACTTCTACTACATGGCGACGAAGTGGCTTTCGGACGGAGACGTGCACTCCTACTTCAACCCCTACGACTCGGCCTACGACGCCTTCATCAACTACATGAACGTCCTCTCGGACTTCATCATCGAGTTGGACAAGGCCGTAGCAGCCAAAGCCGCCTCGAAGCGCAAATAGCGCGACGGAACACACTGAAACAGACGAGGCCCGCATCCTTTCGGATGCGGGCCTCGCTGTCGAATCACCGTTCTGCAACACTACCCCTTGCGCTTGTAACGCGAGGGCGAAGTGCCGGTATGCTGCTTGAAATACTTGCCGAAGAAGGACTGCGTCGAGAAGTTCAGGTGGTAGGCGATCTCCTGGATGCTCATGCCCGAATACTTCAGCAGGGTCTTTGCCTCGAGGATCACCGATTCGTCGATCCACCGGGCGGCGGTCTTGCCGCTCACCTCCTTGACCACCGAGGAGAGGTATTTGGGCGTGATGTTGAGCTGCTTGGCATAGAAGCTCACGTTCCGCTCCTGCTTGTTGTAACGCTGGAGCAGCGACATGAACTCGTTGAAGAGCACCTCGCAGCGCCCCTGCTTGACCGTATCGGTCCGCTCGCGCTGGTTGATCTCGGTGATGATATAGAAGGCCGTGGTGAAGAGCGTGCGGATGATCTCGTGGCGGTAGCGCTCCTTGTCGCTGCGCAGCATCGTCTTGATCATCTGGAACAGCTGCCGGATCTCCTCGACGTCCTGCGGCGTCACGGGAAGCAGCGGGGCCTTGCCGAAACGCATGTAGACGGGCAGCGAAGTCGAGAGATCGATCTGGATCTCATTGACGAACGACTTCGAGAAGGCCAGAAAATAGGCCGCAGCATTCGAAGAACATTTGATCGTGCGGATGATGCTGTTGGGATTGAAGAAGACGATCGTGTTGGGCCGCACCTGATAGGTCTTCATGTCGATCGAGACGGTGGCCTCGCCTGCCATCATGATGATGGCCGAAAATCCGTCGATCGTCGCCGGATAGTCGGACGTCGTGTTGTTCTGCGCCGAGAGGGTCGCAATCACCAGATCGTCCGAAAGATAAAATACGTCACTCATCTCCTTCTTGATCCGGGAGATGGAGACCTTGTGCAGACTCTCGCGGCCACTGTCGTGCGCCGCGCGTCCCGTTTTGCCGTGCTCCGCCATGTAATCAATCACGCTTTCCGACAAATATAACGAATTCCCGCCAAACGACCAAACGGAAAATGCCGAAAAGGGCCTCCCAGATCACTCTCGCGCCCCTGAAAAGCCGGGGAGAGGACGCAAGGATGGACTACCGGGCCACTCACTCCCCGGCCGCGGGCGGGCACTGTACGCGCAAGGCACCCGGCAGACACTCGATGTGCAGCGGGAACTCGGCTCCGCGCTGTCCGTCCACGTCGGTCGGCTCATTGACCGTCGAGCGGATATCGATCCGACGCGCCTGCAGGTGCCGCACGATCTTCGGATTGCCGCCCAGCAGGTACTGCCCCATGGCGAAAGTCGAGTGGAGGATGTTCTTCTTCTCGAGCAGGATGCAGTCGAGCAGTCCGTCGCGGATCGACGAACGCCGCGCCAGGTGGAAGCCTCCGGCGGTCTCGCCGTTGAAAATCAGCACCATCAGCGAACGGAGATCGAAACGTTCGCCGTCGGCCTCGATCTCCAGCGGCACGGCATGCATCGAGGTCACCTCCTTGACCCCCTCGATGATGTAGGCCAGGCGGCCGATGCGGTGCTTGCGCTCGTCGGACGTGCGCTGCGAGGTGGTGGTGAAGATCCCGAAACTGAAGATATTGACAAAATAGAGGTCGTTCACCCGGCCGCAATCGACCCGCTGCTCGACCCCCGAGGCGATCTGGCGGGCCGCCTCCAACGGCTCGGGCGACATGCCGAGCGCCCCGGCAAAGTCGTTGGCCGTACCGGCCGGAATCACGCCGATCGGGATATCGAGTCCCTTGCGTTTCATGGCATTCAGCACGAAGTTCACCGACCCGTCGCCGCCCGCCACGACCATCAGGTCGATCGTTTCGTTGCCATCGAACGGATTCGTGTCGAAATCGACCTCCTGGGGCCGCACCTCGTAACCGTAGGCGCCGAACACCGTACAGATCTCGCCGACGCAACGATCGATGCGTCCCTTCCCCGACTGGGGGTTGTAAAGAAATAGCGCAGTTTTCATATCATTCCTTTATCGCGTTGCGCGGCTGCCGCCGGGACCGCCGCAGAATCGGGCCGCCGGGCCGGGAAGCGGTTTCCCCGGAAGCGGACCGGTTGCCGGGAGTCCGCTCACTCCATGATCAGCGCGGACATCGCCGGAGAGACATACTCCTCGTACGCCCCGTCCTTGCCGGCAAGGATGAAGTAGACCTTCACGTCGGGCATCCGGCCGACGGCCTCCAGGGCGTCGTCGGCCCCCATGGCCAGGAACATCGTTCCCAGCGCGTCGGCCTCGGCGCAGGTCGGTGCCACGACCGTCACCGAAAGCAGGCGCGAGAGGATGCTGCGCCCGGTGCGCGGGTCGATCGTATGGGCCACCTTGTTCCCTTCGGCATCGAGGTAGAAGCGGCGGTAGTTGCCCGAGGTGGCCAACCCGCCCCCGCTCATGCGGATCCGCTTCTGGAGGTACTCGCCGTCGGTCATGTTGCCGTCGAAGGGGGTCTCGACCCCGATCCGTTGCCGTCGAGGGGGGTCTCGGCCCCGATCCGCCACGGATGGCCCGAGCGGTTCACGCCCCGGCAACGTACCTCGCCGCCGATATCGACGATGTAGTTCTCCGCGCCGAAGCGCTCAACCAGCGCAGCAAGCAGGTCCACCGTATAGCCCTTGGCCACCGAGTTGAAGTCGAGCTCGACGCGCGGATCGCTCTTGACGAGCCGCCCCTGCTCGATGCGCACCTTGTCGCGGCCGACAAAGGCGAGGATCGAATCGACGTTCGGATGCGCCTGGGCCTCGCGCCCGGCGAAGCCCCACGCCTCGACCAGCGGCTTGACCGTCACGTCGTAGCGGCCGTCGCTCAACGCCCCGATGCTGTCGGCCAGCCGGAGATTGAAGGCGATGTGGCAATCGACGCTGTCCGTTTCGTTGCGGTTCAGGCGGCTCAGGAGCGACGTCGGGTCGAAGATCGACATCGAGGCCTTGGCCTCACGGTCGAGCTCCATCGCAGCCGCATAAAGCTCCTGCGGCGTGGCATCCTTCACATCGGCCACCACACGCATCGTCGTACCGAGCATCGTACCCTCGACGACCGTATAGTCAGCCGGCGCCGAACATCCTGCAGAAAGCAGCGCGGCAAGCGCCGCGAGACAGGCGAAAAATCCTCTGTGCAGCATAATTTTCATCCGTTTAGGGGCAAAAATACGATTTTCCCGCCGATCTGACGCCCGTCGTGGCCGAAAAGACAAATAATTTTTCATTTTTCATGCGCAATTCCTATTTATTTCGTACCTTTGCCCAACGCTCTGGCGTTATTCACGGTAAGGGGAATGCGTCGTAGAGTGGAACTTAAATAAACTTTTACAAAATGGCTTATTTAACAGCAGAAAAAAAGCAGGAGCTTTTCGGCCAGTACGGCAAGTCTAACACCGACACGGGTTCGCCCGAGAGCCAGATCGCGTTGTTTTCCTACCGTATCAACCACCTTACTGAACACCTCAAGAACAACCGCCACGATTTCGGCACCCAGCGCGCCCTGCTGCGCCTGGTAGGCAAGCGCCGCCAGTTGCTGGAGTACCTCAAGGAGGTAGACATCGAGCGCTACCGCGCCATCGTCAAGACGCTCAACCTCCGCAAGTAGTTCCCGAGGAAAGAATGAGGGCAATTCCCGCGAGGGGTTGCCTTCATTTTCATTGCGACAAACGATTACATCATAGGATAAAATTTATGGAAGAAAAGAAGCTGTACAACGCAGTCCGCAAGATCATCACGCTGGCCGACGGTCGCCAGATCGAGATCGAAACGGGCAAGCTGGCCAAGCAGGCCGACGGCTCGGTGGTCGTCAAGATGGGCGACACCATGCTGCTCGGTACCGTCGTGGCCGCCAAGGACGCAAAACCCGACACCGATTTCATGCCTCTCCAGGTGGAGTACAAGGAGAAATACGCCGCCTGCGGCCGCTATCCCGGCGGCTTCATGAAGCGCGAAGGCAAGGCCAACGACAGCGAGATCCTCGTCGCCCGCCTGATCGACCGCGCGCTCCGTCCGCTCTTCCCCGCGGACTACCACGCCGAAGTATACGTCACCGTGACGCTCATCTCGGCCGACAAGGACATCCAGCCCGACGCACTGGCCGGACTGGCCGCATCGGCCGCGCTGGCCGTGTCGGACATCCCGTTCGGAGGCCCGATCTCCGAGGTCCGCGTCGTCCGCCGCAACGGCGAGTACGCCATCAACCCCAACTTCTCGGAGATGCCCGAGTGCGACCTGGACATCATGGTCGGCGGTACGATCGACAACATCCTGATGGTCGAGGGTGAGATGAAGGAGGTTTCGGAGGAAGTCATGCTCGGGGCCATCAAGTTCGCCCACGAGGAGATCAAGAAGCACTGCGCCGTACAGATCGAGCTTTCGAAGGAGCTCGGCAAGGACGTCAAGCGCACCTACTGCCACGAGGTGAACGACGAGGAGCTGCGCCAGACGATCATCCGCGAGCTTTACGACAAGGCATACGCCATCGCCACCAGCGGCACGATGAAGCACGAGCGTGAGGATCTGTTCAACGCCCTCGAGCAGGAGTTCGCCACCTCGCACTACACCGAGGAGGAGCTCGTCGAGAAGGCCCCGCTGATCCACAAGTATTTCCACGACGACGTGCAGAAGAAGGCCATGCGCCGCATGATCCTCGACGAGGGCAAGCGTCTCGACGGCCGCCGCACGGACGAAATCCGTCCGATCTGGTGCGAAGTGGGCTACCTGCCCGCCGCCCACGGCTCGGCTATCTTCACCCGCGGCGAAACGCAGGCGCTGGCTACCGTGACGCTCGGCACGAAACTCGACGAAAAGGTCAAGGACGAGGTGCTCGTACAGGGCACCGAGCAGTTCGTGCTCCACTACAACTTCCCGCCCTTCTCGACGGGTGAGGCCAAGGCTTCGCGCGGCCTCTCACGTCGCGAGATCGGCCACGGCCACCTGGCATGGCGCGCCCTGAAGCCAATGATTCCGCTGGGCGAGGAGAACCCCTATGCCGTGCGCGTCGTTTCGGACATCCTCGAGTCGAACGGTTCGTCGTCGATGGCTACGGTCTGCGCCGGAACCCTCGCGCTGATGGATGCCGGCGTGAAGATCAAGAAGCCCGTTTCGGGTATCGCCATGGGTCTGATCTCCGACTCGGAGTCGGGCAAGTGGGCCGTGCTGTCGGACATCCTCGGCGATGAGGACCACCTCGGCGACATGGACTTCAAGGTGACCGGAACCAAGGACGGCATCACCGCCACGCAGATGGACATCAAGGTGGACGGCCTCTCCTACGAGGTGCTCGCCGCCGCCCTCGAGCAGGCCCGCAAGGGACGCATGTACATCCTCGGCAAGATCACCGAGTGCATCGCCGAGCCACGCGCCGACTACAAGCCCTGCGTGCCGCGCATCGTACAGATCACCATCCCGCAGGACATGATCGGCTCGGTCATCGGCCCGGGCGGCAAGGTGATCCAGGACATCCAGAAGACCACGAACACCACCATCACCATCACGGAGGTGGACAACAAGGGCATCGTCGATATCTTCGGCGTGGACAAAGCCGCCCTGGACGGCGCCCTGGCCCGCATCAAAGCCATCGTTGCCATCCCGGAGGTGGGCGAAACCTATCACGGACGCATCCGCTCGATCGTCGCCTTCGGCGCCTTCGTCGAGATCATGCCCGGCAAGGACGCCCTGCTCCACATCTCGGAGATCGACTACAAGCGCTTCGAGACCATGGAGGAGACCGGATTGAAGGAGGGTGACGAGATCGACGTCAAGCTCATCGGCATCGACCCGAAGACCGGCAAGCTCAAGCTCTCGCGCAAGGCGCTGCTGCCCAAACCCGAGGGTTACGTTGAGCGTGAGCGCCGCCCGCGCCCCGAGCGTGGAGAGCGCCGCGAACGCCGTGAGCACAAGGGCGAATAATCCGCATTGAGGGACTGTTTCGGACGGAAATGTACAAAAAATATTTCCGTCCGAAATTTTGCATAATTTGCAAGTCTTTTCTATATTTGCGATGTTCTGTCGTATGGGCTACGGCAGAAGGAGATAAAAGAACAAGCAATCAACAAATAAACATTAAAATTACCCGATTATGAAAAAACTGATGAGATTGAGCATGGTGCTCGTTGCCGCATCGCTGGCTTTCACGAGCTGCAATTGCTTCAAGAAGATGGCCAAGAACCGGGAAGACGTCAAGCTGACGGTCGCTCCCGAGATTCTGACGTTGAACAACGGTATCGTTGCCGCTGACATCAACGTAACGTTCCCCGTAGAGTACTTCAACAAGAAGGCCGTCATCAAGGTGACCCCGGTGATCGTCTTCGAGGGCGGCGAGGTTGCCGGCACGACCCACTACTATCAGGGTTCGAAGGTCGATGACAACTATACGGTCGTAGACAAGAAGAACGGCGGCAACTTCACGCAGCACGTCGAGTTCCCCTACGATCCGCGCATGGATCAGAGCGAGCTCCAGCTCCGCGCCGAGATCAAGTGCCCGGGCGGCAAGTGCAAGGAGTTCACGCTCGTAAACCTCAACACGGGCGCCATTCCGACCAAGGAGCAGGCTGCCGTGCTGGCCGGCAACGACGAGGCTGCCAAGGCCGCTCTGGCCAAGGAGTTCGGTCTGACGGTTGCCTACGGTGTGAATACGCTCCAGAAGGACCTCAAGTACGGTGACCTGATGGAGGAGATGGACAACAACTTCAAGCGCATCACCACCGTAGTGGACAAGACCGATCTGCTCTACGCCATCAACTCGTCGGTCGTAACGAAGAAGAACGAGAGAAACGCCAACCTCGACGCATTCAAGGCCAACGTGGACGAGACGATGCAGAACGACCGCGCCACGCAGAACATCGCCGTGAAGGGTTACGCTTCGCCCGACGGTCCGGTGAAGTTCAACGACAAGCTTTCGAAGGCCCGCAGCGAGTCGGGTAAGAAGGTCGTTGCCAAGCTGCTGAAGGACTCGGGTCTGGACATCGACGCCGCAGCCTACGGTGAGGACTGGGACGGCTTCAAGGAGCTGGTTGAGCAGTCGAACATCAAGGACAAGGACCTCATCCTGCAGGTGCTGAGCCTCTACAACTCGCCCGCAGAGCGTGAGACCGAGATCAAGAACATGTCGAGCGTATTCGAGGAGCTCAAGGAGGAGATCCTGCCCGAGCTGCGCCGCTCGCAGATCGTGAACACCACCGACCTGCAGGGCAAGACCGACGAGGAGATCATGGCTGCCTACCGCAACGGTGGCGAGCTGAGCGCCGAGGAGTACCTCTTCGCTGCACAGGTTCTCGTCGAGAATCCCGAGGAGCAGATTGCCATCCTGACCGCCGCTTCGAAGAAGTACAACGATGCCCGCATCTGGAACAACCTCGGTGTTGCCCAGACGAAGGCCGGTGACAAGGAGGCTGCCCTGAAGTCGTTCGAGAAGGCTGCCAAGCTGGATTCGTCGGCTGCCCTGAACAAGAACCTGCTGCTGGCCAACCTCGCCAACTGCAATACCGCCGAGGCCAAGAAGTACGCCGCTGCTGCCGACAGCGAGGCAAAGGCTGCCATGGCTGCTGCCGAGGGCAACTACAAGAGCGCTGCTGCAGGTCTCGAGGGCTACAACAAGGCCATCGCCCTGGTTCAGTCGAACGATCTGGCAGGCGCCAAGAAGGCCATCGCCAAGGACAACTCGGCTGAGGCTGACTACCTGCGTGCCGTGATCGCCGTGAAGGAAGGCGACCTGAAGAGCGCCGAGGCTCAGCTCAAGAGCGCTACCTCGAAGAACCCCGAGCTGGCCAAGAAGGCTGCTTCGGATGTAAACCTGAAGGCTCTCCGCAAGTAATCGACGGAAATGATCCTACCACCCGGACGGACCGACAGGGCCGGCTGTGAAGAGGGCGCAAAGGAATCAAATAGAAAAGGGCTCGGACCAAAAGGTCCGGGCCCTTTTCGGATCTTGTACAGCCATGGAGCTCCTGCACCACCGCGACAAGGAGGGCGGGGCATCCCGGCGATAAGGAACGACCGGGAAAGAGGGACGGAGGGAAAAGCGGACAAACCCGCAAAACGAAAATAATTCAGCCGAAGACGACGAGGATCGAATAATTTTTCTAATTTTGTCGAAAACAGCGAAATCGTATGGAATACGCCAATCACCTGAACGAATACACCCCGGCATGGAGCCAGGAACGTGTCGATGAAGCGGTAGCACGCATCCGCAAGGTGGCGGAGAGCCGCAACCACAACACGGAGGTCTATAAATTCTGCTATTCGGCCATCGACCT
>FR892020.1:41626-45130 GCA_000434235.1 Alistipes sp. CAG:268 | reverse complement strand
ACGACGCTCTCGTGCAACGACTCGGCAACCTCCGTGACGGAGTTCGCACGCAAGGCCGTCGAATTCTACCAGGCATATCCCCACATCCCGAATGTAGCCTCGATCTGCATCTATCCCGCTTTCGTCGAAACGGTCGGCGTAGCCGTGGACGGTACGCCGATGCGCATTACAAGCGTTGCCGGCGGATTTCCCGCATCGCAGACCTTCCTTGAGGTCAAGGCCCTCGAGGTAGCCATGGCCGTGGAGAACGGGGCCGACGAGATCGACATCGTGCTCAACGTGGGCCGGATGCTTACCGGAGAGTACGACGAGGCAGCCAACGAGGTAGAGGTAATCCGCGCCGAGATGGATTCGGACATCATCCTGAAGGTCATCATCGAATCGGGCGCCCTGAAGAGCCCCGAACTCATCCGCAAGGCCTCGCTGCTCTCGATGCTCGCCGGAGCAGACTTCGTGAAGACCTCGACCGGCAAGATCGACGTGGCGGCAACGCCCGAGGCTGCCGTGGTCATGTGTCAGGCCATTCGCGACTATTACGAAAAGACGGGCCGAAAGGTGGGTTTCAAGGCGGCCGGAGGGGTGCGTACCCCCGAGGATGCCGCACTCTACTACACGATCGTCGAGGAGATCCTCGGCAAGGAGTGGCTCACGACCGACCTGTTCCGCATCGGCGCTTCGTCGGCGGCCAACAACCTGCTCTCGGCCATCGAAGGCAAGACGGTGAAATACTATTGACGCCCCGCCCCGGGGAACCTGACGCAGACCGCCTACGACACGAAAGAGGCTCTGCGCCGGGAAGCGTCATGAAAACGGAAAGCGGATCATCCCGACGGGATGATCCGCTTTCCGTATGGCACGAGCCGAAATACTGCTGGCACGAACCCAAATCAGGCGCCCGTCTTCCCGCCCGTCTCGGCAGCTTCCGTCTGCTCCGAAGAGGCCGCATCACGCCCGTCATCCGACGTACGGCCCGGGGTAGTGACGGCAGCAGCCGGACGGTCGGACCGGTCCCAGATCATCGACCGGTAACTGCCGGCGTGCAGGATCGTCATGACCAGTACGAAAAGTACCGCAACGGTGACGATCAGACCGATCATACGCTTAATCATCCTGTTCCGAATTCAGAATCGCGATGGCACGCATGATCACGTTGTCCACCGGATAGATGTTTGCATAGAAACCGTTGTCCTCGAGGGGCGTGTTGCGGCCGATGTAGGCCCGCAGCTGCGCCTCGATGAGTTTGCGCGAACGGGCGATGTCGCCGTAACGGGGCGCCACGCCCTTGCGCGCCGCATAACGGACGAAGTCGTCGAACATCCCCGGGTCGCTGTCGAGCAGCGCCTCGAGATCCTCGACCGTCCGCACGGCATTCAGGGCATCACGATGCCGGTCCGAATACTCGATCGTATAACGGTAGAGGATATTGCGGCCCGCCACCTCGACGAAATACTTCGTCACGTCGGTCGTATCGGCTGGCACGAAGACATCGGGCATGATGCCGCCCCCGCCGTAGACCACCTTGCCGCCCGGCGTGATGCGTTTGAGCGAGTCGGCGAAGTGGATGCTGTCGGCCGTAAAGAACTCGTTGTTGCGGTAGCGGTTCCAGATATCCTCCTCGTATCCGGCCTCGTCGCCGATCGTATAGGGTTTCTGGATCGAACGGCCCGTCGGCGTATAGTAGCGCGCCGTAGTCAGCCGCAGAGCCGAGCCATCGGCATAGGGGATCTGCTGCTGCACGAGCCCCTTGCCGAACGAACGGCGGCCGATGATCGTGCCGCGGTCGTTGTCCTGAAGTGCACCGGCCAGAATCTCGCTCGACGACGCACTCGCCTCGTCGATCAGCACGGCCACTTCCATATCCTGTGCCGAGCCGGTCCCGTCGGCATATTCGCGCACCTGCTCGTGGTGGCGGTCCTCCGTATAGACGATCAGCTGTCCTTCGTGCAGGAACTCGTTGGCCACGAGGATCGCCTGGTCGAGGTAACCGCCCGAATTGCCGCGCAGATCGAAGATCAGTTTCGAAATACCCTGCGCACGCAGCGTATCGAGCGCCCCGCGGATCTCCGCCGAGGTCGTGCGCGCAAACTGACCCAAACGGATGTAACCGATGCCGTCCACGATCCGGAAGGCCGACTCGACGCTCCGGATCGGGATCACGCCGCGCTCGACCTCCACATCGACCAGTCCGGCAATGCCCTGCCGCTCGAGACCGAGGCGGACCTTCGAGCCGCGCGGCCCGCGCAGGCGTTTCATGATCTCGTTTTGAGGCACCCGGCGTCCGGCGACCAGCGAATCGTCGATCTCCACGATCCGGTCGCCCGCCTTGACACCGGCCCGGTCGCTCGGCCCCTGCGGAATGACGTTGAGCACGATGACCGTATCGGTGGCCATGTTGAAGACCACGCCGATGCCGTCGAACTCCCCCTCGAGGGGTTCGTTCAATTCCTGCATCTCCGAAGCCGGGATGTAGACCGAATGGGGGTCGAGTTCAGCCACGAGCATCGGGATGACATGCTCGGCCAGGGAATCCATCGACACGGAATCGACATAGCGGTTTTCGATGAGTGAAAGCGTATAGGTCAGTTTGTTCGTGGGGAGGGCCATCTGTGTCAGCATGCCCCGGATCTCGGAGGCCCGATCGTGTCGGCCGAGATACTGTCCCAAAAGGATGCCCAGTGCCATGCCCGCTGCCAGAAGCATCGGGAAAAGCACCGTCTGTTTCGAGTTCTTGTACATGTGCGGATGTTACTTGTTCTTGAAGGTATAGGTCACGCCCACCATGAGCTGCATCTGTGTCTGCAGATCGAGGTTCTGCGCCCGGTTGTAATACATTCTGAACGAGAAGGTCGTCTTCAGGAAGCGCGTGGCACTGATCTCGAGCGTATTTTCCCAGCGCAACGTCGGATGGATGGCCAGCAGGGGCTTGTCCTTGATGTCGTGACTCACGCTCGTATCCTCGGCATTGTTCCACTTGTCGAGAGCGTGCCGGTATTCCGTATAGTCGGTGAAACGGTTCTTCTGCCCCATGTCCGTAATCCAGCCGTAGAAGGAGTAGATTGAGGTCCGGTAGCGCAGATAACCCGTCTTGCCGAAGGTGCGGTCGAAGTCGATCTGGACCGACGAGCCGCCCTCGTATTTCGACGTCTCGTCGGGATACGGAAGGCCGTAGATCTCCCAGCCCCACTTGTTGTCCCACTGGTTGTTGCGTATCCGCTCGCTCTCGACGAACACGGCACTCATAGCCACCGGCGAGAGGTTGATCGAGATCGGGAACTTGGGGGTCGGGCTCTTGTAGGTCAAACCGAACGACATGTCGAGGTAACCCGGCGAGAGGAACGAACTCTTCAGGTGCTCGCGTTCCTGTTGCGTTCGTGAGAAGTAGCCGTTCGAGAACTGGCTCCGGAACTTGATGATCGAACCGTAGGACCAGTTCTTTGCCAGTTTGAACGACGGGGCCACCGAGATCGAAATCTCATCCTGGTCCTTGAAACAGATGCCGACGCT
>FR892020.1:18402-41605 GCA_000434235.1 Alistipes sp. CAG:268 | reverse complement strand
GACGCTCTTCGTGTTCCCTTCGTCGTTCGTCTGATCGACCTTCACGCGGTTGGCGCCGTAGCGGGCATCGACCGACGTGGAGATGGAAAAGAGATTCTTGGTAAAGGTATGGCGCAGGTAGAGCGTTGCCAGCAGCGTAATGGAGTTGTCACCGCCCGACACCTTCATCCAGCTCTCGTTGTTCGAGGTCAGCGTACCGTTCAGTCCGGTACCGATCTCCAGGTAGTTTCGCTCCTTGCGGATGGCCGCACGCTCGGCCTTGTAGCGGGCCAGGCTGAAGTAATCGACATCCACGGGGGTCGATTTCAACGTATCGCGGAAAGCGACACCCGACGAGGGGGCGCTGACCTTGTCGATGGAGATCTGGGCCGTAGCAGGCAATGCCGCTGCAAGCAGCGACAGAAGGGCAAATATCGGGCGGAGGTATCGCATCGTAGCTGGGATTTTTTCGAAAGACAAAGTTATGAATTTATTTACAAAATCTTTAACTTTGTCTGCAACATAACCGAAAACATCGCACATGAAATACTTCGGAGCCCACGTAAGTGCTGCAGGCGGGGTCGAGAACGCCCCCGCAAACGCCCGTGCCATCGGGGCCACGGCCTTCGCCCTGTTCACCAAGAACCAGCGTCAATGGGTCGCACCCGCCCTGAAGGCCGAGCAGATCGAAGCCTTCCGCCGCGCCTGTGAGGAGGGAGGCTACACCCCGGCACAGATCCTGCCCCACGACTCCTACCTGATCAATCTCGGACATCCCGAGCGCGAGGCACTCGAGAAGTCGCGCGCAGCCTTTTTCGACGAGATGCACCGCTGCGAACAGCTGGGACTCGACCGACTGAACTTCCATCCGGGGAGCCATCTGGGCAAGATCACCGAAGAGGAGAGCCTCGACCGCATCGCCGAGTCGATTAACCTCGCACTCGACCGGACACAGGGTGTGACGGCCGTAATCGAGAATACGGCGGGCCAGGGGTCGAACCTCGGGTTCCGCTTCGAGCACCTGGCCTACCTGATCGACCGCGTGGAGGACAAGTCGCGCGTGGGGGTCTGCATCGACACCTGCCACGCCTTCGCCGCCGGATACGACCTCCGCACCGCAGCGGCTTGTGAGGCGACCTTCGCCGAACTGGAGCGCGTCATCGGATTCCGCTACCTGAAGGGCATGCACCTGAACGACGCCATGAAGATCCTGGGCAGCCGCGTAGACCGCCACACGCCGCTGGGCGACGGCATGATCGGCATCGAGTGCTTCCGCTACATCGCCCGCGACCCGCGCTTCGACGGCATCCCCCTGATCCTCGAGACGCCCGACGAGGCCCGCTGGCCCGAAGAGATCGCCCGCCTGAAGGCCTTCGCCGAAGAGGCGTAGCGATCCGAAGACAAAAACAGCAATCCCTGCAGCCCGATGGCTGCAGGGATTGCTGTTTTCCGGACCAGGCTACAGCCGATCGAGGCACTCGCGAATCAGGCAGGCGCTGTCGCGCACCTCCTCCTCGGATACGGTCAGCGGGGGCGAGATGCGGAAGGCCGTGTCGCAGAAGAGGAACCAGTCGCTCATGATTCCCGTCTCCTTGAAAAGCTCCATGATGCGGTAGAGGCGCTCCGACGACCCCAGTTCGACGGCCAGCAGCAAACCGCTGCGGCGGATCTCCCGCACGGCGGGATGGTCTTCGAGCAAACGCTCGTAGAGCGCGCCCTTCGCCTCGACCTGTTCGACGACATGATGGTCCAGCAGGTAGTTCAGGGCCGCAAGCCCGGCGGCACAGCAGACCGGATGGCCGCCGAAGGTGGTGATATGCCCCAGGACGGGATTCGACTGCAGGGTGTCCATGATCTCGTGCCGCGAGACGAAAGCCCCGAGCGGCATGCCGCCGCCGAAGGCCTTGGCCAGGCAGACGATGTCGGGCGTCACGCCGTACTTCTGCATGGCGAAGAGCTCGCCCGTACGCCCCAATCCGGTCTGGATCTCGTCGAAGACAAGCAGCGCCCCCACCTCGTCGCAGCGGCGCCGCAGCGCCTCGAGGTATCCCGGCTGCGGCGGACGCACGCCCGCCTCGCCCTGCACCGGTTCGGTCAGCACGCAGGCCGTGCGTTCGGTGATGGACGCCAGGGCATCGAAGTCATTGAACTCGATGGCCTGCACATCGGGCAACAGCGGGCGGAAGACCCCCTTCCACTCCTCGCCTTCGGGGGCTCCCATCACCGACATCGCCCCGTGCGTCGAGCCGTGGTAGGCCCGCCGCATGGAGATCAGTTCGGTGCGGCCCGTATAGCGTTTGGCCAGTTTGAGCGCACCCTCGACCGCCTCGGCCCCGGAGTTCACGAAATAGACGCTTTCGAGCGGATCGGGCAGCAGCGAGGCGATCCGTGCCGCATACTCGACCTGCGGTGTCTCGACCAGCTCGCCGTAGACCATCACGTGCATGTAGCGCGCAGCCTGCTCCTGCACGGCCCGGACGACCGCCGGATTGGCATGGCCGACGTTGCTCACCGAGACACCCGCCACCAGATCGTAGTAGCGCTTGCCCTCGGGCGTGTAGAAAAACGACCCCTCGGCCCGGGCTACCTCGACCAGCATGGGCGAAGGTGAGGTCTGGGCTACATGGGCCAGGAACTGTTTCCGTAAAATGTTCATCGTATCTCCTCCCCGAATTTACGTTTGAGAATCTCCTCGGAATCCTTCACGCTGCGGCGCATCCAGCGGCACAGCACACCGGCCTGCTCGACGGGCGTCAGCCTCCAGTCGGGCACCGTACGGCGCACCCGCTCCGAAAGCTCGTAGATGAGGATGGCTGCCGAAGCCGAGACGTTCAGGCTCTCGACCAGGCCGCACATCGGGATGCGCAGGAACTCGTCGGCCGAGGCGACGATCTCGTCGGAGATACCGGCATGCTCGGTACCGAACACCAGCGCGAAGGGTCCGCGTGTCACATCGAAGGTTTCGGGCGTGCAATCCTCGCGGTGGGGTGTCGTCGCCACGATGCGGTAGCCCGCAGCACGCAGGGTCCCGAGGCGGGAGCCCCCACCCCGCAGGCCCCCGCCCGCCGAGGCCGTAGACCGGTGGCGGCGCACATCGACCCAGCGGTCCGTGCCCCGCACCACGGCGGCGCTCGGCTCGAAGCGGCAAAGGGTCTCGATCGTGTGCATCTCCTGCAGGCCGAACGCCTCGCAATGGCGGATCAGCGCCGCAGCATTCTGCCCGTGGAACATGTTCTCGGCGAGCACGGTCATGTAGCGTGTGCGCATCGCCACGGCACGGCGCAGCGTGGCATAACGCTCCGGAAGCATGAAGTCCGCGAGGCAGGCGATCCGTTCACCGTCACCGCCCGTCTCGGGGCCGAACTCCGCACCGGGCGGCAGCGCCGGACCGTTATTTTCGGTATTTGTCATCTTCATCGAGCATTTTCAGGTAACTTTCGTAGCGCGCGAGGGCGATTTCGCCCGAACGGACCGCCTCGACCACGGCGCAGCCGGGCTCGTGCGTGTGCGTACAATTATAAAAACGGCACCCCGAAGCCACGCGCATCATCTCGGGGAAGTAGTGCCACAACTCGGCGTCGTCGATATCGATCAGCCCGAATCCCTTGATTCCCGGCGTGTCGATGACCGCACCGCCCTCGGAGAGCGGATACATCGTCGAGAAGGTCGTCGTGTGGCGCCCCTTGCGGTGGCTCTCCGAAATCTCGCCCGTGCGGATGTCGAGCGACGGGTCGATCGCCCGGATGAGGGTCGATTTTCCGACCCCCGAGTTGCCCGAGACCAGCGTCCGGCGTCCGGCAAGCAGCGAACGGACCTCCCCGACCCCCTCGCCCGAGGGAGCTGCAACCTCCAGCACGCGGTAACCTGCGCGCTCGTAGACGGCACGGAACTCCGCGACGGCCCCGGCATCCTGCAGGTCGATCTTCGACAGCAGGACTGTCACCGGCACCTTGTAGGCCTCGCACGTCACCAGAAACCGGTCCACGAACTCCGTCGGAGTCTCCGGATCGCGCAGCGTGACCAGGAGCAGCGCCTGGTCAATGTTCGCGGCGATGATGTGCGACTCCTTCGAGAGGTTCGACGCCCGGCGGATCACGTAGTTGCGGCGGGGCAGGATGTCGGCGATCACGCAATCGCCCCCCTCGTCGGCCTCACACGCCACCTCGTCGCCCACCACCACGGGATTGGTTGAGCGGCGTCCCTCGAGACGCAGCCGCCCCCGAATCCGGCAGCGGACCGTCCCGCCGTCGATCAGCACCTCATACCAGCTTCCGGTTGCCCGGACCACCGTCCCCTTGAAACTACGCTCCATCGTCTTCGCTCTTTTCATCCAGCTCCGGGACCCGGTCGCCCACCCATTCCAGGAAGGGGAACACGGCCTCCGACAAACGCAGGACCGGTTTATAACTTCTTGACTGATCGATCGTACGGGCCTCGACAAGCGTGTAGTCGGCATTGATCCGATCGAAAGCCGCAAACAGCGCACTGAGCACAAGCAGGTACTTCAGCACGGCCACGACCACGCCCAGCAGCGTATCGACCAGACCGAACCCCGCGAAGCGGAACACCCCGCGCAACAGACGCCCGATGACCGCGACGACCAGCACCACAACGACCACCCCCCGCCCCACACCACCAAACCAACCAGCCCGCCGACAAACCCGCCCGCCGCCGAGAACGACTCGTCGAGCCGCAGCCACTCCCCGACCCGGGCGCCGTAATGCGCCGCCAGCCAGATGGCAATGACGATTCCCGCCAGCGAACATACCTGCACAACGAGGCCCTGCCGCCAGCCGTTCCATACGGCCAGCAGCAGAATCAAGCAGACTATCAGATCGATACTATTCAACCGCCGTTTCTTTTTGCAGGCGTAAAGATACGACTTTTACACAAACCCTACAAAAAGAATCACCGACTTTACATCGCTCCGTCCGGGTTTTCACCCAACCCGTTCCGATGTTTATCGTGTTATATATAATATAATAAATAGGTATCGAACCGTTTTTTCGCTATCGAATGATGTCCCGCAACCCAACCTCAAGGGCGGAACAGATAATACAGATGGTGCGAATCGTCAAGTTGGTCCTACCCGCCTCGATGCGGCTCAAATTGGACCGCTCCATATCGCAACGATATGCGAGCTCCTGCACCGTCAGATGCTTTTCTTTGCGCAACTCCCTAATCCTCGAAGAGATGTAAGCAATCTCCTCCTCATAAACCACTCCCATTTCAAAAAAACGATTGAAAATTTTGTTGTGCAAATTTTTATATATATATTTACATCGTTGGTATCATATATGATACCGAAATCGGCATAAAAGGATAAGAAAAGGAGAAAAACAGAACCAAAAACACATAAAACTCAAACATCCAAATCCATTTCAATTCTATTCTGTCTTATGAAGAAAACTTTCAAAAAGCTTCTTGCATTGTTCTTGACAGGAACTATGCTGGCAGGTGTCGGTTGTAAGGACTACGACGACGACATCGACAATCTGCAAAAGGAGATCGACGACCTGAAGGGCCAGATCGAGTTGAAAGCCGATGCTTCGGCGCTTGAGTCGCTCAAGCAGAAGATCGACGCTATCGACTTCGATTCGTTCCTGACGGCAGAAGATCTCGCCGGATATGTTACGGAGGACAAACTGGGTACCGAGCTCTCCGAGCTGCTGGCCGGTACGGAATTCAACGACAAGGTAGTAGAGATCGTCAAGGGACTTGGCTACAAGACCCAGGAGGAGATCGAAGCCATCGTAGAGGGCATGCTCCCCGAGGCTCTGGACAAGGAGGACATAATTGCCATCTTCAACGAGCAGCTCGCTGCCGCTGACTTGTGGACGGGTCTGCTGCCCAAAGTTCAGGAGGAGATCAAGAACGAACTCGCTTCGTACGAACTGAACGACAGCCAGCAGAAGCAGGCTGTCAATGCCGTTCTTGCCGCCATCACCGACAAGGAAGATGCTCTCGGCGTCCGCAAGGCCATCGCCGACCTGCTGGGTGAGGAGTTCGGAACCTACATGGAGGACTACATCGACAGCAACTGGAGCACCTATGCCGCAAACGTAAACAAGGCTGTCGAGGAGAAACTCAACGACGCAAACAGCACGCTGACCACGAAGATCAAGAGCATGATCTCGGAGAGCATCAACTCGAGCATCGAGGAGGGCGCCCTGAAGACCGTATTCGACGAATATGACAAGCAGATCGCAGCCATTTGGTCGGCTATCGGCGACCTGGCTTCGCGTATTCAGTCGCTTGTATACGTTCCCGAGAACGCACACGGATATGCATTCTTCCGTGGCGCTACGCTCGGCGACTACAAACTGACCGAGGGCAAGAAGGCTACGCTCACGTTCCGCGTATCGCCCGCTTCGCTGGCTTCGCAGATCGCTGAGGGTTACAATGCCGAGGTGAAGACCGTAGACCTGGCATTCCTGCCCGAGAAGGTCGAGCTCGTAACCCGCGCCGAGGAGGCTATTTACTTCAACATCGAGGGCAAGGTAGAGTCCAAGGACGGCAAGATCTCGATGGTTGTAAATACCAACTACCCCTACGACAAACTGGGTGAGAACGAGACCTACTCGATCGCACTGCAGGTAATCAGCGAGTCGAAGGCAACGGTTGATGAGGACACCGAGATCGAGACGGGTGTCGAGTACACTTCGGCTTACCTCCCGACGATGGCTGATCCCGACGCTATCGACGTCGCAGACCAGATCGTACTGGCCAAGGAAGTTGGCGAGGGCGAGACCAAATCGTATGTGAAGTACAACAATAAGGCCGAGTACAGCCTCGTATACAACGACATCACGACGCAGGTTACTCTGCTGGGCGACTACAAGTTCGTCTTCGAGGACGGCGACGAGCTCATCTCGCTGGCTGACGCTGCCGAGAAATACAACTGGGACATCGTTCCGGCCGAGAAGCCCGCTATCGAGCGTACGAACTTCACGAACAACGCTACGGAGCTTGCTCTGACGCCCGAAAACCCGATGGAGGCCGTCAATGAGTTTGCCACGATCGGCATCAAGGAGGCTGCTCCCGTTTCGAACATCGACAAGACCGTAACCGAGAAGGGCAAGCTGTTCGTCGAGGTTGAGGTTGAAGGCGAAACCAAGCAGGTTGAGAACGGCACGTACGAGGCAGTCCTCAGCATCACGCGCAAGTCGCTGGGTACGATCGACAACATCAACGGCACGATCGACTGGGTATACTTCTCGCAGGCTTACGAGACGAACCAGGGCTATGCATACCAGCTCAACCTCTCCGAGCCGATCTTCATCGACAAGGAGAACAAGGTTCTCTCGAAGGAGCAGTTCGACGGCATCAAGGCCAGCCTGGCAGATGCTGAATGGACGATCGAAATCGACGAGACGAGCGACGAGACCTTCAAGGCTCTGAACACCTACATGGAGGTTAAGGCTACCGCCATCAGCGATCCGTACATCGGAACCGACTCGAAGGTACTGCAGTACACGATCAAGAACTACAAGAACGGCAACGGCAAGATCAACGTCTCGACGAAGATCACCGTAAACGACAACGAGGAGGTAACGCTGAAGGGTGTCATCACCTTCAACGGTCTGCCCGACATGAGCTACGAGGTGAATGTTCCGAACGGCATCATGGACATCAACGAGGGTCAGAACAACATCTGGGTAATGGTTGAGAAGGACTTCTACGCAACGATGTTCGAGAAGCTGGGCAAGGAGCAGACCTACTTCAAGGATCAGGCTTCCTTCGAGGAGTTCATGCGTCAGTCGAAGCTCGTCTCGGTAGATCAGGAGGCAGATGCCCAGCAGCACATCGCCAAGGCCGGTCTGCGCCAGAACGGAACCGTACTGCGCTCGTTCTTCAAGATGAACACCGTAGACTTCAACGCCGCCGATTCGTACACCTACACGGTACCGGAGGATTCGTACTACGGAGTTCCCGCAACCACGCCGATCTTCAAGATCAACCTGAGCGGTAGCGTAACGATCAACAAGGAGCAGGGTTACTACCTGGGTATCGGTACCAACCTCTACACCGACAAGGAGCCCTACTACATGATCGCCCGCGGCAAGGTCGAGAACAACCAGTTCAAGACCGAGCAGGTACAGCTGACCAGCGGCTACGGCAAGATGGTTCCGGAAGGCTCGGATGCTACGGCAACGGTTACCTACAAGGTTCTGCCGGTTGAGAACTACACGGGCAACATGCCGACGATCGACGGTTCGACGAGCGGTACCACCGGTATCCTCGACTGGAACGGCTGCCAGCTCGATGCAGTTCAGATCGAGGCTACGATGGTTGTCAATGGTCTGACGATCGACACCAAGGTCTTCAACGTAGAGCTCCAGAAGCCCATCAACTTCTCGGAGTGGACGTTCACCGGAAGCAAGAACGCCGAGATCAACAAGGAAGTTACCGCTAATGTCTACGAGATCATCAACTCCTCGACCGACGGTAACAAGGTGAAGGATATCTTCGGCACCAAGTTGGTAAGCGCCACGGGTCTGGCCGCCAATGTAAACAACGCAGACTACTACGGCATGACCATGACGCTCGGTGAGCCCAAGTTCGAAAGTGCCAATGAGGAGGTTGAGACGTTCGAGAACTTCTCGTACAATCCCGACTCGGCTACGATCACCTACGCAGCAAACAACGCTCCGCTGGTATATGACGTAACCGTAACGATCCCGGTAACCTTCACGTACAAGTACGCTATCGAGTTCACGGGTGCAGCTTACGAGCCCGTTGAGTTCCCGAGCACGGTAGTCGTAACCTTCAAGAGCAACAAGTAATCTACCCCGTATCCCGGTCCCGCAAACAGCGGGACGGGATTACGGAAAGAATGAATCCCGGCAGACCGCAGCACATGCTGCGGTCTGCTTTTTTTGTATTACCTTTGCGGTAACGGCGGGCGAAAGCCGGCCGAAAAACAGGTAAAGCAATGGATCTTACGAAATTCAGACGCCGGCCGACCTGCTGCGTACGCATCGGCGACGTAACCATCGGCGGCAATCACCCGATCGCCGTGCAGTCGATGACCAACACCGACACCAACGACACCGAAGCCTGCGTTGCACAGATCGAGCGCATCGACCGCGCAGGCGGCAAGATCGTACGCCTCACGGCTCAGGGACGGCGCGAAGCCGAGAACCTGCAGCGGATCGTCGCACGGCTCCGCGAGGAGGGATACCGCACGGCTACCGTCGCCGACATCCATTTCGTGCCCGAAGTGGCCTCGATTGCGGCCCGGTATGTGGAAAAAGTACGCATCAACCCGGGCAACTACCGCACCGACCACGGCGAACTGGAAGCGCTTATCGACCAATGCCGTGAGCGCGGCGTTGCACTCCGCATCGGCGTAAACCACGGGTCGCTCGCCAAACGGGTCTTCGACCAATGGGGAGATACGCCACAGGGCATGGTGGTCTCGGCGATGGAGTTCCTGCGCGTATGCCGCGCCAAGGCGTTCGACCAGGTGGTCGTGTCGATGAAGTCGAGCAACACGCGCGTGATGGTCGCCGCCTACCGGCTTCTGGTCGAGGCCATGGAGGCCGAGGGGATGAACTATCCGATCCACCTCGGAGTGACCGAGGCCGGAAACGGACTCGAAGGACGCATCAAGAGCGCCGTGGGTATCGGCGCGCTGTTGGCCGACGGCATCGGCGACACGATCCGCGTCTCGCTGACCGAGGCCCCGGAGCACGAGATCCCCGTAGCGCGGCTTCTGGTCGAGCACTTCGCACAACGTCCGGGCGAATTTCCCGTGCGGCATCCCGAGCGCTACTCCCCGACCGAGTACCGCCGCCGCTCGAAGGTCGCCGTACTGGTCGTACACGGCGAACCGCACGACGGGTTCCGCATTCTCGAAGCCCGTTCGGGCAACCCTACGGCCGAGCTGCGTGCGGCAATTCTCGATCTCGAACCCGCCGACACCCCGGTGATCATCCGGCGCCGCTACGACGACACGGACCTCACGACACTGGCCGTGAAGGCTGCAGCCGACCTGGGGCCGGTGCTGCTCGACGGACTGGCCGACGGCATCTGGATCGACGCCCCGGCACACGACGAAGAGACCATCCGCGAGGTGGAGCTGATGATCCTGCAGGCCGCCCGCGTGCGCTTCTCGCACACCGAATACATTGCCTGTCCGAGCTGCGGGCGGACGCTCTACGACATCGAACAGACACTCGGGCAGATCAAGGCCCGCACGTCACACCTCAAGAACCTCCGCATCGGCGTCATGGGCTGTATCGTGAACGGTCCGGGCGAGATGGCCGATGCCGACTACGGATACGTGGGCGCCGGACCGGGACGCATCACCCTCTACCGCGGTCGCGAGATCGTCGAGCGCAACATCCCGCAGGAGGAGGCTCTCGACCGGCTTGTCGAACTCATCAAGGCCGACGGGGCCTGGCAGGAGCCATGACGATCCTCCCGCTGGCCTATCTCCCCTCGGTGGAGTACTTCTGGCACCTGAGCCGCGGCGGATGCGTCGTGGACCTCGGCGAGCACTTCGTCAAGCGCTCGGAGCGCAACCGCGCGCGGATACTCGCCACGGACGGCGTGATGGAGCTGACGGCCCACGTGCGTCACGCCAACCGTCCCGGGCAACCCGTGCGCGACGTGCGCCTCGACTACTCGAAGCGTTGGCAGCACCAGCACTGGGGCGCCCTCGTGGCCTCCTACCGCTCGTCGCCCTACTTCGACCACTACGCCCCGCTGTTCGAACCCTTCTACCGCCGCAGTCCGGAATTTCTGGCCGACCTCGACCTCGGGCTGCTGGAGGTGCTCTGCAGGCAGGCCCGCATCCCGATGCCCGAGCTCTCGGAGCGATACGTCGAGGCCGCACCCGGCGATACGGACCTCAGGCCCAAACACAGAGAGGGCCCGGCGTTCATCGCCGAGCCCTACTATCAGGTCTTCTCCGACCGGATGCCGTTCGAAGCTAATTTGTCGTTTGCGGACCTGCTGTTCGCCGAGGGACCTGAAGCCGTTTCGGTTTTAGCACGTTGCCGACAAGAATAGTGACGCTGTCGCGCAGGTCGCCCGCCACGGCCTTCACCTCGACACGTCCCATGACATCGACCGAATCCGAGCGGAACTGGCAGGCGGCATACTCGGTCACGGCCACCGTATCGCCCCCCACGAGGAGCAGCGGCGCGCCGGCCGACGAATAGATGCGGAAAGCCTGGCGGGGTACATCGCGCAGGCGGCGGTGCTTGTCCACGATGTGGAGCGTCGGACTCCGGCGGTTCCACATGGCCCGGTAGAGGTAATAGGCATCCTTGCAGTCGCGGCGGTCGAAGGTTACCAGCCCGGCGCCGTTCACCCCGTAGGGCCGGCGGTAGGAACCGTAGTCGAACATGTTGTCGATCCACATGCCCCAGAAGAGCGAATCGCTCTGCAGGTTACGGGCATACTCCTCGTGGAAGCGCGTCTGTCGGTCCTCGGGCATCCAGTTCGCCCGCGGCTCGGACTGCGCCGTATAGCTCTTGTGGCCGATGAATCCGCTGCCTCCGTAGCTGACACCCGAGCGCAGGTGGGACCAGCTGCGACGCAGCTGGTCGCGCCACACGGCCACATCGTCCGTCGTACCCCGGTTCCACCCGACCGTCTGCTTCCAGACAATCAGATCCGTCACGAAATTGATCTCGCCGTCCTGATCGCTCAACGCCACCGTAGGCCGCGAGGGATCCATCGCGTGGGCCGTATCGTTCAGCCTCCGGATATAGGGAGCCATGTCGTCGCCGCGGGGACGCAGGCGCGAGAAGAGTCCCCACATGAGCACCGAGGGATGGTTGATGTTCTGCGCCACGATCTCGCGCAACTGCTCGATGCCGTTTTCCTCGAAGAGCGGCGTGGCGAAATAGGCCACATCGCCCAGGAACGAGGCGCTGTGGAACGGGATGTCGATCCAGACCAGCATGCCCTGCTCGTCGCAACGGTCGTAGAGGTACTGCGCGTGGGGCATGACAGCCGACCGCAGGGCATTGGCCCCCACATCGCGGATCCGCGCCAGATCGGCATCGTAGTCCTCGGCCGTAAGGCGGCCGCCGACAATGGCGTTGTCGTGGTGGAACGCCACACCCCGGATCGGGGTCAATACCCCGTTCAGCCACAGCCCGCCGCTGGGAGCGGGCGCCACCGAACGGAAACCGGTGCGGACGACCACCCGGTCGGTGATGCTGTCCTCGCCGATCGAGGCAGTCACGGTATAGAGCGACGGCGAATCGGGGCTCCACAGCGCCGGATTCTCGACCGAGAAGGGCACGATGACCGGTTTGCCGTCGAGGCGGGCGCGCTGGTGACGCGAAAAGACCGGACGTCCCTCGGGATCGGTGATATCCAGACGCACGGTGCAGGTGTTCTCGCCCTTGGAGGTGAGGTGGATCTCGGCCTCACCCTCGGCAGCCGCGGCATCAACCCGATGCGGGTGGAGCAGCACGCCGTCCGACCCGAGATAGAGCGGAGAGATGGCCGTGCGGTCGGTCACGATGAGCTCGGCCTCGCGATAGATGCCGCCATAGAGGTTCATGTCGGTCGAGGTCGGCAACACATCGTTGCGCTGGCTGTTGGAAACCACAACCAGCAGCGAGTTGTCGGTCCCGAAGCGGACATAATCGGTGATTTCGAATGCGAAGGCCGTCGCTCCGCCGCGGTGCGTACCGGCATGGCGGCCGTTCACGAAGAGGTCGGCCACGGACTGCACGCCGTAGAACTTCACGAAGAGCCGCTTGTCGGCCCAGCCCTGGGGCAGGTACATGTCGTTCTGGTAGTTTCCGGTCGTCTCGAGCCAGAGGCCCTCGGCCTCGGCGTCGGTATTCCAGCTGTGGGGCAGCGTGACGTGCCGGGCATTGTCGCTCGTATTTTCCGACTTGAAAAAGAAGCGCCACCCCTCGTTGAGCGGGAAAACCTCGCGGGCCTGGACCGCGAAGGAGGTGATTGCCAGGAGCAGCGTTGCTATGTATCGTTTCATGGCATACGGTTTTTTGGGAATCGTTCAGGGCAAAGATAATAAAAATACGGGAGATCGTCACCCCGAAACCCGATCCGCTCCGCTCTTTGCGGCCCGCTGACACATGCCGGGAATCCGTGCCCGGACAGTCTGCCGCAGGCCGGTCAGGGCGAATTGCCGCACGATTTGACCGAATGAACCGAAAACTTCGTATATTTGCCTTGTGGACTACCTCGACAGCGATATCAAGTATGTGAGCGGCGTCGGCGAGGTGCGGGCCAAACTGCTCGAACGGGAACTGGGCATCCGGACCCTGGGCGACATGCTCCGCCACTTCCCGTTCCGCTACATCGACCGCACGCGCATCTACCGCATCGCCGAAATCACCGACGGCGCAGGCCTCGCCTACGTCCAGTTCCGGGCCCGCGTGACAGGCGTAGGCTATGCCGGCGAGGGACGCCGACGCCGCTTCACGGCCTACGTGCAGGACCCGAGCGGCTCGGCCGAACTGGTCTGGTTCCAGGGGATCAAGTGGATCGAGAAGCGCGTGGAGGTGGGCCGCGAATACCTGGTCTTCGGTCGTCCGTCGTTCTACCGCGGAACGCTCTCGATGGCCCACCCCGAACTGGAAACGATGGAACAGGCCCTTTCACGCAAGGCCGAGAGCGGCATGCAGGGCATCTACCCCTCGACCGAGAAACTATCGAACCAGCTCGGCACGAAGGGCATGTACCAGATCGTCTGCAACCTCTGGCGGCTGGTCCGCGACCGCATCAGCGACCCGCTTCCCGAGTCGCTGCGCACGCAATACGGGCTGATTCCCCTGCGCGAGGCCTTCTACAACATCCATTTCCCGCAATCGCAGGAACTGCTCCGGCAGGCCCAGTACCGGCTCAAGTTCGACGAACTGCTGGGGGTACAGCTCAACGTGCAGTCACGCCGCACGGCCCGTCTGGCAAAGAGCGACGGATTCCTCTTCCCGAAGGTCGGCGAAGCGTTCAACACCTTCTACAACCGCAAGCTCCCCTTCCCGCTGACGGGCGCCCAGAAGCGCGTCGTCCGCGAGATCCGGCAGGACACCGTGACGGGTTTCCAGATGAACCGCCTGCTGCAGGGCGACGTGGGCAGCGGCAAGACCCTCGTGGCGCTGCTGTCGATGCTGCTGGCCGTGGACAACGGCTTCCAGGCCTGCATGATGGCCCCCACGGAGATCCTCGCCCGCCAGCACTTCGCCACGATCACGCGGATGCTCGACGGGATGCCGGTGCGCGTGGCCATACTGACCGGCGCCTCGAAGACGGCCGAGCGCCGCGCCGCGCTCGAGGGTATCGCCTCGGGCGAGGTGTCGATCCTCATCGGCACGCACGCCCTGATCGAGGACCGCGTGCGCTTCGCCAACCTGGGGCTGGTCGTCATCGACGAACAGCACCGTTTCGGAGTCGAGCAGCGCGCCCGCCTCTGGACCAAGAACGCACAGCCGCCGCATATCCTGGTCATGACCGCCACACCGATTCCCCGGACGCTGGCCATGACCCTGTACGGCGACCTCGACGTCTCGGTGATCGACGAGCTCCCGCCGGGTCGCCGCCCGATCCGGACCTTCCACTATACCGACGCCGCGCGGCTCAAGCTCTTCGGCTTCATGCGCCAGCAGATCCGCCAGGGCCGGCAGATCTACGTCGTCTACCCGCTCATCAAGGAGTCGGAGGCGATGGACTACAAGGACCTCACGGACGGCTACGAGGCCATCTCGCGCGACTTCCCGCTGCCTGAATACGTCACGGCAATCTGTCACGGCAAGATGAAGCCCGCCGACAAGGAGGAGTCGATGCGCCAGTTCAAGGAGGGCGAGGCGCAGATTCTGGTCGCCACGTCGGTCATCGAGGTGGGGGTCGATGTGCCGAATGCCACGGTGATGGTCATCGAGTCGGCCGAGCGCTTCGGCCTTTCGCAGCTGCACCAGCTGCGGGGCCGCGTGGGACGCGGCGGCGAGCAGTCCTACTGCATCCTGATGACCGGCGAGAAGCTCTCGCGCGAGGCGCGGGCGCGTCTCGACGCCATGTGCGAGACCAACGACGGATTCCGCCTCGCGGAACTCGACCTCAAGCTGCGGGGCGCGGGGGACATCAACGGCACGCTGCAGAGCGGCATGGCCTTTGACCTGAAGATCGCCAACCCCACGGCCGACGTACAGATCCTCACCGTCTCGCGCGAAGCGGCCGTCGGTCTGCTCGAAGCCGACCCGCAACTCGCACTCCCCGGACACGAAGGGTTGCGGGAGCTGCGCAGCCGCTACGCCGGACGCGACGGAATCGACTTCTCGCGCATCTCCTGACAGGAAAAGGCACTATGGATTACCGAAAATACGTTTGTTGAACAAAACACATACGACCGGAAACAATGAAACGAAAGATACTCACCCTGCTGTTGCTTGTCGCCGCCACGCCGCTGGCCGCACAGCTCTACCACCCGGGCGAACGGCTCGACTACCGGGTAAGCTACCGGGCCAAGATGTTCCCCAACACGGAAATCGGAGCCGTCGAGGTCTCGACCGTCGAGGAGTCGCACGACGGCACGAACTGCTACAAGGTCGTGGGAGCCGGACGCACGCTGCCCACCTACCGCTGGTTCTTCAACGTCGAAGACATCTACACCGTATGGGTCGATCCGCAGACGCTGCGTCCCGTGGCCTTCAACAGCTCCATCCGCGAAGGCGACTACACCTTCCGCAGCGACTACGTCTACGACTGGGAGGGCTCCGAAATCCGGACCCGCTGGCAAAGCCGCCAACGCCCCGAACAGCACAAGACCATGCCGCTCGAAGAGAACAGCATGGATCCCATCTCGCTCTTCTTCACGCTGCGCGCGGCCGACGCCGCAAGCTTCCGCGAAGGGGAGCCCGCCACGCTGCAGATGGTACTCGAGGATACGATCCGCCACCTGAGATACCGCTACCTGGGGCGCGAAACGAAGAAGATCCGCAACATGGGGAAGTTCCGCACGCTGAAGTTCGACTGCCAGCTGGGCTCCTCGCAGGGCTACTCGTTCACCGACGGCTCGGTCTTCACGATCTGGATCTCGGACGACGAGAACAAGATCCCGCTCTACATCGAGTCTCCGGTGAAGATCGGCAGCATCAATGCCTATATTTCGGGCTACAAGGGGCTCAAATACCCGTTGAGCAGTCTGATCAAATAAATTTTTGTTTATCTTTGTGCCAAAACCGACACCTATGGAGAACAAACAGGGATACGACCCTTCGGAATTCGAAGAGGACGACTACATGACCCCGCAACCGGACCAGAACTCGATCCGCGGCTACCGCATCGTCATCATCATCCTTTCGGTGATTCTGGTGGCGCTCTCGGCGCTCTACTACGGCATCCACCGCCAGCAGATGCGCGACAACGAGCTGCTGCAGGCCGACCGCGACTCGATCCAGAGCGACCTGGGACGGCTGATGACCGACTACGACAACCTGCAGATCTCGAACGACTCGATCTCGGCCAACCTCACGATCGAGCGCGAACGGGCCGACTCGCTCATGACGCGGCTCAAGAAGGAGCGCTCGTGGAACCTGGCCAAGATCAAGCAATACGAGAAGGAGGTGGGCACCCTCCGTTCGATCATGAAGAGCTACGTGCGTCAGATCGACTCGCTCAACACCTTGAACAAGAAGCTCATCAAGGAGAACGTCTCCTACCGCAAGGAGATCTCCTCGGCCAACCTGCGCGCCGAGATGGCCGAAGAGAAAGCCGCCGAACTGGACAACAAGGTACGCATCGGCGCCGTACTGCGCGCCCGCGACATCTCGCTCACGGCCCTCAACGTGAACAGCCGCGAGGTGACGCGCGTCAAGAACGCCTCGCGCCTGCGTGTCGATTTCGTCCTCTCGGCCAACGAACTTGCCGAACCGGGCAACAAGGCCATCTACGTGCGGATCACCTCGCCCGACGGCTATGTGCTGACCACCGAGGAGATGCCGACCTTCGAATTCGAGGGCGAGCGTCTGAGCTACTCGGCCATGCGTGAGGTGGAATACGACAACACGAAGGACCTCGACGTGGGCATCTTCTACACCAGCAAGGGCTTCACGGCCGGCACTTACCGGATTCAGCTCTACTGCGAGGGCCGTCTGATCGGACAGGCCGAGATCGCCATGCGCTGATCCGGCCAGCGTCCTCAATGATGAGGGCCCGTTCCACACAAGCCCCGGACATCGGCCGATGTCCGGGGCTTTCTTTTTCCGGAAAGGAGACGGCGGGAAAACGGACGGGGTCCGACAAAAAACCGGGGCGGAATCTCGATCGAGACCCCGCCCCGGCTCATTTTCACCGGACGATTCTTAACAATGGCCCAACTCCTGCCAGATCAGCGCCGATGCGCCGAGGATGGCGGCGTTCTTGCCCTGGATGCCGCTCGGGAGCAGCTTCACCTTGTTCTTGAAGACGAAGAGCATGTTCTCCTCCATGTACCACTGCGTCGGCTCGAAGAGCAGTTTCCCGGCCTTGGCCAGACCGCCGAAGAGGAAAATAGCCTCCGGCGAGGTGATCGTCACCACATCGGCCAGCGCACGGCCCAGCATCTCGCCCGTGAAACGGAAAGCCTCCAGAGCTACGGGATCGCCCTGCTCGGCGGCCGCCGACACCATCGAGGCATCGAAGTCGTCGTAGGCGATGCTGCGCAGACGGCTCGGGGCCGTCATCTTGGCCATCAGCTCGAACGCCGTCCGCTTGAGGCCCGTCGCCGAAACGTAGGTCTCCAGACAGCCGCGCCGCCCGCAGCCGCACTCACGGCCGTTGTTGCGCTCGACGATGATGTGCCCCAGCTCGCCGGCAAAACCGTCGTGGCCGTAGATCATCTCGCCGTTCGACACGAAGCCCGATCCGAGACCGGTGCCGAGCGTCACCATCACGAAGTCCTTCATGCCCTTGGCGTTGCCGTAGATCATCTCGCCGATCGTCGCGGCATTGGCGTCGTTGGTGACGATCGTCCGCACACCGCCGAAGCAGCGCGAAATGTCCTCCGCGAGGTGGAAAATGCGGCGGTTCTCGTCCTGGTTGGGATCCCCCTCGCGGAACTTCCACAGATTGGCCGGCATCTCCACCGTACCCTTGTGGTAATTGGCATTGGGCGCACCGATACCGATACCTGCCAGCTCATATTCGAACGAAAGGCTCTTGGCCAGTGCATGCATCGAATCGCAGAGATCCTGCACATAGGTGGGATAGTCGTCCACATAGGGACATTTCTTGGTCGAAATGACCGATTCGGCATAGAGATCGCCGTTTTCATCCACAAGTCCGAAAGCGGTATTGATTCCCCCGATGTCCACGCCGATTGCGAGTTTTTTCATAGCAGGTTTCAGGTTTTATGTTAAAAATATCAGGTCAAAGTTAATCGAAAATTCGGCCACTCCAAAGTTTTTTCCTACTTTTGGGACACAATCCGACACCAAAAATCGATTCATACCATGCAAACAAACGAGGAATTGCTCGCCACAATCGAGAATTATCTGGCACAGACCGATTTCCCGGCCGAGCCCGAACTGCTCTACGCCCCGATCGGCTACTCGCTCGGCGGCGGGGGCAAGCGCCTGCGGCCGATGCTGGTGATGCTCTCCTGCGGCATCTTCTCCGACCAGATACAGTCGGCGCTTCCGGCAGCCGCGGCCGTGGAGATGTTCCACAACTTCACGCTGCTGCACGACGACATCATGGACAATGCCGCCATGCGGCGCGGCAAGCCTTCGGTCTTCGCCCGCTGGGGGCAGAACGTGGCCATCCTCTCGGGCGATGCGATGCTCATCTGCGCCTACCGCCTGCTGAGCGGTGTGCCGGCGCACCTGCTGCCCCAGATCCTGGCAACCTTCAACCAGATGGCGCTCGAGGTGTGCGAGGGCCAGCAATACGACATGGACTTCGAGCAGAAACAGAAGGTTTCGGTGGTGGAGTACATGCACATGATCGAACTGAAGACCTCGGTGCTGCTGGCCGGTTCGGCCGTGATCGGCGCCACGCTGGGCGGCGCCTCCGAGGAGGACTGCCGCAAGCTGCGCCGCTTTGCCGTGGAGCTGGGGCTCGCCTTCCAGCTGCAGGACGACCTGTTGGACAGCTACGGCGACGAGCGGCTGGGCAAGGCCATCGGAGGCGATATCCTCGAAGGCAAGAAGACCTACCTGATGGTCACGGCAATGAGCCGCGCCGACGAACCCACGCGCGAGATTCTGCGCCACACCTACCGCGACGCGACGCTGACCGACGCCGAGAAGATCGCCCGCGTGAAGGAGGTCTACGACCGGCTGGATATCCCGCGGCTGGCCGAGCAGCAGATCTCGCTGCGCTTCGAGCGGGCGCTCGCCACCCTCGACTCGCTCTCGGCCGATCCCGCACGCACGCTGCGGATGCGTGAATTCGCCGAAAGCCTCATGGGGCGTAAAAAGTAAACTTTCAGAAAGAGCCACTGCCTTGAAACGCTCCGATATCGAAATCATGGCTCCCGTGGGGAGCTACGAATCGCTCGCCGCAGCCATCCAGGCCGGCGCCGACGCCGTCTATTTCGGGGTCGGGAAACTCAACATGCGGTCGGCATCGGCCGCCAACTTCACGCTCGACGACCTGGCGCGCATCGTGGCGACGGCACACGCCGCCGGTGTGCGCACCTACCTGACGGTCAATACGGTCATCTACGAAGACGAGATCGCCGCAGCCCACGAGGTGATCGACCGGGCGAAGAGCGAGGGCATCGATGCCATCATCGCCTCGGACATGGCCGTTATCCTCTATGCCCGCCGGGCGGGCGTCGAGGTGCACATCTCGACGCAGTGCAACATCTCCAACTCGGAGGCCGTGAAGTTCTATGCACAATGGGCCGACACGGTGGTCCTCGCACGCGAACTGTCGCTCGAACAGGTGGCCGGGATCCGCGACCGGATCGTCGCGGACGACATACGCGGCCCGCGCGGCGAACTGGTCGAGATCGAGATGTTCGCCCACGGGGCGCTCTGCATGTCAATCTCGGGCAAATGCTACCTGTCGCTCTACGAAACGGGCTGCTCGGCCAACCGCGGGGCCTGCCGGCAGCTGTGCCGACGCAAGTACACCGTGCGCGACAAGGAGACGGGGGCCGAGCTCGACATCGACGGACGGTATGTCCTCTCGCCCAAGGACCTCTGCACGATCGACTTCCTCGACCGGATGATCGGCGCGGGGGTTCGTGTGCTCAAGATCGAGGGGCGGGCCCGCGGCGCGGAGTACGTGAAGCGTGTCGTGGAGTGCTACGACCAGGCGCTGCGTGCCCTCGAAGAGGGGCGCTACACCCCCGAACTGGCCGCATCGCTCAAGGAGCGGCTGCGCACGGTCTTCAACCGCGGGTTCTGGGAGGGCTACTACGCCGGGCGTCCGGTCGTGGAGTACAGCCCGGCCTACGGATCATCGGCCACACGCCGCAAGGTCTACGTCGGCAAGGTGGTGAACTTCTACAAGAAACTCTCGGTGGCCGAGGTGGCCGTCGAGGCGGCCCCGCTGGCCATCGGCGAGGAGATCTTCTTCCTCGGCGCCACGACGGGGGTGGCCGAACAGCTGCTCGAGGAGCTGCACGGTCCCGACGGCGAGCCGGTCGGATCGGTGGCGCAGGGCGAATTGTGCGCCATCCGCACGCCGGGGGTGATCCGCCGCGGCGACCAGCTCTACAAGTTCGTCGATGCGGAATGACCCGCCCGAACCGGCAGGAGAGCCGGGTCCTTTGTCCGAGGGTCCGAAACCCTTCGAAACCCCTTGACGCAACCTTCGGGTTGCGTTTTTTATACCCATAAACCAGAGCGGACCGGTTTTCAGAAATTTTTTATCGAATTTCAATAAATTTCACTTGTTTTTCGATTTTTCTTTTCTATCTTTGCATTGTCGCAACGGAAACCCGCACATTTTGCATGGAAATTGAGAAAGTCATTCGCGTAGTGATCCTGCTTGTCGTTGTCGTCCAGTTCGGCGTCAGCGTTGCCGCACGGGTCCTCACCCCGAATGCCGAAATTCACCTGCCGTGGGTAACACTCTGCCTTCTGCCTCTTTTGTGGCCCGGCACGCAGCACCTCCGCAAGCGACGGCACAACCGATGAACCGCAAGCTATTTTTAAAATAAAAAGTTCAAATCCCCACGGCGCCCGTTTCCGGTTATCTTACCGGCCGGCGAACGGCGACCCGAAAATAGATGCGAGACGAAAACCCGAAGCGGCGACTTCGGGTTTTCGCTTTTTTCGTATCTTTGCCGTGCCATGTCCGACTCCCTGCACATAGAACACTCCCGGGACGGCATTCCGATGCCCCGTCGTATCTGGGCCATCCTGGCCGTGGCATTCGGCGTCTCGCTGTCCGTAATCGACGCGACGATCGCCAACGTCGCCCTGCCCACGATCGCCCGGGAGCTCGGCATCTCGTCGGCCGACTCGATCTGGATCGTCAATGCCTACCAGCTCGCGATCATGGTCTCGCTGCTCTCGTTCTCGGCCCTCGGCGAACGGATCGGCTACCGCCGGGTCTACATCGGCGGACTGGCCCTCTTCACCGTCGCCTCGGTCGGCTGCGCCCTCTCCGGATCGCTGCAGACCCTTGTGCTGACCCGCGTCATGCAGGGATTCGGCGCGGCGGCCGTCACGTCGGTCAATACGACGCTCATCCGCATCATCTACCCCAAGGCACAGCTCGGGCGCGGCATGGGAATCAACGCCACGGTCGTAGCCGTCTCGTCAGTGGCCGGGCCTACCCTGGCCGCCGCCATCCTCTCGGCCGCCGACTGGCCGTGGCTCTTCGCCGTGAACATCCCCGTCGGACTGACCGCCCTCGTACTCAGCTCGCACTTCCTGCCCGAGAACCCGGTCCGGGCCCACGAAGGAAAGTTCAACTGGCGCGACGCCGTGATGAACGCCCTGACTTTCGGACTGATGATGTCTTCCATCGAGGGATTCTCGCACGGGCTTGACCCGCGGATCCTCTCGGTCGGCATCGCGGCCCTGCTCATCATCGGCTTCCTGTTCATCCGCACGCAGCTGCGCGAACCCTACCCGCTGCTGCCGTTCGACCTGCTGCGCATCCCGATCTTCTCGGTGTCGGTCGCCACGTCGATCTGCTCGTTCCTCGGGCAGATGCTCGCCCTGGTGGCACTGCCCTTCTACCTGCAGCACGCCTGCGGCTACAGCGACGTGGCAACCGGACTGCTGATGACGGCCTGGCCCGCCATCATCATGGTAGTCGCCCCGGTGGCCGGCATTCTCGTCGAGCGCATCCACGCCGGCCTGCTCGGCGGACTGGGGCTCACGGCCATGGCCGTCGGGCTCGTGCTGCTGGCCTGGCTGCCCGAACACCCGTCGAACGGCGACATCGTCTGGCGGCTGGTGCTCTGCGGCGCCGGCTTCGGCCTCTTCCAGTCGCCCAACAACAGCATACTGATCGCCTCGGCACCGCCCGAGCGGAGCGGCTCGGCCAGCGGCATGCTCGCCACGGCCCGACTCGTGGGACAGACCACGGGCGCCGCACTGATGGCCCTGCTGTTCCACCTCGTTCCCGACAACAGCACCCACACGGCGCTGCTCCTGGCCGGAGGTTTCGCACTGGCCGGAGCCATCGTCAGTTTTACACGCATCTCCCTGCCGCTGCCCGAAGGTCTCGACCGCCGGCACCGGCGCCCATAAGAACCGATGAAGAATATCTCCCGAATGATTCTGCTCCCGCTCGCCCTTGCGGGATGCCTCGCCGCGACATCCGCCTCAACGGCGCGGATGCTCCGCACGGCCGTTCCCGCGGCCGATTCGATCCGGACAAGCGCCCCGGCCGATACGGCCCTTGCGACGCGGCCGGCCACGCCGGAATCCCCGGGCCCCGCAGTGCCCGACACGCTCCGACCCGCAGGCGACTCGATCGCACACCCCGTTGCGGCCTTTCTGCGTCCTCGCTACCTGAAGAGGGGCGACACGGTCGCCATCGTCTCCCCAGCGGGACGCATGGCCCTCAAGACCGACACGGCGAAGATCCGCCGCCGCTTCGAGCAATGGGGACTCCACGTCCGCTACGGCGCCCACTACGCCGACCGCTCGCAACCCTACTTCGCGGGGACCGACGCCCAGCGCGCGGCCGACCTCCAGCAGATGATCGACGACCCCGCGGTACGGGCCATCATCGCCTTCCGCGGCGGCTACGGATCGGTGCGCCTGCTCCCGCGCCTCGACTTCTCGCCCCTGTGCCGGGACCCCAAATGGCTGGTGGGCTTCCGCGACATCCCGACGCT
>FR892020.1:285-18385 GCA_000434235.1 Alistipes sp. CAG:268 | reverse complement strand
ATCACGACGCTCCACCTGGTGATGCGCAACCTCCGAATCGAAAGCATCCACGGGCAGATGCCCGCAGGTTTCCGCTTCGACGACGAGGAAGAGGACCTCTCGGCCGAGTCGCTGCGCGAGGCCCTCTTCGGGCTCACGCAGCAGATCGACACGGAGCCCCATCCGCTCAACATCCCGGGCTGCGCCTCGGGCCGTCTGGCCGGCGGAAACCTCACGGTGCTCTGCGCCGCGATCGGCACCCCCGAGGAGCTGCGCGCCGAGGAGCCGACGGTGCTCTTCATCGAAGAGGTCGGCGAGTTCGTCTACCGCCTCGACCGCATGATGCAGAGCCTCCACCGCAGCGGGGCGCTGCGCAACGTGAAGGCCGTCGTCGTGGGCCACCTGACCGACATGATGGGGCAGCGGAAGTTCGGCGTGGAGGATGCCGGCGAGGTGTTGGCCGAGCAGCTGCGTCCGCTCGGCATCCCGGTGCTCTTCGGACTGCCGGCCGGTCACGAGGAGCCGAACCTGGCGCTCTACCTCGGACGCGAGGTGACCGTCACGGTGACCCCCGAGGGCGGCAACATCCGCTTCTGAGACACAGGGCTCCGTCGGCAGGCCGAAAAAAAGCGGGCGCGGCGTAAGACCCAAGGCGGATTTTTGCTATATTTGTCGAAAACCGCAACATTATGTTCTCAGCAAAAACCTATATCGCGCGCCGCAAGATGCTGCGCACGAAAATCGGGCAGGGCATCATCCTGCTTCCGGGAAACGCCCCCGCACCGAACAACTACCCCAACAACGCCTACTATTTCCGCCAGGACTCGTCGTTCCTCTACTACTTCGGACTCAACATTCCCTCGCTGGTGGGTCTGATCGACGCCGACTCGGGCGAGGAGGCCCTCTACGGCGACGACTTCACCGTCGAGGACATCATCTGGACCGGTCCGCAGCCCACGCTCCGCGAGCTGGGCGCCCAGGTAGGCGTTACGGAGACCTTCCCGACAGCCGCCCTCGAGGCGCGCCTGCGCAAGGCCATCGCCCAGGGGCGCAAGATCCACTACCTGCCCCCCTACCGCGGCGAAACAAAGCTCCAGCTGTCGGAACTGCTGGGCATCAAGCCCGCCCTGCTGCACGACTACAAGTCGGTGGACCTGATGTTCGCCGTGGCGGAGATGCGCGAAAAGAAGAGCGCCGAGGAGATCGAGGAGATGGAGCGAGCCTTCCGCATCGGCTACGAAATGCACACGCTGGCCATGAAGCTCTGCCGCCCGGGCATCGTTGAGCGCGAGATCGCCGGCGCGATCGAAGGCGTCGCCAAGTCGCTCGGATCGGGACTCTCCTTCCCGTCGATCGTCTCGCAGCACGGCGAAACGCTCCACAACCTCAACTGCGACGGGGTGCTCGAGGAGGGCCGGCTGCTGCTTTGCGACGCCGGCGGCGAGACGGTGAACAACTACTGCTCGGACCACACCCGCACCTATCCCGTCAGCGGACGCTTCACCGAGCAGCAGAAGGAGATCTACAACATCGTGCTGGCGGCTCACGACCACGTGGCCCGCATCGTCAAGCCCCACATGATGTACACCGAGATCCACAAGGCCGCCTACCTCACGCTGGCCGAAGGGCTGATCAGCGTGGGACTGATCAAGGGTACGGCGGCTGATGCCGTGGCCTCGGGCGCCATGACGATGTTCATGCCCCACGGACTGGGCCACGGACTGGGCATGGACGTACACGACTGCGAGGCGATGGGCGAGCGCTCGTTCGACTTCTCGACGATCGCCGAGCGTGCCGCCAAGTCGGCCACCTGCATCTACCGCGCGGCCTGGCGCATCGAGCCGGGCACGGTGCTGACCGACGAACCGGGCCTCTACTTCATCCCGGCGCTGATCGACAAGTGCCGCGCCGAGGGTCTTTACAAGGGAATCGTGGACTACGACGCCCTGGAGGCCTACCGCAACTTCGGCGGCATCCGCATCGAGGACGACATCCTCGTGACGGAAGAGGGAAGCCGGATGCTCGGCGACCGCAAGATTCCCGTCACGGTCGAGGAGCTCGAGGCCGTCGTCGGGAAATAACCCCAAAACCACACCGCACAGATACGGAGCGGGCTGCCATCCGGCAATCGGATCTGGCGGCCCGCCTCTGTTTCTTTGCCTGCACGGAGAGTTCCTTTTGCGAACCGAGTCCCAAACACGCCCGGGAAGATGGCTCCGTCCGGGACATCCGGCAATTTTTACGAACAGGAGCCGCACAGCCCCAAAATGACACTCCACGGCCTCGGAAAAGGAACAAAAAAAGGCTATGCCGGCTTGTTTTTCCCGATTTTTTCGTATATTTATAGTCGGCTAACCGAAAATCAACCTTAAAACATAGTCCGAATATGAAAAACTATTCAGCAAAAGAGATCAAGAACATCGTACTGATCGGCGCGCCCGGCACGGGAAAAACTACCCTTGCCGAAGCGATGGCCTATGAAGGGAAGGTCATCGACCGCAGGGGTAGTATCGAGACGAACAACACGCTCTCGGACAACACGGATATCGAGCACGAATACAAGCGTTCGATCTATTCGACGATTCTCTTCACGGAGTTCATGGACCGCAAGCTGAACATCATCGACTGCCCGGGATCGGACGATTTCTGCGGGAATCTCTTCTCGGCGTTCAAGGTCGGCGACGTCGGCGTGTTCCTCTTCAATGCACAGAACGGCTGGGAGGTCGGCAGCGAGATACAGGCCCGTTACGCACGCCTGCTCAAGAAACCCGTCATCGGCGTGATCAACCAGCTCGACGCCGACAAGGCCAACTTCGAAGCCGCCTTCGATTCGATCAAGGCCGCCTCGCGCGTAAAGCCCGTGCTGGTGCAGTATCCGGTCAATCAGGGCGCCGGATTCGACTCGTTCATCGATGTGCTGATGATGAAGATGTACCGCTTCAAGGACCACGACGGCCACCGCGAGGAGCTCGAGATTCCGGCCGAGGAGCTGGAACGCGCCCAGGCGCTCAACAAGGAGCTCGTGGAGATGGCCGCCGAGCACGACGAGGCCCTCATGGAGCTCTACTTCGACAAGGGAACCCTCACGCAGGACGATATCCGCGCCGGACTCAAGATCGGCGTATCGCGCCGCGAGGTGATGCCGATCTTCTGCACGAGCGGCAAGTGGGATATCGGGACCAAGCGCCTGATGGAGTTCATCATCAACGTGGCCCCGGGCCCGCTCAAGGCCCCCGCGTTCCTCTCGACCGAGGGCGAGGAGATTACGGCCGACGAGGCGGCTCCCGCCGTGGCATTCGTCTTCAAGAGCCAGATCGAGCAGCACATCGGCGAGATCACCTACTTCCGCGTCATCCGCGGCAAGATCACCGAGGGTACCGAGCTGGTGAACACCCGCACGGGCAACAAGGAGAAGCTCTCGCAGCTCTTCGCCGTGGCGGGCAAGAACCGCATCAAGGTGACGGAGCTCTCGGCCGGCGACATCGGCTGCACCGTCAAGCTCAAGGGCACGCGCACGAACGACACGCTGTCGGCTGCCGCCGCTCCGGTCACCATCGAGCAGATCGTCTTCCCCGAGCCGCGCTACCGCGCCGCCATCAAGTGCAAGGAGCAGAGTGACGAGGAGAAACTGGGCAAGATCCTCAACGACGCCAAGTTCGAGGATCCGACGATCCTCGTGGAATACTCCAAGGAGCTCAAGCAAACGATCATCCAGGGCCAGGGCGAACACCACCTGAACATCCTCCGCTCGCGCATCGAGAAGGAGAACAAGCTCTCCTACGAGTACATCGCCCCGAAGATCCCCTACCGCGAGACGATCACGAAGGTGGCGCAGGCCGACTACCGCCACAAGAAGCAGTCGGGCGGCGCCGGACAGTTCGGCGAGGTGCACATGATCATCGAGCCCTACTACGACGGAATCGCCGAGCCGAAGAACTACAAGGTTCCCGGCAAGGGTGACATGGTCGTGAATGTCAAGACGAAAGAGGAGTACGACCTGGCATGGGGCGGCAAGCTGCAGTTCTACTCGGCGATCGTCGGCGGCGCCATCGACGCACGCTTCATGCCGGCGATCCTCAAGGGTATCATGGAGAAGATGGACGAGGGCCCGCTGACGGGATCCTACGCCCGCGACATCCGCGTGGTGATCTACGACGGCAAGATGCACCCGGTGGACTCGAACGAAATCTCGTTCAAGCTCGCCGCACGAAACGCCTTCAAGGAGGCCTTCCGCAACGCCGGCCCGAAGATCATGGAGCCGATCTACAATGTCGAGGTCCTCACCCCGAGCGAGTATATGGGCGCCGTGATGAGCGATCTGCAGAACCGCCGCGCGATGATCGCCGGCATGGAGTCGGACAAGGGATTCGACCGCCTGAACGCCCTCGTGCCGCTGGCCGAACTCTACCGCTATTCGACGACCCTCTCGTCGCTCACCTCCGGTTCGGCTACCTACACGATGAAGTTCTCCTCCTACGAGCAGGTTCCGGCCGACGTACAGGAGAAACTGCTCAAGGCCTACACCGATACGGACGAGGATTAATCCCCGCTCCGGGATACGGACACGGACCGTCGCGGCATTCCCGCGGCGGTCTTTTTTCGGGGCTCCGGCAACCCGCCGCACACGGCAATCCGGAATTTGCATTCTCGGAACTTTTTGTTACCTTTGCCTCCCGGAAATCTTCCGGACCTTTTTCGAAACAGAAAAGACGAAAAGCCCCGGGTGCCGCTTTCCCAACAGCGCGACCGCACCACCCCGGGCAACAGAGACCGATCCAAAAACGTATCCGAAACCATAAACGGCCCGCCGACCCGACCCGGGAGGAGGTCCGACGAAAACTACCAGCGGCAGGGTGGTTCCGCAGCCCTTCGAATTCTTCAGGCGCGGCGACCAGTTGCGACCTGCCGCTCTCTTTTTGCCCCGCCCGGACGAGAAGGCGGAGGCCAGCGTACAGCACGTTAAATTAACGTTAATAATCCATTGCAAAACCGTGACATCGGAAAATTCTCCGTAATTTTGTTCATCATTTGTACCGTTGTACCGTTCCAAGCATGAGCGAAATCTACACCGTCATCATCGGCATTTTGGGAATTCTCGCCGTTTCCGGACTCTTCGTCGGCGTCACGAACGACGCGGTCAATTTCCTCAACTCAGCAATCGGATCCAAAGCCGCCTCGATGCGCGTCATCCTGACCGTCGCCTCGGTCGGCATCGTTATCGGCGTCATCACGTCGAGCGGCATGATGGAGGTCGCACGCAGCGGCATGTTCAACCCGGCGCTCTTCTCGTTCCACGAGGTGATGATGCTCTACCTGGGCGTAATGTTCGCCAACGTCATCCTGCTCGACCTCTACAACTCGTGGGGACTCCCCACCTCGACCACCGTATCGCTCATCTTCTGTCTGCTGGGCGCCGCCATCGCCGTATCGGTCTACAAGATCGCCGGCGACCCCGCGCAGGGCGTCTCCTCGCTCGGACAGTACATCAACACCTCACGGGCCATGGGCATCGTCTCGGCCATCCTGCTCTCGGTGGTCATCGCCTTCACGTGCGGCACGGTCGTGATGTACATCTCGCGCCTGATCTTCTCGTTCCGCTATACGGTATACCTGCGCCGCTACGGGGCCGTCTGGTGCGGCGCCTCGCTCACGGCGATCGTCTACTTCGCCGTCTTCAAGGGGCTCAAGTCGATCCTCGCCGGGCATGAGTTCATCCGCATGATCGACGAGAACCTGCTCGCGTCGCTCTTCTTCTGCTGGGTCGGATGCTCGCTGCTGCTCTTCATCATCCAGCGCTTCCGGATCAACATCCTCCGCATCACGATCCTCTCGGGCACCTTCGCCCTGGCCCTGGCCTTTGCCGGCAACGACCTGGTGAACTTCATCGGCGTGCCCGTGGCCGGATTCGACGCCTACTCGATCGCCCGCCATTCGGGCGACGCCTCGATGATGATGGGTGCGCTCAACGAGAACGTCCCCGCGAACTTCGCCGTGCTGCTGGCTGCCGGCGGCGTGATGATCCTCACGCTCTGGACCTCCAAGAAGTCGATGCACGTCTCGGCCACCGAGCTTTCGCTCTCGACCCAGAGCGACGAAGGGTCGGAGCAGCAGTACGGGTCGTCGCTCTTCTCGCGCACGATCGTCCGCGCGGCACTCAACATCAATGCCGGCATCGAACGCGTCATCCCCGAGCGGGTGCGGAAATCCATCTCCCGCCGCTTCGAATACGAAGACATCGAACACAGCGGAGCCCCCTACGACATGATCCGCGCCACGGTGAACCTCACCACCTCGGCCCTGCTCATCGCCCTGGCCACCTCGCTCAAACTGCCCCTTTCGACGACCTATGTCAGTTTCATGGTGGCCATGGGTTCGTCGCTGGCCGACCGCGCATGGGGTCGTGAAAGCGCCGTATACCGCATCTCGGGCGTCATGACCGTCGTGGCCGGGTGGTTCGTCACGGCCCTGGGCGGCTTCCTGATCGCCTTCGTCGTGGGCCTGGCCCTGATCTACGGCGGAACGGCGGCATTCATCGTCATCACCCTGCTGTGCGGATACATGCTCATCCACAGCAACTTCATGAAGAAAGGCAAGGAGGCCCGCCGCGAAATCGCCCGTGCCGAGACCAACGAGGACATCATCATGGGGCTGCGTGACGAGGTTTGCGCCACGATGGAGAGTGCCACGCGCATCTACGACCGCACGCTGATCGCCGTCTTCAAGGAGAACCGCAAGGTGCTGCGCGACATGGTCAAAGAGTCGAACGACCTCTTCTACCAGTCGCGCGAACGCAAATACTCGCTGATGCCGACGCTCCGCAAGCTGCAGGGCGGCGACGTCAATACGGCCCACTACTACGTTCAGGTGGTCGATTACCTGAACGAGATGACCAAGGCCCTGATGCACATCACCCGTCCGGCCTTCGAGCACATCGACAACAACCACGAGGGAATGTCGATGGAACAGACTCGCGACCTGATGTCGATCAACGACGACGTAGAGATTATCTACCGCCGGATCAACCAGATGCTCCGCGAGGGTGACTTCTCCGAAATCGAGGAGGTGCTGACGCTGCGCGACCAGCTCTTCGAGGCGATCGCCGAGGCGATCAAGTCGGAACTCGCGCGCATCAACGAGGCGAAGTCGAACACCAAGGCCTCGATGCTCTACCTGACAATCCTGACCGAGACGAAGAACATGGTGCTCCAGTCGCGCAACCTGCTCAAGTCGCAGCAGTATTTCCTCAAGCACCGCACCGAGCCCAAAGTCTGGATCAAGTAGGGTCGCCCGCCGCGAGACATGCGGGAAGGGACCTGGGAGTCCCTCCTGCAGGGAAGGGCCCGTGGAGCCCCTCGGGCAGGGGGGGGGGGGTAAGGCCGAGCAGAAAGAGCCGGGAGCAGGAACCGGAAGCAGTCGGAACGATGCCGGACAGCCCTCGGGCACCGGACCGGAGTCCCGGCAAGAGACCGGGGACGCCAAGCGGAAACGGTCGGAAGATACGGGAGCAGACCGGGCCATAGCACCCGAAAGACAAGACGCCCACCAAACAGAAGAAAGAGAAAAACAGATCCGTCATGGACATAGCCAAAGCCAAGCGGCGTGAGAACATCGCCGAATACATCCTCTACCTCTGGCAGCTCGAGGACCTGCTCCGGGCCCTGCAGTTCAGCCCCGAGGCGATCTACTCGACACTTATCGCCCCGCGCAAGGACATCGCCGAGGAGCAGAAGCACCTTTTCCTGATGTGGTACCTCGACCTGGCCAACCTCCTGCAGCAGGAGGGAAAGGCCGAGAAGGGACACCTGGAACACACGCTGCACCTGATCCGCGACCTGCACGACCTGCACCTCCAGTTGATGAAGCTCCCCGCAGGCGAGCACTACCGCGCGACCTACGCCCGGCTCGAACCCGAGTTGCCGCGTCTGCGCGCCGTGCTGGGCAACCCGGGGATCAGCGACACGGAGCTTTGCTTCCGCGCCCTCTACGCCGCCATGCTCTACCGCATCAAGGGCGAGGGCGGCAAGTCGGCCGTGAGCGACACGATCGAGTTCATCTCACCCGTCATCGCCGAACTGGCCGACATCCACGGGAAGGTCGAGCGCGGCGAGATGGACCTCTTCAAGTCCGAGGAGGGAAAATAGCACCGAATCCGACGCCGGCAGAGGGCAGCAACGAATTTCGCCCCGGTTGCAGAGAGATTGCAGCCGGGGCGATAGTTTTTGATGCGGGCGAGTCCACGCCGAGGACCTCATTCGGGATCTCACCCGAGGTCGAGCCCCATGATATAGTCGTTCATGTAGAAACCGTTGCCGATCGGGAAGTCGCCCTCACGCAGACGGCGCATCCCCATGTGCTCGTAGAAGCGGAGCGCCCGGTTACCCCGGTTCACGTTCAGCTCCATGCGGCAGGCCTCCGGCTGCAAAGCCCGGACATGCGCCACCGCCGTGCGGAAGAGGAAGGCCCCGGCGCCGCACCCCTGGAAGCGGGGCAGCACGTAGATCTTCTGCAGGTGGAACAGCCGTTCGCCCTGCCGCTCGACGGAGACATAGCCGCACGGCTCGCCGTCGCACGAAGCGATGTAGAAGACATGGCCTCCGCACAGCTGCTCCCGCAGGCTCTGCTCCGAGTACATCCACTCCATCATGTAGTCCAGCTGTGCGGGCGAGAGCAGCTCCCGGTAGGTCGCCGGGAAAGCCACGCCGGCCAGCAAGCGGATCAGCGGAATATCGGCCTCCGTGGCCTTTCGACATGCAAACATGACATCAAACGGAAAAGGGCCGGCTTGAGCAAGCCGACCCATGTATTTTTCCTGCAAGAAGACTAAGCGTACTTGAACGTCGACTCGTCCGATACGGTCAGCTTCTTACGACCCTTTGCGCGGCGCGCAGCCAGCACCTTGCGACCGTTGGCGGTAGCCATACGAGCACGGAAACCATGCTTGTTGATCCGCTTGCGACGCGACGGCTGGTAAGTTCTCTTCATTGCCATAGCTATCTAATATTAATTGTTTCAGACATTTTTACGGATTGCAAAAGTACAACAAAAAACCGATCCGCAAAAATTTTTCACGAAAATATTTCAAAAACCCGCGCAAAACACGAAATCTTGCTAACTTTGTCTATGGTGCGGACCCCTCCGCGGCCCGCAAAAAAGAGACACCATGGCAGTATTCAAAGTCGAAGGAGGCCACCGCCTCCACGGGTCAATCACCCCGCAGGGCGCCAAGAACGAGGCGCTCCAGATCCTCTGTGCCACGCTCCTGACCCCCGAACGGGTCACCGTGCACAACATCCCCCAGATCCTCGATGTCATGCAGCTCATCGAGCTGCTCCGGGCAATGGGCGTCGAAGTGGACCGTCTGTCGGACGACACCTATTCGTTCCGCGCGCGGGAGATCGACTTCGACTACCTGCGCACGGACGACTACCGCCGCCGCTGCGCGCGCCTGCGCGGCTCGGTGATGCTCATCGGCCCGATGCTGGCCCGCTTCGGCGTGGGCTACATTCCCAAGCCGGGCGGCGACAAGATCGGACGCCGGCGCCTCGACACCCACTTCCTCGGTTTCCAGAAGCTCGGTGCGAAGTTCAACTTCGATGTCGCCGACGATTTCTTCATGGTCGAGGGCCGGGAGTTGAAGGGCACCTACATGCTCCTCGACGAGGCCTCCGTAACAGGCACGGCCAACATCATCATGGCCGCCGTGCTGGCCCGGGGCACGACCACAATCTACAACGCCGCCTGCGAACCCTACGTGCAGCAGCTCTGCCGCATGCTCAACCGCATGGGCGCCCGCATCTCGGGCATCGCCTCGAACCTGCTGACCATCGAGGGCGTCGAGTCGCTCGGCGGCACGGACCACACGCTGCTGCCCGACATGATCGAGGTGGGCAGCTTCATCGGCATGGCCGCCATGAACCAGTCGGAGCTGACCATCCGCAACGTGTCCTACGAGAACCTGGGCATCATTCCCGCCCAGTTCGCCCGCATGGGCATCCGCTTCGAACAGCGCGGCGACGACATCTACATCCCCGAACAGGACCACTACAGCATCGAGACCTTCCTCGACGGCTCGATCATGACCATCGCCGACGCCCCCTGGCCGGGCCTCACGCCCGACCTGCTGTCGATCTTCCTGGTCGTGGCCACACAGGCCAAGGGAGCCGTGCTGATCCACCAGAAGATGTTCGAAAGCCGTCTCTTCTTCGTCGATAAACTCATCGACATGGGCGCGCAGATCATCCTCTGCGACCCCCACCGCGCCACGGTCATCGGACACGACCACCGGCTGAGGCTCCGCGCCACGCGCATGACCTCGCCCGACATCCGCGCCGGCGTGGCCCTGCTCATCGCCGCCATGTCGGCCGAAGGGGTCTCCACGATCCAGAACATCGACCAGATCGACCGCGGCTACAAGAACATCGACGGACGGCTCAACGCCCTCGGCGCCCGAATCGAGCGCCTCGAAGAGTGTCTGTAGGTATTTTTGAAAAAAACAGGACCGGGACTGCCAAAAAGCAGTCCCGTTTTTTTATTCCACCTCTTTCGGAAGATTTCCTCATCCCGCAACCGGAAGTCCCGGGACAAAAAAACCGAACATGCCACACAAAAAACCGAACATACCACCGCATCATTCCGCAACCGCCACTTATACATGCCAATTGCCCCTGCCGCGTACCCCTGACTGCTTCCGAAGGCAGAGTCCCGAAGAAAGGGAGAAACAAGCCTGAAGACACAACGAACATGCACATGACCATTTCGTTAAAAATTTCCCTCTTTTTACCCCATGTATGTTATTTTTTTATTATATTGCACTATAATTCGAGCCCTTTTCCCTACGCCACCTCCCCCTGGCGGAGAATCGGTCCCGAATAAGAAACCTAAACCTAAATGTCTATGAGACGAACAATTCTCCACTTCTTCTTTTTAGCTTCGGCTATGTTCGTTTCTGCCAGCATGGGGGGGGGGAAATTCAGCAACCGCAGCTGAGTCGCCCGCTCCCGTAGCAGAAACCCAGGATTCCAAGACGATCGAGATCTCGGGCAAGGTTATCGACACGAACGGCCAACCGATCATCGGCGCCACCGTCTTCGAAACCGGCACCGCAAACGGCATCACGACCGACCTCAACGGCGGCTTCACCCTGACCGTCACCGAAAAGGCCACGCTCGAATTCTCGTATGTAGGCTACAAGCCGCAGACCCTCCCCGCCTCGCAGGGCATGGTCGTCACCCTCGAAGAGGCGCTCGACATCGACGCCGTGGTTGTCGTAGGTTACGGCGTGCAGAAAAAGGCCAACCTTTCGGGCGCCGTCGCCACGGTCAAGATGGACGAGGTGCTCGGCGACCGTCCGCAGCCGAACGTCGCAGCCGCACTCCAGGGTGCCGTCCCGGGCCTGATGATCTCGTCGAGCAGCGGCAACACCCCCGGCCAGACCGGCAAGTCGATCCAGATCCGCGGCACCTCCTCTCTGGGTAAGGACTCCAACGGCAATTGGGCTGTCGCCGGACTCTCTCCGCTCATCCTGATCGATAACGTCGAAGGCGACATCGACGCCCTCAACCCGAACGACATCGAGTCGGTGACGGTGCTCAAGGATGCTTCGGCTTCGGCCATCTACGGTGCACGTGCCGCCGCCGGCGTCGTGCTGATCACAACGAAGAGGCCGCAAGGAAACGAGCGCATCACGGCCAACTACAGCAACAACTTCGGTATCATCAACGCCATCGGCACGCCCGAGCAGACACGGCTGGACACCTACCTGCCCATCTACAAGGAGGCCTTCAACTCGAATTCCTATGCCGCCGCAGGCCAGAACATCGACAAGTGGCTCGAATACCTCAACCTCTACAACTCCGACCGTGCCGCCCTCGAGGGGCTGGGAACGCTCCAGAGCAACGGCATCTTCGTGGCCAACGAGGACAGCAAGCGCTACTACCTCTCGCAGAAGGACATCTACGACCGCATGATGGAGACCGGTTTCTCGCAGAACCACAACCTTTCGGTCAGCGGCGCCACGGAGCACATCCGCTTCCGCATGTCGGGCAACAGCTACCGTGAAAACGGGCCGTTTGTCGGTAACAAGGACCTCTACACCCGCATGTCGTTCTCAGGATACATCGGGGCCGACATCACCAAATGGTTCACCCAGGAGGCAGACTTCTCCTACTCGCAGCAGCAGCGCCGCTACCTGAACGACGAATCGGGCGGCTGGCTCTACTCGACCCGTCTGATGAACTTCCTCCCGGACGGCACCGACCCGAACGGATATACGATCCTCACCCCGCGCGCCATCATCGACAACAGCAACGCCCGGCGCACTACCATCGACACGCCGCGCTTCCTGTTCCGCTCGACGTTCCGCCCGGTGAAGGGTCTCGAGGCCGTCTTCGAGTACACCTACCAGAAGCAGATGACCGACTTCACCTACTTCTCGGGCATGTGGCAGGCCACCGACATCCAGGAGACCACGAAAACCATCCCCTCGAAGGACTATTACATCGCCCGCCACTTCTTCGACACGCGCAACTCGTTCAATGCCTACGCTACCTACAAGATCGACGTAGCCCAGGACCACCATTTCTCGCTGATGGCCGGCTTCTCGCAAGAGGACTACGACTACAAGTACTACAACACGCAGGCCGAAGAGCAGGCGTTGATCGACATCCCGTCGATGGGTAACGCACAGGGCAAGGTCACCGTGAGCGACTCCTATGCGGACTTCGGCATCCGAAGCGGATTCTTCCGTTTCAACTACGACTACAAGGGCAAGTACATCCTCGAGGTCAGCGGCCGTTACGACGGCTCGTCGAAGTTCCCGAAGGACAGCCGCTTCGCCTTCTTCCCCTCGTTCTCGATGGCATGGAACGTCGCCGAAGAGAACTTCATGTCGGGCACACGCAAGTGGCTCAACCAGCTCAAGCCGCGCTTCTCCTACGGATCGATCGGCAACCAGGCTTCGGCCGGATACTACGACTACATCGCCTCGATGGGCCTTTCGACCAAATCAACCGTATGGCTCAACGGCAACGATGACGCCAACTACGTGACACAGCTCGGCACGCCGGGCCTCGTCAGCGCCAACTTCACGTGGGAAACCATCACCACGTCGAACGTCGGTTTGGACTTCGCGCTGTTCAACAACCGCCTGACCGGTATGTTCGAGTGGTTCCAGCGCGACACGAAGGACATCCTCTCCGAAGGCGTCGATCTGCCGGGTGTGCTGGGCGTCGCAGCCCCGAACCAGAACGTCGGCAAAATGCGCACGCGCGGCTGGGAACTCCAGCTGGGATGGCGCGGCAACATCGGCGAGAAGGTGCAGTACAACGTGGGATTCAACCTCTGGGACTACAAATCAAAGGTCATGAAGCTGAACTTCAACTCGAGCAAGAGCCTCGGCTCGCTGTACGAAGGCATGAATGTCGGCGAGATCTGGGGATACCTCTACGACGGGTTCTATACGGTCGAGGACTTCAAGGACACGTCGAGCTGGGAACTCGTGGACGGCGTTCCGACGCTGCAGGGTTACAGCCCCCGCCCGGGAGACTACAAATTCAAGAACCTGAACGACCACCAGTATTCGGACAGCGACGAGAACGATATCAACAGCGGTAAGAACACGTTGAGTGAGCCGGGTGACATGACCGTCATCGGCAACTCGCTGCCGCGCCTGCAGTACGGCATCAACTTCGGCATCAGCTACGCCGGATTCGACCTGAGCGTCATGCTGCAGGGAGTCGGCAAGCGCGACTGGATGTACACGGGCGAGCTGCTCTACACCTTCGCCGCCGGCGACGCCAAGTGGTATCCCGTATTCGAGGGCACGACCGACTACTGGAAGCCGATCAGCACCGACCCGACCAGCCCCGACTATATGCAGCCCGTGAATCCGAACGCCAAACTGCCGCGTATCTACGGCTCGGACAGCGGTACGATCGCCAACTCCGGATCGAACCGCCGTGCAAACGACCACATGCTCAGCGACGCCTCGTACCTGCGCATCAAGAACCTGACGCTGGCCTACACCTTCCCGAAGCGCTGGATGAACAAGATCCACGTCTCGAACCTGCGTCTGTTCGTCAGCATCGAGAACCTCGCCACGTTCACCTCGCTGCCCAAGGGCATCGATCCCGAGACCCTCTCGTGGAGCTACCCGCTCTACCGCACCGTTTCGTTCGGTCTGAATTTCACGTTGTAACAAAAAAAACAGAGATCACTCGTATGAAAAAAATAGCATATATCCTTGCCATCTGGGCGCTTGCATTGGGCAGCACCTCCTGCAACGACGAGTTTCTGGAGCGCTACCCCGAAGGCACGACCACGGAAGCAAGTGCCTTCACCTCGTACAACTCCAGCATGTCCTATCTGCTGACGCTCTACAACTGCTTCAACGGCTTTACGATCTACTCGGGCCCGATACCCGTGAGCGGAGCCCTCGGCACCTCGACCCGCGACATCTGGTCGGGCATCCTGACCAACTACGGATACGGCGCCGGCACGGTGGACAACCCCTATGCCGCACAGAACGTCTCGATTCCGACCTCGGACGGCACCTACAGCACGCCCTATGAGTTCATCCGTGCCGCCAACCTGATGCTCAAGCACATTCAGGATCCCGTCTGCTCGGACAGCGAACGGCTCCGCCTGGAGGCCATTGCCCGCTTCTTCCGCGCCTTCAACCACTATGCGCTGATGGTCAATTACGGAGACATCATCTACGTGGACCATCTGCTCGACGACACGTCGCCGGAGCTCTACAAGGCACGTGACTCGAGGCTCTACGTGGCCGACCAGATCTACAACGAGCTGATCTGGTGCATAAACAACATCCAGGACGACCTGGCCGAACCCAACACGCTGAACAGCGATGTCGTGAAGGCATTCCTCACCCGCTTCGCCCTGTTCGAGGGAACGTGGCGCAAGTACCACAACGTGGCCGAGGAGGGCGAATACATCACCGGGCAGAAACTGCTCGAGGAGTGCGTCCGCCTCTCCGAGGAGCTGATGTCCCGTTATCCGACCCTCTACGCGGGTGACGCGTCGGGCGGCGACACCTATCCCGGCAAGGGATGGGGCCAGTTGTGGACGACCGAAAACCTGCAGGGCGTACCGGGCGTGATCCTCTACATGAAGTATACCGAGGATTACAAGATGCACCGTCTGGGCCACTTCGAGCACATCGGCTCGGCATCGCTCGAGATGCCCCAATCGACCGTAGACCTCTACCTGACCAAGGACGGCCTGCCGATCCACAACGCCAAGGTGAAGTACTACGACTACAACGGCGCCGACAACTCGTATTCCGAGGGCGAGCCCTACGACTACGCCAACTGCGACATCTACAAGACGTTCCGCAACCGCGATCCGCGTCTGTGGCAGACGGTCATGCCGCCCTATCACGTAAACACCACCAGCACGGGCATCAACGACTTCACCTACGACGAGTCGAACGGCTACAAGTACATGGAGTACCTGCGCAAGTTCCCGTCGCGCGGCAACGAAACGAACCTCACGGACAACGGCAAACCGGTATACCGCATCCCCGAGGTACAGACCGGCTACTACCTGATCTCGGGCCACAAGGCGCTGCCCTCGGGCAACTGGGGCGGCAACCTCCAGCCCAATGTACCGAACACTTCGCTCTCCTCGTCCGGCGCGATGAACGGCGCCTTGGCTGCAGGCCTCACGCCGTTCAACTCGAGCAAGACCTACCAGCTGTGCAAGAGCGGATACTTCGTATGGAAACACCATGCCGGCTGGGACCGTCAGGACCAGAACGTCGCCAAGGAGATCTCCGACAAACCGCTCGTCAAGATCGAGGAGGTGCTGCTCAACTACGCCGAGGCCAAGTTCGAGCTCGGAGCCTTCAACCAGACCGTGGCCGACCAGAGCATCAACCTGTTGCGTGACCGCGCCGAGGTAAGCCGCATGACGGTGGCCGAGATCGGTTCGGACTTCGACCCGGACCGCGACCCGAGCGTCGATCCCGTGCTGTGGGAGATCCGCCGCGAGCGCCTGATCGAACTCATGGGCGAGAGCTTCTCGTTCGAGGATGTCCGCCGCTGGAAGAAGGCCGACTGGTATGTGAACAAACAGCACTACGGAGCCTATGTGGAGAATGCCACGACGCAGGGTATCAGCTCGATCTCGCTGGGCGAGACCGGTATCCTGAAACAAGGCGGCACCACCGAGGCGTCGGCTTCGGAGCTGGCCGCACAGGGTAACGCCGGCCACCTCTACTTCTATCAGGATCCCACGTCGGCCGGCAAGGGATGGCTCGAGAAGTACTACCTCATGCCGATCCCGTCGGGTGAGATTCTGCTCAACAAAAACCTCGAGCAGCAGGAACTCTGGAAATAGCCGATTCTACAACATCGAAAAGGGAACCGGATGCCCCGCAAAAGGGGCGTCCGGTTTCTCTTTCCGGCAGCCCGTCTCCGGCCGACGCGATGCGGACTCCGATCCCGTCCGGGGCTCTTGACGAAACCGGATTAAATTGTTACCTTTGCCCTCCGTCCCGAAGCCGCCGCCTCTCTGCGGAGCAGGGGTTCCCAAACACCGGATCCCCCGGAAGAGGCGACAGCAGGCTTTCCCTCGAAAACCGAAGCCCATCGGGCAGCTTCACGACACGACGAAACGAAAAAACAGCACACACGACATGTTTCTGGAAAATGCCAGCCGCAAGGGCTGGATCGAAGTGGTCTGCGGCTCGATGTTCTCGGGCAAAACCGAGGAGTTGATCCGCCGCCTCAAACGCGCACAGTTCGCCCACCAGCGGGTAGAGATCTTCAAGCCCTGCATCGACGTCCGCTACTCGGAGGAGGAGGTCGTCTCGCACGACGCCCACGCCATCCGCTCGACGCCGGTCGAATCGCCGCAGAACATCCTGCTGATGACCTCGGATGTCGATGTGGTCGGCATCGACGAGGCACAGTTCTTCGACGAAAGCATCGTCGATGTTTGCCGACAACTGGCCGACAACGGCGTGCGGGTGATCGTCGCAGGACTCGACATGGACTATACGGGCAGGCCGTTCGGCCCAATGCCGGCGTTGATGGCTACGGCCGAATACGTGACGAAGGTGCACGCCATCTGCGTGCGCTGCGGCAACCTCGCCCACCATTCACACCGCCTGACCAGCGACGAGAAACAGGTGATGCTCGGAGCGCAGGACACCTACGAGCCGATCTGCCGCCACTGCTTCAAGGAGCTGGTACGCAACCGCAAGACAAAGAACGAGCAATAGCCCCGCAGCCGACGGGCAAAGACGGAAAAGCCGGATCCGCGATACGGATCCGGCTTTTTCACATCTGCCGGGAATCTGGTCCCGCGGGCCTTATGCCTCCGCACGGCGAGCCTTCAGCGCCTCGATGAATCCGGGCCACAACACCCACAGGTTCTCGGTTTGCAGCCACAACTCACGGGCCTGCGCCGCCAACGAGGGATGTTCGCTCTCGATATCCTGCAGGTAGGCCGCATCGGCCGGATGGCTGTCGGCCGTGAATTCGGCGAAATAGGGGGCAAAGCGCGTCCGGAAGCGTTTCAACTCTCCATCGGGCAACGATCCGTCGCGCCGGTAGGCAGACCAGAGCAACAACACCTCGCGGCTGGCCGCCTTGTCGGAGACATCGTTAATCACCTCGTCGAAGAGCTCCTGCTCGTCCATGGCCAGATAGTCGAAGGCGAGCAGTTCGCTGCCCTCGAGATGGTCCTCCGGATCGAGCTCGAGCAACAGTTCGAGCAGGGCCGCCGACATTTCGAAGTCGTTGATCAGAAAGTGGTCGATGGCCGAAGCCCGGATCAGTTCGAGCGCAGCCCGCGAATTGCGGTGCGACCACTCGAGGTTCACCTCCTCGTCATCGGGGATCAGTGCGGCAAGGCGTTGAAAAGCCTGGAAACGCTCGTTGCAAGCCCCTTCGACATCGCCCGACTCCTGCAAGCGGCGGGAACGCTCCAGCACCTGGACAAAATTGTACGGGCCGTCTCCCACCACTTCGAAGGTCTGGTCGGCCGTAGGCTCAAGAAAGGCTTTACGCATCATCGCGTCGAAATTTGAAGATCGTGGATACAAAATGCCACACACACCGCCATATACGAAGACAACCGACCGATACCCGGTCCGCAC
>FR892020.1:0-227 GCA_000434235.1 Alistipes sp. CAG:268 | reverse complement strand
TGTACCGGAACCGGGTTGAAAGCGCATGACGGGAGGACAAAAGCAGCCATTTATGGATTAGTTTTCCGCGAAGATAACAAGAAATGAGAAATTTTTCGCAGTTTTCTTGCAGGAAAAAAATTTTTTGCAGATATTTGCAGTCCCGAAAGGGAAGGAAAAGGGGTACAAAGCCCGTGAAGGCCGAATTAGCTCAGCGGTAGAGCACTTCACTCGTAATGAAGGGGTCC
>FR892019.1:42393-44213 GCA_000434235.1 Alistipes sp. CAG:268 | reverse complement strand
CGTCCACGATCTCCTGGCCGAGCAGCGTCTCGATGACGTCCTCCATCGTGACGATGCCCTGGAAACAGCCGTACTCGTCGCGCACCTGGGCGATGAGCTCCTTGTTCTTGATCATCTCCTCCCAGACGGCCGCCACGGTCTCCTCGCCCGGAAACGAGAGGATCGGGCGCCGGATGTCGGCCAGGCGGTTGTCGAAACGGTCTTCGGCCAGCTTCTCCAGGACGGTCTGTTTCAGCACGTAGCCGGTGATGTAGTCGGGGCTGTCGCCGTAGACCGGGATGCGCGAGAAGATGCGGAAGAGGTGGTTGGCGTAGAATTCGCGGAGCGTGGTGCGCTCGGGGGCCGTGGCGGCCACGGTCCGCGGGGTCATGATCTCGCGCACGGTAACGTGGTCCAGCCGGAAGAGGTTCTGGATCACCTTGTCCTCGCGGGGTTGGAAGACGCCCTCCTGCCGGCCGACGCTCACCATGGCGGAGACCTCCTCGCGGCTGACCGAGAGAGGCTGTTTCTTCGACGAGACGAGCTTGGTGATCAGCTCCGAGAGGAGCACGAGCGGGTAGCAGACGATGATCATCGCGCGGATGACCGGGGCCGACGACATGGCCAGCTGCCGCCAGTAGCAGGCACCGACGGTTTTGGGGATGATCTCCGAGAGGACGAGGATCAGGATGGTCAGCACGGCCGAGATGATGCCGAAGTAGGCTTCGCCGAAGACCTTGACGGCCTCGGCGCCGACGCCTGCGGCACCGATCGTGTGGGCGATGGTGTTGAGCGAAAGTATGGCCGAGATCGGCTTGTCGATGTCCTGCTTCTGCCGCATGAGCAGCGGGGCGTTCTTGGCGCCCTCCTTCTCCTTCATGGCGATGAAGGACATCGGCGTGGAGAGCAGGACGGCTTCGAGAATCGAACAGAGGAACGAGATGGCGAGAGCCGCTGTCAGATAAAGTATGATGAGTTCCATGAATGGTGTTTATGTGGTTGTGGGGCCGTGTGGATGCGCACGGCAAACGCTTTTCGGGTGAATGGATCGGGTAGGGCGGAGGCTTGTGCCGCCTCTGCCGGGTAGGGTCGGGCTGCGGCGGGCTGCAGCCGGAGACGGTGTGTCAGATCCGATAGACACAGAAGGTGCGGCAGGCGGCACGTCCCGTATGTATGTCCGAACGGTCTGCAAGACGGAATGCCTGAGCCTCTCTTGTGGGGCGGATCGTTGCGGGGGACATCTCGCTTCCCGGACAGAGTGCCGCGGAGGGCAGCATGCGGGGAATCCGGTACAGACAGGCGTCGTCGGGGCTCTCCGACGGATCGTCGTCGGACGATTCTGCCGGTTCGGTGAGCAGGACGGCAATGTCATCGGGGGTGTGGAAGACTGCGGCGGCCGTTTCGGACATGCCTGCCGAAAGTTCGGTCAGCATGGCGGCGAGCAGCACGAGAATCCAGAGGCGCATCGGGCGCGTATGTCTGCAAGAATCTTCCAAGGGGACGATTTATGGGACAAATATAGGAAATTTTCCACAAATCCAAGAATTGGCCCGGCCCCGTTCGTTTCGCCTCTCTGAATAAAGTGCGGGAGGCGCGGATCGTGTGATCCGACACCTCCCGCACCGGGAATGCATATGGCGGGGATGATCAGAGCCGTCCCCTGATGCGGTCCTCGAATGCCGAGAGGGCAGCCTTGGCCCCTTCGCCCATGGCGATGACGATCTGTTTGTAGGCGACATCCGTTACGTCGCCGGCGGCGTAGAATCCGCGGAGCGCCGTGCGGCAGTTGCGGTCCACGGAAATCTCCCCGGCGCGGTTCGTCTCCACGGCTTCGCGGAAGA
>FR892019.1:40202-42371 GCA_000434235.1 Alistipes sp. CAG:268 | reverse complement strand
GAAGAGCGCGCTGTTGGCCGAGAGGCCGATCTGCACGAATACGCCGTCGAACGGCATCTCGGAGACCGCATCCGTGCGGCGGTCCTTCAGGCGCAGGGCCGTGAGCCGGCCGTCGTGTCCGAGCGCTTCGAGTGTCTGCACCGCGGTGCGGACCGTGACGTTGGGCAGCGATCGCAGTTTCTCCTGCAGGACGCCGTCGGCTTTCAGCTCCTCCATGAATTCGAGCACGGTCACGTGCCGGCAGATTCCCGCCAGGTCGATGGCTGCCTCGACTCCCGAGTTGCCGCCGCCGATCACGGCCACATCCTTTCCCGCATAGAACGGCCCGTCGCAGTGGGGACAGAAGGCGATGCCGTGTCCGGTGTATTCGGCTTCACCCGGGACGCCGAGCCTGCGCCACGAGGCTCCCGTGGCGGCAATCAGCGCCGGGGCCCGGAATACCTCGCCGCCGCGCACGCGCAGTACGTGCTCCTTTTCTCCGGCTTCGAAGGCCTCGATCGTGCGGTTTTCGCACAGTTCGATGCCGTAGGCTTCCATGTGGCGGCGCAGGTCGCCGGCCAGTTCGGCCCCCGTGGTCCGGGGTACGGAGATGAGGTTCTCGATACCGACCGTTTCGTTCACCTGCCCGCCGATGCGCCCGGCCACCACAGCCACCTTCAGCCCCTTGCGGGCCGAGTAGATCGCCGCTGCAGCACCTGCCGGTCCGCCTCCGGCCACTACGACGTCGTAGCGGTGTTCGATTGTTGTGCCCTCGGCGGGGCGGCTCCCGATACGCTCCTCGAGCTGCTCGAGCAGTTCGCCCAGCGAGCTCCGACCCGTGTGGAGTGGTTCGCCGTTGCAGAAGACGCTCGGTACGGCCTGGATCCTCAGCCGCTCGGCCTCCTCGGGAAAGAGGGCGCCGTCGATGGCCGTATGGCGGATCTGCGGGTTGAGAATCGCCAGCACGTTGAGGGCCTGCACCACGTCGGGGCAGTTCGTACAGGTCAGCGACATGTAGGTCTCCAGTTCGACCGGCCCTTCGAGTGCCTCGATCCGGCGGCGGGTCGCCTCGTCGGGAAGGTTGCGCCCCTTTCCGTCGGCATTGAGCACGGCCAGTACCAGCGAGCTGAATTCATGCCCGTTGGGCACGGCCCGGAAGCGGATGCCGAGCTCCTGTCCGTTCTTCAGGATCCGGAACTCGAGTCCGGGGCCCTCGCTTACGCGGCAGGCGAGGCGGTCGGATGCGGCGGCCGTGTCGCCGAGCAGTTCGAGCAGCTCCGCGCGGGACCCGTGGCCCGCGCGGACTGCGATGTCGAAGAGGTAGTCGGCCTCCAGCGACCCGAACAGTTCCTTGAGTTGCTCCTTGAGCGATGCGTCCAACATAGCTTCCGGAGTCTTAGATCTTGCCTACCAGATCGATGCTCGGCTTGAGCGTCTCTTCGCCCTTCTTCCACTTGGCGGGGCATACCTCGCCCTTGTGCGTTGCCACGAACTGGGCCGCCTCGACCTTGCGGAGCAGCTCCTCGGCGTTGCGGCCGATGCTGTTGTCCTGAATTTCGACCAGTTTGACGACTCCTTCGGGGTTTACCACGAACGTGCCGCGATAGGCCATTCCGTCTTCCTCGCTCATTACGCCGAAGCCGCGGGCAAGCACGCCGGTCGGATCGGCGAGCATCGGGTACTGGATCTTGCGGATGCTCTCCGAGGTGTCGTGCCAGGCCTTGTGCACGAAGTGCGAGTCGGTGCTCACCGAGTATACTTCGACGCCCATGGCCATGAACTGCTCGTACTTCTCGGCCATGTCCACCAGCTCGGTGGGGCATACGAAGGTGAAGTCGGCAGGGTAGAAGAAGAATATGGCCCACTTGCCCTTGATGTCTTCGTTGGAGACGGTCTTGAATACGCCGTTGTGGTAGGCCTGGACCTTGAACTCGGGGATCGGGGAATTGATGATCGATGTCATGTCTTTACTGTTTTATAGGGTTCATACTCGGACCGGTCCGGAACGTCGGGCGCCCCTTTCCGGCCTTTTACGAGACAAAGGTAAATCGGATATTTGTATAAATCAAATTGATAATTTTTATATTATTATAATTTGATTTTATATTGGTTCCGCATGGACATGCGGGCAAAATCCGTACCAGCCCCTTCTGGAGCGGGCGGTGTGGACCGCCGCAAAAAAGGGACCGG
>FR892019.1:36636-40195 GCA_000434235.1 Alistipes sp. CAG:268 | reverse complement strand
GCCCCGCCGCAAAAAAGGGACGGGCTGCGGATGAACTCCGCAGCCCGTCTTCGGGAGAGGTCTCGGCATCAGAATGCGAATTCCGATACGAGGGGTTCGACCGTGTCGCCGTTGATTGCGATCCGGTTTTCGTGTGCGAGCCAACCCAGGGCGATGAGCAGTTCCTGTTCGGAGAGGGACGTGCAGGCGCGAAGGGCGGCTATCGTGTGCGGTCCGTGGAATGTGATCTCCGCATAGAGCCGTCGGGCGTCGGCTTCGATCTGCCGGTTCTTGTTTTCCATCGTACAGGGGCCGGACTACTTCCGGCGCTCGATTTCGTATTCCAGTTCGCCGCGGCTGTTCACCAGCGTGTAGTGCATCACCCCTTTGTCGAACGAAAGCAGTCCGAACCCGGAGTTCTCGCTGGCATACTGCGTGAGCGGGCCGCGCTGGGGCGCGCGCTGTTTCGAGGCCGACGTATTGACGATGTAGTCGATGCTGTCCCTGCCGGTGCGGATGTGCTGGAAGGTGTGGATGTGGCCGCAGAAGTAGGCATCGACGGCATTGCGGCGGAAAACCTCCTCGAGCCGGGCGCGCATGTTCTCCTGTTCGATGTCGTCCTTGTCGTCGTAGGTGTACATCGGGTGATGGCCCACGACGATTTTCCACTTTTCGGAGGAGGCGTTCAGGACACTGTCGATCCAGCGGACCTCTTCATCGGGATCGACCCGTTGCGCGTCGGGGTATTGGTCGCTCTCCCGGCGGTACTTGTCGATGAGCGGGGCTGTGTCGATGAAGACGAAACGCACACGGTCCGAGTCGGCCTCATCGTCGTCCAGGGGTACGGCGAAGGTGTAGTAGCGGGCGGGCATGTTCCACCGGCGGCTGACCTGCGAGTAGTCGATCATGGCCTGCGTGTTCCCGCGGTATTCGTGGTTGCCCAGCACCCCGTACCACGGGCACTGGAGTTCGCTGTGGGTATAGATGCTTTCGAAATTGGACCACAGCAGCGGGTCGCTCGTCGATTGGATGCCCTCGTAGTGGAACAGGTCACCGCATGAGATGACGAACTCCGGGCCGAGAAGGTCGGCATAGACGCCCATCCACTCGCCGATCAGGCGCTGGTCGTAGGAGCCGTTTCGGCCGGCATCGGAGAGCATCAGGATGTTGAGTTCCCCGTCGTAGGTGCCTTCGGCTGCCTTTTTTTCGGGTTGTGTCGTCGTACAGGCGGCCAGGACGACGGCAAACCATGCAAAGCAGAGTTTTTTCATATACATAGGAATATGGGATGAATGTTGTCGTGTGTTTTTTCCGACGCCGCAAATATAGGCAAAATACACAGCGGGGAAACGCCTCCCGGGAAACTTCATTGAAACGTAACAGTGTTGCATTCAAACTGTTGTGCGGATGCAAAGTTGCGGTAACAGCATGTCCATACTTTTGCCGCAGACAATTTCAAGTTTCTGTTTCATGAGAAAAAACTACACTTATCCGTTTGTTTTTCTGGCACTCGCGGCCGTGGCGCCGCTTCATCTCCAGGCCGCTGCGGAAGGCGAGGCCGAAACCGAGGTGGAGCTCGTGGATGCCGAACTGGCCGCTGCCCGCGGCTCCCTGACGGGCGTGGTGCTCGACGATGCGCGGCATGCCGTTCCCGGAGCCGTGGTCTACATCCGTTCGCTGAACCTGGGCGTCGTTTCCGGTACGGACGGCAGTTTCTCGCTGCGCGGTATTCCCGAAGGAACCTATGAAGTCTGCGTCACCTATGTGGGTTACGATCCGATCTGCCAGACCTACGACGTACACAAGGGGGAGACGATTCGTTGCGAGTTCCTCCTGCACGAGGGCGTGGCCATCGGCAACGTCGTGGTTTCGGGTATCGTCGAAGGGCAGCGCCGGGCACTGACCCTGCAAAAGAATAACGACGGGGTGAGCAACATCGTGGCGGCCGACCAGATGAGCCGTTTCGCCGACGCCAATATCGGCGATGCGATGAAGCGCATCCCGGGCATCAACGTGCAGTATGACCAGGGCGAGGCCCGTTTCGGACAGGTGCGCGGCACGTCGCCCGACCTTACATCCGTGACGCTCAACGGAAACCGTCTCCCCTCGGCCGAGGGTGACTCGCGCGCCGCGCAGCTGGACCTCATTCCCACGGACATGATCCAGACCATCGAGGTGAACAAGGTCGTCACGGCCGACATGGACGGCGACGCCATCGGCGGTGCGGTGAACCTCGTAACGAAGAATTCGCCCTATCGCCAGACCCTCTCGGCCAATGCCGGGGCAGGTTACAACCCCATCTCGCAGCGCGTGACCTTCAACGGTTCGGTCAGCTGGGGCTCGCGTTTCTTCAAGGACCGGCTCGGGGTGATGGCCGCAGTAGCCTACCATAACAACCCGATCGGCTCGGACAACATCGAGGCGACGTGGAAGGAGGACGACAACGGCAATGCCTATGTCGATGAATTCGAGGTCCGCCAGTACTACGTGCACCGCGAGCGGCAGAGTTATTCGCTTTCGCTCGACTGGAAGTTCAACGAAAACCACAAGATCGAACTGCGCGGCATGTACAACCGCCGTAACGACTGGGAGAATCGCTACCGCTTGACCTACAAGGATATCACGCCCGATGCCGACGGTACGGCCACGGCCTATCTGCGCCGTCAGACCAAGGGCGGGGCGCCCGATACGAAATTCGCCCGCCTCGAACGCCAGCAGACGGCCGACATCGCGCTGGGTGGAGAGCACAACCTCGGCTGGCTCGGCGTCGAGTGGGGCTTCGACTATGCTCGGGCCTCGGAAGACCGCCCCAACGAGCGTTACATCGGCCTGGAGAGCGACGAGGACAATCCGATCCGCTTCGATGTCGATCTGTCGGATGAGCGCGAGCCGCGTTTCGAGCCCCTCGATCCTTCGCGGATGGAGCTCAATGCGACTAACTTCATCAAGCTCGACGAGCTGACCGAGTCGTTCAGCGAGATCGAGGAGACCGAATACAAGGCCCATGTCGATCTTCGGGCGCGTCTCTTCACGGGTCAGTTTGCCGGTACGCTGAAGGCCGGATACAAGTTCCAGGACAAGGACAAGTCGAAATACATCACCTTCTACGACGTGGAACCGGTCGATGAGGAGTCCTTCATCCGCCAGGCCATGGCCGGCGGGAACATCTACGACGCCACGCGCCGGAACTTCTATGCCGGCGACTACACCGCAGGCGACTTTGTGAATAAGAAATACCTCTCCCGGCTCGACTTCAACGACGCTTCGCAGTTCTCCCTGTCGCGCAACCCGATGGAGGAGGCCGAGAACTACGAGGGACATGAGTCGATCCATGCCGCCTACCTGCGTTACGACCAGCAGTTCGGCAACCGCCTGAAACTGATCGCCGGCCTGCGTCTCGAGCATACGCTCTTCGACTATACGGGCCATGCGCTCAACGTCGATGCCGAGGAGGAGAACATCACCTCGACGCCCGTATCGCGCAAGACGACCTACGACAACTGGCTGCCCTCCGTGCTGCTCAAGTACGAGCCGATGGACAACATGGTGCTCCGGGCCAGTTTCACCACGACGCTCGCAC
>FR892019.1:32977-36623 GCA_000434235.1 Alistipes sp. CAG:268 | reverse complement strand
ACGACGCTCGCACGTCCGAAGTTCCGCCAGATGGTGCCGGGCGACCGTGTGAACCTCCATGACGAGGAGTACACGATGGGCAATCCCGACCTGCGCAATACGGTGTCGAACAACTACGACCTGATGTTCGAGTACTACTTCCGGTCGATCGGCCTGGTCTCGGCCGGCGTCTACTACAAGCAGATCTCCGACTTCATCGTCGATGCGATGGTCGAGGACCAGGTGATCGCCGGGACGGAGTTCAAGGAGCTCTACAAGGCCGTCAATGCCGGCGATGCGAACCTGTTCGGCGTAGAGGTGTCGTTCCAGCGCGACCTGGGATTCATCTCCCCGGCACTCAAGAACTTCGGCGTCTACACCAACTACACCTACAACCACTCGAAGGTCACACGCCTGACCGATCCGATCTTCGCCGGCCGCAATGCCGACGACATCCAGCTTCCGGGTACGCCCGAGCATACGGTCAATGCCTCGCTCTATTTCGAGAACCGCCGCCTGACGGCCACCCTCTCGTACAACTACGCCAGCTCGTTCCTCGACAACGAGGAGATGGGCATGACCCCCTTTACGGACCGCTATTATGACAGCGTGAACTACCTCGACGCCAATGTGTCGGTGCGCGCCACGAAGTTCCTCTCGGTCTACGCCGAGGTGGGCAACCTGCTCAACCAGCCGTTGCGCTACTATCAGGGAACGAAGGACCGGGTGCGGCAGGCCGAATACTACGGCATCCGCTTCTCGGTCGGAGCGAAGGTCCGCTTCTGATCCCCACGGGACCGACAACCGAAAACGATCGGGCCGCACCGGAGAGGTGCGGCCCGATTTCGCATGTGTGCGGGGTACGGAAGGATCCGTGTGGCCGGCGGTCAGGCAAAGGGGTTGTACTGGCGGTAGAGCTGGTGGATGATGCCGTCGGCCAGTCCCATGCGCGGTACGCACACCGTGTCGATGCGGCAGATGCGCAGCACCTCGGTGAAGATTTTCAGGGCGGGGACGATCACCTCGGCCCGGCTCTGGTTCAGGTAGAGCTGCTCCATGCGCTCCTCGACCGACATGTCGCGCAGCCGGGCATAGAGTGAAGTCAGTTCCTTGGCCCGGATGCACTCCCGGGACTTCTTTTCGAGCATCTTGTGCACCTTGTTGATGTTGCCGCCCGATCCGATGATGCCCGAAGGGTGCCATTTTTCGTCGATCTGTTCGAGCCACCTTCCGAAACGCTCCCATTCGGCCGGTTCCTCGGCACGGCTGAAGATCCGCACGGTGCCCAGCCGGAACGAGCAGGCATCAACCTTGCGCCGGCGGGCGTAGACGACGATCTCGGTGCTGCCGCCGCCCACATCGACATAGAGGTAGGTCTTCGCCGGGTCGAGTGTCTCGCGCAGCCCCCCGGCCGCGAAGATCGTGCCGGCCTCGGCCTCGCCGCTGATGATCTCGACCGAGATCCCGCTGCGGTTGCGGATCAGCGAGACGACCTCGCTGCCGTTTTCGGCCTCGCGCATGGCGCTCGTGGCGTAGGCGCGGTAGTCCTTGACCGCGAAGGCGCGGGAGAGCGCCGAAAAACCCTGCATGGCATCGCACAGCGCTTCGGCCTTGCCGTTGCTGATGCGCCCGCGCAGAAAAACGTCGTCGCCCAGCCGGATGGGAACCCGGACAAAGGCGGCCTTCTTGTATTCGGTGCGTCCGTCCTCGTAGGCTTCGACGTAGTCGATCAGAAGACGGATCGCGTTCGAGCCGATATCGATGGCTCCGAAAGTCTCCCTGTTCATTTCTCCTTTTCGCTTTGTTCCTTGTAATAGTCGTACAGCGCCGTCTGGCTGCGTACGGGGCACTGTCCCGGAGCGGGTTTCAGATGGGGATTGTCCGCTTGGTCCGCAAGGTCGCGTGCCTTCACGTTGTCCGACCACTGGATGGCGAAGACCTTGCGCAGGAGTCGCTGGATCTGCCGGTCGAGGATCGGCGTGCAGACCTCGCCCCGGCGGTCGAGGTTGCGCGACATCCAGTCGGCCGACCCGATGTAGGTCCGTTCGTCGCCGTCGTTGCAGAAGATGAAGAGCCGGGCGTGCTCGAGGTACTTGTCCACGATGCTGATGGCCCGGATCCGCTCGCTCATGCCCTCGACCGAGGGGCGCAGGCAGCAGGCTCCGCGGACGATCAGCCGTACCTCGACGCCGGCCTGGCTGGCCCGGTAGAGGCGGTCGATGATCCGTTCGTCGGTCAGTGAGTTGCATTTGGCGTAGATATAGGCCTTGCGTCCCTTGCGGGCGTTGCGCGTCTCTCGGTCGATCAGTTCGCCGAACGCCTCGCGCATGTAGTAGGGCGATACGAGCAGGTGCTTGTACCTGAACTGCTTGTGGCTGTTCGTGAGGAACTGGAACACGTTGCGGACATCCTCGACGATCCCCTTGTGGGCGGTCAGCAGACCGAAGTCGCCGTAGATCGCCGCCGTATTCTCGTTGAAATTGCCCGTCCCGATGTAGGCGTATCCGCGCAGTCCGGAGGATTCGCGCCGTTCGACGAGTACGGTCTTGCAGTGCACCTTCAGGTCCTCGATGGCGTAGATGACCTTCACGCCCTCGCGTTGCAGCAGGTCGGTATGTTCGATGTTCTGCTCCTCGTCGAAGCGGGCCTTGAGTTCGACGAACACGGAGACCTGCTTGCCGTTTCGGGCGGCATTGACGAGGGCGTTGATTACCTTCGAGTGCTCGGCCGTGCGGTAGAGCGTGATCGAGATGCGCTCGACGTGGGGATCGATGGCCGCTTCGCGCAGGAAGTCGATGAAGTGCTGGAACGAGTGGTAGGGGTAGTTGAGCAGGATGTCCCTGCGGCGCACGACTTTCAGGATGCTCTGGAAGGGGATGATGTCGCGGTGGCGGAGCGGGGCCGGATTGACCGTCCGCAGGTCGGGCCGTACGTCGGGGAACTTCATCAGGTCCTTCATCAGGTGGTACCGGTCGCCCGGCGCCAGCATCCCGGGGTTCGAGAGCTTGAGTTTGCGGGCCAGCATGTCGAGCAGGTCGGCCGGCATGTCGCGATCGTAGATCAGGCGGATGGGCGAGCCGTAGCGGCGGCTTTCGACCCCTTCGGCGATGCGTTCGAAGAGGCTCTTCGAGACGTCGTCGTCGATCGTCAGTTCGGCGTCGCGCATGATCTTGAAGGTGTGTGCGGAGATGGTGTCGTAGGAGAACATGAAGAAGATCTCGTCGATCATCAGCCGGATGATGTCGTCGAGGAAGATGACATCGCGCCGCCCCGGCTCCGAGGGGAGAACGACGAAGCGCGGGCATGCCGAGCTGACCGGCACCTGGATGACGGCGTAGCGCACCGACGTGCCGCCCGTACAGCCCATCCGGACGCCGAGGTAGACGTTTCCGTCGGGCAGGAACGGGATGCGGACCGATTTGCGGAGCATGAGCGGCACCAGGCGCGGCGAGACGACCGATGCGAAGTACGTGCGGCAGAACTCCTGCTGGTGCGGCGTGAGACCGGTTTCATCGACGACGAAGATCCCTTCGGCCTCCATCTCGCGGAGCAGTCCGCGGTAGGTCTCCGCAAACCGGGCCTGTGCCCGTTCGGCCTGCCTGCTCACCTCGGCGAGCAGGTCGGCGGGCGTGTATCCGCCGCGCAGCTGTCGGGGGCCCCGCCGGCC
>FR892019.1:32671-32950 GCA_000434235.1 Alistipes sp. CAG:268 | reverse complement strand
GTGGGGTTCAGCCGGGTGAGGTTGGCGATGCGCTCCTTGAAGAATTCGTCCTGGTTGTTCGATACGATGCCGAGGAACTGCAGCCGGGAGAGCAGCGGTACGCTGCGGTCCTGCGCCTCCTGCAGGACCCGTTCATTGAACGAGAGCCAGCTCAGTTCGCGGTTGTTGTAGGTATATTCCATGGTTTATGCTTGGGTGAGGAGTTGCAGGAAGCAGGTTTCGGCCGAATCGACCCAGCGGCGGAATCCCGGGTCGGGGGTATTCGGCCGGGCGAGGTAA
>FR892019.1:32125-32607 GCA_000434235.1 Alistipes sp. CAG:268 | reverse complement strand
CCGACCCCGCCCCCGCCCGCTGCCGCGTCGGCAGCGTTGATGCGCTGCTCGATGTGGGCCGGCACCAGCAGCATCGGCTTGCCGTGGTAGAGGGCTTCGCAGACCGATTCGAATCCGGCCGTAGTGACGTATCCCCGGCAGTTGCGCATGGCGTCGAGAAAGAGCCGGTCGTCGAGGCGGTGAAGGTGCAGGTTGCCTTCGGGAGGTTGGTTGCGGCAGCCGTCGGGCCGGTCGCAGAAGAGCTCTACGGAGTGCTGCGGATGGCGGGCGCACCAGTTGCGCACCTCGCCCGCAAAACCGTTGTTCACCATGTAGCCGAGGATGAATCCCTCGTTGGCGGTGCGGCCGATCAGGGCTTCGCGGCGCAGCAGGGGCGGCACGACGTGGATGTGGCGCTGGAAGTCGTCGGCCATCGGGCGGAACGACAGCGCCAGCAGTTCGCTGCATCCCGAAGCCGTCATGAGGGCACGGAGCCGCAGCAG
>FR892019.1:25156-32100 GCA_000434235.1 Alistipes sp. CAG:268 | reverse complement strand
AGCAGGAATCCCTGGATTCCGGTTCCGCGTCCGTAGGGGTAGAGAATGTGGTTGAGCAGAAACTGGTGGGCGATGCCGGTCATCGGGATCCGGATCGCAAAGCGGCGGACGGTCAGCCCCGTGAGCAGTTCGTAGAAGTTCACGATCCGGTCGGGCTGCAGCTCCTCGATCCGGCGTCGGATCAGCCGCATGCTGCGGTCGAAGGCCTTGAGCCGCCGGGGGACGGCATTGGCCAGGAGTGTGCGGAACATGCTGACGCTCCGATTGCAGCGGTCGAAGGCGAAACGCGGGGCTTCGAATTCGGTGACCGGGGCGCCGATGCGCTCGAAGAAGAAGTCGGGGAGCCTCCGTTCGGGGCTGCGTCCGACGAGAATGCCGACCACCTCGTGGCCGTTGCGGCGGAGGATGCCGGCAAGCGAGAGGGCCTGGGTCAGGTGACCGCGCCCTTCTCCCTGAATGGCGAACAGGTAACGCATCGGGTCTCTATTTTTCGGGGTCGTAGCGGAGGATCTCCCAATTGCCGTCGTAGTCCTCGGCCAGGGCGGTGAGCGATTCGACCCAGTCGCCCGAGTTGAGGTAGAGCATGTTGCCGATCATGCGTTTGTCGGCCTGGTGGATGTGCCCGCAGATCACACCGTTGCAGCCTTTCTGTGCGGCGATCTCCACCAGGTGCTTCTCGAAGTCGCTGATGTAGGAGACCGAGGCCTTGACCTTCTGTTTGATCTTCTGCGAGACGGAGTAGTAGGGCAGCCCCCGTTTGAGGCGCCGCCGGTTGTAGATGCGGTTGAACCACATGAGCGCCGAGTAGCCCACGTCGCCGATCTTGGCCAGCCACTTCATCGACGAGGTGACGTGGTCGAACACGTCGCCGTGCAGCACGTAGAAACGCTGCGATCCGCTGATGTGGATGTAGTCCCTGAGCACGGTGATGTTGGCGAAACGGAGCGGCAGGACGCGGTCGAGAAAGTCGTCGTGGTTGCCGCGCAGGTAGATGATGTGCGTGTCGTGCTGGATCTCGAGCAGGCGGCTGATGAAGTTCGTGTGGCGGCGTTTCCACTTTTCGCGCCGTCCCCGGATGAGTTCCCATCCGTCGATGATGTCGCCGCAGAGGATCAGTGTGTCGCAGGTGTGGTATTTCAGGAAGCGGTTGGCCTCCTTGGCCTTCGACCATTTCGATCCGAGGTGGATGTCCGACATCACGATGGTCTTGTAATGGTGTGTTTCAGACATGAGTGTCTTCGTTTAGGACGCGACAAAAGAACGCGACCTTTTTTTCGAAGCGGCGACATGCGTGTTACGATTCGGTGAAAGCGGCCGGTGTAACTGAAATTTAACATCCGGGAAAACGATCCGAAACACCCGGTGGGCATCTTTGCGCGACCAATTGGAATAAATCATGGAAACTGTCTACTTCGGAATCATCCTGTTCCTCTTTCTGCTCGCGATCTTCGACCTGGTGGTCGGCGTGAGCAATGATGCGGTGAATTTCCTTTCGTCGGCCGTCGGCGCCAAGGTGGCGCCCTACCGTGTGATCATGTGGATCGCGGCCACGGGCATTCTTTGCGGAGCGCTGATGTCCAACGGCATGATGGAGATTGCCCGCCACGGAATCTTCCGTCCCGAGCAATTCTTCTTTCAGGAGCTTGTCTGCATCTTCCTGGCCGTGATGGTCACCGACGTGCTCGTGCTCGACGTGTTCAACACGCTGGGCCTGCCGACCTCGACCACCGTATCGATGGTATTCGAGCTGCTGGGCGGTACGTTTGCCCTCACGCTGGTGAAGATGGCCGGGACCGAAGGCATGCACTTCGCCGATTACCTCAATACGGAGAAGGCCCTTTCGGTCATCATGGGCATCTTCCTCTCGGTGGCGATTGCCTTCTTTTTCGGTATGGTCGTGCAGTGGCTCGCCCGTCTGGTCTTTACGTTCCGCTACCGGGAGCGGCTCAAGTGGACGATCGGCCTGTTCGGGGGTATCGCATCGACTGCGATCGTCTACTTCATGCTGATCAAGGGCGTCAAGGACACGACGTTCATGACCTCCGGGGCCAAGGCGTGGATCGCCGCCCACGGCACCCTGATCGCCGGCTGCTGCCTGGTGGGCTTCACCCTGCTGATGCAGGTGCTGCACTGGCTGCGGGTCAATGTCTTCAAGGTGGTCGTCCTGCTCGGGACCTTCGCCCTGGCCCTGGCCTTTGCCGGCAACGACCTGGTCAATTTCATCGGAGTGCCGCTGGCCGGCTACGACTCCTATCTGGACTATGCGGCCCACGGTGCGGGCAGCGATACCTACCTGATGTCGTCGCTCAACGAACCGGCCCGTACGCCGTTCCTCTTCCTGGCCGCGGCGGGTGTGATCATGGTCTGGACGCTCTGCACGTCGAAGAAGGCGCAGAAGGTCATCAAGACCTCGGTCGATCTGTCGCGCCAGGACGAGGGCGAGGAGATGTTCGGCTCGTCGGCCGTGGCGCGGAGCATCGTCCGCACGTCGATGTCGCTGGCGCAGACGCTTTCGAACATCACGCCGCCGCGCATGCGGGCCTGGATCAACGCCCGCTTTTCGCAGGACGAGGCCGTGCTGGCCGACGGTGCGGCCTTCGACCTGGTGCGCGCTTCGGTCAATCTGTTGCTGGCCAGCCTGCTGATCGCACTCGGTACGTCGCTGAAGCTGCCTCTCTCGACCACCTACGTCACGTTCATGGTGGCCATGGGTACGTCGCTTGCCGACCGTGCCTGGGGACGTGAGAGCGCCGTGTTCCGCATCACGGGCGTGCTGTCGGTCATCGGCGGGTGGTTCATCACGGCCGGTGTCGCCTTTACGGCCTGCTTTTTCGTCGCGCTGGCGATGTACTATGGAGGTACGGTGGTGATGGTTGCGTTGATCCTTCTGGCGGCCGCCCTGCTTGTCCACAGCAACATCCGCTACCGCCGCAAACTGCGCAGCGAGCATGAGGACGACCTCTTCAAACGGATCCTTGTCGAGAAGGACAAGACCGAGGTCTGGAACCTGCTGCGCCGCCACGTGAGCGGCACACTCTCCGACATGCTGGACTATACGGCGGGAAACTACCGCGCTGTTACCGACGGTTTTGTCGGCGAGGACCGGCGGGCCCTGCGCCGAGTCGCGCAGCAGGTCGATCGGAAGAAGGAGATGCTGCGCAAGGTCCGGCGGCGCGAGATGATCGGCATGCGGCGGATCAACCGCAATACGGCGATCGAGAAGAACATGTGGTTCCACCTGGGCAGCAACTGCTGCATCCAGTTCCACTATGCGCTCAAGCGTATGAACGACCTGTGCCGCGAGCATGTGGACAACAACTTCAACCCGCTGCCTGCGGCCTGTGCCGGGGAGTTCCTCCCGGTGCGCGACCGGGTTGTGGCGCTGCTCGAGCGGGCGGGCCATGCGGTCCGGGCCGGCGAGTACGGGGCGATGGACGACCTGCTTGCCGAGAGCGAGGCCGTGCGGGCGCGGCTCGTGGAACTGCAGCGCATCCAGATGGACCGCATCCAGGAGGAGAACAGCAGCATCAACGTGTCGCTGGTCTACCTGAACCTGCTGCAGGAGTCGCTCGAGATCATCTCCTCGCTGCGCCATCTGCTCCGAGCCAGCCGCAACTTCCAGCAGTGACCTTCCCCCGGAAGCGATACGAGAAAGAGGCCCCCGATTGTCGGGGGCCTCTTCCGTATGGTTTGCCGGGTGCTTCCGGCCTGCGGAACGCCTTCCGCGTCGGGAGCTACTTCTGTCGGAAATAGATCTGCATCGGAACTCCCGAGAAGTCCCAGTGGTCGCGGATGTTGTTCTCCAGGAAACGGCGGTAGGGCTCCTTGATATACTGCGGCAGATTGACGAAGAAGGCAAACTGCGGCGTGGGGGTCGGGAGCTGGGTCACGTACTTGATCTTGATGTACTTGCCTTTTGTTGCGGGAGGCGGGTAGTTCTCGATCAGCGGCAGCAGGAAGTCGTTCAGCTCGGAGGTCGAGATGCGGCGCCGGCGCGACTGGTGCACGCGGATGGCAGTCTGCAGCACGTCGAAGATACGCTGCTTGTTGAGCACCGAGGTGAAGATGATCGGAATGTCGTTGAACGGTGCGAGCTTCTTCTTCAGGAACTCGGTCCACTCCTTCATCGTGTTGCTCTCCTTCTCGATCAGGTCCCACTTGTTCACCACGATGACGCACCCCTTGCGGTTGCGGACGATCAGGTTGAAGATGTTCAGGTCCTGCGACTCAAGCCCCTGCTGCGCGTCGAGCATCAGGATGCAGACGTCCGAGTTCTCGATGGCGCGGATCGACCGCATCACCGAGTAGAACTCCAGGTCCTCCATCGTCTTGCCCTTCTTGCGCATGCCGGCCGTATCGACCAGGTAGAAGTCCATGCCGAACTTGTTGTAGCGCGTATGGATCGAGTCGCGCGTGGTTCCGGCGATCGAGGTGACGATGTTGCGCTCCTCGCCCAGCAGGGCGTTCGTGAGCGACGACTTGCCGACGTTGGGGCGTCCCACAACCGTGATGCGGGGCAGGTCCTCCTCCTCTTCGGCCGTCGTGTCGGCGGGCAGCGCCTCGAGGATGGCGTCCATCAGGTCGCCCGTTCCGCTGCCGGTCATCGAGCTGATGCAGAAGGGGTCGCCCAGCCCGAGGGCGTAGAACTCGTGCGAGGAGAAGATCTGGTCGTTGTTGTCCACCTTGTTGCAGACGAGGATCACCTTCTTCGTGGTGCGGCGCAGGATGTCGGCCATCAACATGTCGAGGTCGGTGATTCCCGTGGAGACCTCCACCAGGAAGAGGATGACGTCCGCCTCGTCGATGGCCAGCATCACCTGCCGGCGGATTTCGTCTTCGAAAATGTCGTCGGAATTGACGGTGTATCCGCCCGTGTCGATCACGGAGAACTCCTTGCCGTTCCAGTCCGTCTTGCCGTAATGGCGGTCTCGGGTGGTTCCGGCCGTGGAGTCCACGATCGCCTTCCGTTCGCCGACCAGGCGGTTGAAGAGGGTCGATTTGCCGACGTTCGGGCGTCCTACGATTGCTACGAGGCTCATGTCTGTACCAGTCTGTTTTAAATGTTAGGGCATAGTGCCGTCCCGCAAAGATAACGCAAATCCGCGAGGCTGAAAAATTTTTCGCGCAATTTGCCGAAATCCCCGCACGTCCGGACCTCCGTGCATCAGAGGTAGCGGTCCGTGGCGCCGGCCTGTACGGGGTAGACCAGCACGGCGCTGTAGCCGGCGAACACCTGCTCGAGGTAGCCCGGGATGCGGCTCATCGCCGGGTGGTACGATACCCGGTCGCGGCGGCTCATGACGAACCACAGACAGTCGTCGTCGCGCAGGTCGTGCTCGAGCGACGGAAGGTCGTCCCAGCGGTCGAAGGGGACGAAGCCGATGTTGGCCGGGGCTTTCCGTTCGCGGCGCGGGCGGATGTGCTGGAGCGTGGCGTCGGAGGCGAAGAAGGCCACCTTCGCCCCGGTATTGCGGGCCAGCTGGCGGATGCGCTGCAGCCACATCTGGAATCCGGCCTCCTTCTCGGCGCCGGGCGGGACGATGACCAGGTGGCGCTTGATGGTCGAGAGCGGCTGGGCCGGGCTGTAGATGAAGGTGGTGACGTTGCTCTGCGACAGCACGTCGGTCACCATCTTTCCGATGCCGGGCCCCGACGTGCCGGGAATGCCCGGGATTCCGGGAATGGCGGGCAGCGCCGTGGAGCCGGGGGTTCGCTGGTGCATGCCCAGTACGATGTCGGTGATGTTCCGTTCGCGCACCGTGCTGACGATGGCATTTGCGATGTTCACGTCGTAGCGGAGCAGCTGCTGCAGGTAGAGGTCGCCGGCGGCGGCGGTCTTTGCCGCCCCGTCGAGGAGCTTGCGGGCCCGCTTCTCCATGTTGGGATCGTCCACCCGGTTATCGATGGCGTGCAGCGCATAGAGCCCGTTCGGCTCCTTGGCGCGCTTGATCGTGGCACTGAGGCCGACGAGTTCGTCTACCGACTGTTCGTTGGCTACGGGGATGAGGATGTGCTCCTCGGGGCGCGATTTCTCCTCATCGTTCGTCTGCAGCGCGTTTTTCACGGCGATGTTGTGGGCACCGCGCTGCGTGGCGAAGGTCGAGACGATGCATGTGGCCAGGATCATCAGGATCGTGCCGTTGAGCACGCTCTCGCTCAGCAGACGGATCGGCTCACCGTCGGGCGTATGGCCCAGGATGACGTTGTAGCCCACCATGACGGCGGCGAGCGTGGCGGCCACGTGGGCGCTGCTCAGTCCGAAGATGACAGTACGCTGGTCCTTCGACAGCCGGAAGCTCTTCTGCGTGAGCCAGGCGGCGATGAATTTCGCCACGGTGATCAGGGCGATCATGACGGCCGCCACCTCGAGGCTCTCCCAGTCGCGGAAGAAGGCACGGTAGTCGATGAGCATGCCCACGCCGATCAGGAAGAAGGGAATGAAGATGGCGTTGCCGACGAACTCGATGCGGTTCATCAGCGGTGATGTCTTGGGGATGAGCCGGTTGAGCGCAAGGCCCGAGAGAAATGCCCCGATGATCGGTTCCAGTCCGGCCAGCTGGGCCAGGAAGGCGCCGAGAAAGACCATTGCCAGCACGAAGATGTATTGCGAGACGTTGTCGCTGCACAGCTTGAAGAACCAGTGGGCGATGATCGGAAAGAGCACGACGATGATGAGGATGCAGACCAGCACCGAAATGCCGAGCCTCCACCAGAACGTGTCGTCCACGTTGCCGGTGGCCATCCCGACGATCACGGTGAGCAGCAGCAGGGCGAGCGTGTCGGTGATGACCGTGCCGCCGACGGCGATCGTCACGGCCTTGTCGCGGGCGATGCCGAGCTTGTTCACGATCGGGTAGGCGATGAGCGTCTGCGAGGCGAAGAGACCCGCCAGCAGGATCGACGAGTAGATCGAGAATCCGAGGATGTAGTATCCGGCCAGAATG
>FR892019.1:0-25136 GCA_000434235.1 Alistipes sp. CAG:268 | reverse complement strand
GGCCAGAATGCCGAGACCCAACGGGACGCAGAAGGTATATAGTCCGAAAATGAGGCTGCGCCAGCTGTTGCGCCTGAAGTCGGACATATCCATGTCGAGGCCCGACAGGAACATGATGTAGAGGAGTCCGGCCGTTCCGGAGAGGATGATGCTGCTGTCGCGCAGCACGAGGTTGAGCCCGTGGGGGCCGATCACCGCACCGGCGATGATGAGTCCCAGCAGGTAGGGGATCTTGAGTTTGTTCAGGATGAGGGGCGCGGCGAGGATGATGACCAGAATGAGCAGGAACTTCAGGATCGGGTCCTCGAGCGGCAGTGTGAAATCTATGTGTGCGAGCAGAAACATCGTGTGGCGTTTTTGTCGAATATACAAAGATAAGAAAAATCGGGATACGGACAAGAGCCGCTGCCGAAAATCTTCCGGAGAACACTCCTTCGCCGGCCTTCCCGGCCTGTGCCCGTACCGCCGCTGTCCGGTTCCCGTTCCGGTTTCGGAGCGTCTGCCGCATCCCGCATGTTGCGGTGGAAACAGCGAAAAAATCGGCGCCGAACGCTTGCTTTTCGCCAAAAAAACGTAACTTTGAAAAATTAAAGAGAAGAGACGACTCGAGCCTATGGGTACGGACAAGGTGGACAAACGGCTGCTCGGTCCCGTTCTGGCGGGATTTTTCATCATGGGGTTTTGTGACATGGTAGCCCCCATTACGGGACGTATCGCCGCTGAACTGCCGCCCGACCGGCAGCAGCTGGTCAGCTTCCTGCCTACGATGGTCTTCCTGTGGTTCCTGGTGCTGTCGCTGCCGATCGCCGCGGTGATGAACCGCATCGGACGCAAGGCTACGGCGCTGGCGGGCTATGCCTTCACCGTCGTCGGACTGACGGTCCCCTATGCGGCCGGGACAGGATGCGCTCCGGTGTGGTACTTTGTCGGTTTCGGCCTGCTGGGCATCGGCAATACGGCCATCCAGGTGGCCGTCAATCCGTTGCTGGCCACCAGCGTTCCCGAGTCGCGCATGACGAGTTATCTGACCGTCGGGCAGATCTTCCGCAATACCTCGCTGCTGCTGTTGGCCCCCGTCGTGACGGCGCTGACGGCCTGGACCGGTTCGTGGAGGCTGCTGTTGCCGCTCTATGCGGGGCTGACCGTCCTCGGCGGCATCTGGCTCCAGTGTACGGCGGTCACCGATCCGCCCCGCCGGCAGGGTGCCGGCACCGGGCTGAAGGAGTGCCTGCAGCTGCTCCGTCATCCCGCCGTGCTGATCTCGACGCTGGGCGTCGCCTGCTTCATCGCCGGCGATGTGGGCATCGGCTACCTCTCGGTACGGCTCATCGACGACCCCTCGTCGATCCTTACCACCACGGGCTTCTACGCCTGCCGGATCGTCGGCACGCTCGTCGGGGCATGGGCGCTGGTCCGGGTCACGGATACGAAATACCTCGGCTGGAACATGGCCCTCGCACTTGTGCTGTGCGTGGCGCTCTTCTTCCTGCGCAACGATGCGGCGATCTATGCCGCGGTCGGCATCCTGGGCTTCGCCATGGCCTGTGTCTTCGCCACCTTCTATGCCGTGGCGACGCGCGCCGTGCCGGAGCGGGCCAACGAAGTGGCCGGGCTGATGATCCTGGCCATCTCGGCCGGGGCGGTCTCCGGACCGGTCTGCGGTGCGATCATCCGCATGACCGGAGACCCGCACCGGGGTATGTTTTTTGTCGGAGCCTGCATCTGCTACATGCTGTGGGCTTCGTGGTATGTAACACGTTTGAACGCAAGAAAGAGATGAAACGAACGATTCTTTTGACACTGCTGTTGGCCGCCACGGCGTGGGGAGCCATGGCCCAGCGTCCCCGCACCCGGGTGGAGTGGGGCGTTATCGGAGGCATCAACGTCCCCGACTATACGACCAACATGAAGGCGACGGAGATCCGCAACAAATGCGGCTGGCAGGCGGGTATCGTCACGGCGGTGAACCTCGGCGCCTTTGCCATTGAGCCGCAGATCCTCTACGTGCGCCAGGGCCTCCGCATCCGTCCCGAGGGGAGCGGGGAGCTGAACCTCAAGTCGAATTCGATCGACGTGCCGGTGCTCGTGTCGCTTCGGCTGCTCAATCCGGTCCGGATCTATGCCGGCCCCGTCTTCACGGTCATGAACGACTGCAAGCGCAAGGACGGCGGTGACCTGCTCGACTTCGGCCGCGTGCGCCCGACGATGTCCTATACGGTGGGTGCCGGCGTGGTACTCCTGCGTCACCTGCTCATCGACGTGCGCTACAACGGCCAGTTCCGGGCCAAGCATGAGGTCGTGCTGCCCGACGGCCGCCAGCTCGACAAGCTCCGTTCGTACAACGTGGCGCTCAGTGTCGGATATCTGTTTTAGCCTATGACGGAGAGTGTTTCGAAGGAGGTGCTGATCGAGGGGGTCGATCCGCGCGAACTGTACGGCCCCCAGGATGCCTATCTGGAGCAGATCCGGGCGCTGCATCCGACATTGAAGATCGTCGCCCGGGGCTCGTCGCTCAAGGTGCTCGGAGCCGAGTCCGATACGCGGCGTTTCGCCGCCCACATGGAGGGGCTGGTGGCCTATTACCTCAAATACGGACATGTTTCGTCGCAGGTCATCGACCAGTGCTTCTCGGGCGGCGTGATGCCCGATGACGGGCCGGTGGACAAGGATGTGATCGTCTACGGCAATAACGGCAACATCGTCCGCGCACGGACCGTGAACCAGCAGCGGCTGGTCCGGCTCTACGACAGGAACGACCTGCTCTTCGCCGTGGGCCCCGCAGGCTCGGGCAAGACCTATACGGCCATTGCGCTGGCCGTCCGCGCCCTCAAGGAACGGCACGTGCGGCGGATCATCCTCACGCGCCCGGCCGTCGAGGCGGGCGAGAAGCTGGGCTTCCTGCCGGGCGACATGAAGGAGAAGCTCGACCCCTACCTGCAGCCGCTCTACGATGCGCTCAACGACATGATCCCGCCGGTCAAGCTTCAGAAGTTCCTCGAGGAGGGCACCGTGCAGATTGCGCCGCTGGCCTACATGCGCGGGCGGACGCTCGACAACGCCTTCGTCATCCTGGACGAGGCGCAGAACACGACCCTCTCGCAGATCAAGATGTTCCTCACGCGCATGGGCCGCAACGCCCGCTTCATCGTCACGGGCGACGTGACGCAGATCGACCTGCCGCGCAAGAGCGACAGCGGTCTGGTGCGTGCGATGGAGATCCTGCGCCGCGTGGAGGGGATCGGCATCGTGGAGTTCGACAAGCGCGACATCGTGCGGCATCCGCTGGTGAAATACATCGTCGAAGCCTTCGACCGCAGTGCGGGGGCCGAAACGGAGAAAAACGAACAGTCAAACATCAAAAACGAATAACTCTATGGACAGAAACTTGACGGCGCTCAAGCCGGCGCTCGTATGGAAGCATTTCGCGGAGATCGTCCGCATCCCGCGCCCCTCGCACCACGAGGAGGCAATCCGTCGCTACGTGCTCGATTTCGCCCGTTCGCTCGGCCTTGAGGCCTCGGAGGACGAGGCGCACAACGTCCTGGTTCGCAAACCGGCGTCGAAGGGGATGGAGAACCGCAAGGGGGTCATCCTGCAGGCGCATCTCGATATGGTACCGCAGAAGAACAACGACAAGACGTTCGACTTTCTGACCGACCCGATCGATGCCTACATCGACGGCGAGTGGGTGACGGCCGACGGTACGACGCTCGGGGCCGACAACGGCATCGGCGTGGCGGCGATCCTCGCCGTGCTCGAGGACGATACGCTCGAGCACGGTCCGCTGGAGGCGCTCTTCACCGCTACCGAGGAGACCGGCATGGACGGTGCCTTCGGTCTGCAGCCCGGCGTGCTGCGGGGTGAGATCCTGCTCAACCTCGACTCCGAGACGGAGGGCGAGCTCTATGTCGGCTGTGCCGGCGGTCTGGACGCCAACATGACGTTGCCTTACGGCGAGGAGCCGACCCCTGCGGCGGGATATGCTGCTGCCCGGCTGACGGTCAAGGGGCTCAAGGGCGGACACTCGGGCATCCAGATTGTCTGCCAGCGTGCCAACGCCAACAAGGTGCTGTTCCGCTTCCTGAATGCCGCGCCGTGCGAGCTGCTGCTCTGCTCGGTCGATGGCGGCGGACTGCGCAACGCCATCCCGCGCGAGGCCGAGGCGGTCGTGCTGGTTCCCGAGGCCGGCTATGCGGCCTTTGCCGAGGCGGTTGCCGCCTATGAGAAGACCATACAGGAGGAGTTTGCCGGCATCGAGGACGGAGTGTCGATCCGCGTCGAGCCGTGTGCGCGTCCGGAGCGGATGCTGCCCCGCGAGGCGGCGATGCGCCTGATCCGTGCCGTGGTGGGCTGTCCCGACGGCGTGCAGCGCATGTCGATGGCCATGCCCGGGCTGGTGCAGACCTCGTCGAACCTGGCCCGTGTGGTCTCCGACGGCTCGGCGGTCAGGATGCAGAGCCTGCTGCGCAGCTCGGTGCGCTCGGAGAAGTTCGCATTGGGCGAGGCCATCACGGCGGTCTTCGCACTGGCCGGCGCCACGACCGAACTGACGGGTGCCTACGACGGATGGAACCCCGACATGCAGTCGCCGATCCTGAAGGCCATGACCGCTTCCTACGAGGCCCTCTACGGCCGCAAGCCGGCCGTGACGGCGATCCACGCTGGCCTCGAGTGCGGCATCATCGGCGGGAAATATCCCGGTCTGGACATGATTTCGTTCGGCCCGACGATCAGCTACCCGCATTCGCCCGACGAAAAGGTCGAGATCGCCTCGGTGGCCAAGTTCTACGATTTCCTGGTTCACACGCTGCGCAATGTCCCTGAAAAGTAGCGCGGAGGAGCAGCGGACGAAGTGGTTCGTGATCGTCAATCCTACGGCCGGAGGCGGCCGCGGGCTCGATCACTTTCCGCAGATATCCAAGCATCTGCGCGATGCCCATATCCTCTGCGAGCCGGTCTTCACGGAGCATAAGTTCCACGCTACGGAGCTTACCGTGACGGCCGTGCGCGAGGGCTACCGCCACATCATCGTCGTCGGAGGCGACGGTACGCTGCACGAGGTGGTGAACGGCCTGTTCATCCAGCAGGAGGTTCGTCCCGAGGAGGTGCTGCTGGCCGTCATTGCTGTCGGTACGGGCAACGACTGGGTCCGGACGTTCGGCATGTCGGACCGCTACCAGCATGCCGTGCGGGCCATCGCCGAGGGGTTCACCTTCCTGCAGGACGTCGGGGTAGTCTCCTACGAGGAGTCGCACTACCGCCAGAGCCGCTACATGGCCAACGTGGCCGGCGCCGGTTTCGACGCGCACGTGGTCCAGCGGCTTTCGCACCTCAAGAAGAAGGGGCACAAGAGCCGCTGGCGCTATACGTGGTGCCTGATCCGGAACTTCTTCCGCTACAAGCCGACGGGTGTGAAGGTGTGGGTGGACGGACGGCTGGTCTACAACAACCTGCTGCTGTCGGCCGCCGTGGGCATCTGCAAGTTCAACGGCGGCGGCATCCAGCAGTTGCCCGAGGCGGTTGCCGACGACGGCATGCTCGACCTGTCGCTGATTCGTCCGGTGCACTTCTGGCACCTGCTTTTCCGGTTCCACTACCTGTTCAACGGCGGCATCTACCGCATCCGTCACATCCTGCAGGAGCGCGGCAGCTGCATTCGCATCGAATCGTCGCCCGAGGTGGGTGTCGAGGTCGATGGCGAACCGCTGGGCCATACGCCGCTCGAGTTCTCGATCCTGCGCCAGGCGATCCGCATCGTTGTGACGCGCGAGTTCTACGAACAGCATGTCGGGATTCCGGCAGACCGCGCGGCCGGCGAGGTTCCGGGTGCACGGGATCGTCGGCGCCGCCGCGCGGAGCGCAATCCGTCGCTGGCCGCCGCTTCGGCCATGCCGCAGGGAGAGACCCCGGCAGTCTGATTCCAATGCCGGATTCAAAAGAGAAAGGAGCGATCGCTTAGCGATCGCTCCTTTCTCTTTTTGCCGCATTCCATCGGCTTCCTTTACGGGGCAGGCGGCCCCTCGGACTCTCCCCTTTAGCAGACGCCGAAGCGGAAGACGATCTTCTGGCAGTAGGTCTCACCCGGACGGAGCAACGGCGAGGGGAATTCGGGATGGTTCACCGCGTCGGGGTAGTTCTGGCACTCCATGGCTACGCCGTCGTAGTCGGCATAGCGGCCCCCGGTCTTCGTCTCGGGGCATCCTCCGGCCAGCCAGTTGCCCGTATAGATCATCACACTCGGCTGCGACGAGAGCACCCGGACGCAGCGGCCCGACTTCGGGTCGCGCAGTTCTCCGACCTCGCCCAGGATGTTGGGCTTCCAGCCGTCGATCACGAAGGGGTGGTCATAGCCCTTGAAGTCGCGGATGTGGTTGAATTCCGAATCGATTCCGGGGCGGAACGGGCGGAACGAACGGAAATCCTGCGGCGTGCCGGCCACATCGAGCAGACGCCCCGTGGGGATCTGCCGCTCGTTCATCTCGAGCGCCTTCGAGCTGTTGAGACGCAGTTCGTGGTCGAGCACCGAGCCGCTGCCGTCGCCTGCGAGGTTGAAGTAGACGTGGTTGGTGAGGTTCACTACCGTCGTCTTGTCCGTGCGGGCGCGATAGGTGATTTCGAGGGCGTTCTCGTCGTCGAAGTCGAAGACCGCCTCGACGCACAGTTCGCCCGGATAACCCTGGTCGCCGTCCTCGGAGACGAGGGTCATCACCACGCGGTTCGTCTCGACGCGGCTCTCCCATACGCGGTTGGCGAAGTTGTTCGTGCCGCCGTGGAGGTGGTTCACGCCGTTGTTCACCTCGAGGGCATACTCCTCTCCCTCGACGGTCATCCGCCCGAAGGCGATGCGGTTGGCGCAGCGGCCCACGCTCTTTCCCGAGGCGGCTCCGTCGTGGAAGTAGCCTTCGGGATGCCTGTATCCGAGCACGACGTCGGCCATGCGGCCTTCGCGGTCGGGCATCGTCACCGAGACGATCGCAGCCCCGTAATTCGAGAGCCGCACCTCTGCGCCCCGGTCGTTGCGCAGCGTGTAGAGGACGATCGCTTCGCCCTCCGGGGTCATGCCCCAGACATGTTGTTCGATCTGTACCATATTCATTCAGCGGGTTTCAGGTTGTCGAGCAGGTAGTCGATGCGGCGCAGCGTCTCCTCGCGTCCGATGAACTCCGTCACGTCATACATGCCGGGGCCCTTGCCGGCGCCGACGAGCGCCAGACGCAGCGTGTTCATCACCTGTCCCATGCCGTAACCCTTCTCCTCGATCCAGGCGTGCACGATGCGCTCGGTGTTCTCCTTCGAGAAGTCGTCGATCCCCTCCAGCACGCCGCGCAGTTTGCGGAGAATCGCCGGGTTGTCACCCTTCCAGTATTTGCGGGTCTGTTTCTCCTCGTACTGGGTCGGGGCGATGAAGAAATAGGAGGTCAGGTCCCAGAGGTCGGTTGTCAGCTGCGCCCGCTCCTTCATGATGCCTGCGGCCTTGCCGGCCACCTCGTCCGAGACCTCGATGCCGTGCTCGCGCAGGATCGGCTGGTAGACCTCGGCCAGTTCGGCGTCCGTCTTGCGGTGCATGTACTGGGCGTTGAACCACTTGGCCTTGTCGGGCTGGAAGCGGGCTCCCGACTTCGAGACGCGCTCGAGCGAGAAGTTGTCGATGAGCTCCTGCATCGTGAAGAGCTCCTGCTCCGTGCCGGGGTTCCAGCCCAGCAGCGCCAGCATGTTGATGAAGGCCTCGGGGAAGTAGCCGTCCTCGCGGTATCCGCGGGCGGTCTCGCCCGTTGCGGGAGATTTCCAGAAGAGCGGGAAGACGGGGAAGCCCATCTTGTCGCCGTCGCGCTTCGAGAGTTTGCCTCCGCCCGTAGGCTTGAGCAGCAGGGGCAGGTGGGCGAACTCCGGCTGGCTCTCCTCCCAGCCGAAGGCCCTGTAGAGCAGGTAGTGCAGCGGCAGCGACGGCAGCCACTCCTCGCCGCGGATGACGTGCGAGACCTCCATCAGGTGGTCGTCCACGATGTTCGCGAGGTGGTAGGTGGGCAGGGCGTCGGCCGACTTGTAGAGCACCTTGTCGTCGAGCGTCGAGGTATTCACCTCGACATGGCCGCGGATCAGGTCGTCCATGCGGACGATCTCGTTCTCGGGCATCTTGAAGCGGATGACCCACTGGTCGCCGCGGTCGATGCGTGCGCGGACTTCCTCGGCCGGAAGGGCCAGCGAGGTGGCGAGCTTTTCGCGCACGGCGTAGTTGTAGGCAAAAGCCTCGCCGCGCGCTTCGGCCTCCTTGCGCAGGGCGTCGAGCTCCTCGGCCGTGTCGAAGGCGTAGTAGGCCCAGCCGGCCTCGACCAGCTGGAGGGCGTACTTGAGGTAGATCTCGCGCCGTTCGCTCTGGCGGTAGGGGGCGTGCGGGCCGCCGACGCCGACGCCCTCGTCGATCTCGATGCCGCACCAGCGGAGCGACTGCATGATGTACTCTTCGGCTCCGGGGACGAATCGCTGCGAGTCGGTGTCCTCGATGCGGAGGATCATCGTGCCGCCGTGTTTGCGTGCGAAGAGGTAGTTATATAATGCCGTGCGGACGCCGCCGATGTGCAGCGGTCCGGTGGGACTGGGTGCGAATCGCACCCGAACGGGTCTTTCCATCGCAGTTCTCTATTTTTTTGTTCTGTATGTGTCTCAAAGATTGTAGTCAAACACCAGCCAGGCCGCCAGCGAGTCGCGTTCGCGGAAGTGGGCTTCGCTCCTTTCGCGCTCGAAGCGCGAGCGCTCCACGAAGTCGGGATCGAGCAGTTCGCGGGCGATGTCGCCGTAGAGCGTTTCCTCGCGGTTGTGGCGCTCCTCCTCGTCCTCGCGCCAGTAGTCACGGATCGAGGCCGGTACCTGCTGGTAGAGCTCGAAGTAGTTCACGCGGTTGCCGTCGATGACGAGTTCCGAGACCGAGTAGTCGAACCAGTATTTCTCGACCAGTTCGCGGATCGGCAGCCCGGGCCGGTCGGGGAACATGTTGTAGCCGATGTCTCCGTCCTGGATGTCCCAGATGCTGTATTGCATCCAGGTCGTGATCCGGGTCGGGGCGCGGAGCCCCCGCTTGAATTCGAAGTTGTTGTGGCGTGCGGCGCTGAAATCGTCGAAGCCGTGGGCCCTGTCGCGCAGGAAGAGCCCGAAGCGGCCCTCGATCCGGTCGATCGGGCCCTTTGTCGGCGCGATCTCCAGCACGACGCGGGCCGTGCCGTAGGTGCTTTCGCGCGGGTCGATCGAGAGCAGCCGTACGGAGACGTAGCTCTCCGGCCGCAGCGAGTCGAGGAAGTGCCGCCAGTGGGCGATCAGCCCCGGTATCCGCTGCGCCGTTTCGCCGTATCGCTCCTCCCATTCCGCATCGGCCTGCTCCCGGAGCCGGTCGCGGACCCCGCTGTCGGAGAGGCTGTCGAGGAACGTCTGCAGCGCCTCGTATGTCAGGTCGTTGGCCCGGGCCTTCTCGACCGTCGAGGCCGTGGCGCGGAAGCGCTCGGCCAGCGTGACGGCCTCCTGGTAGTCGGGATTCTTCTTCAGCAGGGCATTGACCTCTTCGAGCGGAAGCTCTTCGGAGACCGAACGGTTTTCCGGACCTCCGCAGGCTGTCAGGAGCAGTGCGAATCCGGCGAGCAGGGCTTGGGGTTTCATGATTCGGGCTTTTGGTGTGGTTGGACCGAAGCGGGTTGCTGTCAGTCAGCTGCGGCGTATCCGCTCCGGCGTTGATTCATGTTCATAGTCCGGCTCTATTTCACCCGATACTCGATGCGCATCGTGATGCGGGCCTTTTTCTGGCGCGATGCCGTGTTGAACGATCCGCCGGCCGAGAACTCCTCGTTCGAGTTGGCGCCGGTGATCTGGAACACGCCCATGCGGGCCGAGGCCACGCGGCCGATCTTCGTGCCGGCATTTCGGGCGATCTTCTCGGCGCGCATGCGGGCGTCTGCCGAAGCGGTCTCGATGAGCCCCATCTTCACGTCGTCGAGCTTCGTATAGTAGTAGTCCGGGGCGTAGGCCTCGATCGACACGCCCTGGGCGATGAGCGACGAGATTTCGCGCGAGATCGTCTCGACCTTCTCCACTTCCGACGATTCGACCGTGAAGCGCTGGCTGAGGCGGTAGCCCGTAAAGCGCTGTCCGGCCCAGTTGCCGTTGGCATTGAATACCGGGTCATACTGCTTCTCGACATTCACGAAGGCGAATACGACCGCCTCGTCCGGAAGTCCCTTTTCGCGGAGATACTGCTGCACCTTGGCTTTGCTCTTCTCGATCTCGGCATATCCTGCGGCGACGTTCTGTGCTTCGGAGGTGAGGTTGCCCGACCAGACGATCAGGTCCGACGTGAATTCCGTTTCGCCCAGTCCCGTCACGAGGATCGTGTCCTGTGCGCGGTATTTATAGGTGTAGGCGCGCCCCAGCACGCAGGCGCAGACAACGGCCGCAACGGCGATCCAGATGTACTTGGCGTTTTTCATGGCAGTATGGTTTTAAAGGTTCGTATTCCGGTACAGGGCCTTGGGTCAGACGTTGAACAGGAAGTGCATGATGTCACCGTCCTGAACGACGTACTCCTTGCCCTCGATGCCGATCTTGCCGGCGTCGCGGCAGGCCTTTTCGGAGCCAAGAGCCACATAGTCGTCGTACTTGATCACTTCGGCGCGGATGAATCCCTTCTCGAAGTCGGTATGGATGATTCCGGCCGTCTGCGGGGCCTTCATGCCGCGGGCATAGGTCCACGCGCGCGTCTCGTCGGCTCCGGTGGTGAAGAAGGTCTCGAGGTTGAGCAGTCGGTAGGCCGCCTTGATCAGCCGGGCCACACCCGACTCCTTGAGGCCCATGTCCTCGAGGAACATCTGGCGCTCCTCGTAGCTCTCGAGTTCGGCGATGTCGGCCTCGGTGGCCGCCGCGATGACGAGCATCTCGGCCTTTTCGTCGGCGATGGCCCGCTTGACGGCCTCGGTATAGGCATTGCCCGTGACGGCGCTCTTTTCGTCCACGTTGCAGACATAGAGCACCGGCTTGTCGGTCAGCAGGTTCAGGTCGGCAACCAGTTTGCGGTCCTCCTTCTCGAGTTCGACCGTGCGGGCGCTGAGACCCTGCTCCAGCACCGACTTGTATTGCAGCAGCAGCTCCACGGCGCGCTTGGCGTTCTTGTCGCCGCCCGACGTAGCCTGCTTCTGGGTCTTGGCGAGCCGGTTCTCGATGGTTTCGAGGTCCTTGAGCTGCAGTTCGGTGTCGATGATCCCCTTGTCGCGCACGGGGTCGATCGACCCGTCCACGTGGGTGATGTTGCCGTTGTCGAAGCAGCGGAGCACGTGGATGATCGCATTCGTGTTCCGGATGTTCCCGAGGAATTTGTTCCCCAGCCCTTCACCCTTCGAGGCGCCCTTGACCAGTCCGGCGATATCGACGATCTCGATCGTGGTGGGAATCACCCGCTTGGGGTTGTCGATCTCGGCCAGCCGGATCAGCCGCTCGTCGGGTACGGTGATGACGCCCACGTTGGGGTCGATGGTGCAGAAGGGGAAGTTGGCCGCCTGTGCCTTGGCGTTGGACAGGCAGTTGAAGAGGGTCGATTTTCCGACGTTCGGAAGACCCACGATGCCGCATTGAAGTGCCATTATGCTCGAATCGTTAGCTGTTCGTAAAATATTTTCCGACAAACCCGTCGGAAAGACCCACAAAGATACGAATTTCTTTTGACAATGCCAGCAACGGGATGCGTTTGCTCGTTTTCCTTCCTATATTTTGCTCCGCCCTCCGTCGGTCTTCCGGTTTTGCCCCTTGCGGCAATTTCCGTACCTTCCCGATACCTTCCGCAGCCCGGGTTTCCTTGAGCGGGGTAGTGCCGGAGGCGTGTTTTCGGAGCCGAAAGTCTGCGGCGGGGGACTTGTTGTGTCTTGAAAGAGTGGGGCGTACCGAATCGAAATTAAGATGTCATTGAAACGCAATCCTCCGGATGCTGGGGTTTTTCGGAAAAATCACTATATTTGGAAATGGATTCGGAGGACTTCGGTTACTCGGATCGCCCGGATTGAAAAAATGGAGAACCAGGATGCTCATTCGGCCGATTTCCGGCAATTCTTTCTGACGCATTACGAAACGTTGTGCGTCCGGGCTTTCCGGCTGGTCCACGACCGAAAACTCTCCGAGGATATCGTGCAGGACGTCTTCCTGATGTTGTGGGAGCGGCGTGAGGAGATCGACTTCTCGCGTCCGGTGCTGCCCTATCTGATGACGGCCGTACGCAACCGGAGCATCGATTTCCTCCGCAGCCGCAAGTCGCACGGCGACGGAACCTGCGGACTCGATACGCTTGACGGATATGTCCGCCGTCTGGTAGCCGACCGTTGCGAGGATGAGTTTGACCTTTTGCAGCTCCGGCACGAGATCGATGACGGCGTGTCGCAACTCTCCGAGCAGTGCCGGCGTGTCTTCCTGTTGAGCCGGGAGACCGGACTGAAAAACCGCGAAATCGCCGAGCAGCTCAACATCAGCGTCAAGGCCGTGGAGAAGCATATCGGCGTAGCCTTGTCGAAACTGCGTCTCAGGTTGAGCCGCAGCGGTTTCTTCAGCCTGTTCCTCTGACCGCTTGCTCTTTTTCGCAGGTGTGCCGTCGGTTCCTGCGGTGTCACTTTCTGCGGTGTCACATATGGCAAGGGCCCGATCTTGCGGTCGGGCCCTGTTTTTTTAGGCGTTGCGGATCGTCCGCTTTTATTTCAGGGGAAACTCGTGCGAGTGGGTCACCGTGCCGTCCGGTCCGTAGATGCGGGCCGTGATCCTGCCGTCGCCGACGTCGCACTTGAGCAGGCTCGCGTTGTCGTTCACCAGCACCGGGAAGCGGACCTTGTCGTTGGCCGGGTGGAACGAGTAGCGGTGTGTATGTCCCGACAGCATCACGTCGATGCCGGCCTCGTTCAGAATCGGCAGGAACAGCTCCTCGAGATGGATGTTCCCGTGCCAGGTGCCGTTTCCGAGCGGGATGTGCAGCAGTACGATGCGTGCCGAGGCGTTGCGGAACTCCTCCGAGGCGACCGTCCTGCGCAGCCAGGCGGCCTCCTCCTCGCGGTATGCGTCGTAAGCTCCCAGCCCGCCGTATTCGATATCCGAGTCGGGCTTGTCTTCCCCGCAGTCGAGCATGAGCACCGCAACCGATCCGGCCATGTAGAGCCCGTAATAGTTGCCCCCGACCTTGGGGAAATATTGCTGCAGAAAGTCGGCGTAGATGCCGCGCGTCTCGTGGTTGCCGCGGTTGTAGAGAATCGGTGTCTCGGAGGCAAAGGCCCCGACCGAGGCGTCGATGAAATCGCGGTAGAGCTGCTCGGGACTTTCGGTGCTGTTCGACATGTCGCCGTTGAAGGCTACGAAGTCGATCCGTGTAAAGTCGATCGGGCTGCAGAGTCCGGCCATGTATTCGGCACGTCCGTGGATGTCGTTCAGCACGACGAACGAAAGGTCGCAGCCCGACGTGGGGAAGGTTCTGAATGCAAACGGCTGGCGCGAGTAGACGTTCGAGGCTGCGATGTCGCCGTAGTAGACCCTGTCGTTGTATTTCCACTCGCGCACCTCCTGCGAGAAGATGCGGTAGCGGTATTTCGTGTCGGGACGGAGCCCTTTCAGGCGGATGCTGTGGAGCGTCTTGTGGGCCTGCTTGCGCCCGGCTACGGTCTCGTAGCGGCGTTCGTGTTCCACGGCGTAGAAACTGCGTCCGTCGTCCTCGGCCACCTCGACCCACGAAAGGGCGGGTTTGCTGGTGGCCCAGACTACCGTGACGCCGTCCGAGGTCAGGTCGCAGAGCCAGGGGCCGTGCGTGATCTTGAAATCCTGCGCCATGAGGGTCGTACACGCGGCCAGGGCCAGGATCGTCGATAGGATTTTTTTCATGTTTGTCCGGTTGTTTGGGAGTTTTCCGTTTGGGGGCAGCCGGTTCGGGACGGCCCCGCAGCAAAGTTAGTAAAAATCCGGACCGACCGTTTGCCTGGCGGCCGGTCCGGACGTTGTGCGCCAAAGCCGGTTTTCGGCCCGGGATCACTCTTCCCCTCCGTCGTCTTCGCCGGAGATGTCCTCTTCGGTCTGGAAGCGGATGTCGGCGATCACGGGACGGTGGTCCGAGGCATCGACGCCGTCTACCTGCTGGTCGGCGCGCGACACGACCTGGTAGTTCTGCACGCCGAAATGCTCGATCGGGGCGTACATGATGTAGTCGATCTTTCGGTCGGGGTTGTCCGACGGGAAGGTGTATTGATCGATGGTTCCCGTGTTCGTCAGGAACGAGGTCATCGTGGCGATGACGTTCGAACTGGGGATGGCGTTGAGGTCGCCGCCCAGAATCAGGTCGCCGATGAGTTCCGTGTCGCGGATCCGGCGCACCTCGGTAGCCTGTACCATGCGGCTTGCGTCGCCGGAGAGGTGATCGAAATGCGTCGAGGCGACGTAGAGGTCCTTGCCGTCGATCTGCACGCGGATGACGCACAGCGAGCGGTCCTCGCCGGGTTGTTCGGCGGCGCAGGGCAGCGTGTAGCTGCGTTTCTCCAGGATCGGGTACTTCGACAGCACGGCGTCGCCGTATTCGCCTCCGTCTCGGTCGATGGCCTTCGAGAAGTGCCACTCCATGCCCAGCTTCTCGGCCAGGTCACGGGCCTGGTGCACCTCCTTGCCCGAGCGGTTGGTGAAGACATCCACCTCGTTCAGGGTCACGAAGTCGGGATCCTGGCGGCGGATCACTTCGGCCAGCGCGTCGAGGTCGGCCGCGTTGCTCGGGTTCGTGGCGCGGGCGCCGTAGATATTGTAGGTCATGATGCGGAGGGTCTTGCCCTGGGGCGGGATGACCGCCTTGTCCCCGTTGCGGTCGTTGTAGTTGTCGTCGTTGTCGCAGGCAGCGGCCAGCAGCAGCAACGCTCCCAGATATGCCAGTCGTTTCATTTTTCGGTACTTTGGTTGTTCGTTATGCTTGTCAGAATGCGCGGATGTCGGCGATGCTCGTCTGGTACATGTCGGCCTGCGTGGCGGTCACCGTGATGCGGAGGTAGCGTCCCGACGCCTTGTGGTCGAGGAACACCTCGTTCTCGATGCGGTTCTCGACGGAGAAGGTGCCTGCTGCCGTCCACTTCGCGTTGTCGTCGCTCAGCTCGACATTGAAGATGCGCGGGTTGCCGTTGTCGCGCGGCGTGTCGCTCTCGAACGGGGTGGCGCGGCCGCGAATCCGGACTCCGTGGATCTCGTTCGTTTTGCCCATGTCGATCACCACCCAATGCGGCGGACCGGGCTTGGCGTTGCGCCATTGCGTGCCCCAGTAGCTGTAGGGCGAGTCGTCGATTACCGACACGGCCTTTCCGTTGTCGGGCAGTTCGGGATAGTCTGCCTGCGGTTCGGACTCTTCCGACGAGAAGGCTGCAATGCTCCATCCCGAACGGTCGATCATCGGGAAGGGATTGGCCGAGTAGGTGCCGTTGATGCGCAGATAGGCCGTCCGGAGCGATTCGTTGATCGGTACTTCGGGCGATACGCTCTCGATCTGTATGGGCAGCAGGAAGGTGCCGACACCGTCGAAGGCTGCGGCGTTGATGCCGATGGTCACCGGATCGGAGGTGTATTTCCCGTTGGGGATCGTCGTTTCGAGCGACTGGGTCGTATAGCTCCCCTCGAGCATCATCGGATAGTCGGTCTGATGCGCCGTGTTGTAGGTTTCGACCAGCTCCGGGGCGATCCGGAACTTGACGCGGATGTCGTGTCCCGGGTTCTTGATGCAGCTCAGGTTGGCATGGATGCGGAAGGTGGTGTCGCGCTCGAGCGGAAAAGTCAGCGCGCTCTTCGAGTCGTCGTCCACGGCATTGACCGTGTAGACCGTCGTGTAGCTCTCGGGCCTGGCGACGTTCATGTCGTCGCTGATGGGGTTCTCGCAGGCGGTGAAGAGTAGGCCGCACGCAAGCAGGGCCGTATATCTGGATTGGTTCATGTCTTTCTGTTTTTCGTGTTTACCATCCGGGATTCTGTACGATCTGCGGGTCGCGGTTGATCTCGGACTGCGGAATGGGGAAGAGGTAGAATTCGGGGCGGAAGACCCGGGTTTCGAACACGGTCCGCTCGTAGAAGGCCTCGTCGGTGAAGCTGTTGCCGGCATCGACGTTCATGCCGTAGAACGGTCCTGCATCGGTCTGCTCGGCGATCAGCCAGCGCCGCGTGTCGAAGTAGCGGAGTTGCTCGAAGCAGAGCTCGATGCGGCGCTCCAGCCGGATCTGTTCGCGCATGAGGTCCGGCGAGAGTCCCGACTGTACGGGCCCCAGGCCTCCGCGCTCGCGGATCTGGTTGAGATACTTCTCGATGTCGGGATTCCCCGGATCGTATTCGTTGAGTGCCTCGATGTAGTTGAGCAGCATCTCGGCGTAGCGCATCATCAGGAACGGCCGCTTGATGTAGTTGTTGTTCTTGGGGTTGGACGAAGGCGAGACATTCTTGATGGCGATATAGCCCGAGCGGGGATAGTCCCACGTGCCTTTCTTGCCCGAACCTCCCGAATAGTAGAGCTGGATGCGGGTCTTCTGGTCACCGATCCAGTAGGCGCCGTTGAAGCAGATGTTCACATAGAAACGCGGCTCGCGATTGACATACATGTTGCGTGTTCCGGCCGGGGCGAATACCCATCCGGTCTCGGCATCCTTGTAGGCTTCGGTCGAAAATCCGGTCTCCTGCTGAGGGGTGATCGCCGAGCCGTCGGCCATGCGGAACGCATCGACGAGCTGCTGCGTGGCGCCCATGCTCTCGTAGCCGCTGAACTGCCGGGGAGAGGCGGAACGCTCCCAGCCGCTGAGGCTGTTGGCGATCCGGACCATCATGACTTCGCAGTTCCAGTTCTCGAGGAATACGTTGCGGCACGACAGGTAGGGATCGATCGTCCCGTCCTTGTGATATACCTTGTAGAGATCGAAGATTCCCAGGTCGATAACGTCCTTGGCGGCCTGTGCGGCGCGCTTCCACTTCTCCGCGTCGTACGAGGTGGCGAACAGGTGCTTGCCGTCCTTGTTCACGACGTTGGCATAGGCCGGGTTGCCGTTGAACTGCGGGCTTGCGGCCAGCAGAAGCACGCGGCTCTTCAGCCCCATGCACATGGCCAGCGTGGCGCGTCCGTAGTCCTTGTCGGCCTGCGCGGTGAAATGGAGCGGCAGCCGCTTGTTGTCGATGATGTCGTCGAGTTCGCTCACGATGTAGTCCACGCACTCGTCGTAGGAGCTGCGGGGCAGGTTCATCTTGACGTCGTCGCGGTCGAGGTCGCCGGGAAGCACCTCGTCTCCCAGCAGCACACAGGGACCGTACTGGCGCAGGATGTTGTAATAGAACCACGCGCGCAGGAAGCGGGCTTCGTTCTTGTACTGCTCGACCACGAGCGGGCCGCGCGTCGGGTCGTTGAGCATCTCCTGATTCTCGCCGATGTGCTGGATGAAGTAGGTGGCCGAACGGATGCCGCGGTAGAAATGGCTCCAGAATTCGTAGTAGTTCGACGAGGCACTCCAGTTTCCGAGGTTGATTTTGAAGGAGTTGTAGTCCTCACGGTCGTAGGTGACGTCGAGGTCGTCCGAGCAGGGGTCCCACGGAATGGGGCTCGTGCGGTGCGACTCGTCCTTGATGTAGCCGTATACCGTGGCGAGGTATTTCTCAGAGTAGGTGGTCCGTTGGAAGACCTGTTCGATGGTGATGCGGTCGTCGGGAACCTGATCGAAGAAGTCGTCGTTGCAGGCGGTCAGGCAGACGGCGGCCGAAGCCAGTGCAAGCAGTGTTATTTTGAGTTTCATGGCCAATCGGTGTTTAGAAGTTGAAGTTTACGCCCAGACTGACGGAGGCGATGTTCGGGTAGCGGGCGCCGCGTCCGTCTCCGAGTTCCACGTCCCAGATCTTGAACGAGCTGAACGTGAGCAGGTTCACGCCCTGGATGAAGACGCGGGCATTGTCCAGGTGGATCCGTTTCATCCAGCGGTCGGGCAGTCGGTAGGAGAGTTCGATGTTCTTCAGGCGCAGGTAGTCGGTATTTTTGAGCCACCACGTGCTGGTCTCGTAGTTCATGTTGATGTTGCCGATCGAGAGGCGGGGGTAGAAGACATCCTGGCTGGGATTCTGTTCGGTCCAGCGGTCGGTGATGTTGCTCAGCAGGTTGCCGCGGCTCGAACCCTGCGAGAAGGGCAGCACGCCCTCGCCGCTGAGCATGGCGTCCACGTGTGCGGCGCCCTGGAACATGGCCGTGAGCGAGAGGTTCTTCCAGCCTATCGAGAAACCGAAGCCGTACATGATCTCGGGGACGCTGCCCCAGCCGATGGGCACCTTGTCGTACTCGTCGATCTTGCCGTCGCCGTTCACGTCCTTGTACTTGATGTCGCCCGGACGGGTGTCGCCGGTCTGCATGGGCGATGCGGCGATCTCCTCGTAGCTTTCAAACAGCCCGAGGGCCACCAGCCCGAAACGCTGTCCGACCTTGTTGCCGATGGTGCTCTGCCACGGATAGGCTGCCGTGCTGTCGTCCTCGAGCACCTTGTTGCGGTTGAACGAGTAGTTGCCCATCAGGCTCAGCGACCAGTCGCCCCACGAGTTGGCATAGTTGATCGAGAATTCGACACCCTTGTTCTCGACCCTGCCGATGTTGCCGTAGGGGTTGTTGATCATTCCGACGTAGGCCGGGATGCTCGAGCGGCGGAGGTAGATGCCCTCGCGCGACTCCTTGAAGTAGTCGAACTGGAAGTTGAGCTTGTTGTTCAGCAGGCGCATGTCCACTCCGATGTCGGTCTTGTCGGCCACCTCCCACGTCACGTCTACGGCATATTCGTTGATGGCCGTCGTGCCGAAGTTCTGGTCCATGTTCTTGCCGAAGGTATAGCTTGTCGAACTGCTGTCGGTGACGGTGGCCAGATAGGCGAACCGTCGGCCGCTGATCTGGCTGTTGCCGACCTGGCCCCACGTTCCGCGGACCTTTAGGTACTGGATGACGCCTGTGAGCGGCTCGAAGAAGGACTCGTTGGAGATCACCCAGCCCAGACCCATCGACGGAAAGAACCCGTATCGGTTCTTGGGGGCGAAGTTCTCCGAGCCGTTGTATCCGAAGTTGAATTCGGCGAAGTAGCGGTCGTCGAAGCCGTAGGTGAAGCGGCCGGCCAGACCGCGGAAGCGGTAAGGCAGGGCCTCCTCGACGTTGGTTGCCTTCGTGTTGATCTCGTCGCTCTGGTTGAAGAGCAGCATGCCCGACACGTCGTGACGCCCGAAGGTGTTCTTGTAGTTGAGCGCCGCCTCGAGGTAGATCGTGCGGTCACCCTTGGCGCTGAGGCTGTAGGCGAGGTTCTCGGTGCCCTGCCGGGTCTGCTCGTAGATCAGGTTGCCGTTGGCGTCGCGCCCCGTGGCGTGGTAGGTGTTGGGCGACTTGGTGAAGCGGTTGCTGGTGTAGTTGTAAGTGTCGAACGAGAACATGCCCGTGATCGACAGCCCCTTGCAGAGCTGCTGCGTGACGCGCAGGTTCGAGTAGACCTGGCTACGCCACTGGTTGGCATAACCCGTGGCGCCGAGCTCGGCTACGGGGTTGAGCCCTCCGCCCGAGAAGGCGCCCAACTTGCCGTCGGGATACATCGGGGCGATGTAGGTGGGCTGGGTGAAGTAGGCCGATTCGAAGATCGTGGCCTGCGACGAAGCGGGGTAGTTGGCATTGGCCAGGTATCCCTGGATGCCCAGCTTGATCTCGGTGGTGCGAAACGGATTGAGGGTCAGGTTGGTCGTGACGTTGTACCGGCGGTAGTAGGTATTCGAGTTGTAGTCGGCCAGCTTCGTGTCCTTGTACATGCCGTCCTCGTCGTAATAGGCCAGTCCGATGTAGTATACGGCCTTGTCCGATCCTCCCGACACATTGACGTTCGCCGAACGGTTGTGGCTGTAGTCGCGCAGGATCTCGTCCATCCAGTCCACATTGGGGTAGAGATAGGGGTCGGCATGCGTGCGGGTCTTTTCGATCACTTCGCGGCTGTATAGCGTACCGCCGCCGCGCGTTGTCGAGGCTTCGTTCGACATCTCCATGTAAGTGGCGCCATCGACGAAGTCGGTGATTTTCGTCGGGGTCGTGATGCCCTCGGTGTAGCGTACGGTGAACTTCGGACGTCCTTTCAGACCGCTCTTGGTGTTGATGATGATGACGCCGTTCGCTCCGCGCACGCCGTAGACGGCCGTGGCCGAAGCATCCTTGAGGATCGAGAAACTCTCGATATCCTCCGGATCGACGTTGGCGAACGAGCGGGGCACGCCGTCCACGAGCGTCAGCGGTGCACTCATGCTGGCCGTCAGGGTCGAGATGCCGCGGATGTAGATGTCCGCATCGTCGAATCCCGGCTCGCTGGTCCTCTGTACGGAGACCAGACCGGCGACACGGCCGGCGAGTCCCTGCGTGAGGTTGGCGGCCGGCACCTTGAGTTCATCGACCTGGATGCTCTGCTGCGAGCCGATGACGCTGATCTTTTTCTGTACACCGTATCCGACCACCTCCACGGCATCGAGCAGGGCGTCGTTCTGTTCGAGCACGACGTCGAGCAGGCCGCGTCCGGCGACGGCCACATCCTGGGTCTTGTAACCCACGTAGCTGAATTCCAGTACGTCGTCGGGCAGTACGTCGATCAGGTAGTTTCCGTTGATGTCGGTGGCCGTGCCGATGTTGGGCCGCTCCTTCACGAATACCGTCACGCCGATCAGGGGCTCGCCGCTGTGATCCTTGACCGAACCCATGACGCGCAGCGTGGTCTGCTTCTCGGCTTTACCCGCTGCTGCGGCCTTGCCGATGACGATCTGCCGTCCGGAGAGTTTCCAGGTGTTCTCCGTTCCGGCGAAGAGCACTTCGAGCACATCCCCGACGGTTTGGTCCGAGACGCTGATCGACACGCGGCGCGAGGCGTCGAGGATGTTGTCGTAGTAGACGAAAATATAGTTGCTTTGGTCTTCGATGCGCGAGAATACCTCCTTGAGAGGGACATTCTGCAGGTTGAGCGAGATGCGTGCATCCGGGGCGGACGTCTGTGCGGCGACAGAGCCGAACAACCCGATTGCGGCCAGCAAAAACAGGACTTTTATCCGTAGCAGACGGGATAATTGCTTATTATCGGGTACAGGGGTCCCGATATTGCCATTTTTGTTGTACATTTGCAATGAATTGAAGTTTAGAATAGGGTAATTTTTAGATTTCATTTCGTGCCGGGCCGTGTTGGGGGACACTGCCCGGCTTTTTTCAACTCGGGTCGTGATTTTCCATAGGCATTCGGTTTGGATTGTTGTCGTGTTCCTTTCGTGCATTTTGTGCCGAGCAGAGGCTGAATCCCGTCTCGGAGGCCCGGAACCGGATCGGGGCCGTGAGCGAGAGGACCCGCAGCACCTCGCCGGGATCGTCGTTGAGTTCGAGTTTTCCCGAGATGGTCATGACGCCGACTTCGGGGGAGCAGTCGAACGTCCGGTTGTAATATCGGGCAAGCCGTGCGAGCACGTCGGAGAGCGGCGTGTTGTCGAAGCGGTAGTATCCGTGGATCCAGCTGATATAGTCTTCGGCGCGAACCTTGCGGATGCGGAACGTGCCGGCGGTGTCGAGCGAAGCGCGCTGGTCGGGCTCGATCCGGATGCCGCGCTCGGGGGCGCCGGTCGGTGCGACGCTTACCGAACCCGACCGGAGCACCACCTCCTGGGCCCTGTCACGTCCGTAGGAGGAGACGTAGAACCGGGTTCCCAGTACGCGGATGTCCATTTTTCCGGTGTGCAGGGTGAAGGGCCGTGCGGCGTCGTGGGCCACCTCGATGTAGATTTCGCCTTCGGCGTAGATTTCGCGGCTGTGGCTGTCGAATGCCGACGGGTAGATCAGCCGTGACCCGGCATTCACCCACACGCGGGTGCCGTCGGCCAGCGTCAGGGTCGTTTGCTTGCCGTAGGGGACGAGCAGTTGGTTGAATGCGGCCACCTCCTTTTTGGTGATCGGTTCGCGGGCGTCTTCGTTGATGTGGATCTCGGAGGCGTCGTAACGGATCGAGGTGCGTTTCTCCTCGAGCCGCACCGTCTTCTGTTCCGAGAGTACAAGCTGTACCTCCTTTTCGGTGTATGCGGGAGCCTCTGTCGCCCGGGCAAACTCCCGAATGTCCGGGATCTGTTGTTCCGCCCTGCCGCGGAGGAAGAATCCGGTAACCAGCAGTATGCTGCAGGCAGCCGCGCAGGCGATCCCGACGATGCGCCGCCGGAGCGGTCGGTTTTGCCGGAGGGGCAGAGGGGCAGGGAGCTTCGCCGGGGTGGCGACCCGTTCCGTGAAGCGGCGGTAGGCTGCTTCGGCATCGAAACAGGTGTCGGTCAGGTGTTCCTCTCCCCATGCGTCGTAGGCGTCGAGATAGTTGCGGCGATGTTCCTCCGAGGAGCGGAGCCAGTCGAGAAGTTCGGCCTGCTCGGCATCGGAGAGACGCTCGCCGTCGAGGTGGCGTGCGATCAGGTGGTCGATATGTCTGTTTTGCATGTTCATCTATTCTATTCACGGATCAGCGGGCCGAACCCCTACCTTCCCGGCTGAAAAAAGATTCCGATCCGCCCGAAACGGAGCGGGGAGCTGCAGCCTGCGCCGCAGCTCCCCGCCGTATCCGTGCCGGATCTTCCCCGTTACCGGTAGATTCGGGCGGCGAACCCGCCTCCGGGAGCCATCTTCACCGTCAGTTTCTTGTCTGCGGGCAGCATCTCCGTCCGCTTTACGTAGTCGCAGGCGGCGCGGTGGGCGTTCCTGCCGTCGCTGAAGCTCTCGACCTTCCAGCCGTCACCCTCGAGGAACGAGAGGTCGAGCACCACTTCGCGCGCATCCCAGTTCGTCAGCGCCCCGACATACCATGTGTCGCCCGACTGCCGGGCGATGGCGATCCGTTCGCCGAGTTTTCCGTCGAGAGCTTCCGTGCGGTCCCAGACGGTCGGCACGGAGGCGATGAAGCCGAAGCATTCGGGCTCCTTGAGGTAGTTCGACGGCGAGTCGCAGAGCATGTTGAGCGGCGATTCGAAGACGATGTACTCGGCCAGCTGACGGCAGCGGGTGCCCTGGCTCATCGGCTCCGTATTGACCGGACGGTAGTTTCGCCGCGTGGCGTTGCGCATGGCGCCCTGCGTGTAGTCCATTGTCCCGGCGACCATGCGGATGAAGGGCATGGTGACGTCGTAGGTCACCTGATCGACCGTCTCGGGCGACCACTTCATCTGTTCAAGGCCGAAGACCCCCTCGTAGTTGATGACGTTGGGCCACGTGCGGTTGAGCCCCGTCGGCTTGAAGATGCCGTGGAAGTCGAGCAGCATGCGGTGCTCGGCGCAGACGTGTGCGGCACGGTGGAGGAAATCGACGATCTTCTGGTCGTCGCGGTCCATGAAATCGACCTTGAAGCCCTTGACGCCCATCTCGGCGAAGTAGCTCACGACGCGCTCCATGTCGCGGTCGAAGGCGTGGTATCCGGCCCAGAGGATGATCCCGACATTCCGCTCACGGGCGTACGACACCAGTTCGCGGAGGTCGATTTCGGGTACCACCTGCATCAGGTCGGCCTTCTTGTTCACGGCCCAGCCCTCGTCGAGGATCACGTATTCGATGCCGTTCCGCGAGGCGAAGTCGATGTAGTATTTGTAGGTGTCGTTGTTGATGCCGGCCTCGAAGTCCACGCCGTAGAGGTTCCAGTCGTTCCACCAGTCCCATGCCACCTTTCCGGGCCTGATCCACGAGGTGTCCCCGATCCTGGATTCGGGTGCCAGGCGGTAGACCATGTCGTTGTCGAGCAGCTCGCGGTCCTCCCGGGCGACGATCACCGTGCGCCACGGGAAGGCTCTGCTGCCGACGGTCGAGGCAATGTATCCTTCGCGCTCGCGCACGAGCATTTGCAACCGGTTGTGTCCTCCCTGCTCCTCGCGCTTGGGGTAGGGGGCGAAGACGCCGCGCAGTTCGGGCGTTTCGCCGTTGCCGCGCAGGTAGAGGCCCGGATAGCCTTCGAGGTCGGCTTCCGTGATGACCAGTTTGTAGCCGCCGTCCAACTCGACGAGCGCCGGAAGGAAGATCAGCCTTCCGGGGTTGAGTTCCGTGATCGGGGCCGTAGTGTAGGTGTTTTCGAACGAGTTGAAGAACTGACTCTCGAAGTCGAACTCCTTGCCGCGTGCGACGTAGGGTACGACGGCCCGGCAGTCTGAGGGGAAGGTGAAGGCGACGCATTCGTCCTCGACGCGGAGCGTGCCTTTGCGGTCGGTGGTGAAGCGGTAGGCCAGTCCGTCGTCGTAGAGGCGGACGATGAGGCCGAAGTCTCCGCGGAACGAGAGCGTCAGCTGGTTGTAACGCTCCACGACCCGGTTTTTCTTGTAGAGGGGCGAGGCGATCGTCTGATCGACGGAACTCTTTTTCGTCCGGACGACACGGGCGTTTTGTCCGAGTACTTCGCCACCTTCGAGGGTCATGGCGACGGGCGACGGGGCGAGCAGCGGGGTGTCGCCGGCATCGAGCCTGAGGCGGATTTCGTCGCCTACGGTGACCGTCGTGCGGAGGTTGCCGTCCGGAGAGGAGAGCGAATAGGTTTTCTGTGCCGCGAGAGTCGCGGGGATGCAGGCCAGGCCGAGCATCAGCAGAAGCGGTTTGAGGTTCATGGTCGGTTTCGGGATAAGTGTTCTGTGATTCAAACAAAATTAAGCAAAAAAAGCGAGATTCCCATCGGATGCGGTCTTTTGGGACTGCTGTTCATTTTATTACACGGACAATCGGAGCCGTACCCTACGTCACGGCGTCGTTTTTCGGCCCGAAAATCGGATGTTTCCGAAAAAACGCCGCTGCGGGAGGCCGTGTGTTCCTGAATTTTTTCCTATCTTTGGAGGCAAAATGAATACGGCTATGGATTTGACAGGTGTGCAGCAGGCTTTGCAGGAACTGACGCAACTGGTTGATGGCTGGAGTGCATCCGGCCGAGTCGATGCTTTGGAGCGCGACCTGGCGCTCGAGAAGTTGCGCCGGGTGTACGATGCCCTTCGTTTCGCGCCTTCGGGCGATGCACTGCCGGAAGTTCCGGCAACGGCGGAACCGGTGGGGGATGTCGGGGCGGAACCCGTTTCCGAAGCGTTCGAAATGCCCGAGGCGCTGGATCTGGGCGAGGTGTTGTCGCTCG
>FR892018.1:381-3481 GCA_000434235.1 Alistipes sp. CAG:268 | reverse complement strand
ACCAACAATATCCACTGTTTTCAGGGAAATAGCATCGTGATATCCGTTTCAAATCAAGATTCGGATTTTGTCGAGTCGTTAAATTCTTGTAATTTTCGTAAAATTTACGGACTAATTTCACAAAGCAATATGAAAAAGGACTTTGGATCGAAGAGTTGGCTCTACCCGATGCCCGTGCTGATTGTGGCAGCCTACGACGAACAAGGTGTGCCCAATGTCATGAATGCCGCCTGGGGTGGCATGTTTACCGATGAGACAATCGGAATCTGCCTCTCTGCCGGGCATAAAACCACGAAAAATATTCTTGCGACACGTGCATTCACCGTCAGCATGGCTACGGTCGATCAAGTGGCAGCCTGCGACTATGCGGGTATCGTCTCCGGGAATAAAGTCCCCGACAAATTCGCCCGGGCGGGATTTCATGCCACTCCTTCGACACACGTCAATGCCCCGATGATCGACGAACTACCCATGACCCTCGAGTGCGAACTACTCTCCTATGATCCCGCAAGCTGCCATCTGACAGGACGTATCGTCAACATCTCGGCCGACGAAAGCATTCTGACCGACGGGCAAATCGACCTGCGTAAGTTGCGCCCGATCAGCTTCGACCCCATTCATCTCGAATATATCGAATTAGGGGCTACGGTTGACAAGGCCTTCTCTTGCGGCAAGAAACTAAAATAGTAAGACCCGTCGCTATTCAGGATGTACGACCCTCGGGAAAACCGGATTATCATCGACGGAGAGGATAAAACCGACTCCGTCGAACGCTGTTGGTACACCTCAAGGCCCAACCGCTGCCATGTCATTTTCTGCAATTTCCCGAAGACCTACTCCTATATCCCAAGCAAAGTGTTGTGGCTGAAGGATCCCGTGGTACTCGATCCGCAGCATTGCCACCTGCTCCACAAAGGCCGCCGGATAGAGCCCCTCTCCTACATCGCTGCCTTCCAACAAGGCTCACGGCGATTCTGGTATGTGGAATACGCCAACGGCACCGGAGCCCACTACAAGGGATCGGAGGTTGAACTGGTTCGGTCGTGCTTGGAGGAACCACCCGCACAGGATCGCTTCGCCTATCTGCGCGACGTGGCGGAACTCAACCCACTGGAGACCGACGACGGGCAGAAACTGCTGCTGATGCAGTACCAGAAGATTGACTTTGTCTCCGACCGTTCGGCGGCGGCCCTCTACCTGAATCCCGGCAAGGACTCGCCACGGCAATTCCCGGCGCCACCGCTCATCTACCCATTCGGGTGCAACGCCAGCCAGCAGAGAGCCATCCAGGCAGCCTTCGGGAATCAGATCAGCATCATCCAGGGTCCTCCGGGAACCGGCAAGACGCAGACGATCCTCAACATCGTGGCCAATCTTGTGGTGCAGGAGAAGACCGTGCTGGTCGTCTCGAACAACAACTCGGCCATCGAAAACGTGGTCGAGAAGCTCGAAAAACAGGGGCTGAGATTTCTCACCGCCCTGCTGGGCAGCCGTGAGCGAAAGACAGCCTTCGTCGAAACACAGGCCATCGAGAAGTCCATTCCGGCCGAGATCGACTCGTGGTATTCGGCCGGAACCGCGAGAATTGGTTTTGGGTTTCGCGCCCCCCCCCGACTCTCCGGAGTTTCTCCGCACCATCCAGTCCGAGGCTGAATCGTTACAGACAGTTTTCGAACAACAGGAGCGGTTGGCCCGTGCCCGGCAGGAGTTGACGGGGCTGCAAACCGAACAGCTCCATTTCGAGCAGGAGACAACGATTGATCCCTCCATCACTCTTCGCCGGCAGATGCCGTCGGCCCGGCTGCTGATGCTGTGGAACGAATTGCAGGCCGCAGTCGAATGGCAGCCGAACGGTCTCTTCGACCGATGGCGCGACGCGGTCCGATGGTTTTTGCTCAAACACCGGATCCGCCACCTCTTCGACGGATTTCCCCGCCACCCGGAACGGCAGGATCTCCAGCGGTTGATCCCCCTCCTCCAGCGCAGTTACTACCAGGTTCGGCAGGAGGAGCTCACGGCGGAGATCGACCGGATTGAAAAGCAACTTGCCACGTCGGATGCTCCGGCGATGGTGGCCCGGCTGAGCAACGACTCAATGCGCTACCTGCGCAGCCGACTGGCCGCCCGCTATGGCAAGGAACACAAACGCCCCATTTTCCAACATATCACTCCCGAGTTGCTCAAGGAGTACCCCGTCGTGCTGAGCACGACCTTCTCCTCGCGATCGAATTTCCGGACGGAGGCGCTGTTCGACTACGTGATCATGGACGAAGCCTCGCAGGTGTCGTCCGAAACAGGGGCGCTGGCGCTGATGTGCGCCCGCAATGCGGTGATTGTCGGCGACTCGATGCAGCTGCCCAATGTCATCACGGATGCCGACCGGCTCCGCATGCAGGCCATCGCCACCAAACACGCGATCGATCCCCGCTACGACTGCGCCGCACTGAGTTTTCTGGAATCCATCTGCCGGGTCTTTCCCGAAGCGCCTCAGACGTTGTTGCGCGAACACTACCGCTGCCATCCGAAGATCATCAACTTCTGCAACCAACGCTTTTACGGCGGGCGTCTGCTGATCATGACCGAGGATCACGGCGAGCCCAACGTCATCACGGCGTGGCAGACCGCCCCGGGGCATCATGCTCGGGGAGCGTTCAATCCCCGCGAGATCGAAACGATCCGGCGCGAGGTGCTGCCGTCACTCCCCTGCGAGCAGACCGAGATCGGTATTTCCCCGGCGAGCAGACCGAGAGCGGTATTATCTCCCCCTACAACGAGCAGGTCAATGCGCTCCATCGTGAGCTGGGCGGAGGCATTGACGTGGCTACGGTACACAAGTTCCAGGGACGGGAAAAGGAGGCCATCATCCTATCGACCGTCGACGATCAGATTACCGCCTTCACGGATGATCCCCATCTGCTGAACGTCGCCGTATCGCGGGCCAAACGGCAATTCACGCTCGTCACTTCGAGCAACGAACAGCCCGACAGCCGCAACATTGCCGATCTGCTGGCCTACATCGACTACAACGGCGGCAAGATCACGGAGAGTGCCATCCATTCGGTTTTCGACCTGCTCTACGAACCCTACGCCGAGGCGCGGC
>FR892018.1:0-267 GCA_000434235.1 Alistipes sp. CAG:268 | reverse complement strand
GGAGGTCGACCCGTCATGCCGGCGTCTGGGAGTCCCCTGCCACCAACCGCTGCGACAACTGATCCGCGACTGGACGCTTCTCGACGACGAGGAGCGCCGCTATGCCTCGAACGGCGCCACGCACCTCGACTTCCTGATCTACAACCGGGTGAGCAAACGGCCCATCCTGGCTGTCGAGACCGACGGCTACCAGTTCCACAAACAAGGAACCCGCCAATCCGAACGCGATCGAATGAAAGATCGCATCCTCGACCGCTACGCTCTTCC
>FR892017.1:30470-37778 GCA_000434235.1 Alistipes sp. CAG:268 | reverse complement strand
GACGATCTGCGGATTGGCCGCCGTCTGGAAACTGCCCACCAGGCTTGTGACCCCGGCCGTGACCTGCCCCGTAACGGCCCATGCGGCATTGACCGCCACGCCGCAGAAGATGTTGAGCAGGAAGTTCAGCCCCTGCTGCACGCAGACGTTGGCCGCACCGCCCAGCGTGTTCCAGCCCGAGAAGCTCAGGATCCGGCGGAAGAGCGCCGAGAAGCGCAGGCGCCGGCGGAAGGGCGCCCGGTCGCGGACCGGCGCCGGGCGGCAGCAGTCGTAGCGGCTGCGGCAAAAGAGGACATAGGCCCCCAGCACGACCAGATTCACGGCGGAGACCAGTCCGGCGTAGAGCACCAGGCGGTCGCCCCGACAGAGGGTAAGCAGCCCGGCGGCAGCCAGGTTGAGCGCCGCCTCGAGCAGGCTCAGGTAGGCATAGAAAGACATACGCTCGTGGGCGATGACCGCCGCATTGAAGGGGACGACGAAGAGCTTGGCCACGAACGAGAGGAGCGTGAACTGAAAGACCCTCCCGGCGGCCGCCATCCGCCCGGCGGGGATGTTGAGTTGCGTGGTGAGGAACCAGACCCCGAGCGTCTCGGCCGCAAGGAGCAGCACCACGGCCAGCACGGCATGGACCTGGAGGCTCACCGAGAAGGTCCGCCGGGCCGCCTGCAGGTCGCTGCGCCCCAGGTCGGCGGCCAGGAAACGCTGGATGCTCAGCGACAATGCCCCCGTGAGGAACGAAAAGAAGACGACGATGCCGCCCACGACGTTGTAGATGCCGTAGTCGTCCACACCCAGCGCCGCCAGCACGACCCGCGAAATGTAGAGCGACACGGCCATGACGAGCAGCATGCGGACGTAGAGTGCGCCCGTATTGCGGAGGATGCGGTGTGAATCGGCCTTAACCATGGATGATGCGTTCGAGGAACTCTTCGGATGAGGCGACCGCCCGCTGCAGGCGCGGCACGGCACGGCCGTAATCGACCGGACGGAGCAGTTCGGCCGGCGAAAGGTCCGCCTCCGGGGCGACGAAACGGTTTTCCAGCCCGGCCAGCCGCAGCAGCGACCCGATGCGGTCGCCGGTCCCGGGGATGCCGCAGGCCCAGAAGTCGCGGCGGTAGATCAGGGCGAAGGCCGTGCCGTGGAACGAATTGCTCACCACATACGAGGCCCCGCGGACCAACTGCAGGAAACGCCCGGGCGAAGAGGCCCGGAACTGCCGATCGACAGCCGGATGGCGGCGGAGCGAGAAGGAGACGGCATAGAGGGGCAGTCCGGCGGCCCGCGCCACGGCCTCGGCTACGGGGAAGACACTCCGCCCGTCGCCCATCGGGTAGGTCAGCACGTAGGGTTGGGCAGGCAGCGGGTGCGCATCACGCGCGGCGATCTCGTCCCACTCCTCGGCCCGCAGCAGGAAAACCGGATCGACGGTCTGCCGCACCGGACGCCCGAGCCACGAGGAGAGGAGTGCGGCGGTCGTATCCTCGCGCACGGAGAGGCTGTGAAAGAGCGCCAGGCGCGGAAGGAGAAAGGCCGCTCCGGCGCTCTCGCGCGCAAGGCGCACGGCCACGCTGGCGGCATAGGCGTTGCGGCGGGCGGGATCGGCCACGAACGAGAGGCAGTAGGCCTCGTCGCGGCCGTTCGGCAGGTCGGTATTCCAGATCTGGTCGCTGCCGCAGATGTAGCGGTCGGCCCGGGGCGGGTTGCGCCGCAGCGAATCGCAGTCGGAATAGCACTCCGGCGTGCAGCGCAGCTCGCGCCGGAGAAACCGGGCGAAGACGCTCCGCCGCCGGAGCCGGAAGGGGAACGATGCGGCCAGGTAGAGCAGCCGCAGCAGCGGATTGCGCCCCAGGTGCGCATCGCCGACATAGCCCAGGCGCTGGCAGCGGACGAGGTAGGCGGGCCGCGGGCGGCGGAGGAGGGAGTCGGGCCGGTAGTCGATCACCTCGGCATCGACACCCCGGCCCAGCAGCCAGCGCTGCAGGCCGACAGCCTGCAGCACGGCTCCGTAGTTGTGCGGACAATGGCAGGTGATGACCGATATCTTCATTGCGCGGCGACAGGTGTTCGGTCGAACTCTTCGAAGGCGGAGTTGCGCGACTTGTATTCGGGAATCGTGAGTTTGAGCAGACGCACCGTGGCGGCCACATCGACCCGGCGGGCCAGCCGCTCGAGCTCCTCGACCGCAGCACGGGCCTCGAAGTAGTCGTACTCGCGCACGCACGCCACACGGATCTTCTCGTGGGTCGTGGGCTTGGTGTTCTCGCGCGTCGAAAGCACCTCCTCGTAGAGCTTCTCCCCGGGCCGCAGGCCGGTGTAGGCGATCTGGATCTCCTCGCCGGGGCGGAATCCGGCCAGCTCGATCATCCGGCGCGCCAGGTCGGCAATGCGTACCGACTCGCCCATGTCGAAGACGAAGATCTCATTGCCCGAGGAGATCGTCGCCGCCTCCATCACCAGCCGGCAGGCCTCGGGAATGGTCATGAAGAAGCGCGTGATGGCGGGGTGCGTGACCGTCACCGGGCCGCCCCGCTCGATCTGTTCGCGGAAACGGGGGATGACCGAGCCGTTCGACCCCAGGACGTTGCCGAAGCGCGTCGTGACAAACTGCGTACACCCGCCGACCCGCCCGCGGCGGATGGCCTGTCCGAGCGACTGGACATAGATCTCGGCCATGCGCTTCGAGGCCCCCATCACATTGGTCGGGTTCACGGCCTTGTCGGTCGAGATCATCACCATCTTCTCCACGCCGTAACGCAGGCAGAGGTCGGCGACATTGCGCGTTCCGGCGACGTTGGCCAGCACCGCCTCGCAGGGATTCTCCTCCATGAGCGGCACGTGCTTGTAGGCCGCAGCGTGGAAGACGATCTGCGGACGGTAGGTCGCAAATGCGTGGTTGAGCCGCTCGGGCATGCGGACATCGCCGATCACCGGGGTGAAGGTCAGACCGGGATGGCGCTCCTCGAGTTCGAGGCGGATGTTGTGCATCGGCGTCTCGGCATTGTCGAAGAGCACGAGCCGCCCCACGCCGAAGCCGGCCAGCTGGCGGCACAGCTCCGAACCGATCGAGCCGGCAGCGCCCGTGACGAGAATCGTCCGTCCGCGTACCCCTTCGCGGATCTCGTCGAGCGAGATGCGGATCTCGGGACGGCCCAGCAGGTCCTCGATGCGGATCTCGCGCACGACCTGCTTCATCAGCCGGCCGTCGGTCACCTCGTCGATCGGCGGAGCCACAAGCACGCGGACCCCCGCCTCGGTGCAGTATTTCACCAGCCGTTCGCGTTCGTCGCGGGCCGCGGCCGGCGACGAAAACAACACGGCGTCGATGCCCCGCTTGCCCACCAGATAGGCGATGCTCGCCCGGTTCTCGAAATAGCAGACCGGCCGCTCGGCGATCGTATAGCGCTTGAGCTGCCGCCCATAGGTCAGAAAGCCCGCAATACGGTAGTGGGGCGAATGCTGCAGGCGCACCGCGAGGGCGATCTCCTTGTCGCCGGTGCCGTAAACGAGCGTCCGAAGCGCATTGCCGCCGCCATCGGCCCGCCGCTGCACAAGGTCATAGAGGACCAGCATCGTGAGCCGCACGGCCAGCAGCAGGAAAAGCGTAAGCAATCCATCGAGCAGGAAACCCGCGGCAGCGGTCTTCGGAGGCAGGATGCCGTCGCCTAGCAACAGCGAGACAAAAAGGTAGAGCAGGCTGTCCTTCAGCAACACGGCCGCAACGAGTTTCCACACCCCGCGCAGCGTCGAATGGCGGATCACCGAGCGGAACGTGCGGAACACCCCGAACGACACAAGGCTGAAGAGCGCCGAAGCCGCAAGAAGCGCCACGGCACGCGGTGCCGTGAGCATCGGCGAGGGCAGCAACGCGCGCAGCACAAGCAGTGCGAAGAACGAGGCTCCGACCGACACCACCGTGTCGAGGGCCAGCACCGACCATGAGGGGACATAGCGCGAGGAGAAGTACTCCCCGACGCGAAAGCGGGCTAAGAAACGTTCGATCATCTGTTTAAGGCACACTTTAACGGAGCCGCGGACGGAAGGGGAACGCGCGGAGGCTCCACGCGCACGCTCCCGACGGCGGCACGATGCCCCAAAAAGCAAAATCCGTTCCTTCGCACACAGCCGTTCCGCACCTCCCTACACCCGCCGGCCCGCACGCTCCCGCATCCGGACACATGCCATGCGGCAAAACGGCTCGGATACGACCGATCCGGCCGGAGAATCCCGTTCCCGAACGGGGAAAATGGCCGGCGGAAGCCCCGGCAACAGCCGGCATGCAAAGCAGAGCAGGGGGTCCGCGAAATCCGCCCGTTTCTCCTACAAATGCGCCGACATCTCGCAAAAAAAGGGCCGGCACCCACTTGGGTGCCGACCCCTTCGATACAGGGACAACGGCTATTTCTCGATGAGCGAGATCGACCGCTGGATGAAATCCGTCAGGTTCTTGCCCTTCAGCATGCCGTTTGTCAGCAATGCCAGGTCGATGATCTGTTTGACGAGTTTGTTTTCCGAACCGATCTCGCGCAGCCGCTCGTTGCGCTCGTCGCGCAGCGTCACGACCTTCTTCGACAGCTCCTCGCGCATCGACTTCTCCTCGGCCGTAAGCTCCTCCTCCTTCTTGCTCCGGACGGTCTCCTCGAAGCGCTTCTCCTCGGCCACCGCGGCATCGATCTTCTTGGTCGTGGTCTTCAGCTTGTCGCCGTAGGCCTTCTCCACGTCCGAAAGGATGTCGATGACGATCGGGTGGTTGCCGTTCACGGCGATCGTGAAGTGGTCGGGCATCTGTCCGTAGAACTGGCTCATGCCCCCGCCGCCCATGGCGGCCATCTCCTTCATACGGCGCATGAACTCGTTCTGCGTGATGACCACCGGCGCCTCGTCGGGCGACATGGCCTCGAACGAGATGTGGTAGTCGATCTTCTCATCCTTGGGCATCTGGCTCTCGAAGACCGGCGTCAGCAGCTCCTGCTGGGCCTCGGTGAGCGACATCTTGATCTGCTCCTCCTTCTGGATCAGCTTGTCGATGACGTCGCTGTCCACCCGCACGAAGCGCGTATCCTTGTTCTTCGACTCATACCAGTTGATGTAGTGGCTGTCGAGCTGTCCGTCCATCCACAGCACGTCGTAACCCTTGGCCTTCGCGGCTTCGAGCGAAGTGTACTTCTCCTCGGGATCGTCCACGTAGAGGAATACGACGGTCTTGTTCTTGTCGGTCTGCGCCTCCTTGACCTTCTCGGTATACTCCTTGGGCGTGAAGTACTTGCCTTCGACGTTCTTCCAGAGCATGAAGTCCGGGGCTTTCTCGGCAAACTTCTCGTCGGTCAGGATGCCGTACTGGATGAAGATCTTCAGATCGTCCCACTTCGACTCGTAGTCGGACCGCATGGTATTGAAGAGCTCCTGCAGACGGTCGGCCACCTTGCGCGTGATGTAACTCGAGATCTTTCGGACGTTCGAGTCGCTCTGCAGGTAGCTTCGCGAGACGTTGAGCGGGATGTCCGGGGAGTCGATCACGCCGTGCAGCAGCGTGAGGTACTCCGGCACGATGCCCTCGACCTGATCCGTAACGAAGACCTGGTTCGAGTAGAGCTGGATGCGGTTCTTCTGGATCTCGAAGTTGTTGTGGATCTTCGGGAAGTAGAGGATGCCGGTCAGGTGGAACGGGTAGTCGATATTGAGGTGGATCGAGAAGAGGGGATCGTCGCTCATCGGGTAGAGCTCGCGGTAGAACTCCTTGTACTGCTCCTCGGTGATCTCGGTCGGCTTGCGCGTCCAGAGCGGATCGACGTTGTTGATGATGTTGTCCTTATCGGTATCGACATACTTGCCGTCCTTCCACTCCTTGACCTTGCCGAAGGCGATGGGCACGGGCAGGAAACGGCAGTACTTCTTGAGCAGCTCCTCGATGCGCGACTCCTCGGCATACTCCAGGGCATCCTCCGACAGATGCAGGACGATCGTCGTGCCGCGGTCGCGCTCTTCGCCGGTCTCCTCCATCTCGAACTCGGGCGACCCGGTGCAGCTCCAGTGCACGGTCTTCGCGCCCTCGCGCCACGAGCGGGTGAAGATCTCCACCCGGTCGGCCACCATGAAAGCCGAATAGAAGCCCAGTCCGAAGTGGCCGATGATTGCCTGGTTCTTGTACTTCTCCATGAACTCCTCGGCTCCCGAGAAGGCGATCTGGTTGATGTACTTGTCCACCTCTTCGGCCGTCATGCCGATGCCGCGGTCGGTCACCGTCAGCGTCTTCTGCGCCTTGTCCACGGCAACGTGGATCGTCAGGTCGCCCAGCTCGCCCTTCACCTCGCCCATCGACGAGAGGGTCTTGAGCTTCTGCGTCGCATCGACGGCGTTCGAGATGAGCTCACGCAGGAAGATTTCATGCTCCGAATAGAGGAATTTCTTGATCACGGGGAAGATGTTCTCCGTAGTCACTCCGATTTTTCCGTTTTTCATAGCGTTATCGTGTTGTTTTTATCTGTTTCAGGTACCCCCGTATCCAACAAACGGTGTGCCAGCCGCCGTTTTCTGCCACTTTGTCAGTCGCGACTGACAGACTGTGCCGCCGGGGATTTGGCCGGGGCGTGTTTTTTGCGTATCTTCGCACATCACATCAGAACACCAAGACTATGGATTTTCTCTCTTTGGCCAAAAAGCGGTATGCCTGCCGCAGCTACCAGCAACGGAAAGTGGAACCCGAAAAGATCGCAGCCATCCTCGAGGCGGGCCGTGTGGCCCCGACGGGCGCCAACCGCCAGCCGCAGCGCCTTGTCGTCGTCGAATCGGCGGAAGGCATGGAGCGCCTGGCACGCTGCACGCGTGACTTCGGGGCTCCGCTCGCCATCATCGTCTGCGCCGACACGAACGAGGTCTGGACCCGCAAGTACGACGGCAAGAAGATCGGCGACATCGACGCCTCGATCGTCACCGACCACATGATGCTGGCGGCCGCATCGCTCGGGCTCGACACGCTGTGGATCTGCATGTTCAAGCCCGAAGCCGTCCGCGAGGAGTTCGCGCTGCCCGAGGGCATCGAGCCGGTGAACATCCTGCTCGTGGGCTACGGCGCCGGCGAACCCGCCTCGCCCGAACGCCACGCCGAGCTGCGCAAGCCGCTTGCCGAGACGGTCTTCCACGAGCGCTTCGGACAGAAGTAAGCCCCGACCGCCGGAACCGGAAAAGGAGAGCCCGGTGCTGCATGCGGCAGCACCGGGCTCTCTCCTGATATATACGACGCGCGCGTCAGGCGCCTTTCGGTTCCTCCCCGGCGGCAGCCTCCGCGGTCGCACGATCCAGATCGGCCCGGGC
>FR892017.1:11683-30439 GCA_000434235.1 Alistipes sp. CAG:268 | reverse complement strand
GCCGTAACGAGCCACACCCCGCCGAAGATCAGCACCACCGAGAGCGCCTTGGTCAGGTTGAAGCGGTCGAGTCCCCAGCAGACCGCCACGATGCAGGCCACCAGCGGCTGGATGTAGTTGTACATGCCGGCGACGGTCGGCCGCAGGCGCTTCTGCCCGACAATGACCAGCAGGTAGCTCAGGAACGTACTGCCAACGACGATGAAGACGAGCGACAGCACGGCCCGCCATTCGAGCCCGGCCCAGTCGGTGCGGCTCAGCCCCTCGTAGGAGAAGGGCAGCACGCAGACGAACGCATAGGTAAACATCCACTTCATGATCGTGATCGGGGAGTAGCGCCCGACAAAACCCTTGAAGAGAACGATATAGAGCGCATAGCTCAGCTGCGCCAGCAGCACCAGCAGGTCGCCCCAGATGCTGCCCGAAGCCTGTGCCGCACCCTGCTGCCGGCTTCCAAGGATCAGCAGCAGGGCACCGAGCGCCCCGGCGGCGATGCCGAGGAGCTTTTTGCCCGTGATCGGCTCGCGCAGGAAGACGGCCGCAAGGACCATGGCCAGCAACGGCATGCTCGTCGTGATGATCGAGGCATCGACCGGCGAGGTCAGCCCCACGCCGAAGATGAAGCATCCCTGGTTGAAGACGATGGCCAGGAGCGATGCCCCGAAGAGTTTCATCAGGTCGCGCGGCGGAACATGCTCGGGCTTCTGAAAAAGCGAGGCGATCCAGAAGAGCACCATCGCGCCGAAGATGCGCAGGTCGGTCACCACCAGCGGCGTCACGAGACCGCCGACCAGGACGGCCTTCGCCACCGGCGACATCAGCCCCCACATCACATTGGCACCGAGCATGGCTCCATGCCCCCTCCATGCATCCGCATTCATACCCGCAACGGTTTATCGTCGGTCGGCATAGAGCCGGAAACGCATGCTCCACTTGTCGCCCGGAGCAATGGCCCGGAAGCCCTCGGCCTCGGGATCGGGTGCGTTCGGGGCATTCGTCGTCCACGACTGCGGCTCGGGACAGCAGTAGGGCACCTCGCCGCCGTTGTTCCAGATCGTCCAGCTCCGCGTGGCATCGTCGGCCTCGAGGAAGGTCCGCACGCCCGTGCGCCGGTTCTCGACCAGTGCACCGCGGAAGGGCCGGCCATCGACGTCGATCTCGCGCACGGTGAACGCCGCCTCGATCGGCTCGCAGCCGGTCACCTGCAATCCCTCGCCGCGCAACGGGGCGAAGCGCTCGGGCAGAGGGAGTTTGCGCCAGGTGGGCAGTTTGCGGTCATTGACTTCGATAAACTCGCCGACCGCCACGCGCATCACGTAGTCCGACGCCTGACCACCGGCGAAGGGGACGCGCATCGGCGTATGGAACCCGGCGCCGACGGGCATCGGCAGCCGGCTGCGGTTGGCGAACATCACCTCGACCTCCATACCGGCGGCCGTGAGTCGGTAGACCACCTTGCACTTGAACTCGTGGGGGAAGTCGCGGAAGATGGCGTCGTTGCCGGCGTTCGAGTAGTAGCGGCACTCGACAAGCACCTCGTCGTCATGCTCCCAGGCCTTCGACACGACGAACGGCTGGCTCTTGAGGATGCCGTGGTGGTAGTTGTTTTCGCGCTCGATGGTGATCGGGAAGCGGTATTCCCGGCCGTCGAAGCGGTAACGCCCGTCGCCGATGCGGTTGGGCGGGAAGAGCAGCGGCATGCCGAAGACCTGCGGCCGCCGGAGGAAGGTCTCGATCTCGTCGGCCGCGGGGGTCCGCAGGATCTCCGCCCCGAGTCCCGTGTGGGCCAGCCGCACGAGGTTGGCACCCTGCCCGGGAACGACGAGCGCCGTGTAGTCCCCAAACGAGAACTCCACGGCGCGCAGTCCGTAAAAATCGACGCTGCGTAGCATCAGAGCAGTTTTTCGATCTTGGCCTTCAGTGCGTCCTTCGAGCAGGCGCCGACCTGCTTGTCCACCAGTTCACCGCCCTTGAGGAAGATGATCGTCGGGATGTTGCGCACGCCGTACTTCATCGTGATGTCATCGTTCTGCTCGACGTCACACTTGCCGATCACGACCTTGCCCTCGAACTCGGCGGCAAGTTCGTCCACGATGGGCGACATCATGCGGCAGGGGCCGCACCACTCGGCCCAGAAATCGATGACGACGGGCTGCCCCGACTGGAGCAGCTCCTGGAAATTCTCCTTGCTGATTGCTAATGCCATAACTGTAAGTGTTTTTTTGTTAAAGTACCTGTATCGTTTTTATGCTATGGAATACTTGATCTCGTTCTCGTCGAGGTAGTCCACCAGAGCCTGCGAGAGGGTCACCTTGTGGCTCTTCGAGAAGAGGTTCACCGAGACGTGCGCCTCGCGGTCGAAGACGTTCAGCCGCAGGAGCGTGTCGCCCTTCGACTCGCGCACGCGGTCCGTGAGGTCGCGGATGAGCGACTCGGTCACCTCCTCGACCGGAAGCTGCACGCACATCTCCTTGATCGAGTCGCGCATCTCCGCAAGCTGCGTCATCGCGATGATCTTGAACTCGAGCTCCTGGTCGTTGTAGGGTTTGGGCTGCACCTTTCCGCGGACAAAGAGGAAATAGTCGGCGAAGAGGTACTTGCGGAAGTTCTCATAATCCTTGCCAAAGAGCGCGAACTCGTGTGCGCCGTTGTAATCCTCCAGCTTGAAGCGCCCCCACGGCTTGCCGGTCTTGGTCATCAGGTTCTGCACGCTCACCACCATGCCCGCCACGGCGATCTCCTGACCGCGGAGCGGCTCGAGGTTCTCCAACTCCGAGAGCTGCGTCTTGCACATGTGGTCGATGATGATCTTGTAGTCGTCGAGCGGGTGCGACGAGAGGTAGAGTCCGACCATCTCGCGCTCCTTGGTGAGCTTCTCGAGCTGGCTCCAGTCGGCCGAGGCGGGGGTCACCGGGCGCTGTATGTCCACGTGTCCGCCCCCGCCGAAGAGACTCTGCTGGGCGTTGTTCTGCTCGGTCTGGTAGCGCTGCCCGTAACGCATCAGCTGCTCGATGAAGGTCATGCTGTTGGCGTCGCGCGCATCGGCCGCGAAGAACTTGCTGCGCGGGAAGTCCACGATCGAGTCGAAGGCCCCGGCATAGGCCAGGTTCTCAAGGCACTTGCGGTTCACGAGCGAGAAATTGACCCGTTCGACCAGGTCGTAGATGTCCTTGAAGCGCCCGTTGGCCTCGCGCTCGGCGATGATGCTGTCCACGGCCGCCTCGCCGACGCCCTTGACAGCCGCCAACCCGAAGCGCACGTCGCCCGCCGCATTGGACGAGAAGGTGCGCCGCGACTCGTTTACGTCGGGGCCCAGCACACTGATGCCCATGCGCTTGCACTCGTTCATGTAGATCGTCAGCTGCTCGACGTTCGAGAGGTTTCGGCTCAGCACCGCAGCCATGTACTCCGACGGGTAGTTGGCCTTGAGGTAGGCTGTCTGGTAGGCCACCCACGAGTAGCAGGTCGCGTGCGACTTGTTGAAGGCATAGGAGGCGAACTTCTCCCAGTCGGCCCAGATCTTCTCGAGCACCTTCGGGTCGTGGCCGTTCTTCTGGCCGCCGCTGATGAACTTCGGCTTGAGGGCGTCGAGCTTGTCCTTGAGCTTCTTTCCCATCGCCTTGCGCAGCGTGTCCGACTCGCCTCGGGTGAAGTTGGCCAGCAGACGCGACAAGAGCATGACCTGCTCCTGGTAGACCGTCACGCCGTAGGTGTCCTTCAGGTACTTCTCCATGATCGGGATGTCGTACACGATCGGACTGCGGCCGTGCTTGCGGGCGATGAAGTCGGGGATGTAGTCCATCGGGCCGGGCCGGTAGAGGGCGTTCATCGCAATCAGGTCCTCGAAGGTCGAGGGCTGCAGCTCGCGGAGGTATTTCTGCATGCCGGCAGACTCGAACTGGAACGTGCCGACGGTACGTCCCTCGCTGTAAAGTTTGTAGGTCACCGGGTCGTTGATGATCGAGAAGTCGTCGATATCGACCTCTATGCCCTTCGTCTGGCGGATGTTCTCGATGGCGTCCTTGATGATCGACAGGGTTTTCAGACCGAGGAAGTCCATCTTGATAAGCCCCGTGTCCTCGATCACCGAACCCTCGTACTGCGTGACGAGCATCTTCTCGCCCGTCACCTTGTCGTCGGCCGTCGATACGGGCACCCAGTCGGTGATGTCGTCGCGGCAGATGATCGTGCCGCAGGCGTGCACGCCCGTATTGCGGACATTGCCCTCGAGCATCTTGGCATAGCGGATCGTGTCGCGCAGCACGGGGTTGTCCGACTGCTCGGCGGCCTTCAGCTCGGGAACCAGCTCGATGGCCTGCGAAAGGTTCTTCACGGCCTTGCCCTCAGGGGTCTTGTCGGGAACGAGCTTGCACAGCCGGTCCGACTCCGAGAGCATGAGTTTCTGGACGCGCGCCACGTCCTTGATGGCCAGTTTGGTAGCCATCGTACCGTAGGTGATGATGTGGGCGACCTTCTCCTTGCCGTACTTCTGCGTGACCCAGTTGAGCACGCGGCCGCGGCCGTCGTCGTCGAAATCGACGTCGATATCGGGCAGCGAGATACGGTCGGGGTTGAGGAAACGCTCGAACAGCAGGTCGTAGGCGATGGGGTCGATCTGCGTGATGCCGAGGCAGTAGGCCACGGCCGAACCGGCCGCCGAGCCACGGCCCGGGCCTACCGAGACGTCGAGCTCCTCGCGGGCCGCGCGGATGAAGTCCTGCACTATAAGGAAGTAACCCGGGAAACCCATCGTCTTCATGATGTGCAGCTCGAAGCGCAGGCGCTCCTGCTGCTCCTCGGTAAGGTGTTCGCCGTAGCGCCTGTGCGCCCCCTCCATCGTCAGCTTGGCCAGGTAGTCGGCCTCGAGCTTGATGCGGTAGAGCTTGTCGTAGCCGCCCAGTTTCTCGATCTTCTTGCGCCCCTCCTCTTCGGAGAGGACGACGTTGCCGTTCTCGTCGCGCGTGAACTCGTCGTAGAGGTCCTGCTCGGTGAGCCGCGCGCGGTATTCGGCCTCGGTGCCGAACTCCTCGGGGATCTCGAACGTCGGCATGATCGGCGCATGGTCGATCGAGTAGCACTCGACCTGGTTGCAGATATCGACCGTCGTCCGCATCGCCTCGGGATCCGTCTCGCCGAAGATCGCGGCCATCTCGGCCGTCGTCTTCAACCACTCCTGCTTGGAGTAGAGCATGCGCTTCGGGTCGTCGAGGTCCTTGCCCGTCGAGAGGCAGATCAGCCGGTCGTGGGCCTCGGCGTTGTCCTCGTCCACGAAGTGTACGTCGTTGGTGCAGACCATGCGCACACCGTATTTGGCCGCCAGCTCGCGCAGGTGCTTGTTCACCTTGAGCTGCATGGGGTAGGCCTCGTGGTTGGCCCGCTCGACGGTCGCCTTGTGCAGCTGGAGCTCGAGGTAATAGTCGTCGCCGAAGACCCCCTTGTGCCAGCGGATCGACTCTTCGGCCCGCTCCATGTCGTCGGCCGTGATGGCGCGGGGCACCTCGCCGGCCAGGCAGGCCGAACAGCAGATCAGCCCCTCGTGGTATTTCTCAATCTCGGTGCGGTCGGTACGCGGGCGCATGTAGAAGCCCTCGGTCCACGCCTTCGAGACGATCTTGATCAGGTTGTGGTATCCCTTGAGGTTCTTGGCCAGCAGGATCAGGTGGTAGCCGCTCTGGTCGGGCTTGCCCTCCTTGTCCTGCAGGCGGCGGCGCGCCACGTAGACCTCACAGCCGATGATCGGCTTGAAGGCCATCTTGCGGCGCAGGTCATCCATTTGTCGCTCGCAGGCCGCGATCTCGGCCTCGGGATCGGCTGCCTGTTCCGTTCCGTCGCGCAGGGCGGCAAGACGCTTCTCGCACTCGGCGGCCTTGTCCTTGTACTTGCCCTTGACCTTCTTGACGTAGTTGTAGAACTCCTTGATTCCGAACATGTCGCCGTGGTCGGTGATGGCGATGCCCGGCTGCCCGTCGGCCATGGCCTTGTCCACCAGACGCTGGATGCTGGCCTGACCGTCGAGGATCGAGTACTGCGAGTGTACGTGAAGGTGTACGAACTGGGACATGCTGGTATTGGCTGTTTTATCGTCGTCAAACGCCATCCGGCCGCCTTGGGACCGCCCGGGACGGGACCGGATAAGCAAGGACAAAGATACTCATTATTTCGATAGTTTTCGTGGCAGGACTCTTGCATTTTATCAACAAAATGCTTAACTTTAGATATCCAACCAAAACCCGAATGCTTATGCAAGACGAAAAGATGGCCGTACTGGCGGAGTACAATACGATCACGGAGGCCGAAATCAGCAAATCGATGCTCGACAGCGCCGGAATCTGGTCCACGATCCACAACGAATACATGTCTTCCATCTATCCCATCGGCACGATGCCGGCACGGCTCATCGTCCGCGAAGAGGATCTCGAGAAGGCCCGTACGCTGCTGCAGCACCGCTGACACGAAAGCGCCGCCGCACCTTCCGGTACGACGGCGTTGCTCTATCGATCCACACATCTCCACCCCGGGCCGCTCCGGCCCGGAAGCCGGACTGCCGCGGGATCAGTAGGCGTTTCCGATGTAGTTGCAGCGGAATTCATAGGACGTGCGCTGCGGCACGCCGTTCACCTTGCGGGGCGTCCACTTGCCCCGACTGCGCTGGATCACCCGGATTACCTTGCGCTCCAGGTCCTTGTCGGGCGACTGCAGCACACGGCCGATCGTGATATCCCCATCGGGCTCGATGTAAAAGAGGATCCGCATCCTGCCATTGACCCCGGGAAAGCGCAACGAATTGAATCCCACGCGGCTGCGCACCCATTCGTAGAAAGCCGAGTAGGGATCCCCGCCCATGAAGAGCAGCGGATCGGGATTCACCGCCCGCTCGATCTTCCCGAGCGGAAGCCACAGTTTCATGCGAAGCGTATAATTCACCGCACGGCCGTCACCGCGGCGTGCAGGGCTCCACGTTCCCTCCATCTCATCACAGGCCTTCAGAATAACCCGCCGCGTGGCGGGCGTCGCCGGATCGACCTCGCAGCGGTCCGCTCCGGAGCAGGCATTGTCCAGAAACCGCCGCTCCACGACCTGCCCGAGCGTATCCAGCCGCAGCGCCAGGACTACCTCCTCCGAAAGCGAGTCGGCCGGGATCCGCTCCTCGACGGCCAGATCCCGGACCTTAGCCACCAAACGGGTCATGTAGACCTTGACTACCGCCCCGTCGTAACGGGGCGGTTCCACATCCGTCGCCGGCAACTGCTGAGCCGTCGCCGTACCAGCCGCCCAAAAGGCACAGACGGAAAGAATCAACCACCTCATTGTATTCCAGCCTTGATCAAAACATGCATGAGCCCAAATTACCGGATCACCCCTCGAGCCCGTTCCAGATCCGCCACGAGGCTTCGGCCTGCTCGCGAAACATCACCTCGCCGTTGAGCGTCCGCGCCCCACGCTGACGGCCGAAATCGAGGAAGCGCGTCAGCGGCGGGTTGTAGACCAGATCGAGCAGACAGTGCTCCGGAGTCACGTAAGCATAGGGAATCCGCGGCGCCTCGTCTACGGCAGGGTAGGTCCCCACGGGCGAAGCGTTCACGATCAGCCGGCTCTCGGCCACCGCTTCGCACGGCAGGTTGTCGTAGGTATAGTTTCCCCGGGCCGGATCGCGCGACACCAGCGCATAGGGAATGTTCCGCTCGGCAAGCGCAAACTGCACAGCCTGTGCGGCTCCGCCGGTCCCGAGAACAAGCGCCTGCCCGGGGTCCCGGTCGCCCAGCAACCGGTCGAGCGACGCCCGCAGCCCGATGATGTCCGTATTGAACCCCTCCAGACCGCCGTCCGCCGCACGGCGGATGCAATTGACCGCCCCGATGGCTGCGGCCTCGGGAGAGATCCGCTCCAGCAGGGGCAGCACCGCCTGCTTGTAGGGGATCGTTACATTCACGCCGCACAAGTCGGGTTCGGCGGCCAGCAGCGCCGGGAACCGGTCGATCGACTCCAACTCGTAGAGCGCATAGCTGCAGTCGTGAAGATGCTCCCGCGCGAACTTCTCGCCGAAGTAGCGTGCCGAGGCCGAATGGGCCAGCGGCCGCCCGATCAAGCCGAACTTCCGCATGGCTATTTCTCCTTCCGGGCGCTCATGATCCGCGCCAGCAGCTCGATGCCGTAGATCACCAGAAACCCGACGATGCAGAGCACAACCGACTCGACAAGCATCGACGGCCGGTCGTAGAGCATCTCGAAATGCCCGGGAGCGATGTTCCGCTCGACAAGCGGCTGCAGGGCCCCGTGGCTGTCGGTGTAGGTTTCGACGACCTCCTTCCACGGCCACACCTTGTTGAGCGATCCGACCATGAACCCCATCAGCACGGCCACCGTGACGTCGTGCCACCGCTTGAGCAGCCACGACAGCAGGTGCGAAAAGGAGATGATACCCGCCGCGGCTCCCACGACGAAGATGACGATCACCGGGATGTTCAGGTCGCCGACCGCCTGCATGATGTACTGGTACTTGCCGAGCAGCAGCAGGATGAAGGCCCCCGAAATGCCGGGCAGGATCATGGCACAGATGGCAATGGCTCCCGACAGCATGACAAACCACCAGTCGTTGGGTGTCTCGGTCGGCGTGGCGACGGTGATCCACCATGCGGCGGCGGCGCCGACGGCGAACGACAGCACCGAACGCCAGTCCCAGCGACCGACCTGCCGGGCAACGAGCAGCGCCGAGGCGATGATCAGGCCGAAGAAGAACGACCAGATCTCGATCGGGTGGTGCTGCAGCAGATAGGTCATCAGCCGGGCAAGCGAGAAGATCGCGACGGCGATGCCCAACAGCACGGGCAGCAGGAAACTGCCGTTGATGTGGCGCCACAGCTCGCCGAGACGCAAGCGCACGAGCAGCCGCAGAGCCGTGGCATCGACGCTGCGGATCGAGTCGATCAACTCTTCGTAGATTCCGGAGATGAAAGCGATCGTACCGCCCGAAACGCCCGGTACGACATCGGCCATGCCCATGGCGCAACCCTTGAGCGCCAGCACGACGGAGCGAGTGAAATTCATGTCTTTGCAGGTTGGAGACTCCGGGTCCGAATGCCGGCCGCACGCCGGCGCAGCAGACGCCGCGGCAGTTTCCGGCCCCGTACGCCGGAGCATCGGTTAAATTAATTGGTTGCAAAGATAGCGGATACACGCGGCAATGCCAAAATTTATCCGAAAAAAGAGATCGTTTCCGGGGCAGCCCGAGGGCCGGGCAGGAGATCGTCCGGACCGATACGGACGCCCCGGAACAGATGCCCGGACAAGAGTCGGAACCGCCGTGCGGAACGACGAGGGAAAACACCGGCGGCAGGCGGCCGCAGGAGACAAAAAAACCGGAATCCGCCTTCGCGTATCCGGTAACTTTTGCGGGCCCCGGGCCCTCTTGTTTTTCCGACATCGCCGATCTGCCGTCCCGATATCCGGTTCGGGCACATCCCGCCGTGACCCATCCCTGAAAGGCATCGGGCCGCTCCGGGCAGGGGTCATTCCTGCAGTTCGGGTTCCGGCATGGGACGATGGCTGCGGATGTAGTCGAGCGTCTCGCTCAGGCCATGCACGAACTTGTCGAAATCTTCCTTGTAGAGGAAGATCTTATGCCGGTCGTAGGTCGTCCTGCCTTCGGCATCGACCGTCTTGCGACTCTCCGTGATGGTCAGGAAATAGTCATCTCCTCGCGTAGCCCTGACATCGAAAAAATAGGTGCGCCGACCCGCCTTGACTGCTTTCGAGAGGATCTGGTCTTCATGAAATTCCTCCCCTTCGCGGCGCGGTGTAAATAAGGGTGACATAGGCGTTACTTTTTGGGTTCGGTCGTATACGATTTCAGTCTTCACGTATACGAATATACACAAAATAAACCGAACCGCAAAAAAATCCGCCCGTTAATTTCATCCTTCGGGCCCTTCAAGCAACGGACGTCCCTCCCGATCCCAGTCGGCAAGAATGGCCGCCGCACGCCGGTATGCCCCGTTCAATAGCGGATTGACCACCTCGTAATAAGCCCCCACACCGTACAGACGCTGTGCAGCAAGTCCCTTGAGTTGAATACACAGAACGGGCGACGAGGCAGCAAATCCGTCCGCATCGAATGCCACTCCGCGTTCCTCTCCCAGCCGGACCAGTTCGTCGAGCACTCCGTCGGAGACCTCGAAGCCGGCGGCGAAGTCCGCAAAAGCAGGGTAGCACCGCGCCAGCGAGTCGCGCGTGCGGTCGAGCCACCCGTTCACGAAATCGGCCGTCACGCCCCGGCGGACCAGTTCGCCATAGTAATTCGAGTATCCGGCCGTATCGGGAACCACGATCACGTCGGGACGGATGCCGCCACCGCCGTAGACCTTCCGCCCCGTGCGGATGGTCCGGAACTCAGGCGCCCCGGCGTCGAGCGAATCGCGCGTGCGGTCGTCGTAGCGCCGCAGGTGGTCCAGATAGTACTCGCGCCGCTTGCCCTGCTCGTAGGGACGCTGGATGACCCGACCCGAAGGGGTGTGGTAGCGGGCCACGGTGATGCGCACGGCCGAACCGTCGGGCAGGCCGACCTGCCGCTGCACAAGGCCCTTGCCGAAGCTCGGGCGGCCGACCACGATGCCGCGGTCCCAGTCCTGCATGGCCCCGGCCACGATCTCCGAGGCCGAAGCCGACGTCTCGTCCACCAGAACCACCAGCCGGCCCTTCATGTCCTCGCCCGGGCTCTGCGTCTCGTAGGAGACCGACGGAACGGCGCGTCCCTCGGTCGAGACAACCACGGCGCCGCGCGGCAGGAAGAACCCCGCCATCTCGATGGCCTGTTCGAGCAGGCCGCCGCCGTTGCCCTGCAGGTCGAGGATCAGCCCCTCGGGGCGTCCCAGCTTGCGGTAGGCCTCCCTGAACTCCGACATCGTGGTGTTCCCGAAGCGGTTCACCTTGATGTAGCCCACGCCGTCGGCAACGCGGTAGGCGGCATCGACCGTGTTGAGCGGAATCCGGTCGCGGACGATCACGAAATGGAGCCACCCGGGCGTACCGTGCCGCACAACATCGATGGCGACCTTCGTTCCCGTCGCCCCGCGCAGGTATTTCGGGACATCGGCGCGTGTCATCCCCACGGCATCGAGCGTATCGATGCGCACGATCCGGTCGTTGGGCCGGACACCGACCCGCTCGGCCGGTCCTCCGGCGATCGTATTGACCACGATGACCGTGTCGCGCAGCACGTTGAACTCCACGCCGATACCGCTGAACTCCCCGTCGAAGCTCTCCCTCACGGACTTCATCTCCTCGGCCGGGATATAGGCCGAGTGGGGGTCGAGTCGTTCGAGCATGCCCGTGATGGCCCCCTCGATGACGGGAGCGGTATCCACTTCATCGACATAGGCGTTCGTCAGGTAGCGGTAGATCTGCGCGAACTTCTGCAGCTGCAGCAGATCCTGCTGCTGTTGCGACAACTCCTGGGCGCCGAGCGGCAGGAGCGCCGCGAGTGCCAGACACGCCGCAAGGAGTCGTTTCACCCTCTTCATGGCTCTTCTCTCGGGATGATACGGATCCGGTGCGCCTACTCCTCCGTGCGGAGCGCTCCGACGATCCGGTCGAAAGCCACACGGCTCTGCTCGCCCGTCTGCATGTTCTTCACCGTGGCGGCGCCGGCGGCCAGCTCCTCCGAGCCGACAATCACCACGAAGGGCACGCCGCGGCGGTTGGCATATTCCATCTGTTTCTTCATCTTGGCCGGCTCGGGGTAGATCTCTGCGGGGATGCCCGCATCGCGGACCCCGCGCAGCAGAGGCAGCACGGCGGCCTGCTCCTCGGGCCCGAGGTTCACGAAGAGCGCCCGGGTCGAGCAGGAGACCCCGGCCGGGAAGAGATCGAGCCCCGTCATGACGTCGTAGATGCGGTCGGCGCCGAACGAAATGCCGACACCCGACATGCCGGGCATGCCGAAGATACCCGTCAGGTCGTCGTAACGGCCGCCGCCGCAGATCGACCCGATGGCGAAGTCGAGCGCCTTGACCTCGAAGATGGCGCCCGTGTAGTAGTTGAGCCCGCGGGCCAGCGAGAGGTCCAGTTCGACCGGAAGCTCCAGCCCGAGCGAGGCGACACAGCCGAAGATCGTCCGCATCTCTTCGATGCCGCGAAGGCCCGTCTCCGACGAGGCCAGCACCTCACTCAACCGATCGAGTTTCTGCGCATTGTCACCGCTCAACTCAAGAATCGGTTGAAGCCGGCCCACCGCCTCCTGCGACAGCCCCCGCTCGAGCAGCTCGGCCTTCACGTTGTCCAGGCCGATCTTCTCGAGCTTGTCGATGGCCACCGTAATGTCCATCATCTTGTCGGCATGGCCGATCGCCTCGGCAATGCCGTAGAGGATCTTGCGGTTGTTCATCTTCAGCGCCACACGGATGCCCAGCGCGCGGAACACCCGTTCGACGATCTCCACGAGCTCCACCTCGCACAGCAGCGAGCGGGTGCCGATGACATCGACGTCGCACTGGTAGAACTCGCGGTAGCGCCCCTTCTGCGGCCGGTCGGCACGCCACACGGGCTGCATCTGGTAACGCTTGAAGGGGAAGGTCAGCTCGCCCTGGTGCTGCACGACGTAGCGGGCGAAGGGGACCGTCAGGTCGTAGCGGAGTCCCTTCTCGCTGATGCGCGACGCCTGCCGCACCTCCTCGTCCGAGAGCCCGGCGGCGTAGTCGCCCGAGTTGAGCACCCGGAAGAGGAGCTTGTCGCCCTCGTCGCCGTACTTGCCCAGCAGCGTCGAGAGGTTCTCCATGGCGGGGGTCTCGAGCGGAGCGAAGCCGTAGGTGCGGAAGACCGAACGGATCGTGTCGAAAATATAGTTGCGGCGCATCATCTCCGCGGGGGAGAAGTCGCGCGTACCCTTGGGTATCGAAGGTTTCTGTGCCATATTATATAAACTTTTGTTTCATTTTCAGGTATTTTTTCCAACCTGTATCATCGCGTGTCTCCAGGTACAGGGGGTATTCCCCGACGAGGCGCTTCAATGCGGCCTCGTCGCGACGAAAGAAGAGGATAACCATTTCGCGGATCGCTTCCATCTGGCCGACCTCATATATGCTCACGAGGCGAGGGGCCCGCGTTCCCTGCTCTCCGGGATAGACATATCCGACAAAATAGCCCAGCCTGTCGTTGTCATCCACTGCGGACGAAATGAAAAGCGAACAGTCGCTCTTCAAATCCGATACCGACAGCGTGGGGGAGTTTTTCCTGAGCTTCAGCGCCTCGCGCGCCTGCTCATGCCAAGGAAACCGCTCCATTTCGGCGAGGAATCCGTCGGCATCGCACGTCCCGACCGGTTCTGCGCAGTCCGGATCTTCGTGGGCGCAAAGCCGGTCCCAGACAAACGCATCGACCGGACGGTTTGCCGGCATCCCGCATGAACAAAGCCCCAGGATGAGCAGGAAAAAGGTGACGATGCGCATTCGGTCAAGCCATCAGTTTCTTGTACTTCACGCGGTGCGGGGTCGTATCCTCGCCCTGCGCACGCTTCCAGGCCTCGTATTCCGAGTAGGTGCCCTCGTAGAAGACCACCTTCGAGTCGCCCTCAAACGAGAGGATGTGCGTGGCGATGCGGTCGAGGAACCAGCGGTCGTGCGAGATGACGACGGCGCAGCCCGCAAAGTTCTCGAGGCCCTCCTCCAGTGCACGCAGCGTATTGACGTCGATGTCGTTGGTCGGCTCGTCGAGCAGCAGCACGTTGCCCTCCTCCTTGAGCGCGAGGGCCAGGTGGAGGCGGTTGCGTTCACCGCCCGACAGCATGCCGCACTTCTTCTCCTGGTCGGCGCCCGAGAAGTTGAAGCGGGCGACATAGGCGCGGGCATTGACCTGGCGGTTGCCCAGCGTGATGAGGTCCAGGCCGCCCGAGATCACCTCGAAAACGGTCTTCTCGGGATCGATCGACTTGTGCTGCTGGTCCACATAGGCCAGCTTGACCGTCGGGCCCACGCGGAACGAACCGCTCGTGGGCTCCTCGAGCCCCATGATCATGCGGAAGAGGGTCGTCTTGCCCGTACCGTTGGGGCCGATGACGCCCACGATGCCGGCGGGCGGCAGCGAGAAGTCGAGGTGTTCGTAGAGCACGCGGTCGCCGAAGGCCTTCGAGACGTCGTGCGCCTCGATCACCACGTCGCCCAGACGCGGTCCGTTCGGGATGAAGATCTCGAGCTTCTCCTCCTTCTGCTTTGCATCCTCGTTCATCAGCTTGTCGTAGGCCGACAGACGCGCCTTCGACTTGGCATGGCGGCCCGAAGGCGACATGCGCACCCACTCCAGCTCGCGCTCGAGGGTCTTGCGGCGCTTCGACTCCTGCTTCTCCTCCATGGCCATGCGCTTGGTCTTCTGCTCGAGCCAGCCCGAGTAGTTGCCCTTCCAGGGAATGCCCTCGCCGCGGTCGAGTTCGAGGATCCAGCCGGCGACGTTGTCCAGGAAGTAACGGTCGTGCGTCACGGCGATCACCGTTCCCTTGTACTGCTGGAGGTGCTGCTCAAGCCAGTCGATCGACTCGGCGTCGAGATGGTTCGTCGGCTCGTCCAGCAGCAGCACGTCGGGCTGCTGCAGCAACAGGCGGCACAGCGCCACGCGGCGGCGCTCACCGCCCGAGAGCACCTTGACCGGCTGGTCGGGATCGGGGCACCGCAGGGCGTCCATCGCCCGCTCGAGCACACTGTCCAGTTCCCAGCCGTTGCAGTGGTCGATCTTCTCGTAGAGTTCGCCCTGACGCTCGATGAGGCGCGCCATCTCGTCGTCCGACATCGGCTCGCAGAGCTTCATGTTGATCTCCTCGTACTCCTTGAGGAGGGCCACCGTCTCGGCGCACCCCTCCTCGACCACCTCCTTCACGGTCTTCGCGTCATCGAGTTTGGGCTCCTGCTCGAGGTAGCCCACCGTATATCCCGGCGAGAAGACCACCTCGCCCTCGAAATTCTTGTCGATTCCGGCGATGATTTTCATCAGCGTCGATTTTCCCGAACCGTTCAGACCGATGATACCGATCTTCGCGCCGTAGAAAAACGAGAGGTAGATGTTGTTCAGCACCCGCTTCTGGTTGGTGAAGGTCTTGCTCACGCCGACCATCGAAAAGATGATTTTTTCGTCTGCCATATCTTTCAATCGTTCGTTTTACTGCGTATTTGTGCAAAGATACGACCTTTTTCCGGAATTCCGCGTCCCGCACCTCCCTTTTTCGTCGCCTACGAGCTATAGCCCGCCGACGAAAAAGGGAGGCCCTCCGCCAAAGAGAGGGTCTCCCTGCATGCGCATCCGCCGGTGCGGAGCCTCAACGCGTCCAGCCCGAAGTCCAGTCGGCGTCGGCGGGAACGGCACCCCGGTAGGCTGCCGTCTCGAAGAACGGATCGGAGAGCGTCTTGCCGCCGTCGATCGTGCCGACATAGTTGTTCGTCAGCGCATTGACATAGTCGGTCGAGTTGCCTTCGGCTGCCTCGAAGTCGGCGTTGGTATAGGTGCCGTTCTTCGGAACGAGTTCGGTGCTCATGGCGATGTACTCGAGTTTCGAGGTGCCGTTCTTGAGCGCCGTGTCCGTCTCGGTGGTCTCGGTGGTGATGCACTTGCCCTTGCCCGTCACGATGGCGTTGTAGAGCTCGACCTGCGTACCGGCACGCAGACGCACGCCCTGCGTGTCGGAACCGTTGCCTACGAGCGTCACGTTCGACAGCACGGGGTGGGCTACCGGCGTGGCTGCGGCGTTGTTGCCGTTATTGTCGCACTCCATCAGGCAGTCGCAGTCGTATCCGAGCGACGAGGAGGCCTCCTGATAGGCTACCAGGAACTGTCCGCGGCCGTTCCAGCCCTCGGTCCAGTCGAACGAGTCGTCCGAGCAGTTGGTCACCACCATATGCTTCACATCGACCGAACCGCCGAAGAACTCGAAGCCGTCGTCCGAGCCCATGTAGGCCTGCAGGTGCTCGACCTCGGTGCCGTTGCCCACGCCGTAGAAAGACACGCCGTTGGCCTCGTGCTCCTCGTCGAAGGCGAAGCCCGTGTACTCGAGGCGGATGTAGCGCAGCACGCCCGAATTGTCGGCATCATCCGAGCCTCCGTAGGGGGCGTTGCCGATCTCGGAGAGTACGCCCGTACCGGCATTCGTGTGGGCGCGGCCGCAGATGTGGATACCGCCCCAGGCGCCCGACTTCTTCAACTCGCTGGTCATCACGATCGGCGACGAGGCCGTGCCTTCGGCGTCGATTTTGGCATCCTGCTCGACGAGGATGTAGTCCACCTTGCTGTCATCGACAGCCACGATCTCGACACCCTCGGCGATGTGGAGCGTAGCTCCGGCCTTGACGTGCAGGCCGCCGCTCAACTTGTAGGAGGCACCCTTGAGCAGGTAGGTGTCGCCGACGACATTGCCCTCGAGCGTCGCGCCCGAAGCGATTTCGCCGCTCAGGCCCTGGGCCCCGCCGCTGTTGTCATCGTTGTCGTCGCAAGAAGTTGCACATACCGAGCCGGCAATCAGAGCCGCTGCAATGAGTTTCCAATACGTTTTCATCTTAAAATATTGATTAAATGATGGTTTGTTGTCTTTTTCCCGAATTTCGCCCGTCGTGATCCGCCGTCGGGCCGCATCGCGTCAGAAGCGCAGGTTCAGCCCCACTTCGAAGCCCGTTCCCGGACGGTAGCGCTCCACCTCGACGGTCTCACCCGTCTGAGGGACCTCCTGCTCGAAGACCAGCGCCCGGCCCAGCAGGTCGGAGAACTGCACCTTGACCTCGGCCCAACGGTTGATGCGGTAGCCGGCCGTGAAGTTGAGCGTATGGACCGGAAGCTGCTCGACGTCGCCCAGCCCCGAGATACCGACGGCATGGATGCGCGGTCCCTGCAGGTTGTAGAGCAGCGCCAGGTTGAGCTGCCGCACCTCGTCGAAGCGGGGCGACCAGGTGATGTCGGCATTGACCAGGTAGGGCGAAGCCCCCTGCAGTGCGCGCTCCTTGTTCGTGTAGGCTCCGCCGTCGGGCAGTGTCACGTTCGTGTACATGTAGGTTCCGTTGGCCCCGATGCGCAGCGTCTCGGTCAGCGACTTGCGCACCTCGACCTCGATACCGGCCGCCATGCCGTTGTCGGCATTGCGGAAGGTGTGGACCGCGGCGCCGCCCGAGAGCATCTGTACGCGCTCGATCGGCTCGTCGAGGAATTTGTAGTATCCCGTTACCGAGATCATGTCACCGCGGCGGTTGAGCAACTCGTAGCGCAGATCGACGTTGTAGTTGTAGCTGTTCACCAGCTCCTCGTTACCGCGCAGCTGCACCGAACCGTAGGACTCCTGATAGAGGAACGGGGCCATCTCGATGAACGACGGTCGCGTGACGGTCCGCGAGAGGGCAAGCCGCAGCTGCTGCCGCTCACCAAGCGAATAGCGGAGGTTGAGCGCCGGGAAGAGGTCGCTCTTGTCGAGGTTGCGGCGCTGACGGATGCTCTGGTCGTTGGCATAATCGACCCACTGCTTCGACATCTCGAGGCGCAGGCCGGCGTTGATGAGCAGCCGCTCGGTCGGCTTGAGGTCCACCGATGCATACACCGCAGCGATCGTGTTGCCCGCATCGTAGCTGTCCTTGGGCTGCTGCTGGCGGTCGATGACCAGCGAACCGTTGGCCACGTTGGCGAAATTCAGGTAGCCGTCCGTGTCGTAGATGTCGTCGATCTGCGGCGAGAGCCGGTCCAGGTCATAATAGAAGCGGGTGGCCGTATAGTCGCGGCTCTTGTCCTTGCAGGCCGCGCCGAAGGTCAGCTTGTGCCCCGCACCGAAGAGGTAGTCGGCAGCCACGTGGGCGTTCCACTCCTTCTCGTCGAGCGTGCCGAAGTAGCGCATTGTCTCCTGCTGGTTGAGTTTGAAGAGCGACAGCGAACCGTCGCCGTTCTTGAGGAACATCACCTGGCGGCGGTCCGGCTCGTCCGAGGAAGTTCCCGACCAGGAGCCGCTCCAGCGGAGTTTCCACCGCTCGCCGAACTCGTGCACGCCGCTCAGCTGGTGGGTCATCAGCTTGTAGACGTGCAGCACGTCGTTGCTGCCGATCAGTTGGTGTCCCTCCTGGTCGTAGCCCTCGCGGCGCATGTATGTATCCGAAGCATTGCGTGCAAAGAAGAAAGTGTAACTGATGCGGTCGGCATCGCGCATGGTCAAGCCAAGGCTCGCCAGAGCCGCCATTTTCAGTTCACTCTCATAACTGTCATAACCGTATTCGTCGGTCACGATGCCGGTGGCCTCGAGCAACCGGAATTCGGCATCGTTCATCGTCTGCATGTCGTTGCTCATGCCTCCCGAAGCCAGGACGCTGAGCGTCTGACGCCCCACCTTGAAGTCGCGGCCCCAGGCCAGGTTGCCCCCGAAGACGGGCAGCGCCCGGCGGCTCGACACCGAGAAGTCCGTGTCGAAGATGTCGCGCGAGGTAACGTACTGACGGAAATCGGAGAGAGAGCCCGATATCGCCCGTGCATCGACCTTCGGCTGCGTGAAGAGCGAGCGACGGTCCATGCGGTAGAAGTCGCCGCCCAGCGTATTGAACCGTCCGCCGACGTTCACCTCGGCCGAAAAGAAATGCTCACCCGTACTCTCCTTGGTGTCGATGTCGATGTGGGCGCCCGAATAGTCGGCATAGGAACCGGCTTCGTAGACCTTGCTCACGGTGATGTTCTTGACCGTCGAAGAGGGAAATATGTCGAGCGGGATGAGTTTGTTGTCGGGGTTGGGCGAGGCGATCGGCTGGCCGTTGAGGGTCGTGATGCTGT
>FR892017.1:11234-11619 GCA_000434235.1 Alistipes sp. CAG:268 | reverse complement strand
GCATCGGCCACGGAGATTCCCGAGATCTTCCGGCCACCCTCCTGCACGTTCGAGATGCCCTTGAGCGACATCTCCCGGGCGCCCATGTTCTCGATCGCCACGTTCGAGGCGATGCGCTCGGTCTGGAGACTCCGCTCCGACTCGAGGTTGCGGCGGCCGGTCACCTTCACGGCCGACAGCGTCTGCGCATCGGGCTCAAGGAGGATCTCCAGCCCGGTCTGACTGCCCGTGACCTCCACGCGGCACGGGACATACGAAACATAGGAGACCACGAGCGTATGGTCTCCATCGGGAAGGTCGAGCCCGAAATGTCCCAGGGCGTCGGTCGTCGTACCTTTGGTCGTGCCCTCCACCAGCACGGGCGCTCCGATGGGCGGTGCCCGGG
>FR892017.1:10119-11218 GCA_000434235.1 Alistipes sp. CAG:268 | reverse complement strand
GAGCGGTTCACGGGTCGTCCGGTCCGCCACGACCCCCTCGACGACCGCAGCGGCGGCCGTGAGGCAGTATCCCGAAGCGAACAGTGCAGCAATGATTTTTCTCAACGTCATACGTTTTCCTTTATCTTCTTTTTCCACGCTGCAAAGTTGGCCGCTCGGGATGACAATCGCATGTCACGGCGGTAAAGATTCGGCGAAGGGAGTGTTTCGTTCCAAAGACGCCGCCTGTATCGGAGCCGGCATACAAACGGGGAGGCGGATCTCCTTTCGGAATCCGCCTCCCCGTTGTTCCATCCCTGCCGGGGCAGGTTTCAGTCTGCGCATGCGGCCGCCGGCCGACGCTTGGTGCGACAGACTATCAATAGTTCTCCTTCTTGGGCTCGAAGTAGGCCTGCGGGTGCTTGCAGGCGGGGCACATGAGCGGAGCCTGCTCGGCTTCGACGATGTAGCCGCAGTTGCGGCACTGCCACCAGATCTTGCCGTCGCGCTTGAAGAAATCGCCGTCGGTCAGGCGGCTCAACAGCTTCAGGTAGCGACGCTCGTGCTCGGCCTCGACCACCGAAATCATGCGGAATGCCGTGGCGATCTCCGTGAAGCCCTCCTCGTCGGCCACTTGCGCGAACTCGCGGTAGAGCACATCCCACTCCTCATTCTCACCGCGCGCCGCAGCCAGCAGATTCTCCTGCGTCGTGCCGATCTTTCCGGCAGGGTAGCTGGCCGTGATGGTCACTTCGCCGCCCTCGAGGAACTTGAAAAAACGCTTGGCGTGCTCCTTCTCCTGCTCGGCCGTCTCCAGAAAGACACCTGCGATCTGCTCGTAGCCCTCTTTCTTGGCCTGGCTGGCAAAAAACACATAACGGCTCCGTGCCTGGCTCTCGCCGGCGAAGGCCTTCAACAGATTCTGCTCGGTACGCGTACCTTTGATGCTCTTTTCCATAAGTCGTAATGTTTGATGTGTGTCGGCAAAAATAGGAAATTACCCGCATGCCGGCAAATAAAAACGATCGGATCTTCCGATAGTGCCATTTGCCGAACTTATAGTTCACCGCCGGTCAGCTCGCGCAGGTCCTCACGGAAGCGGGCGTAGTCGGCCGGAAGG
>FR892017.1:2293-10020 GCA_000434235.1 Alistipes sp. CAG:268 | reverse complement strand
TCGGGGCGGTAGGTCATGCGCCCGTCGGGATGGCGCAGCGCCTCGATGCAGGCCACCAGCCCGCCGTCGGTGTAGCGCCGCCGCTGGTTCGAGACCAGGTTGCCCAGCGAGAAGAGCACCACGTGCGACGAGTCGGCACGCCACGGCTGGACCACATGCGGGTGGCTTCCCACCACCAGATCCACGCCGTGACGGCGGAGGAAGCCGGCCACGGCCCGCTGCGAGGCGTTCTCGCGGCGCTCGTACTCGTTGCCCCAGTGCATGCAGGCCACCACGAAGTCGGCCCCGCGGCGGGCCCGTTCGAGATCGGCGGCCATACGCAGCGTATCGATGAGGTTCACGATCGTACCGGCCGGCACCGGAAGGCCGTTCGTCCCGTAGGTATAATTGACCAGGGCGATCCGCACCCCGCACCAGGTGAGGCGGAGCGGATGGTTGCGGCGGTAATCGGCGCTGTCGGCAAAGACGCCCGTATGGCGGATGCCGCAGCGGTCGAGTTCGCGGATCGTCGTGCGGATTCCCGCGGCTCCGCCGTCGCAGCAGTGGTTGTTGGCCAGCACGGCCACATCCACGCCGGCCTCGCGGAGGGCGTCGGCCAGCACGACGGGGGAGCGGAACATCGGGTAGCCCGAATAGGTCGCAGAGGAGGTCAGCGTCGTCTCGAGGTTCACCACGGCAATATCCGCCCCGTGCATCCTCGGGGCCAGCGCCTCGAAAACCGGCGAGTAGTCAAAGCCCCCGCCGCTGCGGGCCGCCTCGACCTGCGGCAGGTGCTGCATCACGTCGCCGCCGAAGAACATCCTGACGCGCTGCGGCGGCGGTTCGGGCAGGGTGGCCGAAGGCCTTCCGGCCGGCGTGCAAGAGACCCCCGCCAGCAGCACGATCACCGCGATATGCCGGATTCCGATACGCACGGCCTACTTCCGTTTCCGTTTGGGATTCTGCGGGAACCACCCCTTGGCCACCCGCTTGCGCTGTTCGAAGAGTTCGCCGATGCTCCACAGCGACGAAGCGCCCCACACGGCCAGCAGCGTGGACCAGAGCAGCTGGCGCACGGCGATCGATGCAGCGACGGCCGCGATCCCCATCAGGAGGAAAAGCCACCAGATCCGCACGCCGAAATAGTACTCGCCCTTGATGACGAGCGGATGGAAAAGACCGATGATCAGAAACGTCGCCACGCCGATCACCAGCCCCGTAAGGTTGTATTGTGTCAGAAATTCCATGATTTTCCCGCTTGTTTTCCGGAGACGGCCGGACGTGTGCCGCCGCAGGCCGCCTCCCGCGGACAAAGATACGAAAAAGCGGGCGACCCCCGCTGGGAATCGCCCGAAAAAACCGTCCTGCGGAACGAGTCCGGTCAGAAAGTGTACTGCAGCATGACATTCACCCGGTTGGCATGGTTCTCCGCATCGGACATGTTGCGGCGCGAACCGTAGAGGTATTCGGCCGCCAGGGTGCAGCGCGGCGTGAGCGCATAGAACAGGTTTCCGAAGATGTACTGCCCGCGCTTGTACTCGTCGTCGGCATAGAATCCGTGGCTGCGCTGTATGCGGACGGTCGAGTAGCCGCCCGAGAGGGTAAGCCGCCGTGTCAGCGAGAGCTGCCCGGCGGCCTGCCAGCCCCACATCGGCATCGTCTGGATGTAGGCGGCATTCCGCGGATCGGGCGTGAAGTCCAGTCCGGCACCCGTCAGGTCCTGAATGTAAGGGGTGATGCCCTTGCCGTAGACGCCGTTCATGAACATCCGGAACGCCCGGCAGCAGCGGATTGTCCCGCTCAACTGTACGCCCCAGCCCAGCAGCGAGGTGTTCTCCGCGGTGCGGAGGTTGTGCAGGTACATGTCGCGCAGGACGACCGAGGCGCGCAGGTGGCTCGAGCGCTCCGGCCCCCACGCATACTGGATGTAGGCCGGAATGTCGGGAACGCGCTGCGGAATGGGCTCGAATCCCTCGCCGTAGGTCCCGCTCACGGCAGGCATCTCGGCCGCCACGCCGAACGAGAGTCGGTCGTCGGCAAACGAGCGTTCGTAACGGATGAGCGTGGCAAAATTGAAGTTGTAGGCGTTCGGGCCCTGGAAGTCGATGGTCGTCGGCGCGGCCGCCAGGTCGCAGAAGGTCGTCACGTCGCGGCCGAGAGTCAGCCCCAGGAACGAGACATAGGCCGAGCGCAGACGCGGCGTGTAGCTGTTCACCGCGCCGCCGCGGAAATCCCCGTCGATGTAGACCACCACGCGCCCGAGGCTCCGCGTATTCGCGATCGCCTTGACGAAGAGCCGCGACGTCGAGGCATCCATCGTGAGTTTCTGCCGGGTGGCGTAGCTGCCCGGCACCGGAATGTCGTAGGTCACGAAGTCGATATTATCGACCATGCCCCCCATGTCGTAGGCCCCCCGCAGGTTGATGAAGCCGCCGACCGAGAACGAGAAACGGTTGCCGCTGACAGGGAAGACAAACTGCGGGACATCGGTCTGCTGAAACCCCTTGCGGTGGGTTTCGGCATGGTCGCGGAGGGCCTCCCGGCGGTCGTGCTCCTGCCCCCGCGGCGTGATTGCGACGGCGGGGAGCATCAGCAGAAGCCCGGCCGTCCAGATAGCGAATCGGATCATTTTCATCATCTGTATGTTTTTGCATTCACCCGTACTTTCGCAAGTCGTATGCCAAAAAAAGAGGAGGGGGATTCGCGAATTTTCTTATCTTTGCATCATACAAGACCTCGTCCCCGAACAACAGATGTTTCTCGCAATACCTATATTTATTCTTATGGCCGCGACCATGGCGGCCGACTGGTACCATTTCCACCGGTTCCGCCGGCGGCGGCCCATTCCGGCCGGCCGCATCGTATGGGCCGTCGTCACCGACCTGCTGCCCCTGGCGGCGATCCTTATCGGCACGCTGAGCCGCGACAACACCACGGCGGTCGTACAGGCGTCGATGTGGCTCCTCTGGGCGTGGCTGTTCACCGTCCTGCCGCGCCTGGCCCGTTACCCGTTCCGCCTCATCGGATGGCGCCGTGCGGGCAACATCGCGGCCGCACTGATCGCCGTCACACTGCTCTGGGGAGCTACGCTGGGCCGCACGTCGCTGCGCGTCAGCCGGGTGGAGATCTGCTCGGAACGCCTTCCCGCGGCATTCGACGGCATGCGCCTCGTACAGATCTCGGACCTCCACCTGGGGACGATCGTCTCCCCCGAGCGCGAGCTGGGACGCCTTGCCGACCGCATCAACGCCCTGCGGCCCGATCTGGTGCTCTTCACGGGCGACCTGGTGAACATCCGCGCCGCAGAGCTCGACGAACGGATGGCCCGGCTGCTCCAACGCATCGAGGCCCCGGTCTACTCGGTCACGGGCAACCACGACGTGGGAACCTACATCAAGGACTCGCTGCACCACACCATCGCCGACAACCTCCGCAGCCTCATCGACCGGCAAGAGGCGATGGGGTGGCACGTTCTCGACAACCGGACATGTTACATCCGCCGTGGCGGCGACAGCATCTCGCTGACAGGACTCTCGTTCGACCCCGCCCTGCGGTGGCTCCGCCACAACCGCCACCTCCCCGCCACGGGGATGGACAAGGCCTACGGGGGCGTACCCCGCGAGACATTCAACATCACGCTGGCACACGTTCCCCAGCTCTGGGAACAGATCACGGCAGCCGGATACGGCGACCTGACCCTCTCGGGACACGTCCACGCGATGCAGCTGAAGATCCGCTTCTCGGGCCGCGGGTGGTCCCCGGCATCCTGGCTCTACGAGCACTGGAGCGGACGCTACGACAACGACGACGGACGGACGCTCTACATCAACGACGGCACGGGATATGTAGGTTATCCGATGCGGTTGGGTGCACGTCCCGAAATAACCCTCTTAACGCTGAAACAATGCGAGTGACACTCTCCGCCGCGGCAACGGCCGACGGCTATCTGGACGACAACGGGCCCGAGCGGCTCATGATCTCGACGCCCGAAGACTGGGCGGCGGTGCTGCGCCTGCGAGGGCAGTGCGACGCAATCCTTGTGGGGGCCGAGACCCTGCGGCGCGACAACCCGGCGCTCCTGCTGCGCGACGAGGCCGTGCGCGAACGCCGTCGGGCCACCGGCCTGCGCCCCGACATCGCCAAGGTCGTGGTGACACGCTCCGGGAAACTCGACCCGGCGCTGCGCTTCTTCAGCGAAGGCGACGCCGACAGATATGTATTCTCTGAAGTGGAATGCCTTGATTTGAAATCCGTTGCGGAAGTTATCCAAACCGAAGGTTCACATACGGCAGCACAGGTCGTCACCGCCCTCGAGAAACGCGGCATCCGCCACCTGCTCGTCGAGGGCGGCGCACAGATCCTCTCGATGTTCCTCCGCGAAGGGATGGCCGACGAGGTACGCCTGGCGGTCAATCCCGAACTGCGGCTCGGGACTGGCCGGGGCCGCACTCCGTTCCGTTTCGATGTGCCGGCCGGGGCCGAATGCCGCCGCGAGAGGCTCGGCGGCATGGAGGTGACCCACTGCACGATCCATCCGGACACGACGGCCGAAGACCTCCGGTGGCTCGGACAGGCCGTAGAAGCGGGCAGGCGTTGTACACCCAGTCCGAGCTGCTACTGCGTCGGGGCCGTGGTCGTCACGGCCGACGGGCGCTCCTTCACGGGCTATACGCACGAGACCTCCGCCACGCACCACGCCGAGCAGGAGGCCATCCGCAAGGCCGTCGATGCCGGAGCCGCCCTGCGGGGCGCCTCGATGTTCTCGTCGATGGAGCCCTGCTCGAAACGCGCGAGCGAACCCGAGAGCTGCACGCAGCTGCTGCTCCGACACGGATTCGCGCGCGCCGTCTTCGCCCTCTACGAACCCGACTGTTTCGTCTGCTGCCGCGGGGCGCTGACACTCCGCGAAGGAGGCCTCGACGTAAGGGTATATCCCGAGCTGGCCGAGGGCGTGCGGGCAGCAAACGCCCACCTCACAGGCTGGGAAAGGGCAGAAATTACCCACAAAAGGGTTCAATAATGGCCTAAAGTACCTATTTGCCGAAGAGTTCCGGATAAATCCCATATATTTGTCCCACAAACGCAATGATCGCTATGAAAAACATTCTCAGGATCGCCTGCCTGGCGACAGCGATGACCGCGGCGCTCCCCCTCCCGGCACAGGAGCCTGGACAGGCCCTGTCGCTCGAAGAGGCGATCGCCGTGACCCTCACGGACAACCCCGCCATGAAGGCGGCGGCCTACGAGGAGCGGGCGGCACAGCAGCAGCGCCGCGCCGCGATCGGACTGCGCATGCCGCAGATCAACCTCACGGGAGCTTACGCCTACATGGCCAAGGACATCGGATTCGACTTCAACAACCTGAAAGGCCCGGCCAAGGACCTCACGGGAAAGATACTCGGCAGCGGGCTGATCGACCCCACGCTCATCCCGACAATCCAGGGGCTGCTCAACCCGATGATGAACGCCGACTGGTTCCTCACGCTGCAGGACCAGAGCTTCGGGTTCGTGGGCGGCGAGGTGACCGTGCCGATCTGGATGGGCGGCAAGATCAACGCCGCGAACCGGGCCGCACGTCTCAATGAGCGCACGGCCACCGAGCAGGGCAACCAGACACGCAATGCGCTGATTTCGGAGCTTGTGGAGCGCTATTTCGGACTCGCGCTGGCCCAACAGGTCGTAGCCGTGCGGCAGCAGGTGGTGGACGGCGTGCGCCGCCACCTCGAGGATGCCCGGGCCCTCGAGAAAAACGGCATGATCGCCCAGAGCGAACGCCTCTACGTCGAATTCAAGATGGCCGAGGCCGAGCGTGAGCTGCACAACGCCCAGCTGCAGGTCGAGACCATCTCCAGCGCACTGTCGAACACGCTCGGACGCGAGAACGACTGGCAGCCCGTCACGGCGATGTTCGTCATCGGGCAGATCGAGGAGCTGGCCTACTACAAGGAGTTGGCCGAGATGCGCAACCCGCTGCTCTCGCAGGTGTCGCTCAAGCGGCAGCTCGCCGAGGAGAACGTCCGCGCGCAACGGTCAGCCTTCCTGCCGCAGGTGGTGGCCATGGGCGGTGGCTCGTTCTACAACTACCAGGTTGCCGGATTCGTACCGCGCTGGGCCGTGGGCGTCGGGGTGAACATCAAGCTCTTCGACGGATTGAACCGCGAATACCAGTACTCGGCTGCCCGGCAGACCGTGCGCCGCGTCGGCGAACTGCAGAACAAGGCCTCGCAGGACATCTCGGTACTGGTCGAGAAGCTCTACAACCAGATGATCAACTACCGCAACCAGATCACGTCGATCGACGCCTCGCTCTCGTTCGCCGAGGAGTACCTGCGCATGAAGGAGGCCGCCTTCCGCGAGGGGATGAGCTCCTCGTCGGACCTGATCGACGCGGAGCTGAACCTCGCCGGCGTGCGGACCGAACGGCTTCAGGCCGCCTACAACTTCGACCTCGTGCTGGCACAGCTGCTCGAGGCCGCGGGCATCAGCGACGAGTTCCCGGCATATTCCCGGCGGTCGGACGCACGGGTCATCCTCTTTGACGAAAAATAACAAGCAAGCGATATGAAACGAAACAACATCATCGGTATTTTGGCGGCCGCGGCGGTCATCGTCCTCTCGGTCGTGCTGATCAGCTGGTACCTCAACAAACGGACCCCGATGCTGATTCAGGGCACCGTCGAGTGCACCACCTACAAGGCCTCGTCGAAGGTCCCCGGACGCATCGACGAGATGAAGGTCGAGGAGGGGCAGCGCGTAGAGAAGGGAGAGCTGCTCTACATGATCTCGACGCCCGAGCTGGACGCCAAACTCGAACAGGCCGAGGCCGTGAAGAGCGCGGCGGCCGCACTGGACGCCGCAGCCGTGGCCGGCGCGCGGATCCAGCAGATCGAGGCCGCGCTGAACATGTGGGAGAAGGCCCAGGCCGGGCTCGAACTGGCCCGCAAGACCTACGAGCGCGTGCAGAACCTCTATAACGAAGGGGTGGTCCCGGCCCAAAAGTTCGATGAGGCCGAAGCCAACTACAAGGCCATGGAGGCCACGGCGCTGGCAGCCAAGGCACAGTACGACATGGCCGTGGACGGCGCCCGCAAGGAGGACAAGGAGGCCGCAGCGGCCCGGGTCCGCCAGGCCGAAGGAGCCGTGAGCGAGGTGCAGTCGTATCTGGTCGATGCCTCGGTCTATTCGCCCGTCACGGGCGAGGTCTCGACGATCATCGCCGAAGAGGGCGAGCTGGTCGGCAGCGGATACCCCGTGGTGGCAATCCTCGACATGTCGGACATGTGGGTGACCTTCAACATCAAGGAGACCCTGCTCCCGGGCATGACCATCGGTACGCGGATGACGGGATTCCTACCCGCCCTCGACCGCGACGTGGAGTTCGAGGTGACCTACATCGCCCCGCAGGCCGACTTCGCCACATGGGCCGCAACCCGCACGCAGGGAGGGTTCGACATCCGTACGTTTGCCGTCAAGGCCCGGCCGACCGCCCCGGTGGAGAACCTGCGCCCGGGCATGAGCGTCCTCGTGGACTGGGATAAAATCGCCAGATAGCGATGCCGCGGTTTCTGCAAAACAGCTGCGCCGCCGCACAGCGGGAGTTGGGCCGGGCCAAACGCCAGCCGATGTACTTCGTGCTGACGATCCTGCTGCCCGTCGTCTCGTTTGCGTTCTTCGCCCTGCTTTTCAACCAGGGTGCGATCCGCAACGTCCCGATCGCCGTGCTCGACGAGGACAACACGACGCTCTCG
>FR892017.1:0-2277 GCA_000434235.1 Alistipes sp. CAG:268 | reverse complement strand
ACGACGCTCTCGCGCAAGGTGGTGCAGATGATCGACGACACGCCGACGGCGCTCGTCTCCTACGGCGTGCAGTCGATGGAGGAGGGCGAACGGCTCATCCGCGAAGGCAAGGTGATGGCCGTCGTCCAGATCCCGGCCTTCTTCGAGAAGCAGATCCTGAGCAACAGCCAGGCCCACATCGAAAACTATGTCTCGGGCACGAACATCACGGTGAACGGACTGCTCTCGAAGGACATCCAGACCGCCGTGACGACCTTCACCGCCGGGGTGCAGTTGCAGATCCTCATGAAACAGGGGCTCACCGAACGGCAGGCCATGGCGCAACTGATGCCCGTCCGCTTCGACCGCCACGTGCTGTTCAACCCCCACATCAACTACGGGTACTATCTCTCGCCGAGTTTTCTGCCGATGATGCTCATGATCTTCACGGTGATGATCACGGTCTTCGCGATCGGCACCGAACTCAAGAACGGCACGGCGCGCGAGTGGCTCCGCACGGCGGGGGATTCGCCCGCAGCGGCCCTCGTCGGGAAACTCGCCCCGATCACGACGATGCTGTTCCTTGTCTCGCTGGTGATGCTGGTCATCATCTTCAAGATCGTCGGGACGCCGCTCAACGGCAGCCTGGCCGTCATCCTGACCGGCACGCTGCTCTTCATCCTCAGCTACCAGACGATCGCCACGCTGATCGTCTCGCTCCTGGCCAACCTGCGCCTCTCGCTCTCGATCGGCGGAGGCTACTCGGTGCTTGCCTTCACCTTCTCGGGCCTCACGTTCCCGATCATGGCCATGTGGGAGCCCATGCAGTGGGTGAGCCGCATCTTCCCGTTCACGTTCTACACCGACATCTTCGTCGATCAGATGCTGCGCGGCGCACCGGTCATCTACTCGCTGCCCGACCTGGGGTGGCTGCTGCTTTTCGTCGTCTTACCGCTGCTGTGTCTGCCGCGCCTGAGGCGCGTCTGCACCGAGGAAAAATTCTGGGGGAGGAGCTGACATGAACCGATTGACACGACAGTTGGGATCCTACTGGATCCAGTTCCGTTCGGTCGTAAGGAACGAATTCCGGACCATCTTCACCGACGGCGGCGTCATGCTGATCCTGATCTTCGCGATCCTGATCTACGCTACGGCCTATTCGCTGGCCTACGGCTCGCAGGTGCTGCGCAACGTCCCGATCGGCGTGATCGACGAGTGCCGCACCCCGACGAGCCGGGCGCTGATCGAGACCTTCAACTCCGGTCCGAACACCTATGTCGCCTACGAGCCGACCTCGATGGAGGAGGCCAAGGAGCTCTTCTTCGGCCGCAAGATCTACGGCGTGGTCTACATCCCCTCCGACTACGACCGAAAACTCTACGGAGGCGAGCAGGCCAACGTGGCCATCTACTGCGACGCCAGCTACTTCCTGATGTACCGCCAGGTATTCCAGGAGTTGGTGACCTCCATCGGGCGGACAGGAGCCATGGTCGAGTTCCAGCGGCTCATCGCCAAGGGGGCCAACATCCCGCAGGCACAGGCCGTGACGCAGCCGGTCATCTATGAATCGCACAACCTGTTCAACCCCTATCTGGGTTACGGGACATTCGTCATGCCGGCCATCATCATGGTCATCATCCAGCAGACGATGCTCATCGGCATCGGCATGATCGGCGGAACGTGGCGCGAACACGGACTCTACTACAAGCTCTGCCCCGAGGGACGGCGGCGCATGTCGTCGCTGCCGATCGTACTCGGCCGCGGGCTGGTCTACGCCGTGATCTACGCCCTGACCTGTACCTACATCCTTACGCTCCACTACCGGATGTTCCACTTCCCGATGAACGGCGCACCGGTTGCCGTGGCGCTCTTCACGGCACTCTACGTTGTGGCCTGCATCGCCATGGGCATCGCCGTATCGACGCTGTTCCGCTACCGCGAGAACTCGCTCATGCTGCTGCTCTGGACCTCGATCCCGGTACTGATGCTCAGCGGTGTCTCGTATCCCCGCGAGGGTATCCCCGAATGGCTCTACAACCTGGGCAAGCTGCTGCCGAGCAGCCACGGCGTGAATGGTTTCATCCGCATACAGACCATGGGTGCTTCGCTTCAGGAGGTCTTTGCCGAGATCAAGTGGCTGGTGATCCTCACCGTCGCATACGGAGGGCTGGCCTGCATCGGAATCCACCAGGCCATCCGGCGCGAACAACGCCGCCGCAACGAAGAGGCTGCGGGCGCCGAAGACAAAGGGGGCAAATAACGAACGAGCCGCCGGACAACACATGTTGTCCGGCGGCT
>FR892016.1:56156-60300 GCA_000434235.1 Alistipes sp. CAG:268 | reverse complement strand
ATTGCGGTTGATGAACACGCCCGTGAGAATCCACCCGCCGAGCAGCAGGATGAGCGTCCCGACCACGCCGATGTGGGCGTGAAGCATCTCCGAAACCCCGATGCCGAAGGCGCCGCCCCAGCCGGTCGAGGAGCAGAGGCTCCAGCGGTCGCCAAAGGCGAAACCGAGGGTCAGCGACCCCAGGATGAGGATCAGCAGCAGCGAGAGGATCGAGTGGTTGAGCAGCAGCGGACGCTGGCGGATGATGCGGATGCCGACAAGCACCAGTATGCAGGGAAGCAGGATGCCGAAGACGCCGAACGAGTTGTCCACCAGCATGCGGCCGATGCGCGCACCGGCCTCGCCGCAGAGGTTCTCCACCTCGTCGCCCAACAGTTCGCGCTCCTCGGCCGGACGCTGCAGGATGCTCTGGTCCACGTCCCACGTGAAAAACGAGAAGAAGACCGAGGCGGCGACGAACAGACCGATGAAAAGCAGCAGCAGTCCCGCGATCCAGCGGGCGCTGTCGCTGTTGGAGCGGGCCACGGTCTGCCGCCGGCCCGAAGAGGCGGATGTATTGTTTCTGGATGCCATGTGTTTCCTTGACGCTCGATATTATCGAGCGAAGATACGGAAATATTTGCGGATTTGAAAACCGGAGGGCGGAAACGGAGAAAAAATAACGGATACGACACTGACCTGCTATGCATTAAGTTGGCCACTTAAACCAACAGATACAATCAGCAGAGACTTCGCTCTTTCAATCAGACACTTGCAGCAATCAGTCCGTTGAAGCAAGGGCCTTTGCCTCGAGCCGGGCACGGTAGGTCTCGTCGGCGAAGGTGAGGAATTCGAGCCGGGGAAGGTTGTCGGCCGGAGCACGCAGCCCGTAGCGGTCGAGCAGCTGCACGACCCGCCGCGCCACGGCCGGCGAAGGGTCCACGATCGTCACGCCGCGGCCGGCCACAATGCGCTCCAGGACGGGGCGCAGGAAGGGATAGTGCGTGCATCCCAGCACGATCTGGTCGGCGCCGCGCCGCAGCATCGGCTCGACGGCCTCGCGCACGCAGGCCTCGGCCTCGGGCGTCTGTTCGCGGTCCGCCTCGACCAGCTCGACGAATCCGCGTCCGGGGACCGTGAGTACCTCGATACCCGAGCCGTAGCGGGCCGCAGTCCGGCGGAAAAGCTCCCCGTCGAGACTCCGTTCGGTGGCCAGCACCCCCACCACCCCGCTGCGGGTGGCCAGGCAGGCGGGCTTTACGGCCGGTTCCATGCCGACAATCTGCAGAGAGGCATATTTCGCACGCAGGAAATCGATCGCCGCCGCCGTGGCCGTGTTGCACGCCACGACGACCATCTTGCAACCGGCGCCGACCAGCCGCGCCACCGCGGCATCGGCCAGCAGCTGCACCTCCTCACGCGGGCGGGAGCCGTAGGGGCAGTTAGCCCCGTCGCCCAGGTAGACAAGCGACTCCGAGGGCAGCGCACGGCGGATCTCCCGCCAGACGGTCAGTCCGCCCAGCCCCGAATCGTAGACCCCGATCGGGGCCCGGTTTCCCGTTGTCTTTCCGTCGTTCATCGCTCCTTGAGATTCAGTCATGCACTCCGGCAGCCGGGCGGCAACCCGCGGGAAGGCCGTCGGGGAAGAGCCGCCCGAGGATCTCCCCCACCAGTTCGTCATCGCTCCGCCCGCCGCACTCGACCGTCAGCGCCGCCTTCCGGTAGAAGGGGTCGCGCACGGCCATGTCGCGCTCCATGAAGCCGACCAGTTCGTCGTCGCTCAGGCCGCGCAGGCGGGGGCGCTTCTGCCGTCCGTAGGGGCTCAGGCGCCCGGCGATCTGCGCCGCCGTGCGGCACAGGTAGACCGTATGTCCGGCGGCATTCATGCACTCCATGTTGTCGCGCCAGACGGGCAGGCCGCCGCCCGTCGAGACCACGGCGGCATCGCCCGAGGCGATCACCCGCTCGAGCACCCCGCGTTCGAGTTCGCGGAAGCGCGTCTCGCCCTCGTAACGGAAGACGTCGGCCACCGAGGCCCCTTCCAGCTCCTCGACCGCGGCATCCGTATCGACAAAGGACGCACCGAGCCGCCGCGCCAGCTTGCGGCCCAGCGTGCTCTTGCCGCAGCCCATATAGCCCACCAGAAAGATCGGTTTCATCGTCAGAACAGGTTGAGTTGTTCGGGGTCCACCACTTCGTCGGCATCCCCCTTCGGGCGCTCGATCTCGAACGCCACGCCGCCCGGCGTGGCATCCGTCGGGGGAAGCCCCGTCTCCGAGCGGGTCGGCACGCCGCGTCCTGCCGGAGTGGAGGGACGTTCGGGCGCCGCAGGCCGGCTCTCCGGGGTGCTCTCCCCCTCCGGCCGGCCGTCGGCCGGGTCCGCCCCGTCGTCGAGCGGCTCCTCGTCGTCGGGCTCGGGAGCCGGTTCGGGCTCGATGAAGCGGAGCTCCGCCACATCGTAGGTCGTCAGGCGCTTGCCCTTGGCCCTGTGGCTCTTGACCCCCACGAACTCATCGACGTCGATCCGGTCGGCCGGGCGCGTGGCATGGGCGCCCTTGTAGGTGATCCCGAGCTGCGCACCCGCCGTATCGGTCACGCAGATGAAGTCGGCATCCTCGTCGAGGAAGGCCTGCATGCGGTCGGACATCTCGGCCGTGAAGCGCTTCATGTAGTAGTATTTCTGATCGCGGTCGTAGTAGCAGAGGCTGTAGACGCGGTCGGGTTCGTAGCGGCTCACGTGGATCGTCTCGTCGGGGAAGTGCTGCCCCAGGTCGTAGCCCGTGATGTAATACTGGTTCTTCGAGGTCCAGACGATCAGTTTGTCGTCGCCCTTGAACTCGCCGAGACATGTGCCGCGGCCGTCGGAGTTCAGGCGGCGGACATCCTCGTCGAACCAGATCGTCAGTCCGCCGAGGGTCGAGGTGCCCCGCTCCTTGAGTACGATCTTGTGGATGCCGTAGCGCGAGAAGAGGTTGCCCTGGCTCTGGCGGCCCTTGATGGCAAGGGTCGAGAAATCGAGATCGACGATCACCTTCTTCAGGCGCGGACGGGGCTTGAAGTAAACCTTCAGCACCTCGGCCTCACCGTTCGGATTCACAGACATATAGAGAATCTCACTCTTGGGCGTGCCCTTCGTGATGTCGTACTCCTTGTCGCGCGTGATGCCCTTGATGGCGCAGCGCTTCATCATCAGCGGGCCGTTCTTGCCGTCGCGGTAGAGAACGTTGTAGATCGTCCGCTCGTCATTGCGCTTGAAGACCCCGATGTAGTAGATCCCCTTCTGGAAGAAGGCCTTGTCCGAGACCTTCGTGATGACGTAGCGCCCCTCCTTGGTGAAGACGATCACGTCGTCAATGTCCGAGCAGTCGCAGACGAACTCGGCATCTTTCATCGACTTGCCGATGCCGAAGAAGCCCTCGGCGCGGTCCACGTAGAGCTTGGCGTTGGTCACGGCGACCTTCGTCGCCTCGATCGAGTCGAACTCCCGGAGTTCGGTGCGCCGCTCGCGCCCCTTGCCGTACTTGTCGCGGATACGCTCGTAGTAGGCAACGGCATACTCGGTCAGGTGGGCCAGGTGGTACTGCGTCGTGCGGATGTCCTCCTCGATCTGGCGGATCTCGTTGTCGGCCTTCTCCGTATCGTAGCGCGAGATGCGGATGAACTTCAGTTCGGTGAGCTTCTGCACATCCTCAAGCGTCACTTCACGTCGCAGCTGTTTCTTGAAGGGTTCCAGCCCCTTATCGACGGCAGCGTAGGCCTCCTCGCGGGTCTTGCACCCCTCGATGAGCTGGTAGAGGCGGTTCTCGATGAAGATCCGCTCGAGCGAGGCGGCATGCCACGCCTCCTGCAGCTCCCCGAGGCGGATCTCCAGCTCGCGGCCCAGCAGCCACTTGGTGTGCTCGGCCGAGCGGCGGAGGATCTCCTTCACACCCAGGAAGTGCGGTTTCTCGTCCCAGATGACGCAGGCGTTCGGAGCGATCGAGACCTCGCAGTCGGTGAAGGCGTAGAGGGCGTCGATCGTCTTGTCCGACGACTCGTCGGGAGCCACCTGGATCACGATCTCGACCTTGTCGGCCGTATTGTCATCGACCTTGCGGATCTTGATCTTGCCCTTGTCGTTGGCCTTGATGATCGACTCCTTGATCGACTCGGTGGTCGTCGTGTA
>FR892016.1:54940-56140 GCA_000434235.1 Alistipes sp. CAG:268 | reverse complement strand
CGTGTAGGGAATCTCCGTAATGGCGAGCGTGCGCTTGTCGATCTTCGAGATCTTCGCGCGGACCTTCACCGTGCCGCCCCGAAGGCCGTCGTTGTAGCGGCTCACGTCGGCCATGCCGCCCGTCGGAAAGTCGGGATAGAGGTCGAAGTCGCGCCCCTCGAGGTGGGCGATGGCCGCATTGATCAGCTCGATGAAGTTGTGCGGCAGGATCTTCGACGCCAGGCCCACGGCGATGCCGTCCGATCCCTGGGCCAGCAGCAGCGGGAACTTGATCGGAAGGGTCACCGGCTCCTCGTTGCGTCCGTCGTAGGAGCGCATCCACTCGGTGGTCTTGCGGTTGAAGACCACGTCGAGCGCGAATTTCGACAGGCGCGCCTCGATATAACGGCCCGCGGCCGCATCGTCGCCCGTCAGGATGTTGCCCCAGTTGCCCTGGCAGTCGATCAGGAGGTCCTTCTGCCCGAGCTGCACCAGCGCGTCCTTGATCGAGGCGTCGCCGTGCGGGTGGTACTTCATCGTCTCGCCGACGATGCCCGCCACCTTGTTGTAGCGACCGTCATCGACCGTCTTCATGGCGTGGAGGATGCGCCGCTGCACGGGCTTCAGGCCATCCTCGACGTGGGGGACGGCACGTTCCAGAATCACATAGGAGGCGTAGTCGAGGAACCAATTGCGGTACATGCCCGTGAGCTTGCGCACACCACCCTCGTCCTGCATCAGCCGTCCGAACTTCCCGGCCCGGGCCGCAGCTGCCGGCTCCCCGGCCGGAGCCTCATCGACAGGCACCGCATCCTGCGGCGTGTCTCCGTCCGACGGCGCTCCGGGCGCCGCCGTGTCGGCCTCCCCGGCGGGAAGCCCCTCGCGTATCTCTTTCTCTTCTGCCATAGCGCATCAACTCAGTTTGAGGTCCTGCTCCACGAGGTCCTCCTCGATACGCAGGTTGTCGATGATGAATCCCTGCCGCTCGAAGGTGTTCTTGCCCATGTAGAACTCCAGCAGGTCGTGGATCGGGTCGTCCTTCGTCAGGCGCACCCGGTCCAGGCGCATGTTCTCGCCGATGAACTCCTTGAACTCCGTCGAGGAGATCTCGCCGAGACCTTTGAATCGCGTGATCTCCACCCCCGCGCCGCACTTCTCGATGGCGCGCACGCGCTCCTCTTCGGAGTAGCAGTAGTAGGTCACCTTCTTGTTGCGCACGCG
>FR892016.1:46145-54906 GCA_000434235.1 Alistipes sp. CAG:268 | reverse complement strand
GGCGTCTGGAGGATATAAAGGTGGCCCGTGCGGATCACGTCGGGGAAGAACTGCAGGAAGAACGAGGTGAGCAGCAGGCGGATGTGCATGCCGTCCACATCGGCGTCGGTGGCGATGATCACCTTGTTGTAACGCAGGTTCTCCATGTCCTCCTCGATGTTGAGCGCCGCCTGCAGGAGGTTGAACTCCTCGTTCTCGTAGACCACCTTCTTCGTGAGCCCGTAACAGTTCAGCGGCTTGCCCCGCAGCGAGAAGACCGCCTGCGTGCGCACGTCGCGCGAGGCGGTGATCGAACCCGAGGCCGAGTCGCCCTCCGTAATGAAGATCATCGACTGCTCGGCCAGCTCGTTCTTGTCCGTGAAGTGGATCTTGCAGTCGCGCAGCTTGCGGTTGTTGAGCGAGACCTTCTTGGCCGTCTCGCGCGCCTTCTTCTGGATGCCCGAGATGGCCTTGCGCTCCTTCTCGTTCTCGACGATCTTCTTCTGCAGCGTCTGCGCCGTCTCGGGGTGTTTGTGCAGGTAGTCGTCGAGGTGCTTGCCCAGGAAATCGACCACGAAGTTGCGCATCGAGACCCCGGGCTCGATCTCCTTCGAGCCGAGCTTGATCTTGGTCTGCGACTCGAAGACCGGGTCGGTGACCTTCACCGAGATGGCCGCAATGATCGACGTGCGGATGTCCGACGGATCGTAGTCCTTGTGATAGAACTCCTTGATGGTCTTGGCGATACCCTCGCGGAAGGCCGCCTGGTGCGTACCGCCCTGCGAGGTGTACTGGCCGTTCACGAACGAGAAGTAGCTCTCGCCGTAGCCCGTGCCGTGGGTGATGGCCACCTCGATGTCGTCGCCCGAGAGGTGGATCGGCGCATAGAGCGGATCCTCGGTCATGTTCTCGTTCAGCAGGTCGAGCAGTCCGTTCTTCGAGACGTAGCTGCGGCCGTTGAAGCGGAACGTGAGGCCCAGGTTCAGGTAGGTATAGTTCTTGACCATCTGCTCGACGTACTCGAGGTTGTAGGCATATTGCCCGAAAACCTCCTCATCGACGCGGAAGGAGATGTAGGTGCCGTTCTTCTCCGAGACACCCGACTCCCAGCGGTCGCTCTGCTCGAGCCCCTTGGCGAAGGTGACCGTGCGGGCCTCGCCGTCGCGCACCGAGCGCGCCGTGAACTCACTCGAGAGCATGTTCACGGCCTTGACGCCCACGCCGTTCAGGCCCACGGTCTTCTTGAAGGCCGTGCCGCCGTACTTGCCGCCCGTGTTCATCTCGGAAACGGCCGCCGCCAGCGACTTGAGCGGAATGCCGCGGCCGAAGTCGCGCACCGAGACGACGTTGTCCTCGATCGTGATGTCGATCTCGCGCCCGGCGCCCATGATGAACTCATCGACCGAGTTATCGACGACCTCCTTGATCAGCACGTAGATGCCGTCGTCGGCCTGCGAGCCGTCGCCCAGTTTGCCGATGTACATGCCCGGGCGCAGGCGGATGTGTTCCCGCGGCGACAACGTCACGATGGCGTCGTCGCCGTAGGTTTCGTTGGGATTCGTATTGAGTAAGTCTGCCATAGTCTATCGTCTGTTGCGGATCTCGGAGAGCGCCCGGCACATGTCGTCGTGCACGCGCTCCATCAGTTCGTGGGGGTCCGAAGCGGCGACCTCCGAGGCCGGAACGGGAGGCAGGACCCGGATGGTGATCCGGTTGCCCCAGTTGAAGAGCAGGTTGTGCCCGATGAGCGACTTCGTACCGTCGAGCACCACCGGAAGGATGCCGACGCCGGCCTCCCGGGCCAGCAGGAAGGCGCCGGCCTTGAAGCGGTGGATCTCCCCGTCCTTCGAACGCGTGCCCTCGGGGAAGATGGCGACCGAAGCGCCGCGCGAGATCCACTCGCGTCCCTCGCGGAGCAGCTGCTCCATGGCGGCCGTGGCCCGTCCCCGGTTGATGCAGATGTCGCCGTGCAGGAAGAGGTACTGCCCGAAGAAGGGAACCTTGTAGACCTCGCGCTTGGAGACCCACCGGAAATTGAGCGGCAGGTAGTAGAGCGTCGGGATGTCGATCACCGTGTTGTGGTTCACGGCAATGACGTAACGCTGGCGGCGGTCGATCCGCTCAAGCCCCTCGACGCGCTGGCGCCAGAAGGGCGGGATGGCGAAGAAGATCCGCACGAGGATGCGCGAGAGTTCGTGCACGACGCGGCGGCCCCGGTCGAAGGGATAGCAGACGACCAGCGCAACGGCCGACAAGATCATGAAAAAGGTGCACAGCAGCACCAGGAAGATGTAGTACAAGGCACTCAACATAGGCAGCGCGGAGTTTTAGACGGGCTGGATCCGGGTGCGGCAGAAACACGACGAAAACCGTCGGCGGCCCTCACGGGTCGGCCGCCGCACGCCGGAAAACAGGTAGCCATATCCATTCAAGGAGCAAATATACGAATTTTTTCCGGGGTTTTCCCTCCTCCGCAGGGACGTTTTTTTTCAACAGAGGGTCTGTTCCGGAACCGGACGGAGGATCGGAGAACGGCTGAGCGGAGGGGTGTCCCGCGAAGAGGGCGCAGGAGCCATGCCGGGTGCACGGCGGACAGAAAGCGGGACGGGTGGCATGACGGGGAACAGGAGGACGGACGACAAGACAGGAACGGGCGGACAGGCTGAAGGACGGGAAACGGGAGGACGGCTGAAGGAGGCTGCGGCAAAAAAGAGAGGTCCGGGGACCTTGCGGGTCTCCGGACCTTTTCTCAGTCGGATGCGGCAAACTATTTGGCCAAGCACTCGCCGACCTTCTCGCCGATCGCCTCGCCGCGCAGGTCGCGTGCCACGATCGTGCCGTCGGGGCCAAAGAGGATGATCTGCGGAATGCCGTTGATGCCGTAGAGGTCGGTCGGCAGCTGGCCGGCATCGAAGATCACGGGCCACGTGATCGGCAGGCTCTCGAGGGCCTTCTCGGTGTCGGCGCGCTCGTCCCAGACGGCTACGCCCACGATCTCGAAGCGGTCACCCTTGTACTTCTTGTATACCTCGGCCAGATTGGGCATCTCGCCACGGCAGGGGCCGCACCACGAAGCCCAGAAATCGACGAGCACGTACTTGCCCTTGCCCACATAGTCGGAGAGCGATACGGGGGTACCCTCGGCGCTGCCCTTCTCGATCGTGAAGTCGGTGAACATCTTGCCCTCGGAGGTCTTCTCGAGGTTCTCGTAGCGGGCCTTCTCCTGCTGTACGCTCGCAGCGTTACGCACGGCCTCGCCGGCCACGTTGTAGAGCGAGTCGAACTGCGACTTGTCGTCGGCCAGGCGGGTGATTACGACCGAACCCAGCACATTGTCCTTGTTGGCGGCAAAGAACTCCTCGTTGAGCTTGCGCGAACCCGCGGAGAAGGTTTCGCCGGCCTGCTCGAGGGCTGCGCGGAACTCCTCGTCCTTGAGCCCCTGCTCACGCAGCGAGGTATAGGCTTCGCGATAGGTTTTGTAGAGTTCCTCGGACGAAGCGTTGTAGCCGTTGAAGGTCTCGTTGAGCGGCGTACCCGAGCAGCGGTAGCCCTCCTCGGTAAGGGTCAGGACGGGCGATCCGGCCTCGAGTACGACCATGCCGCCCGTGCGGTTGTCGCCCTGCGAGATGAGGACACGCGCCAGAACGGGCGAGTCGATCTCGCCCTCGAACGAGAAGGCCCCCTGCGAGACGACCGTGCTGTCGCTCTTCTCACCGTAGAGGAGCGATACGGTCGCTCCGTTGTACAGCGTATCGACCGTACCCGAAAGCAGGTAGGTCGGACGCGATTCGCCACAGGCTACCAGAAGAAGCGATGCGGCAGAAATTGCAGTAAACTTTTTCATAAAAAACCTTGTTTTGGTTAATGTTTATAACTCAATTTAAAAAAATGTTCAAACATTATCAAAGCGTTTGGAACTTTGTCCAAAATTACATATTTTTCGGCGAAAAAGTAGAATTTTCAGCCGCAATTATAGACATTTTTAACACACAAAACAAAAGATTCGATCAAAAAATTAGAGCGACGGCCTGCACGATGTCGGGCGCTCGTTCTGCCTTCGTGACAGAAGGTATGTTTCCGCAGACCTTGTATTAACAAACAATCCTAACTAAAAACAATCAGCATGAAGAAACTCTACCTCGCCTGGCTCATATGCCTCATGGCGTTCCAGGTTTCAGCGCAACAGAGATGGGTCACCGGCGTCGTGGCAGACACGAACGGCGTACCCGTGGTTGGCGCCACCGTTACCGTCAAGGGCGGTACGAACGGTGCGATCACCAATTCGGACGGCTCGTTCCGGATCGAAGCGTCGGATTCGGACATCCTCGTGTTCAAGTACCTCGGGTACGACGAACAGGAGATCCAGGTCGGTCCCCGCACACGCATCGAAATCGAACTCCGCGAATCGGCACACCAGCTCGATGACGTGGTCGTGACGGGTTACCAGACCATCTCGAAGGAGCGTGCCACGGGTTCGTTCGACATCATCGACAAGGCCCAGCTCGAAAAACCCTCCGGTTCGATCGCCAGCCGTCTGATCGGTTCGGCGGCAGGTCTGGTGGGTACGCAGGACGCATACGGAAATCCCGTGTTCGAGATCCGCGGACGTTCGAGTCTCTCGACGTCGGCCACCGAGCCGCTGCTCGTCGTGGACGGATTCGCCATCGAGGGCGGCTTCGAGTCGATCAACCCCAACGACGTGGAGAGCGTCACCGTGCTGAAGGATGCTGCGGCAGCCTCGATCTGGGGAGCCAAGTCGGCCAACGGCGTGATCGTCGTAACGACCAAGAACGCCCGATCCGAAGGGGGGGGGGAAAGCCTCGGTAACGGTTGATTACTCGGGTTTCTTCAAGGTTTCACCCAAACTCGACCTCGACTACACGCTCTCGCAGGCCTCGGTGAACGACGTCATCGACTACGAGATCTACGGATTCACGCGCTGGGACTCGACCACGTGGTATCCCCAGGAAAACGACTACAGCGGCGGCGGCAGCAAGGTCTATGAGCTGCTGAACGAAAACCGCCTCGGCCACATCTCCGAAGCCGAGATGAATGCCGCCATCGACGAACTCCGCACCAAGAACAACTACGGGCAGATCAAGAAATACCTGCTCCAGAACCCGATCGTACACCAGGAGAACGTCGCCGTGAACATCGCCACCAACCGGTCGTCGAACACCCTCTCGGCCCTCTACCAGAACGACCGGCAGCACTACAAGAAGCAGAACAGCACCAAATACATGGTCAATTTCCGTAACCGGACCCATGTGTTCAAGTGGCTCGACTTCAACTTCAACGGCGCATACACCTATACTAAAAACGACAACAGCGGATACGGCCTGCCCGGACTCTCGCCCTACGAGATGCTCGTGGACGAGAACGGCGACTACATCCCCTACTCATACGGCGTCAGCCTCGACTACGTGAAGCGCCACGTTCCCGAAGGCAAGTTCCCCTATGAGGACTGGAGCTGGAACCCCCTGCAGGAGATGAACAACCGCGAGCTGACCTCGACGTCGGCCAACGCCCGCGTACAGGCCGGCCTGACCTTCAAGCTCTGGAAGGGGCTGACCTTCGACTCGCGCATCCAGTATGAGATGATCGAGTCCGACACGCACAACTACTACAACGAGAACACCTACACGGTACGCTACGGCGTGAACAGCGCCGCCTCGTGGAACAAGGAGACCGACGAGGTGACGGCCAACCTCCCCACCGGAGGGTTCCTCGACCAGAGCCGCACCCGCTACGACGTGCTCACAATCCGCAACCAGCTGAACTTCAACCACACGTTCGCCGAAAAGCACGCCGTGGCCGTGGTCGCCGGTATCGAGACGATCGACCGCCGCTACCAGTCGTTCGGATATCCCCGCACCTACGGATACAACGACGAGACGCTCAGCGTCGGCAACTTCCCCAACGGCATCGGCGGAACGGGCGTTTACCAGCTCACGGACTGGCAGGGAAACAACCTCACATTGAGTTATCAGAACTCGTTCTCGTACACCACGGACCGCTACTTCTCGGCCTTCGGCAACGCATCGTACACCTACGACAGCCGATACACCGTGTCGGGAAGCGTGCGTACCGATGCCTCGAACCTCATCACCGACGACCCGGCCTACCGCTACGCCCCGTTCTGGTCGGTGGGCGCCAGCTGGCAGATCGCCAACGAGGCATTCATGCAGCAGGTGGACTGGATCGACGGCCTGGCCCTGCGCTTCACCTACGGATACAACGGAAACGTGGACAAATCGACCACCTTCAAGCCGCTGGTGAACATCAGCTCGTCGCCCAACACGGTGACCGGCGAGCTCACCGGATCGATGTCGAGCTACGGCAACCCCACGCTGCGCTGGGAGCGCACCGGAACGTGGGACATCGGCGTGGACTTCAACCTCTTCCGGGGCAAGCTCTACGGTAAGTTCGACGTATACAGCAAGCACTCGGAGGACCTGATCGCCGACGTTACGCTCTCGGCCGTGCAGGGAACCACCTCGATGCGCCTGAACAACGGCGAGATCCTCAACCGCGGTTTCGAGATGGAGGTGGGTTCGACGCTCCGCATCTCGCCCAACGTGACGTGGAACGGCGTGCTGACGCTCTCCTACAACAAGAACCGCATCAAGAGCCTGCAGGTCAAGCCCACGAACGCCTACGACCTGGTCTATGTCGGCGGCAGCACCGCATGGATGGAGGGCTACGACATGAACACGCTCTGGACCTACAAGTACGGCGGTCTGCAGAACGTGGGCACCGCCTCGTCGCCCGACTGGCAGCCGACGATCCTCCACAAGAGCGGCCTCTACGAGACCTTCGCAACGTGGCCCACGGGCGACCCGATGGACTGCTCCTACGCAATGGGTACGACCGTAGCACCGTGGAACATGTCCTTCTCGACCTCGTTCCGCGTCTACGACTTCGACATCTCGATGATCGTGACCGGCAAGTTCGGGCACAAGTTCCTCCGCGAGAGCTTCAACTACCCCTCCGTATCGGGACGCGCCGTGCCCAACGACAAGTACTCGGAGGTGAAGAACTGCGACCCGAACGAGATGATTCCCCTGCCGCAGAACGAGATCGAGACCCGCTACTACTTCTGGGACCGCTTCTATCCCTACATGTCCTACCTGACCGAGAGTGCCTCGCACATCCGCCTGCAGGAGTTCAGCGTGGGATACAACCTTCCCAAGAAGGTCGTCGCGAAGATCGGCATGAAGTCGCTGCAGGTATATGCGCAGTGCAACAACCCGTTCAACATCTACTTCAACGGATACGGCGAGGACCCCGAATTCGCAAAGGGGACGATCCGCCTGCAGGCGTCGTATACGTTCGGAATCAAGTGCAAATTCTAAACTGTTGAGACCATGAATCTGAAGAAAACAGCATACCTCACGCTCCTCGCCGCGGCCGTCTCGGGCTTGGTCGCCTGCGACGACTTCCTCGATGTCGATCCCTCGAAGAGCACCCAGAAGACAATCGAAACGGCCGAACAGCTCGATGCACTGCTCGGCAGCTACTCGCGGTTCTACTCCGAGTACAACCACACGGCCCTCGCCTGCGACGACTTCGGCCTGACGACCGACATACACGACTATCAGAACGGCGGCATGAGCCCTTCGAACCTGGAGTACATTCTCTGGAGCGACCAAGGCACGGGGACCAGCCGCCTGCTCTGGGACGGCGAGTACAGCAAGATCTACTACGCCAACCTGGTGCTCGCGTATATCGACGAGGTGTCGGGCGACGCCGAGACGAAGGCCAATCTCAAGGCCGAGGCCCATTTCCTGCGCGCATACTCGATGTTCCAGCTGGCCGTGGCCTACACGCTCTACTACGACGGCAACAACGGCTCGGAACTCGGACTGCCGCTCAAGCAGACCATCTCGTTCGAGGAGGGCATCGCCCGCGCCTCGCTGACCGACACGTGGTCGTTCATCGACAACGACCTGCAGCAGGCGCTGAAGATCACCACGCCGCTCGTCAAGCAGGGCAAGCGCCGCGTATGGCGCGGCACGACGGCCGCCGTACACGCCTTCGCGGCACGCTACTACCTCTACCGCGGCGATCTGGACAACGCCAAGGCACAGGTGGAGGCCGTACTTGCGGAGTACAACACGCTCAAGGACTTCAACACCTCGATGTCGTACAGCGCCAACGACGACGAGTATGAGATCAACGCCTCGACGAACAAGGAGGTAGTGACGGTGAAGTACCCCGACACGAAGCTCCAGTTCTACGGAACGAACGGATATCCGGAGCTCTTCGAGTGGGAGGACCTGCTCTTCGCCCGCACGTGCTCCTACGCTTCGTGGTGGTACATCCCCAGCGAGGATCTGCTCGCAACCTATGAGGCCGATGTCCCCGGAGGCGACCCGATGAACGACCTGCGCTACGAGTACTTCATCGTCGAGGACTTCTCGCTCCGCTACTGCCAGACCGACCCGGCGTTCCGCTACCCGGCATACTGCCAGTTCTACTTCGACAACCTCATCTCGGGCCCGACCGTTGCGGAGATGCTCCTCATCAAGGCCGAGGTCCAGGCTCGTCAGGGAGATTGGCAGGGTGCCATGCAGACGCTCGTGCCGCTGCGCAAGGCCCGCATCAAGGCCGAGGCATACACCGAGCTGACCGCCTCGTCGCAGGCAGACGCCCTGCAGAAGATCCTCCGCGAACGCCGCCGCGAACTGGCCTTCGTGAGCCGCTGGTACGACATGAAGCGTCTGAACGCCAACGACGACCCGGCAGACGACATCACCGTAACGCGCGAATTCTATCCCTA
>FR892016.1:37308-46123 GCA_000434235.1 Alistipes sp. CAG:268 | reverse complement strand
ATCCCTACACGACCTCGTCGGTACTCGACGGCGAACCCGCCAAGACCTACACGCTCGAACCCGGGTCGCGCCACTACGCGCTCCCGATCCCGACGGTGGACATCGACCGCTCAAAGGGTGAACTCAAGCAAAATACCTATTGATACGAAGCAAGATGAAACGACTGACCATACTGCTCGGATGCGCACTCCTGGCCGGATGCGCATCCGGAGGGCTCAATGCAGAGGGGAAGGCCGAGCTCAAGGTACTCTACGTCGGGGGAAACCCCGACTACGAGTCCTTCCTCCAGAAGAAAACACCCGAGGAGCACGCTGCATCGGTGAAGGAACGCATGGAGGCGTTCGGGGAGTTTCTCCGCGAACGGTTCGACTCGGTGGCCGTCATCGAGGGCTCGGCATACAAGCCCGAGTTGTCGGAGGGCTACGACGTGACGGTGTTCGACGGCAAGATCCCGGCCATAAAGCCTGCCGTGCGTGAAACCGACGCCGAGGGCAACATCGTACGCTACGTGCGGCCGCAGCTGCTGCCCGAGGATTTCGACTGCGCGGCCGTGACGATCGGCTCGGTCGGTGAGGATGTGGGTCGCGCCATCGGCTCGAAGAACGACTGGTACTGTCTCTGCCTCGACGCACAGGCCCACCACATGGTCGAGGACCACCCGATCTTCAAGGGTCCCTTCCGGACGAAGCTGACCCTCGAAAAGTGCCCGACGCCCGAGGATGCTTTCCACTACACCTATTATTACGACGGGCCGATGCCCGACTCGATCATGATGTGGCGCGTGCAGACCAAGGGCTACAAGACGGACGAAGGGTTCCCGATCGGCATGGTATCGCGTCCGTGGGGATACACCGACTCGCCCGATGCCGAGTACATCTCGAGCGGCGTGTGCGCCAAGACGCTCGACGCGGTGGCCATCGGCCGCCACGGCAACTTCCTTACGTGGGGATTCGCCGCATCGCCCGCCTACCTGACCGAAGAGGCCAAGGCCGTGCTGGCCAATGCCATTTGCTACATCGCCCGCTTCAAGGGCAAGGGCATGCTCGTGCGCAAGTACAACGACCGGATCGCCACACGCGAATACCTGCGCGAGCTGACCTACCTGGCCTCGATGGAGCCCTACGAGGAGCGCGTCGGCTGGACCGAGGAGGCCAACCGCGAGGGGGCCGAGAAGCAGGCTGCGGCACGTGCCAAGAAGGCTCGCGGAGAGAAGCTCTCGGACGAGGAGGCATACTACCTCAACTTCAAGCCCCAGCGTCCGATGACGCTCGAGGAGTATCTGAAGCGGTACGAAAAGGAGGCATTCGAGGTGCTGGGCACCGACCTGGAGGCCTATCCGAAATACTATGCCGAGAACCGCGACTACTTCTACGGCGGCGAGGGAATGTACGTGATGACCGTGGATGAGGACTGCAAGGCCTGGGGTATCGCAAACAACGACATCCGCCTGCTCGAGAAGGCCGTATCGTGCCTCGAGCAGGGCCAGGAGGTCGAGCGGGCCGAGCGGGTGCTGCGGCGCTACACGCTCTGTACGTTCACACGGCCCGAGGAGTGGCGCCAGTGGCTCGACACGTATCGCGACAAGATCTTCTTCACCGAGTCCGGCGGATGGTTCTTCATGGTGGACGGACCGGCCTCGCTGCCCGGAAACGATTACCACGCCCGCGAGAAGGCCGCAAAGGAGGCTTCGGCCGAGGCCGAGCGCAAGCAGGCCGAGTTGGGCGAGACCTCGCAGGCCGAACCGGTGGCCGTGGCGGCCCGGATGGTCGGCCAGGGCGACAGCCGTGCCATCGAGGTGCGCATGCGCATCCACCCCGGATTCCACGTATACCGGCAGGTAGGGGCATCGGATCCCTACATTCCGCTGACGGTGGAGGCCTCGCTGCCCGAGGGATGCACGGCCGGCGAACTGATCGCCCCGGCCCCGCAGCAGTCGGGATCGGCCGGAACGACCGTCTACGAGAACGAGGTGACGCTGACGCTGCCCGTCAAGGGCAACGGCACGGGAACGGCCACCTGCACGGTGGGCTGGCAGAGCTGCGACGACCACGTCTGCACCCCGCCCCAGACCCGTGAGTTCACGCTCCGGATCGAATAACGGGCCGCAGGCAGCGGCAAACACGGGAAACGGCGGAGGGTCTTCGGGCCCTCCGCCTTCGTTTTTCCGTTTTCCACACGGCCGGAGGGTGCCGGGGAAAGGCTGGCGGCAAGGCCGGGCAGACGGGACGAAGGGCGGGAACGCGGTCTGGCGGAACCCGGAGGGAGAAGGCAAAGGAGGCGGAATGCGGTGCGTGGCGTTTTTTTGCGTATCTTTGCCCCGCGCATCAAGGCGCACACTACCCTGCCCTATGAAAATCGCAGATATCGACCTGGGCGAAAAGCCCCTGCTGCTCGCCCCCATGGAGGACGTCACGGACCCCTCGTTCCGCTACATGTGCAAACGGTTCGGGGCCGACGTGGTATACACCGAATTCATCTCCTCGGACGGACTCATACGCGACGCCGCGAAGTCGCTCAAGAAACTCGAGATCGACGATGCGGAACGGCCCGTCGGCATACAGATCTACGGGCACCTGATCGAGCCGATGGTCGAGGCCGCCCGGATGGCCGAAGCCGCCGGACCGGACATCATCGACATCAACTTCGGCTGCCCGGTGAAGAAGATCGCCGGACGCGGGGCCGGGTCGGGAATGATGCGCGACGTACCGCTGATGGTCGAGATGACGCGGCAGATCGTCCGCGCCGTGAAGAAACCCGTGACGGTGAAGACCCGGCTGGGCTGGGACGAGGAGTCGAAGAACATCGAGGAGATTGCGCTCCGCCTGCAGGATGTCGGCATCGCCGCGCTCACGATCCACGGCCGCACGCGGGCCCAGATGTACCGCGGCGAAGCGGACTGGACCCTGATCGGGCGCGTGAAGAACAACCCGCAGATCCGGATCCCAATCATCGGCAACGGCGACGTCGATTCGGGGCCCAAGGCCAAAGAGATGTTCGACCGGTACGGTGTGGACGGCGTGATGATCGGCCGCGCAACCTACGGCCGGCCGTGGATCTTCCGCGAGGTGAAGCACTACCTCGCGACGGGCGAGGTGATGCCCCAGCCGTCGGTCGTCGAACGGGTGGAGATCGCCAAGGAGCATCTGCACAAATCGCTGGAGATCAAAGGAGAGCATGTCGGCATTCTCGAAATGCGGCGTCATCTGACCAACTACTTCAAGGGGTTGCCGAATTTCAAGGAGACGCGTCTGAAGCTGGTCACGTCACTCGACATCGACGAACTTTTCGCCACGCTCGACTGCGTGGCCGAGCGCTGGGGAGGATACGACCTCTCGGAGGCGGTGCCCGCTCCCCTCTCGCACGATCTGTAACCCGAAACGCGATACAAAGACGAAACGGCACCGTGCAGCTGCACGGTGCCGTTTCGTCTTGCGGGAGCCCGGAAGCCCGGGCGTCGGCCCCACCATGCGGCCGTTACTTCAGCACCCGCTCGATGTAGGCCTTGTAGTCCTTCACGACGGGTTTGTAATCCTCGTCCTCGAAAAGGGGCGAGGAGATCAGGAAGTCGGCCGTCGAACGATTGACGGCCGTCGGCACATTATAGAGCGTCGCCAGGCGCAGGAGGGCCTTGACATCGACATCGTGGGGCTGCGCCGACATCGGGTCCCAGAAGAAGATTAGCGCGTCGATGCGTCCGTCGGCAATGAGCGAACCCAGCTGCTGGTCACCGCCCAGCGGGCCCGACTTGAGTAGCGTGATCTGGAGTTCGGGATGCGGCAGCGTGTTCAAATCGTGCTCTCCCCGGTGGTCGCGCAGCGTCCGCTCGACCATCTTGCCCGTCGTCCCGGTGCACACCAGATGGTGTGCACTCAATTTCGCACAATTCCATTCGACCCATTCGGCCAGGTCGCGTTTCATGTTGTCGTGGGCTACCAGAGCCAGCACTTTCGTCTTCCGATCCATAATCGACATGATGTTTTGTTCCTGTTCCGCAAAAATAGTACAATTCGCCGGAAAACGGACTCCGGAGCAGCCCGGAGGACAAAAAAAATCCCGACCCGGAGCGGGTCGGGAGGTCTTGCCTGCCCGGCAGAGGCCAGGCAGCGGATCGGGCACGGCGGATCAGGCCTCGGCAGGAGCCTCGCCGGAGGCCTCGTCCGGTGCGGTCTTGAACTCCGTGAAGCCGGCACGCACCAGGATGTTGTACCACGAGAAGCATTTCTTCATGTCGGAAACATGGACGCGGTCGCGGTCGTACTCCGGAAGCACCTCGGCGAAGTAGGCCTTCAGGTGCTCGGGCGTCTCCTTCGGGTCGATGGCCTCCTTGCCGCCCGTGTGGGCATAGATGCGCGTGAAGACATCGGCCAGAGCGATGTCGTCGCCCTCGGTGAACATCGAAATCTCGGACAGCGCGCTCACCTTGGCCGTGGCCGAGGCATTCATCCGGCGGCCGTCGATCAACGACTCGACGATCACGCCGCGCATCGATTGCGCCACGTATTTATAAAGCCCGGGCTGTCCCGAAATCGCAAGAATCTCTCTCAGTTCCATAGTCTGTAAAAATATCTTTGGGTTAATGGTTACTCCTTCTTCAGGTGGACGTCCATCTGCGGGAACGGGAAGTTGATGCCCGCGGCGGGAAGCTCCTTGTAGAAGCGTTCGTTGTATTCGAAATAGACGTTCCAATAGTCCGCATTGCGCGTCCATGCACGGACGGTGAGGTTCACCGAACTGTCGGCGAGCGCTCCGACCCACACCACGGCCGAAGCCGGAGCCTCGGGTTCGCGCAGGATGCGCGCATCGGCGGAGAACATCGCCAAGATGGCCTGCCGCGCCGCATCGACGTCATCGCCGTAGGAGATGCCGACCGTCCAGTCCACACGCCGCAGGTCGGCCGTCGAGTAGTTGTCGATGATGGCCGTGGCGATCGAGTTGTTGGGGATGTAGATCGTCTGGTTGTCCACCGTAGTGATGACCGTCGAGAAGAGCTTGATCTCGCGCACCGTGCCCGACTGGCCCTGGGCCGAGATGTAGTCGCCCACGCGGTAGGGCTTCATCAGCAGGATCATCACCCCGCCGGCGAAGTTCTGCGCCGTGCCGCTCAGGGCCATACCGATGGCCAGAGTGGCGGCCGAGAAGACGGCGATGAGCGACGTGACATTGACGCCCAAAGTCGAGACCACGATGAGTACCAGCAGCAGCATGAAGACCACGCGGACCGTATTGCGCAGGAACGAACGCAGCGAGATATCGACCTGGCGCCGCTCGCAGATCGCATCGAGGAAGCGGATCAGACGCCGCACGATCCAGCGCCCGATGAAATAGATGGCCAGCGCGATGAGGATCTTCACCACGATCCAGATCGACTCCGAGAGCAGGCTGCGCAACAGCGAATCGATATCCAGGTTGGCCAGCCGGCGCACGGCCTCGGCGAAGTTGGCCTTCTGGACGCTGTCGGGAACGATCAGCGGCGCAGCCTCATCAGCGGCCGCAAAGAGCGGCGAAAACAGGGAGGTCAGCAAATTCATGTTCGTTTCACATACGGTTTACTCGGCAAAAATAGCCAAAAAATGGAGATTTTATTAACTTTGTCCATATTTTACGACATTTAAACGAAATGAGCACCATGCAGCCGCTGAACCAAGTAGAGATCATACAGATCAACATCTCCGGTGCGGACAAGCCCGGAATGACCTCCTCGCTGACCGAGATCCTCGCACGATATGACGCCTCGATCCTCGACATCGGACAGGCCAACATCCACCAGTCGCTCACGCTCGGAATCCTCATCCGCACGACCCCCGACAAGTCGGGAAACATCATGAAGGAGCTGCTCTTCAAGGCTTCGGAGTTGGGTGTGATGATCCGCTTCACCCCCATCTCGGCCGAGCAGTACGAAGACTGGGTCAGCCGCCAGGGCAAGAACCGCTACATCATCACCCTGCTCGGGCGCACGGTGACCGCACGCCACATCGCCGAGGTGACGAAGGTCGTGGCCGAACACGGGCTGAACATCGACGCCATCAAGCGCCTGACGGGCCGCGTGCCCCTGCGCGAGGAGGACCGCCGGGCCCGCTCGTGCATCGAGCTCTCGGTGCGCGGATCGCTCACCGACGAGGAGCGCAGCACGATGCAGGAGGGGTTCATGAACCTCTCGGACCAGGGGCTCGACGTCTCCTTCCAGAAGGACGACATCTACCGCCGCAGCCGGCGCCTGATCTGCTTCGACATGGACTCGACGCTCATCGAGACGGAGGTGATCGACGAGCTGGCCGAAAGGGCCGGCGTCGGGCCGCAGGTGCGCGAGATCACGGCCAGCGCCATGCGCGGCGAGATCGACTTCCGCGAGAGCTTCACCCGGCGGGTCGGACTCCTGCGCGGACTCGACGTCTCGGTCATGGAGGAGATTGCACGCTCGCTGCCCATCACCGAGGGACTCGAACGCATGATGACCGTGCTCAAGCGCGTGGGATACAAGACGGCGATCCTCTCCGGCGGCTTCACCTACTTCGGGAACTACCTCCGCCAGAAATACGGGTTCGACTACGTCTACGCCAACGAGCTCGAGATCGAGGAGGGCAAGCTCACCGGACGCTACGTCGGCGAGATCGTGGACGGGCGCCGCAAGGCCGAACTCCTCCGCCTGCTCTGCCAGTTCGAGGCGATCAACATCGCGCAGTCGGTGGCCGTCGGCGACGGGGCGAACGACCTGCCGATGCTCAACCTCGCAGGTCTCGGAATCGCCTTTCACGCCAAACCCAAGGTCAAGGCCACGGCCCGGCAGTCGATCTCGACGATCGGACTCGACGGAATACTCTATTTCCTCGGACTGAAGGATTCGCGCATCGAGGAATGAGGCGGCGGATGCGGTGGCTCGGGATCGTCGCGGCGGCTGCAGTTGCGGCCGGCTGTTACGACTCCCGCTTCGGGCAGCCCGGGGCGGAGCAGGTGCCGTGGACGCCGACCGAGCACATCGCCGCCCTGCGGGAGCGGTATGCCGGGGAGACGTTCGAGGTGACGGGAGACATCGTCGTCGAGGGCGTAGTTACATCCGACGATACACGAGGCAACTTCTACCGCTCGCTCTGCATCGAGGAGCAGGGCGCGGCGATCGAGATCATGACCGGGACGGACCACCTGCACAACGACTATCCGCGGGGGTGCCGTGTCGTGCTGCGCCTCAGGCAGCTGGCCGTCGGCGAGAGCCGCGGGGTGCTCCAGGCGGGGCGGATGCCCGCGCCCGGGAGCAGCTACGCCACCGACTACATCGGCTCGCAGGCGGCACTCGACCGGGTATTGGCCCGTTGCGGCGGCGAGGTGAAGGAGCCGGAACCGACGCTGCGGACGATCGGCGGGCTGGAGCCCCGCATGTGCGGCACGCTGGTACGGATCGAGGAGCTGCGCTACGAGCCCGAAGAGCTCGCTCCGTCGCAATGGGCCGGATACAAGCGCTTCACTGATGCCGAAGGTCGGGAGATACGCACCTATGTGCGCACCTATGCCGACTTCGCCGAAGAGGAGGTTCCGGTCGGAGCGGTTACGCTCACGGGGATTCTCCAGCTCGACGGGAAGGAGTACATACTCAAACTGCGCGATGAAAACGACTGCCGACCGATGCCGTAAGGCCGCAAGGAGCGGTGCGTCCGCCCGAAGAGCGGTCGGGGTGCTGGCGGCAGCCGGTATGCTCGCCGCGGCGGGGTGCGACCGGGCCACGGAGCCGCGCCCCCGGGAGGAGCAGCCCGTGCGGCACACGATCGCCTACCTCAAATCCCTGTGCGACGGGGCCGAAAGCCGGCTGGTGACCCGCGAGATCACCGTCCGCGGGTTCATCACCGCGAACGACCGCTACGGGGAGTTCTACAAATCCATCGTTCTGGAGGACGAGACGGGCGGAATCACCGTGGCCGTCGATCAGACGGGTACGGCCGCCGAATTTCCCTTCGGGTATGTGGCCACGCTGCACGGCGCGGGGCTGCGGCTCTGCGCCTACGGCGGAAAGGTCGGGATCGGCATCGGCGCCGGAGAGCAGGGAGCCGAGGGGATTCCGGCGGAGGAGACGGGCCGATACCTCACGGTAGAGCCGCCCGGCGAGGAGCGCCACACGGCCCGGACGGTGACCATCGACGGAATCGGACCCGGGCTCGTCGATACCCGGGTGCGGATCGACGGCGTGCGCTTCGTCGAGAGCGGCGCGACGTGGTGCGACACCGACCCCGAAACGGGGCGGACGGTGACCACCGAGCGGACGATCGTGGACGAGCAGGGCAACACGCTCGCCGTGCGCACGCTCGGGAGCTGCTCCTACGCAAAGGAGCCTCTCCCCGAAGGAAGAGGCTCCCTGTATGGCGTGGTGGACTGCTTCAGCGGCAAATACTCGCTCCGCGTCACCAACCGCGACCTGCTGTTCCCCTAACGCTGCAGCGCCTCCCAAAGCATGTCCTTCAGGCGCGCGATGTTCAACCCCGAGACCGAAGAGATGAAGACCGAGGGAATGCCCTCGGGCAGGTGTGCGCGCAGCTCCTCGAGCAGCCCGTCGTCGAGCATGTCGCACTTGGTGACGGCCAGCAGCCGCTCCTTGTCCAGCAGCTCGGGGTTGTACTGCGTCAGCTCGCCCAGCAGGATGTCGTAGTCGCGGCGGATGTCGTCGCTGTCGGCCGGAATCATGAACAGCAGCACGGAGTTGCGCTCGATGTGGCGCAGGAAGCGCGTGCCCAGGCCGCGGCCCTCGTGCGCCCCCTCGATGATGCCGGGGATGTCGGCCATGACGAACGACTTGTGGTCGCGAACCTCGACGATGCCCAGATTGGGTTCGAGC
>FR892016.1:35263-37275 GCA_000434235.1 Alistipes sp. CAG:268 | reverse complement strand
TGAAGGCGTAGTTGGCGATCTTCGGCTTCGCGGCCGAGACGACCGACAGCAGGGTCGATTTCCCGGCATTGGGGAAGCCGACCAGCCCGACGTCGGCAAGCACCTTCAGTTCGAGGATGAAGGCTCCCTCCTCGCCCTCCTCACCCGGCTGGGCATAGCGCGGCGTCTGGTTCGTGGCGCTCTTGAAATGCCAGTTGCCCAGGCCGCCCCGGCCGCCCTTGAGCAGCACGAGCCGCTCGCCGTCGGCGGTGACCTCACCGACCGTCTCGGTCGTCGTCGTGCCGTCCTCGAGCTCGACAACCCGCTTGGCCACCGTGCCCAGCGGCACGGGGATGACGATGTCGCGGGCATCCTTGCCCGACGAGCGGGCACCGGATCCGTTCTGTCCGTCCTCGGCGAACTGGTGGCGCTGGTACTTGAGGTGGATCAGCGTCCAGTACTGTCTGTCGCCCTGCAGCACGATGCTGCCGCCCTTGCCGCCGTCGCCGCCGTCGGGACCGCCGAAGGCCACGAACTTCTCGCGCCGGAAATGGGCCGAACCCGCGCCGCCGTGGCCCGAGCGGGCGAAAATCTTCACGTAGTCTACGAAATTGGAACCTGCCATAATCTGTTCTTTCTCGCTGCAAAGATAGTGCAAGCGGCGTGCAATCACAAATTTATTTCTCGGCGGAGGAGTCCGGCAAAAGGGAAACGGGCGGAGGATGTCGTCTCCTCCGCCCGCAGCAGGTCGATTGCGCTCCCCCGCAGCGCGGTCAGAGCGTCAGCGGCTCATAGGGAAGCCCCCACGCCTCGGCAACCGGGCGGTAGACCACCTTGCCCTCGACGATGTTGAGACCCAGGGCCAGTTCGGGGTTCTCCTGCGCGGCGCGGCGCCAGCCCTTGTCGGCCAACTGGATGGCGTAGGGAAGCGTGGCGTTGGTGAGCGCCAGCGTCGAGGTGCGCGGCACGGCGCCCGGAATGTTGGCCACGCAGTAGTGCAGCATGCCATCGACGTAGTAGACCGGATCCTCGTGGGTCGTCGGACGCGAAGTCTCGAAGCAGCCGCCCTGGTCGATGGCCACATCGACCATCACCGTACCCGGGTCCATCTCCTTGAGCATGTCGCGCGTCACGAGCTTCGGGGCCTTGGCGCCCGGAATCAGCACCGAACCGATCACCAGGTCGGCGTGCTTGAGTTCCTGGCGGATGTTGTACTCCGAGGACATGAGCGTCTTGACGTTCTTGGGCATCACGTCGGCCAGATAGGTCAGGCGCTGCAGCGAGATGTCGCAGATCGTCACGTCGGCGCCCGTGCCGGCTGCCGTGCGCGCCGCGGCCGTACCCACGACGCCCGCGCCGATGACGAAGACCTTGGCCGGCTTCACTCCCGGAACGCCGCCGAGCAGCACGCCCTTGCCGCCGCGGGGCTTCTCGAGGAAATAGCGCCCCTCCTGTGCCGCCATGCGGCCGGCGACTTCGGACATCGGAATGAGCAGCGGCAGCGAATGGTCGGCCCGCTCGACCGTCTCGTAGGCGCAGCAGATGGCTCCGCTGTCGATCATGGCGTGCGTCAGCGGCTCGCTGCTGGCAAAGTGGAAATAGGTGAACACGAGCTGGCCCCGGCGGATGAGCTTGTACTCGGGAGCGATCGGCTCCTTGACCTTGATGATCATCTCGGCCGTGGCATACACATCCTCGATCGTCGGGAGAATCGAGGCGCCGACCGCCGTATAGGCCGCATCCGGGAACCCGCTGTTCTCACCGGCCGTAGCCTGCACATAGACCTTGTGGCCCCGTTTGGTCAGCTCCTGCGCCCCGGCCGGCGTGAGGCCGACGCGGTTCTCGTTGTTCTTGATCTCCTTGGGAATTCCGATAATCATAATGCGGGAAGTTTTTAAAGTTTTAGGTTTTGGCTCCCCAAATTACAAAAATCGCAAGAAACCGCAAAGACGATCGACGATTTTTTCGCAAAAATCTAAAACCGATACGAAACCGTAACGTAGAACGACCGCGGCCAGGCATGGCTGCAGGGC
>FR892016.1:33040-35098 GCA_000434235.1 Alistipes sp. CAG:268 | reverse complement strand
CAGAAAAAGAAGGGGGGGAAGGGCGAGGCGTCGAGCGTGAAGGCGTCGGGCAGCCGCTCCTGGAGGGTAAGGGCACGGAAGAGTTCGGGGGTGATGCCGGCCTGCTGCGTCACGCGGTCGGTGCGGCGCAGCACGGAGGGCTCGGCGTAGCGGGATCCGGCATAGCCGGCCGAGAGGTGGCAGCTCCAGCCGCGGGGGCCGAAGTAGGTCAGCTCGGCGGAGGAGGTAAGCTGCGGGGCCCCGCCTACCCTGCAGCCGCCCATGCGGCTGACCGAGCGGGTGAGGATCTCGGTGTTGTCCACATCGGAGAGGAGCGTGACGCGGGGATCGCGGACATAGGCATAGCGCGCGGCCGATGCAGCCAGCGCAAGGCGCCAGCGGTACGAGAGGCGCAGGGAGGCGCCGAGTTCGACGCCGCAGAGCGACTGTCCGATGCCCGAAACGGCCAGGTCGCAGTAGAGTGCCGCGAGGTCGTCGTAGCAGCGGCGGGTCTCCGAACCATCGAGGCGCAGCGTGGCGAAGGCCGTGAGCTGCAGTTCGACGTCGCGGCCCGTGCGGCGGAAGGTCAGCTCGGCCGACCGGATGCGCTCGGGACGGGGATCGGCGACCGTGCGGTTGTTGTAGAGGGGCTGGTAGAAGAGCGCCTCGGAGAGGGGCGCCGAGGACCCTGCAAAGGCGGTCAGCGAAAGGTAGCTGCGCGGCGTGAAGGACCAGCCGACGAGCAGTTTGAAGCGGTAGGGCGTAAAGTGCAGGCGGCGCGAGGGACCGAAGGAGAGCGTCCCGGGGAAGAGCTCCTTCTCGTAGTAGCCCCGGCGGCGGACCGTCGTGCGTCCCAGTTCAGCCCCCGCTTCGGCATGGAGGCGGTCGGAGCGGTAGACGGCCCGGAAGAGGATGCGAAGATCGCGGCGGAGCAATGCATAGTCGTAACCGAAGCGGTCGCCCGTGCGGACCTTGCGGTCGGGGTGGCGCAGGTCGTTCTGGAGCAGGTTGCCGTAGGTGTCGTCGTCGATCAGGTACTGGTCGATATCCGTGAGGTGTGAGGCGCCGAGCAGGTCGCGCATCTGCTTGTGGAAGCGCGAGCGGTCGGCGCGCAGCACGGCCCCGAGGCGGAGCGTCAGACGCGGGTCGGGGCGGGTGACCAGAACGGCCGAGAGGGTCAGGTCGGTGCGGCGCTCGACACGGTCGGAGAGGGCATAGGTCGCATCCCCGTCGGCGGAGAGGCGGTTGCGGCGGATGAGGGCGTCCCAGTCGATCTGCGTATAGCGCGGATCGTCCGCCAGCCAGGCGTCGCGGGTCTCGCGGTCGCCGGTATAGCTCGGCAGGTAACGGTAGTTGTCGGGCATCGGCGTGCGGGCGTCGAACCAGTCGAGCATGCTGTAGCGGAGGACGCCGGCCTCGGAGGAGAGACCCGCACGGAGTTCGGTGTGCGCCGAGAGCGGGACGACGAGGTCCGCAACGGCGAGCGGAAGGATCTCACGGCGCACCCGCGAGTTGCGCACGCGCCCCGACTGGTAGCCCCAGGCCGGGTTGTAATAGGGGTCGTCTGTCAGCGAGAAGGCTTCGGCCGAGCTGGAGAGGCGCGTGCCCTGCATCGAGACCGGAAGAAGGAAGAGCAGCGAGGCCCTGGCGCCCGAAGCGAAGGAGCGCGAAAGGCGTAAACCGCCAGTCAGGGCGTGGGTGAAGACCCCCTCGATCAGCAGGTCGCGGCCCGTGCGGGCATCGAAGGCCAGGGCAAGCGACCACGGCCCGCGGCGAAGCGAGGCGGCGGCCTTCGCGCCGACGCGGTAGTTGCGGTCCGAGAAGCGGACCGAGGCGAGGTAAGGAAGCAGCGGCTCGCCATCCGGGAAACGAAATTCCCGGGTGCCGCCCGCACCGCCGAGTTCGGTTTCGGCGGGAGTGGCACCCGGGAAGATGTGCTCCTCGGCTCCGAGAAGCCGGAGCGTCGGGAAATAACGGTAGGAGACCTCCGTCTGTCCGAGGCGGGCGAGCTCCTCATCGTACGGCAGGCCCCGCCGGCGCTGCGCCACACGCGGCAGCGCAAAGTCGGAGGCGGCGCCG
>FR892016.1:0-32969 GCA_000434235.1 Alistipes sp. CAG:268 | reverse complement strand
GTCGAAACGGTTGTCAGCAGCTCCCTCCGCTCCTCGCGCCCGGCATAGGGGTAGTATTCGTCGTCATCGGGCGACTGGGCCGCAGCCGATCCGGCGAAGAGCACCAAAAGCACGAGAAGCGGCGCGCGGAACATGGCTTGCGGCGCGCGTCAGAGGGTACGGAGCGTCTCCTTGAGCAGGTCCCAGAACTTCGGCACCGTGGCGATCTCGAGGCGCTCGTCGGGCGAGTGGACGCCGCGGAGCGTCGGCCCGAAGGAGACCATCTCGAGGTGGGGGTATTTCTCAAGGAAGAGTCCGCACTCGAGGCCTGCATGGATGGCACGGACCTTCGGCGTGGTGGCGAAGAGGCGCTCGTAGGCCGCAACGGTGACGGCCAGCAGGCGCGACGAGGGATCGGGAGCCCAGCCCGGATAGCCGTCGGAGTGGACGACCTCTGCGCCGGCCAGCGCGAAGACCGACTCGACGGCCTGCATGGCATAGCGCTTGGCGCTCTCGACCGACGAGCGCTGCGAAGTGGTGACCACGATGCGGTCGTCGCCCTCGAACTTCACCGAGGCGAGGTTGGTCGAGGTCTCGACCAGGCCCGGCACGGCGAACGACATGTCGAGCACGCCGTTCGGGACACCGACCAGGGCCAGCACCAGGGCCCGCTGGGCCGATTCGTCGAGCACGGGGGCCGGGGCAGCCTCGTCGAGCGTGATGCGGAAATTCGGCTCGCGGAGGTGGAACTCGGCGCCGAGTTCGGCGGCAAACTCCCCGAACCAGCTGCGGAATGCAGCCTCGCAGGAGGCGGGGATGCCGAAGAGGACCTCGGCTTCGCGCGGGATGGCATTGCGCAGGTTGCCGCCGTCGAAGCGGCTCAGGCGCAGGGCGAAGCGCTGCCAACCCTCCCAGAGCAGGCGGGCGGCCGTCTTGTTCGAATTGACTCGTCCCTTGTCGATGTCGTCGCCCGAGTGTCCGCCCTGCAGGTCGGAGACGCGGACGCGGAAGAAGCGGTGGTCGGCAGGGGCCGCAACGGTCGTATAGCGGAACGTGGCCAGCGTGTCGATGCCGCCGGCGCAGCCGATGAACAGCTCGCCCTCGTCCTCGGAGTCGAGGTTGATCAGGTAGGTGCCCGTGAGCATTCCCTCGCCCAGTCCGAAAGCACCCGTGAGGCCGGTCTCCTCATCGACCGTGAAGAGCGCCTCGAGGGGTCCGTGCTCGACCGACGGGTCGAGCAGCGCGGCCAGCGCGGCGGCCATGCCGATGCCGCAGTCGGCGCCGAGCGTCGTGCCCTCGGCCTTGACCCACTCCCCGTCGATGCGGGTACGGATGGCGTCGTGCTCGAAGTCGAACTCCACGTCGGAGTTCTTCTCGCAGACCATGTCCATGTGCGACTGGAGGATGACCGCCGGACGGTTCTCGAAGCCCGGGGTGGCGGGTTTGCGCATGACGACGTTGCCCGTCGCATCCTTGCGGTATTCGATGCCGTGGCGCTCGGCGAACGCCACCAGGAAGTCGATGATCCGGCCCTCCTTCTTCGAGGGGCGCGGAACCTGCGTGATGGCATCGAACTGTTCCCAGACGATGCGCGGTTCGAGAGAGGTGATGGATGACATAGCAGATTGGTTTTATGGGTTCATGCGATGATGATCGGATTCAGCCGGCGAACCGGCTCGGGCGGGCCAAAAGCCGCACCCGCACAGCCCTTGCGGAAGATGGCCCGGCACCGGAATCCCGACGGATTTCCAGTGCCGGCCGGAAGGGAGGATCAGAGGATGATTTCACCCTCGACCGTACCCTGGTCGCCCCACCCTTCGATCGTTGTCTTGCCGATCTCGACGCGCCCTTCCTTGAGCGTCAGTTCGACATGGAGCTGCATGCCGCCAAGCAGTTCGTCGTGCGAGCCGGCATGGTCGCTCAGCGGAACCCGGCAGGTCCGGTCGTCGAACCGGAGTTCGAACTCCACATCCGAAGTCTTCTGGGGCACGAGCAAGAAGAAGACCGACTTGCCCCGGGCGGAGAAGGAGGCCTTGCGGCCCTCGTCGGTCTTCAACGTACCGTCGAGCAGATCGACCGTGCAGGCCGAACGGGCCGTACATACGGTCTGGACGCTCTCGGTATCGACATCGGAATCATCCGTGAAGGTCACCACCAGACGGTGCATGGCGTGACGGAAGGTCAGATCGACCGGAGCGGTCGTTCCTGCAGGCACGTCGGCCGTGCGGGCCAGCAACAGGTCCTTGTCGGCCTCCGTCTCCAGGTCGAAGGCGAATTGTGCTCCGGAGAGGTCCCGCTTCGGGTAGCAGGCCGCAAAATGCACCTTCTCGGGCGAGGAGGCGAACGTTACATCCTTCCAGTAGAGCTGCGTGACGCCCGTCTCGTAATCGAAATCGAGCAGGCCGTCGGCTCCGTCGGAAACAAGCAGCGAGAAGTGGTCCCCGTCGGCGAACGACCCGCTGCCGTTGCTGTCGAGGGAGGGTGTGCGCATCTCGCTGCGGTCCAGAATCGAGGTACGGATGCCGATCTTTGCGTCGGCAACGGGTTTGTCACCCGACTTCTCGCTGCTGCAGCCGCAGCAGGCCCACATGGCCGCAGCCATGAATGCAAAATATGAAACTTTCATGTTCTTTCACTTTTTTTGGTTATACATTACAGCCGGTTCGACGGATGCTCTCCGCCCGGCCCCGGAAAAGCCGTATTCCATCCGGAACGAAGCATGCATCACAGATGCAGGTACTCCTTCCAATACTCCTGACCCAGCGAAACGGTAAACAGACGGTTGATGGGAAACGTCACGTCCTCCGAACCGATATAGTCATTGCTGTAGTGCGTCGTGGTTGCCGTAGTTCCAGGCAAAGTGACATAAACGATCCGCAGACGGATGCATCCGACATTGTAGGGCCCGTACTGATTGCGGTCGTTGTTATCGGCGATGTAAATATAGGAGACATCACCCTCGTCGTTGAACTCGGCTCCCCACATTGTCACTACATGGCCCGTGCGGACCGCTCCGATGGTCAGCCCCAACCCCTTCTTGTTGGTCAGCGCGTCCTTGATAACCTTGTTGAAATTCTCACGGCTCAAACCGCCCACATTTTGGGAAAGTTTGACCCCTTCGGGGAAGACCTCCTTGAAATAGCCTGCCTTGTTTTTGGGGGTTCTCAAAAGAGGAGCCGAAGGCTCGATACCGTGGATGAACCAGTTCACCCCTGCATCGCCGTAGCCGGCCTCGTCGTAGAACGAATCGATAAAGCATTGGAAAATGTCGCTCTCCTGCGGCTTATCAAGCGGATACGCATAGTCGGGGCCCGTATAGCGATCGCCGTAGAGATCGATATACTCCTTGTTCTGGGCGATCCACCAGTGCATGAGGTTCGAAGCCGTCGCAGCCCAGCACAACATGCCGTCGGGCACTCCGTCCGGATTTGCCGTAGGATTACGCTTGTTGCAATCATACCAGCCGTACTCCGGCTTCCACGGGAGGTAATAGGTCCAATAGAGATCGGGATAGAGCTGCAGCCAATCGCCCTCTTCGGAAGGCGTGATCCCGTAAACCCAGCACTTCTTGCCGGCCCACTCGGAACCGTCGCCCTTCACCGACAGGCGGACGGTTGTCTGCTTGCCCGGAACGAAATCGACCAGTTCCGAGCCGTCGTTCAGCTGCTCCGGAGCCTTGAAGAAAGACTCCTTGCCGTTGGCGGAGATCTTCAGCAGCCCCTCGTCCGCCCGGTAGGGCGAAGCCGGCTGCGGAAAGATGATCGCCTCAAAACTTCCGTCGGCATTGCGGCGGGGTTCGATCCAGCCGAAATCGCCGTCGGATACCCGGGCCTCGCCGCTGAGCAGATCAAGTGTTCCGTCGAGTTTGCTGCGCACAGCAATCCCTGCGCCGTCCGTATTGCCCGAAAGAACCACCGTCACGCGGTGCAGGGCATGAGCAAAGGTGAAATCACCCCGGTATACACCCTCTTCGAGCGTCAGGCGCGAAAACAACAGGTCGGAGGCGGCATGCCCCTCCCCGCTCTGGTCCGATGCGATACGGAACGGGACGCCCTCGGTCTGTCCGGTCGAGAGTTCGCTTCCGCCGGCATACCAGGCCGACAGGTTCAGCCTTCCGCTGCCGAATTCCGACCGTTTGAGAAGAGGCAGCCACTGACCGCCGGTCAGCGTAAGCTGGCGGTAGCTGACATCGGCGCCGTTGTCGATATAGAGACCGATACGGTCGCCCTCGACGAAATCGCCGGAGCCGTCCTGCGCCACATCCGCCCGTGTCGCAACCCGGGAGAAGGTGAGTTGCAGACAGCCGTCGCCGCCCGGTCCGTCGAATTCGGCTTTCTCAGAGGTACAGGCAGAAAATGCCACACAACACACACCGATACAAAACCACATGAAAATCTTCTCCAGATACAGTGATTTTCTTCCCATACTTCAAAAAAGAGTAAAGTTTCAAATCTTCATGAATCAAACGTAAAACGGATGATCCAATCGGTTTTATTTTTGTTTTGTCCGGCACAAAAATAGGAAAAAAGATCGGAATCACCGCTTTCACACGGAGATTCCGATCATGTACTGCGGCCGTTGGGAGGAGTCAGCCGCAGCAAGGCTGTCAGCCACAGTAGAAATAGGTATCGACAAGGGCCTTGATCTTCGACTCGTCGCCACCCAGCTCCTCGCGCAGGTGTGCGTCGCGGAAGGAAGCAAGGCGATCGACCAGTCCGTCGATCAGGCGCGGGGGAAAGACGCCGTAGCGCTCGTAGACGGCACGCTGCTCCGAAAGGCGCCGGGCCGACTCCTCGCACGAGGCCGGGAGCTGGCTCAGGCGCTCGAGCACCTCGCGGTTGCGGTCGTCGAAGATGTTCACATCGACGTAGCGGTCGCGGGCATACTGCACCCCGTTCTCCATCTCGAAGCCGTGGCGCGCAGCAACGGCCAGACCCGCCAGCAGCAGGTAGATGTCGGCCGAGCCGTCGGGGCAGCGGAACTCGACGGTCTGCTTGAGGTTCACGTCCAGCGACGAGGGCTCCTCGTGCGGGTTGGCATCGCAGGCCATGCGGTTGGCGCCGGCACTCCAGCCCAGCGGCACGCGCACGAGCACCGAGCGGTTGCGGTCGCCCCAGCAGATGTTGGTCGGGGCCTCCTGGTGCGGCACAAGGCGGAAATAGGAGGTCGGATTCGTATTGCCGAAGGCCGTGAGCGAAGGAGCGAGCGAAAGGTAGCCCGCGATGGCCTTCAGTGCCGCCTCGGAGAGGCTGCCGTCGGCGTTGGTCATGGCGTTGCGGCCGTCGTGCATCAGGCGCGTGTGGATATGGAGGCCGCTGCCGGCCTTGCCGACGGTGATCTTCGGGGCGAAGGTGACATCGACGCCGTACTCGTAGGCCAGCGTGCGGATGATCCACTTGGCGACGAGCAGCTGGTCAGCCGCAGCCTCGAGGTCGGTAGGCAGGAACTCGATCTCGTTCTGTTCGTACATCAGTCCCTCCTGCGTGAAGTTGCCCACCTCCGAGTGGCCGTACTTGATCTCGCCGCCCGCCTGGGCGATGTACTGCATGGCGCGCATGCGGAACTCGGCCGCCTTGTTGAAGGGCGTGGACTCATGGTAGCCCCGCTGGTCGGCCGCAAGGAAGAGATCCTCCTTCGGGCTGACGACATAGAACTCCAGTTCGCCCATGACGTGGAAATCGAAACCCGTCACGCGGCGCAACTCTTCGTGTGCACGGCGCAGCGCCTGCTCGGGAGCCATGTCAAAGGGCTCGCCGTCCTTGGTGTAGTAGCTGCACAGGATGTCGAGCGAGGGGATTTCGCTGAAGGGGTTGCGGAAGGCCGTGCGGTAGCGCGGCACAACGTAGAGGTCGCTCGAACCCGCCTCGATATAGGGGAAGAGGCTCGAACCGTCCACCCGCTCGCCGCAGGTGAGGATGCTCTCCAGGTAGGCCTCGTCGTTGATGACGAAATTCAGGGTCTTCAGACGCCCGTCCGCCCCCGGGTAACGGAGATTGATCATCTCGATGCCGTTCTCCTTGACATAACGGATCAGATCGGCACGCGTGAAGTCGCAGCACGGCTTTCCGAGAAAGCGTACGAGCGGATTGGGATTCAGATCGGTATTCATATCGTTCTTGAAGTTTTAGGTTCGGTTTTCTTTCAATTCGAAATGCAAAACCTCGATAAAGATACAAAAAATTAATATCCACACAACACCTCGCCGCATTTTTTTTGCATCATTTCCTCTCCGGAAGCCGATTTACGGATTTTTTGCATACCTTTACCGAAAAAAAGGACACGATTTCGCAATGGATTTCAGAATCGGACACGGATACGACGTGCATGCCCTCAGGGAGGGGCTGCGGCTAGTACTGGGGGGCATCGAGATTCCCCACGAGAAAGGATGTGTCGCCCACTCGGACGGTGACGTGGCGATACATGCCGTATGCGACGCCCTGCTGGGTGCCGCGGCGCTGGGCGATATCGGGCTCCACTTCCCCGACACGTCGGACGATTTCAAGGGCATCGACTCGAAGATCCTGCTGCAGCGGGTGGTCGCCCTGCTCCGCGAGCGGGGTTACGAGGTGGGAAACATCGACTGCACGATCCGCATGCAGCGCCCGAAACTCCGCCCCCACATCGACGCCATGCGCGCAGCGATGGCCGAGGCGATGGGGGTTGCCGTGGACCGCGTATCGGTAAAGGCGACAACCACCGAACGGCTCGGATTCGAAGGCCGTGAGGAGGGGGTGTCGGTATCGGCCGTGGCGCTGATCTTCCGACCCTGACCGGAACGGGGAGTTCCTATATATAAAGCCGTCCCGCACAGATGCGGGGCGGCTTTCGTTTCGGGCAAAACCCGCGGGCGGCACCGGACGGGACGTGTGGAGTCGGGAGTGGACGCCCGCCCGAAGCAACGGTCCCGCAGGCGGTCAGTAGAGCTGCGAGATCGTACCGGTGTACTGCACGGGGTTGTACCACGGATTGGTGATCGTCAGGTTGGCGCCGCCCGTGCGGGTGAAGATCTCGAAGGTGAAGGTATAGGTCGAGGCGGTGAACATCGACGAAGAGAAGGTCACCATCCACCCCTCGTGCGTCTGTTCGGCCGTATAGCCCTGGACGCTCGGCAGCGTGTAGTTGAGCACCGTCACGTAATAGGGAGCCACATACCCCTTCACGTAGGGCAGGCAGACATCCACCGTACCGTCCCAGACGCCCACGCTGAACTCGGGGTTCATAATCTGACGCATCGGGCCGGCCGGCTGGCGCTGCATCGTCTGCGGATTGAACTGGAAATTGCGCGACAGCACGAGCGAGTCCATCGACTTCGTGTAGTTGGCGATGCGCTCGGCACGCCGCTTCTCGCGGACTTCGCGGCGCTCTTCCTTCGGCGAGAGCACCTTCTTCTGCCCGATCACGGAGAGGACGGCCATGCACGACAGCAGCCCCAGCAAGATAATGATTGTTCTTTTCATAGCTCATAAGTTTGTGTACGGCCATGAAAAGCAAATCCGGTGCCCGAATCGCGCTAAAGCCCCATTTGTTTGAGAAATAGGCCCGTATAGCTCTCCGGGCACTGCGCCACGTCGTGCGGCGTGCCCGCCACGAGGATCCGGCCGCCGGCCGCTCCCCCCTCGGGACCGATGTCGATCAGGTGGTCGGCCACCTTGATGACGTCGAGGTTGTGCTCGATGACGATCACCGTATTGCCGCGATCGACGAGTTTGTTGAGCACGTCGAGCAGCAGGCGGATATCCTCGAAGTGGAGGCCCGTCGTCGGTTCGTCGAGAATATAGAGCGTGCGGCCCGTATCGCGCTTCGACAGCTCGGCGGAGAGCTTGATGCGCTGGCTCTCGCCGCCCGAGAGCGGCGCGCAGGGCTCGCCGCCGCCCGAGGGCGTCGTGCAGGGCTGGCCCAGCGTGAGGTAGCCGAGCCCCACCTCCTGGATTGCACGCAGCTTCTGGTGGATCGAGGGGATGTTCTCGAAAAACTCCACGGCCATGTTCACCGTCATGTTGAGCACGTCGTCGATGTTGCGGCCCTTGTAGCGCACCTCGAGCGTCTCGCGGTTGTAGCGGTGGCCGCCGCAGGCCCGGCAGCGGACATAGACGTCCGGAAGGAAGTTCATCTCGATGGTCTGGACGCCGGCGCCGCGGCACTCCTCGCAGCGTCCGCCCTTGACGTTGAACGAGAAGCGGCCCGCCTTGAAACCCCGGATCTGGGCATCGGGGGTCATCTCGAAGAGTTTGCGGATGTCCGAGAAGACGTTGGAATAGGTCGCCGGATTGGAGCGGGGCGAGCGTCCGATGGGCGACTGATCGACAACGACCAGCTTGTCGATGTGCTCGATGCCCTCGACCGAATCGTAGGGCAGCGGCTGGTCGTAGGAGCGGTAGAGCGCCTTCGAAAGGATCGGGCGCAGGGTTTCGTTCACGAGCGTCGATTTGCCCGAGCCGCTGACTCCCGTCACGCAGATGAACTTGCCGAGCGGGAACTCGGCGGTGACCCCCTTGAGGTTGTTGCCCCGGGCCCCGCGGATGACGATCCGCTCGCCCGTGCCCGGGCGCAGCGAGGCGGGAATCTCGATCCGCCGCCGGCCGGTCAGGTAGTCGGCCGTGATGCTGTCGGAGCGGAGGATGTCGTCGAAGCTCCCCGAGGCGACGATACGCCCCCCCTTGCGGCCGGCGCGGGGGCCCACATCGACGATGAAGTCGGCGGCGCGCATCATGTCCTCGTCGTGCTCGACGACGATCACCGAGTTGCCGGCGTCGCGCAGCTCCTCGAGGCTGCGGATCAGCCGCCGGTTGTCGCGCTGGTGAAGGCCGATCGAGGGCTCGTCGAGGATGTAGAGGACATTGACCAGCTTCGAGCCGATCTGCGTGGCCAGGCGGATGCGCTGGCTCTCGCCGCCCGAGAGCGAACGCGACGAGCGGGCGAGCGAAAGGTAGCCCAGCCCCACATCCTGCAGGAAGCGGAGCCGCTCGCGGATCTCCTTGAGGATCTCCTGCGCGATGCGGCGCTCCTTGTCGCTCATCTGCTCCTCGACCGTGGCGATCCACCCGGCGAACTCCGAGATGGAGAGGGCCGAGACCTCGGCGATGTTCTTGCCCGCAACGCGGAACTGGAGCGCCTCCTTCTTCAGGCGCGAGCCGCCGCAGACCGAGCAGGTGCGGTAGACGAGGAACTGGTCGCGCCACTTCTGGCCGCGCTTCGAATCGTCGTCCTCGGTGCGGCCGATGTACTCGGCGACGCCCTCCCACTGCAGGAACTGGCGGCCGCCCGAGGAGCTGAACTCCGAGAGATCGACCGTCAGCGGCTCCGAGTCGCCGTAGAGCACGGCATTGAGCCCCTCCTCCGAGAAGCTCGAGATCGGGTCGTCGAGCGTGAAGTCGTAGCGCCGGCCGAGCATCTCCAGCTCGGCGAAGAGCAGGTTGTTGCGGTATTTGCCCAGGGGTTCGACGGCCCCCTCGCGCAGCGAAAGCTGCGGGTCAGGAACGATCTTCGCCAGGTCGAAGACCGCCTCCTCGCCCAGTCCGTTGCAGTGGGGGCAGGCCCCCTTCGGGGAGTTGAACGAGAAGGTGTGCGGCGCCGGGTCCTCGAAGGCCACGCCCGTCGAGGGGCACATCAGGTGGCGCGAGTAGAAGCGCTGCTGTCCGGTGCCGTAGTCGTAGACGGCCATCGTGCCCTTGCCCTGGCGCATCGACTCCTTGAGCGAGGTCATCAGCCGGTCGCGCGCGTCGGCCGAGACCTGGAGGCGGTCCACCACCAGGTCGATCGTGTGGATCTTGTAGCGGTCGAGGCGCATGCCGGCCGTGATCTCGCGGATCTCGCCGTCGATGCGGGCGTAGATGTAGCCCTTTCTGGCCAGCGACTCGAAGAGCTCCCGGTAGTGGCCCTTGCGGCCCTTGACCACCGGGGCCATGAGCGCGATGCGCCGCCCGTCGAAGCCCCCGAGGATGAGGTCGGCGATCTGGTCGTCGGAGTAGTGGACCATCTCCTCGCCCGTGACGGGCGAATAGGCCCGCGAGGCACGCGCGTAGAGCAGACGCAGGAAATCGTTGATCTCCGTGACGGTGCCCACGGTCGAGCGGGGGTTCTTGTTGGTGGTCTTCTGCTCGATGGCCACCACGGGGCTCAACCCCGTGATCTTATCGACGTCGGGGCGCTCCATCGTCCCCACGAACTGCCGCGCGTAGGTCGAGAGCGTCTCCATGTAGCGGCGCTGCCCCTCGGCATAGATCGTGTCGAAGGCCAGCGAGGACTTGCCCGAGCCCGAGAGGCCCGTGATGACCACCAGTTTGCGGCGCGGGATCTCCAGATCGACGTTCTTGAGGTTGTGCACCCGCGCTCCGTATATCTTGATCGTATCTTCCATCGTGTTCGGTCGGCCGCACCGCGAAAGGCGGGGCTTCGGGCCCCGGAGCCTGCGGTGCGAATCAGCGCGTAAAGATACGACTTTCGGCGGGGAAAAACAAGGAGGCGCAATCAGAGAAGCAGGCGGAAGTCATCGGCATCGCGCCAGGCGGGGAATTTCTCGCGGAAAAGGCGCTGCGCCCCGAGGTCGAACGACGAGACGAGCGTCGCGGGATCAGACCCCGCCTCGGCAAGTGCCCGGCCGCGGCAGTCGAGCAGCACCGAATCGCCCGAATAGAGCGACACGGGGTCGCGGCCCGTGCGGTTGGCCCCGGCCACGAAGCACTGGTTCTCGATGGCCCGGGCACGCAGCAGCGTACGCCAGACGTCGCGGCGCGATGCGGGCCACGAGGCGCAGCAGAGGATGGCGTCGTAGTCGTCGCGCGAGCGGCTCCAGACCGGAAAGCGGAGGTCGTAGCAGACCAGCAGCAGGAAGCGCACGCCGCGGTAGGTGACCACAACGCGGCGGTCGCCGGGCGTATATTCATCGGCCTCGCCGCCCGGGGCGAAGAGGTGGCGTTTGTCGTAGCGGGCACACTCGCCCGACGGGTAGACGAAGAGCATGCGGTTGAAGAAGCGGCCGTTCTCCGAGACGGCGAGGCTCCCGGCAAGGGCGCATCCGTAACGGCGTGCCCAGCGCTGCAGCGTCGCGGCAATCGGACCGCCGTCCGGTTCGGCCGCCTCCGCGGCCCGGAGCACGAAGCCCGTGGCGAACATCTCGGGCAGCAGCACCAGGTCGGCCCCGGCTCCGGCAACAAGCGGCTCGAGCCGCTCGAGGTTCCGCTCGGGGTTCATCCACTCCATGTCCGTCTGGCAGACGGCGATACGCATTTCCATAGGCTTCGGTTTTTGCCGCTCCGCGCACTTCAGGGCCCACCCCGCACGGCGGAGGTCGGGCGGCACGGGCTGCGGCGCGGAGCGACGGCCCGTGCTCCGGGGGAATAAAATTAGCGGTTTTCGGCCGCACGGCCAAATTCCGCGCCGTTTTTCGGAATCGCACCCCGGCGGGTTTGGATTCGCACGAAATAAAACGTAATTTTGCAGCCCGGAGGGGTTACCCCCGCAAACGACGACGAAAAAGATGATCAAAGCCGGACGCATTCAGACCCTGACCGTCAGCCGGACCTCCGACTACGGACTCTACCTGGCCGACGAGGAGCACAACGAGGTGCTCCTGCCGAACCGTTACACCTCGCTGGCCGACAAGACCGGCGACGCAAAGGAGGTGTTCGTATACCACGACTCGGAGGACCGGCTCGTGGCCACGACCGAACGCCCGCTGCTGCAGGTCGGCGAGGTCGGGGCGCTGCGCGTGGTAGACAAGACCCAGCACGGGGCCTTCCTCGACTGGGGCCTGCACGGCAAGGACCTCTTCCTGCCGAACCGCAACCAGCAGGGAGGCGTGGTGGTCGGGCACCGCTACGTGGTCTATCTCTACGAGGACAACGTCACGGGACGCTGCGTGGCCACGATGAAGCTGCGCGGGTTCATCGACAACGAGGTCATCACGGTACGCCCCCACCAGCAGGTGCGGATCGTCGTCGCCTCGCAGAGCGAGATCGGATACCGCGTGGTGGTCGAGAACCGTCACTGGGGCATGATATACAACAACCAGCTCTTCCGCCCGGTGGCCGTAGGCGACGCCCTGACGGGATACGTCCGCCGCATCACCGAGGACAACCGCATCGACATCAGCCTCCAGCAGACGGGATTTGCGCAGGTGAAGGATTCGGCGCAGGAGCTGCTCCGCATCCTGCGCGAGCACGGCGGAAGGCTGCCGCTCAACGACGACAGCTCGCCCGAGGAGATCGCACGCACGGTGCAGATGAGCAAGAAGGTATTCAAGCGCTCGCTGGGCATGCTGCTGCGCAGCGGCGAGGTAACACTGACGGAGGGCGGAATCGAAACCAACGCAGGCCATGGCGAAGATTAACACCGCGGAACGGGTCTCGGTCGAGGCCTCGGACAACTTCGTCTTCCAGCGTTCGCGGCTGGCCTACTGTGCCGCGGCCGAACGCATCGGCGGCGAGGTGCTCGAAATCGGCACCGGATCGGGGTACGGCATCGAACTCGTCGCACCGCACGCCCGGCGGTTCGTCACCATCGACAAGCACCGCCCGCAGGAGGAGTTGCTCGCACGCGGGGACGTCACGTTCCTCGAGGCCGTGGTGCCTCCCCTGCCCTTTCGCGACGCCTCGTTCGACTGGGTGATCTCGTTCCAGGTCATCGAACACATCCGCGACGATAGAGCATTCGTCGCCGAAATACACCGTGTCCTCCGGCCCGGAGGGCGGTTTCTCGTGACGACGCCCAACGCCCCGATGTCGCTGACGCGCAACCCGTGGCACGTGCGCGAATACACGCCCGAGGAGTTGCGCCGGCTGCTGCTCGGTCCGTTCTCCGAGGTCGAGGCGCTCGGGGTCTTCGGCAACGGGAAGGTCATGGACTACTACGAGGAGAACCGACGTTCGGTCGAGCGCATCACGCGCTTCGATCTGCTCGACCTGCAGCACCGCCTGCCCCGCTGGATGCTGCAACTGCCCTACGACCTGCTCAACCGCCTCAACCGCCGCAGGCTGCTCCGGCAGAATACCGACCTCACGACCTCGATCCGCATGGACGACTACCGCATCGGCCCGGTCGGCGAAGAGTGCTTCGACCTGTTCTACACGGCCGTGAAGTGACCGAGGCGGAGTTTCGGTTCGCAAGCATGCAAAAGTTTCGCACAACACATTGATAATCAACGGACACACATCCTTTACGGGATGTTTTTCCGTTTTTCCTTTGTTTTTCTGTTTTTTTTTATACTTTTGCACATCGGTCCTGTTGGGGCAAAGCAGGACACAAACCACGGAACAAGCTGATTTTTCAGAACTTAAAAACTTTAGACCATGTACTGGACACTTGAACTGGCATCAAAACTCGAAGATGCACCCTGGCCCGCAACGAAAGAGGAGTTGATCGACTACGCCGTGCGGTCCGGTGCTCCGCTCGAAGTGCTTGAAAACCTGCAGGAGATAGAAGACGAAGGCGATATCTACGAATCGATCGAGGACATCTGGCCCGACTACCCCTCAAAGGACGACTTCTTCTTCAACGAGGAGGAGTATTAAGCCTATTTTGGAGGTAAATACCTCAGAATACGCCTTTTAAAAACTTGCTAATGCGACCTACGGGTCGCATTTTTCATATTAAAAAGTATAGTTCAGGTATATAAACTTTCTAATAATCTACCTATATTTGTGTGTTCATCCACGATAAATAACATAGAATATGGGGCGCGTAAAGTCAAAATTCCCAACAGGGAACATTGTCATCAAAAACAAGAAACCCAATAAAGAGGGTAAAGTCGCCCTATATCTTTGTTATAACATCAACACAACACCTGTCACCATTACCACGGATATTTTTGTTAAACCTGACGATTGGGACAGTAAGACGCAAACTGTAAAAAGCAAAAATCCCGCTGCAGTACGACTGAACAATCAGTTGAAATTGCAACGGGAAAAAGTGGATGAGCAAATCATGGCATATGAAGGGCACCTGACGGCAGATATTGTTCGTAAGATGCTCAAGGGTGAGTTCGCTCAACAAAATGACCCCAAGAAGATTGATTTTATTCAATACGCTACGGAATACAATCAGCAGCGGTATGATTTGGAGAAACTGTCCTATTCAACCTACTATAATGGGGATCGCTATATCAAGAAATTTCAACGCTTCTTGTCTGAGCAAACGGGGGAAGGCATTATTTATTTAACTGACTTAACAATTGATCTGATAGAAAAATATAAGACATACTGCATCAAACGAGGTAATACCAAAGAAGGAATCAACAAAATGCTGACTCCTCTTATTAAAGCTGCCATGTATGCCACAGACAATGACTTGTTATCGGCAAAGGTATCAGCACAAATCAAACAGTCCTACTTTGACCTGAAAGAGCGGCAATATCGGTCTGAAGTTGAAGATAGTGAAGTTCGCTATCTGACAGAGGAACAGATGCAGCAATTTGTGGATTTGTATTCCAAAGTCAAGTTCAACAGGACTCGTGAAATCATGGACATGTTTCTCTTTGCCTTTCACGCTTGTGGTTTGCGTGTATCAGACATTGTCACACTGGAGTGGTCTCACATTGATTGGGAACAGCATGAATTATCCAAAAACCTTGTTAAAGGGAAAGTACCTCACACAATTCCTCTGACTGATGCGGCTATGGATATTCTGAAACGGTGGCAAGAAAAGAACTTGAATAAACGCTTTGTTTTCAGCCTTCTTGATTCCACATTTGATACAAGTGATGCTGCTCTACTAGATAAAAAGATCAAATCAAAGAATCGAATCTTACAGACCTCACTAAATGAGGTTGGCAATAAAATAGGACTCCCTTTTAATTTGACCATGCACCTGGCAAGGCATTAGCCTCAATAATCAGCATTGAATATAAGACGCTTACAGAGACAGATTATTCTATAGGTAACGATTTGGAGACGAGCGACATTCTCTGAATCACTCGATTCTGTATAGCCGGAAAGAACGCTTTTTATTGGACAAAAATAAAAAGATTACAGATTCCATCCAAATTCATCATACATCGATTCTGATGCAAATTCTAATTTTTCAACGTCTTCTCTTCCTCTTGTAGCAAAATAATTTTATCGCAATTCTTGATTATATGAGAAAAATGGCAGATAACAAGGCGCAACTCGGCCTAGATATCTCTGCATATGATTTGTGGAGGGTGGGGTTCATGCGTTCGTTTAAGTATGAATTATCCTTTCCGGATTCTGTTTTTACAAGTCGTATACAAGACGATGTCCTACAAAAATATTTGGAATGGCAGAGTGATTGTGGTCGTTGTAGTAATCTGTTTGTCAGGAGCGCCGCCTGCGGCCGTACTCCGTCGGAGTGATCCCCTCCTGCTTTCGGAACATGCGGCTGAAGTGCTGCGAATACTCGAATCCGAGGCGGTCGGCCACCTGCGCGACGCTTTCGCCGGCGGAGAGTCCGTCCTTGGCAAGCTGGATCACGAACCGGCGGATGTGGTTGCTGGCCGTATCTCCGGTCGTCTTTTTGATGACGTCGCCGAAGTAGTTGGGCGAAAGACACAGCCGATCGGCGCAGTACTGGACGGTGGGCAGTCCGAAGGTCAGCTGGAGCCGCTGCTCGTAATAGTCGGCAAGCAGCTGGTTGAAGCGGACCAGAATGTCGGAATTTTCGATCCTGCGGGTCTGGAACTGGCGGTTGTAGAAGCGCTGGCAGAAGTTGAGCACCAATCCGATGTAGCCGACTAGGATGGCATCCTGCTGCGCGTCGCGGTCGTTGTCGAGCTCTTCGCGCATCCGGCGCATCAGCGAAACCAGGATGTCATGCTCCCGGTCGGTCATGTGCAGCGCCTCGTTGACGCGATAGTCGAAAAAGGAGTAGTTGCGGATCTGTTTTTCGAGCGGCGTGCCGCGCAACAGATCAGGATGGAAGAGCAGCGCCCAGCCCGTAATCGAAACCCGCTCGCCGTTGTCCTCCTTACCGCCCACCTGTCCTGGGGCCACGCACAGCAATGTCCCCTGGTTGTAGTCGTAGCGGCCGCAGCCGTAGTCGAGCTCCACGCTGGCGTCGTCGCGCAGGAAGATTGCGTAGACGCTGTAGTTGTTCAGACTGTGGCGGATGGGCGAAACCTCGGCATAGTCGATAACGCTCACCAGCGGATGGCGGTCGATGTGCCCGACCCAGCGGCTGTAATCACCCACGCAGTTTATTCTCAGAATCTTGCTCATCAAGGAAGGCTTTGAGGGGTTGTCTTCGCAAAAATAACGATTTTCGGGCATATCTCCGAATCGGGGGCCCGGGATTCCGTAAAACGGGTAGGAATGCCCCGGCTTTCGTTACATCCGGAAGCGGGCAAACCGCTACTTTTGCGATGGATGTATAAAACGACAAACCATGACAAACCGCATGATCATTTTCGCGTGCCTGCTGCTGGGCCTGACGCTGTCGGGCGGCACGCTGGCACAGACTCAATCATCGAATCCATCAAATACAACCACCATGGAAAAGAAACTCATCGGAAACACGCTGGCACTCTATCCCATGCCGCTGACGGTTGTCGGGGCCGAGGTGGAGGGCCGCGTAAACTGGCTTGTTGTGGCGCATGTCGGGATTATCGGCCACGACCGGATTCTGGTCAGTATGAGTCAGAGCCACTACACTAACCAAGGAATCAAGGCATCCCGAAAGCTCTCGGTCAACCTCGTCAGCCATGAGATGCTCCCCGAAGCCGACTATGTGGGAAGCGTGAGCGGTGCCCGCACGGACAAGTCGCAGACGTTCGCCTGGCATCGGGGCGCGAACGGCGCGCCGGTGATCGACCGTTCGCCGCTGACGATGGCGTGCGACGTCGTGGATATTTACGAGACGGAGGGTTTCGACAACTTCATCTGCTCGATTGCGGCGACCTACGCCTCGCCGGAGGTGCTCGACGACCGCGGACGGATCGACTACGCGCGGCTGAAGCCCGTGCTGTTCGAGTTCCCGACCTACTCCTACCTCTCCACGGGCGAGGTGATCGGCCGCTGCCTGCGGCTCGACAGCGAGCCTTCGATGTGTGCCAAGGAGCCGATGGCCGGGGACGGTATCGTGCGGCTCTCGAAGATCGAGGTCCGGCCGGAGTATCTCGACGAATATATGCGCTTCGCCGCGGAGGTGGGCGAAGTTTCGCTGCGCACCGAGCCGGGCGTGCTGACGATGTATGCCGTGGCCGAGCGGGAGAATCCGTGCCGGATCACCATCCTCGAAACCTACGCAAGCCGTGCAGCTTACGAAAAGCATATCGCCTCGGCGCATTTTCAGAAGTACAAGCAGGGAACGCTCCACATGGTTCGGTCGCTCGAACTGACCGACCAGACGCCGCTCAACCCGGCCAACCGTCTCCATAATTTCATCCAATAGAAAAAGGACGCAGCGGGATTCCGGTATGGAGCGTGGAATCCCGCTGCGTCCTGCATGTGATCCGGTCGTTCGTGAGCGGAGGTTAGAACCGCTGCGCCAGGGCTGCCGCCTGTTGGCAACCGTCAGTCCGGGCGATGTCACCTTCGTTCAGTACGCCCGGGATGAGCACCTCGCCGACCATCTCCCATTTCAGCAGGGCCGCCGTGCGCTCCATGGGAATCCGGACACCGTCGAGTACCGTCGTATCCTCCTCCTCGCAGCAGGCGATCAATGCACACCGCTTTCCGGCAACCGGCTTGCCGCCGACGACCAGCGAAAACAACCGGTCGATCACCCCTTTGATTTGTGCCGGGATCGAATACCAGTAGACCGGCATCGTGAAGACCACGGCATCCGATTCGAGAATGACCGGGGCGATGCGGTTGAAGTCGTCGTCGAACGAGCAGGCCTTGCCCGTCTTGTAGCAGGTCATGCAGGCGTGGCAGCCGCCGACTTTCAGGAATGCTGCGTCGAACCGCTGCACCGTATGTCCGCGGCGCTCCGCCTCGCGGATGAAGGCCTCGGTCATGGCGAAACTGTTGCCCTGCTTGCGGGGGCTGCCCGTAATTACCGTTATTTTCATGGCGTGTTATTTTTGAATGGTGTTTGAATTCTGGTTGTAGGCCTTGGCCACGCAGCGCCACTCACCGTCGATCTTCATCATCAGCAGGTAGTCCGTGAAGTCGATGCGGCCGCCCCAGTTCTCCTCCAGCACGCGCACGACGGCCAGCGTCTCCTCGACATCCAGCACGTCGATCCGGGCCCTGAATCCGGCATCGGCACCCACGCTGTCCACGTTCCGGTAGAACTGTTCGATGCTGCCATGCTCCAGCCGGCCGTCGAGGTATCCGAACAGCACGGCCTCGTCGATGAACAGCTCGCGCGCATGGCTGCTGTCGCCCTCGGCGACACTTCGGACGAACTTCATGGCCGCCTCCTCGACGGCCCGGTACTCTTTGATCTCTGTTCTCATAATCGGTCTGTTTGAAAGGTTTTTGTTGAAGCAAAGTTACAGCCGTGGCACCTTGCAGTCAAGTACCGAAAAATGATTCATATACCGAAAAATTTGTCGGGTATGCTCTTCTTTGGCAAATATCGCTACCTTTGTTTTACGAAGAACCGAAAACGTCTCACGCACATGTACGAGAGAAAGCTACCCGTCGATCTGGAATGCCCGCTGCGGCTGACCATGAGCCTGATCAACTCGAAATGGAAGTCCTGCATCCTCGACGAACTGCGCCACCGGGCGCTGCGTCCGAGCGAATTGCACCGCATCTTCCCCGAGGCCACGCCCCGGGTGCTTGATCTCCAGCTCAAGGAGCTGGTCGAGGACGGTCTGGTCCGCAAGACCATCTACGCCGAGTTGCCGCCTCGCTCCGAATATGCCATTACCCCTTTGGGCGAGACCCTCATTCCGATCATCGACGCGATGATCGAATGGGGCACCCGAAATGCGGAGCTTTTCGAACGGAAATACGGGAAACGGGACCCGGCAGACCGTACCGAATGACCATAAGCCTGGCAATTGAACCGGAAATGTAACAGGCCCGCTCCAAAATCCAGCTGTTGCCTTCTGCATGGTCTGTGTCCGGTTCCGGCGTGCTGGGAGGAAATACGACAGGCGTGATACCGCTACAAACGGTATCACGCCTGTCGTTTGCCGTATGAAGGCCTCACCAACAGACCGGATCGTTCAGAATCACACCGTCGGTAGTGTCCTCGGGCGTAAAGCTCCCGCCCTTGTACTGTACGCATAGCATGACAAGCGCCTCGCGGCCCGTATTGCGGACGGAGCGTCGTCCCGCAGGAGCTACCCGCACTACCGAACCTTCACCGATCGGGAAGATCTTGCCGTCGACCTGAAACTCACCCTCGCCCGAGAGAAAGAAGTAAAGTTCCTCGTGTGTTTTGTGGGTGTGCAGGAATCCGGTTTCCGTACCGGGTGCGAACGACTGAAAGGAGAACTCCGCACCTGTTGCCTGCAAAGCGGCACCACCGAAGACCTTGCCCGGGATCTTGACGGCCGGATTCAGCTCCAGCACAAATTCGTTCAGTTCGCTCAATTTGCCGAGCCCGATGGCACTGAAATTTTCGGATTCGGCGATCTTTTCAATCTGTTTCATCGTTTATCGTGTTTTAAGAGGTTTTCCGTTTACGGCATCCTACCGCTCCGAGGATCGGTTGTTGAGTCGGATTTTTTCGTGATAGAAGTAATTAACCACAACCGGGTGCCCCTTTTCGGAGCGTCCGTACGGCAGGTCGTTCACCTGATAAGGCATTCCGTTTGCAGCGGCATAGGCGGCCATCTCCTGTTCGAGCGCCTGCCAGTAGTCCGTCCGGCGGCGGTTGTAGATCTCTTCGTATAAAGGCACCAGTCCGGGGTGTTTTTCGCGGATGTAGGCCAGGATCGCTGCCTTGAACGACCCGCGCAGGTTGAGATTTTCGAGCCAGACGAGATCGGCAAACTCCCGGACTCGCTCGATAATGGCCTTCGGGTCGGTGATGCCCGGGAAGATCGGCGAGACAAAGCAGACGGTGCGGATCCCTGCCTCGTAGACCTGCCGCATGGCTTCGAGCCGCCGCTCGATGCTCACGGCGCGATCCATGTCGGCACGGAACGTTTCGTCCAGCGTGTTGACCGACCACGACACCGTCACGCGCGGAAATTCGTGCAACAGGTCCAGATCACGCAGCACAAGATCCGACTTCGTGCAGATCAGGATCTCGGCCGTCGTGCCGCGCAGCTGTTCGAGCAGGTGTCGCGTGCGCAGGAAATGCTCCTCATAGGGGTTGTAGCCGTCGGTCACCGAGCCGATGACGATGCACTCTCCGTCGAAGCGATGCGGATTGGCGATGGGCTTCCAGTGCTTGACGTCGAGAAACGTTCCCCAGGGCTCGGTGTGGCCCGTGAAACGCTTCATGAACGAGGCGTAGCAATACTTGCAGGCGTGGGGACACCCCACGTAGGGGTTGACCGAATAGCCGCCTACGGGCAGCGACGAACGGGTCATGACGCTCTGCACGTCGATTTCGCGGATGATCTCCTCTTGCTGGTTCATAATTCCGGATGTTTTGCACGGCAAAGGTCCGAAGATTTTTCGTACGGAACTATGCCCAAAAAGGGTGTCATTATGCCATTTTGATAAATGAATGTCGTATCTTTGTCTTCGGACAACCCGGAGGCAAGCGATGAAGACAACGACAAATCCCCGACGGCTGGTCACCGTGCCGTTCAGCAAGACGCAGTGCGGTGTCGACTTCTACATCAATACGGGCCGCAGCGAAGAGATCCGCGGCGTACTGACCGAATCCCCGCTCTTCCAGACCGACTTCTTCGAGTTTTTCTTCCTGCACAGGGCCCGGGGCGTGCTGCTGCTCGGCGGACGCCGCATCGAACTGCACGACGGCATGGTCCTGCTCCTCTCGCCCCACCAGCAGCAGCGCTGGCTGGTGGACGAGGCGGAGCTCGACTACACGTTTCTGATCTTCCGCGAGGATTTCATGCGCACGTTCCTCGCCGACAAGTTCTTCGTCTACCGCCTGCTCTACTGCTACCAGACCGACACGCCGCCGTGGTTCGATGCCGGGCCGGAGGTTTTTGCGGAGTATCTCCGGCTGCTCGAAAAGATTAAGGCGGAGCTGCGTACCCCGACCTCGGACAGCTACAACCTGATCGTCTCGGTGCTCTATTACCTGCTGGTGACGCTCAACCGCGACTATGCCGCCGCCTACGGACTGCCCGTGACGCTGCCGCGCAACAACTGTGCGTTCCGCTTCAAGGCGCTGCTCGAAGAGCATATCCGCACGGTACAGCGCGTCGAGGAGTATGCCTCGATGCTGCGCGTGAGCCGTGTGACCCTGAACCGGGCTGTCGTGGAGCAGTTCGGCGTCACGGCCGTGCACCTGCTGAAACAGCGGTTGCTGGAGGCCGTGAAGAACGACCTGCTGTTTGAGGGGCGCAGCGTCAGCCAGCTGGCCGAAGCGTACGGCTTCTCGGACCCGAGTCACCTGATGCGTTTCTTCAAGCAGCAAACCGGACGCACCAGCTCGGCCTTCCTCGAGGATTATCGGCGCGGCGCGGGAGAATAAGGCCGTATCGGATTCCGCAACCGGCCTGCAACTCCAACCCCTTCCCGGTTCGGTTGGGACTTATAGATAGAGTTCGCAGGTCTTCCGCTCCGAACAGGCCTTTTTCAGCATACGGCCAACCAGCGCCAGCATCAGTTTGTTGACGTGTCGGGTACCGTGGGGGCAGACTGCTACGCACCGCATGCAGGAGATGCAGCGCGTCTTGTCTACACGCGTCGGATCGTCCGGGGCGATGGCTCCGACGGGGCACTTCGCCGCGCATAAACCGCACTTCACGCAGGCACGCGTCGCCTTGGGCACGATGCCCGCACCCGCAGCCTTGCGGTAGGGATGGTTGCCGGGAATCTCCGGTTCACTTTGGTCTCCGGTGTCAATCTTCCGGCGAATCTGTGCGGCAAAGGTGCGTAACTGCGCTTCGTCCTCTGCGTCGGGACGCCCTGCGGCGTATTGGCGGGCGATCGAGTGCTCGGCTACGGCCGCTACGGCTGCAATGACCGTGAATCCGGCCCGGGAGGCCGTATCGCGCAGTTCAGCCAGCGTATCCTCATAGGCCCGGTTGCCGTAGACGCAGACCAGAATGGCGCGGGCGCCATTGCCGTGCAAAGCCCCCAGTCGTTCCGCGGCAACGGCAGGAACCCGTCCGCTGTAGGAGGGTACGGCAATCAGCGCCACATCCTCCGCTGTCAGCATCACGCGGCTGAAATCGACTTCACAAGCCGTCAAATCGACCTGAATCGTCTCATCCGCCAGCGCCTGGCTCAATATCGTCGCCACACGTTTCGTCCCGCCCGTCGGGCTGAAACAGATTTCATGTATTTTCATAAACTGATGTTTTTACATTCGAATGATTACCTTACCCTCGATGGGCCCTTCGGCCACGAGCCGCAGGGCGTCGTTGATTTGTTCCAGCGAGAAAACGCGGGGATCGACAGGCGGCGTAATGTGATGCTGCTCGACGATCTGCGTAATCCGGCGCAGCTGCTCACCGTCGGCATGCACGAAGAGGAAGCGATACTCTTTGCCCTGACGGCGGGCTGCCCGGTCGTATTTCAGCCCGGCCAGCGTGAAGAGAGCCCGCTTGTACCAGGGGAAGCCACTTCGACGGGCAAATTCCCCGTTGGGAACGGCCCGCAGGCTCAACAGACGCCCGCCGCGTTTCAACACTGCAAGTGCGTGCTCGAATTCGCCGGTTCCGAGCGTGTCGATGACCAGATCGACGTCCGACAGAGTTTCCCAATAGTTCTCCGTGCGGTAGTCTATGTAGCGTTCAACCCCCATGGCGAGGAACTGCTCGCGGGCGCGGTCGTTACCCGTTACGATGACGCGAAGCCCCAACGATCGCGCTATTGGCACGGCCATCTGTCCGAAACTTCCCGATCCGCCGGTAATCAGCAACGTTTGTCCGGGTTGGGCCTCCAGCACCTCGACCAGCCCCTGCCAGGCCGTCAGTCCGGTCAGCGGAATGGCGGCCGCCACGTCGAACGCGTATCCTGCAGGCATTTTCGCTACGGCAGTCTCCGCCACGACGACATATTCGGCAAAAGCGCCGATCCGCCCCAGCGGCAACCGTGTATAGACAGCATCACCCGGACGGAAGTCCCTGACCTGGCTTCCGACCCGCTCGACGACACCTGAACACTCGTTGCCCAACGTCTGCGGCAGCCGATAAGACTGAATCAGTCGGATACTTCCCGTGGCAATCAGCAATTCCAACGGATTGACGGCCGCAGCCCGCACTCTGATCAAAATCTCATCGGCCTTCGGCTCCGGAACGGGCCTCTCCCGTACAACGAGTCGTCCTTCTTTCGCATAGCGATCCAATTGTGCAGCTTTCATATGTTTTTCTTTTTGGTATTTTCAACCCCCGAATCTTTTGCGGCAAAAGCCTTTTGGCGACTCTCCATGATGGCATCCATGTTCTCCATGGCCCAAGAGAGTAACTCATCGAGTATCGGACGAAGTGTTTCAGTCTGCGCCGTAAGCGCATATTCCACGCGGGGCGGGACCTCCGCAAAGAGCCTCCTTTCCACATATCCATCCTCTTCCAGCGTGCGGAGGGTCGTCACCAACATTTTCTGTGAGATGTCGGGCATGGCCTGCTTCAACTCCGTGAAACGCAGTTTTCCATGCTCTGAACGCAGCAGCAAATACAGGGCCAACAGAGTCCATTTGTCGCAAAGCCGGGCCAGGACGTTTCTCACCGGGCACGCCGGGAATGTTGCATCTTCGAGGATTGATCTTTTCATTCGTTCGTTTTTTATCCAGGGACGTATCCGGTTTACTTGAAAAAGCGTCTGTGACACGGTGTAGAATACGTCTGACTGTCCGCAAAGATACATTAGTTTCTTTTTTATATCAAATATATTTTATAAATTAATGCAGGCGGATGGAAGGTTTTGACCTTCCGTAAAGGCATGGACGCGGAAACTGCCGCGGCCGACTGTGCAGACAGAACCCGCGACGAGAATCTCGCCGAAAAACGACAGAATCCAATGCTTTCTCAATTTATTGCACTATATTTGTAAGTACTTGTTTCCTTTGAATAAAATGTCAATCAATGTTGTGCATATGAAAAAATTATTGTTCTTTGCCGGATTGCTCATTTCTTTCATGACAGCAACCGCCCAGCAGGCTGTATTGATTCGCAACGTCGAGATTTTCAACGGAGTCGACGAGAAGACGTTTCAAGGGAATGTACTGGTTGAGAATCATCTGATCAGCAAGGTTTCCGGAGATCCGATCGATGTGTCCGCTTTGCCGGACGTAACGATCATCGACGGACAGGGATTGTTTCTCATGCCTGGTCTGATCGATGCGCATGTCCATACCATGATGGAGTCCATGCCGTTGCAACAGGCTTTGGTTTCGGAGATTTCCTTCATCAGTCTTTTTGCGGCCCATTCGGCCGAAAAACAACTGATGAGGGGCTTCACTACGGTGCGAGACATGGGCGGAAATCCCTTTGCCCTGAAACGTGCCATCGACGGAGGACTGGCAAAAGGTCCGCGAATCTATCCAAGTGGAGCCATGATTTCGCAAACCGGCGGTCATGGCGATTTTCGGATGCCAACGGACGTCCCGCCGATGTTGTGCGGGGCCCTGACCTACATGGAATCCAGCGGTATGGCAGCCATTGCCGACGGGCATGATGAAGTGCTCCGGAAAACCCGGGAACAGCTGCGTAAAGGTGCATCGCAGATCAAGTTGGCGGCCGGAGGCGGTGTATCGTCGGATTATGACCCGCTTGATGTGGCCCAGTATACCACGGAAGAGTTCAAGGCCGCAGTGGCTGCCGCCGAAAACTGGGGAACCTATGTTACGGTTCATGCCTATACACCCAAAGCTATCCGTACGGCCATAGAAGCCGGCGTCCGATGTGTGGAGCATGGGCAGTTGGCCGATGCAGGCATTGCCAAGCTGATGGCCGACAGAGGTGTATGGTGGTGCCTTCAGGTTTTTCTGGACGACGAGGATGTAACGCCTTTCCCCGAAGGGAGTGAGAATCGAGCCAAACAGATTGAAATGACACGTGGAACCGTTACGGCTTACCAACTGGCAAAAAAGTACAAGGTCAAGACGGCATGGGGTTCCGATTGCCTGTTCGATGCCAGACTGGCAGCCCGGCAAGGTGCCCAGCTGGTAAAACTGACCCATTGGTATACGCCTTATGAGGTACTTAAAATGGCGACATCGACCAATGCCGAGCTGTTGGCCCTGTCGGGTCCTCGAAACCCCTATCCGCACAAATTGGGTGTAATTGAATCGGGTGCCTATGCGGATCTCATTCTGGTTAAGGGAAGCACGCTGGAAAATATCCATTTAATCGAGGATCCGAAAGCAAATTTCCTGTTGATCATGAAAGACGGAGTCATCTACAAGAACCATATGGATCGCGCCGCAGAATAGACGACGCAGTCGGTTGCGCAACACGTTTCGGCCCAGCGCAAGACCGGTTTCTTGACGGAGTGCGAGGCAAAGAAGGAGATCTTCCGGCGGTCGAGCAGGGCGAGATTCCCGATGTAGATGTAATCGTACCCGAAAACCTTCGCTTCCCTATCCGAAATAAGCAACACCGTTGACATGGTTTCGGGCAACGAGAAGCGCACTATAACTCCTTGTACCCGGGCAAAAAGAAGCGCACAATAACCCCTTGGGGGCGGTCGGCGAACAGCCGACCGCCTTCTTGAAGTATACACCGAAAAACGACTGATTGGCGAAATTCAGCATGTCGGACACCTGCTGGATCGTATATTGTCCGCTTTTCAATAAGGCCTTGGCCTCCAGAATCACATAGTCGCGTATCCATTCGCCGGCGTGCCGTCCGCTGACGGCATACACTACTTGTGAGAGGTATTTCGGTGTCAGGCACAGCTGTTCGGCATAGAAACCAACGCTGCGCTCCATGGTGCAATGCTGCCGAAGCTCCTCAATGAAACGGTCGAAAATCTGTCTCTTGCGCGAACCCTGCCGGGCATCCTGCCTCTCGACGTATGGAGCCATCAGCTGACAAATCTCGCTGTAAAGCACCTGCAGATAGCCTCTGAGAAGACCGCCCTTGAAGCGAAAATCGGGCTGTCGGAGTTTGTTATGCAGGGTTCGGTAGATAGCCAGTATATCAGCCGTTTGTGCATCGGTAAGCTGCAGAATTGACTGCTGAGAGAGAAACTTGCGGACGATGAGGGCCTCTTCTGAGCTGTTCTCCGTGATGACGTAGTCGTTCGACAGGGCTATGAGTACAATCCTGCAATCGGGCGACAAGTCGAGGCATTGGCCAATCGATTCCGGTGTGACTATCAGCAGCGAGTTGCGGTGCAGTTCATATTCGTTGAGATTCAGCCTGACGCGCATCGACCCGTTGAGACACAGATGTGCCATCGCAAACTGAATCTTGAATGGATACGGTGTCGTAAGAAATGGCAGCATCGACGGATCGCGTGTCAGATCACGAGGTGGTTTCGTCTCGTCGAGATCGCCTGCAAGGATAAACCGGTTCTCGAAGATACAGGCCTGCTCGTCGAAAGGAATCGACGTTAGATTGAGCGCATCGAAATTCGGATTTTCAGCCATAGCCATTCACTTTTTCGTTGACAAATATACTTATTCGAACAAGAAAAAAGGGATATATTACCCGTAAAAGGCTATTTTTCCATCCTTTCAAACAATAAACCCACAACATGCGACAAAATCCATACGGGGAAAAGACAGAACTTTGCCAACGAAAAAATCATAAAACCTGATACGAAATGAGGAGCATTGAAAAAAACAGACTGGGAGCCGCGCTTGTGATGGCTTTGCTGTGCAGCTGCTCGGGACGGACGGCCTCGGAGCCGTTCGTTCAAAGCGTGAGCCTGACAAAGCCCGTGGCATTGAACGCCGAGACCACGCGCATCTATTCAGGCATGGTCAAGGCCGCGCATGAAGTGAGCCTGGGGTTCAAGACAGCTGGGCAGATCGCCCGCATCCACGTCTCCGAGGGAGATTATGTGCAACAGGGGCAGCTGCTCGCCGAACTGGACGATGCCGACTACCGGCTGGCAGTCGAAGCGCTGCAGATCCAGTATGACCAGCTCAAAGATGAGGTTGAACGCACGAAGCTGCTTTTCAATCAGAAAAGCGTTTCGGCCAACGATTACGAAAAAGCCACGGCCGGCCTGCGGCAGCTGGGCGTGCAGCTGCAGGCCAACCGCAACAAACTCGACTATACGAAACTTTACGCTCCGACCGACGGGTATATTCAGCAGGCGAACTTCTCGCCGGCGGAGATGGTCGATGCCGGAACGGCACTCTTCACGCTGCTGGATGTTTCGCGCCTGGAGGTCGAGGTCAGCATTCCGGCCGGCGAGTACCTCCGCCGTGACCGGTTTACGGGGTTCACCTGCCGGGCCGCAGGGCTGGAGAGCGCGATGCCGATGCGTTTGAGAGGCATTACGCCCAAGGCCGACGGCACACAGCTCTACCACCTGACGCTGACATTCGCAGAGCGTCCCGACCGACGGCTGACAGCCGGAATGAACGTCGAGGTGGGTATCACGGTGGCCGACACCGCTCGCTCCGATGGTTTCGGCGTGCCGCCCGGCGCCGTCTTTCTGGATGGAGAGACCCCCTGCGTATGGGTTTTCAAGGCGGACTCCACCATCAAGCGGCGTCCAGTCACACTGCGCGACATGGATAGCGAGGGTCGTGCGATGGTCATCGACGGGCTGACCGGAGAGGAACAGATCGTGCGAGCCGGCGTTTCGGCGCTCGAAGAGGGTGAAAAGGTCCGTGTGGTCGGTACACCGAGTCAAACCAATGCAGGAGGGCTGTTGTGATGAAGATAACCGAATTTTTCGTACGGCGGCCCGTGCTGTTCTGGTCGCTCATGGCAGCCATCCTCATTGCCGGCCTTCTGTCGTTCATCCAGATGCCCAAGCTGGAGGATCCGGCCGTGGCGGTCAAGCAGGCGATGGTCATGGTCCCCTACCCGGGGGCCAGCGCCCACGAGGTGGAGCTCAAGGTGGCGCAGATGATGGAGGATGAACTGCGCGCGCTGCCCAACGTCAAGAAGGTGAAGAGCGAGTGCCGCAACGGCTCGGCGATGCTGACCGTCGAGTTCCAGATGACGGTGCTGAACCGCGACCTGGAGCAGCACTTCGACCTGTTGCGCCGCAAGGTCAATGACGCCGCGTCACGCCTGCCCGAGGGGTGCTACGACCCGGTGGTCATTGACGACATGATGGATGTCTACGGCATCTTCTACGGCCTGACGGCTGACGGTTACGACTATCCGGAGATGTACCGCTATGCCAAATACCTGCGACGCGAACTGCTCGACGTGAAGGGTGTCAAGCGGATCCTCATCGCCGGCAACCGCGACGAGGTGATCAACATCATCCTCTCGAAGGAGCAGATCGCCCGCAACGGTGTGATCCCGACGCAGATCATGTCGGCGTTGCAACAGGCCGGCAAGACGGTCAATGCCGGGGCGTATCCGACCGGCGAGGAACGCATAGCGCTCTATGTCGATTCGGCGGTCGACGACGTGGAGGAGATCCGCGACCTGGAGATCCGCACGATGGATGGGCGCCAGCTGCGCATCGGCGACGTGGCCCGTGTCGAGCGGGGTTATGCCGCGCCGCAGCGCAACGGCTTCTTCGTTGACGGACGCCCGGCACTGGCCCTCTGCATCGCCATGGAGTCCTCGGCCATCGTCCCTGACGTGGGCAAAGCCGTCGATGCACGGCTCGCGGAGGCCATGCGGCAGCTTCCGGCGGGCTTCCAGACGGAAAAGATCTTCTTCCAGCCGGACAAGGTCTCGGAGGCCATCTCGTCGTTCATGTGGAACCTGCTGGAATCGGTCGTGATCGTCATCTTGGTGCTGATCTTCACCATGGGATTCCGCAGCGGACTGATCATCGGCTTCGGGCTGGTGCTGACGGTAGCCGTTTCGTTCCCGATCCTGCTCGTGTGCGGCACGACGCTGCAGCGCATCTCGCTCGGCGCCTTCATCGTGGCCATGGGCATGCTGGTCGACAATGCCGTGGTGATCATGGACGGCATTCTGATCGACAAGAAGCGGGGCTTGAGCCCGAAGGTCTATCTCTACCGCATCGGCCGCAATACGGCCATGCCGCTGCTCGGAGCGACCGTCATCGCCGCCTCGACCTTTCTGGGCATCTATCTCTCGCCCGATTCGGCGGGCGAGTATGCCGGCGACCTCTTTCTGGTGCTGTGCGTGAGTCTGCTGGCCAGCTGGGTGCTGGCACTCGTCCAGGTGCCGATCTGCGCCAAGACGTGGCTCCCGGCCCGCGAAAAGCGACAAGCCGCAGCGCAGAAACCCGCCGTGATGAATTCGCCGGTTCATCGCTTCGTGCGGCGCACGATCTCGTTCCTCATCGGCTACAAGCGAACGACGATTGCCGCAGCCGTGGCAGTGCTGATCCTCTCGATCTTCGGCATGACACGCGTCAAGAATCTCTTTTTCCCCGACTTCGACTACAAACAGTTCGTCGTCGAGTGCTTCTTTCCGTCGGCGACGAATGCCGACCGGGTGCGTGACCGGCTGCTCGAGATGAGCGACAGCGTACGGCGCAATCCGGCCGTCGAACGCGTGGCCGTCAGTCAGGGCAGCGCCCCGGCCCACTACTGCCTGGTGCGCCCGATGACTTCGGGTGGTGACTGCTATGGCGAGCTGATCGTCGACTGTGCCGACTACAGGACCGTGCAGGAGCAGATTCCAACGATCCGGCGTCAGTTGCGCGAAGCCTTTCCCGAGGCCTACATCCGCATCCGCAAGTACAACTTCTCGATCTCGACGTCGCACACCGTCGAGGTGGAGTTCGCGGGTCCCGACCCGGCCGTGCTGCGGGATTTGAGCGCGCAGGCCGAGGCCGTCATGCGCCGCTGCCCCTATGTCGACGCCTACTCGGTGCAGAACAACTGGAAACCGAAAGGCAAGGCGCTCGTCGCCGAATTCAACCAACAGGATGCCCTGCGGGCCGGGATCGGCCGCGGGGATGTGGCCAACGCCCTGCTGGCCGCTACGGACGGCATGCCCGTCGGCGTGCTGAACGACCAGGATCGCATGGTGATGCTGAACCTCCAGGTACGCAACAACGACGGCAGCCGCATCCGCGACCTCGACGAGATTCCGGTCTGGAGCATGATGAACTTCCGGCTGACCGACGAGGAGCTGCAAGGGGTGCTTGCGGGTGGTCAGGGGATGAACGAGCTGCAGGACCGCATGTTCCGCGCCATGCCGCTGGGGAATGCCGTGCACAATATCCGCCTCGACTGGGATGAGGACGTCGTGCTGCGGATGAACGGCCGACGGGTGATCGAGGCCGAATGCGACCCGAACCCCGATAGCGACGAAGCTACGCCGGCCAAGGTCGTGGCATCGATCCGCGATGAGATCGAGGCCATCCCGCTGCCCGACGGCTACACGATGCGCTGGGTCGGCGAGGGTGAACTGCAGGGCGAGGCAATCGGTAACCTGATGAAGTACATGCCGCTGACGATCTTCCTGATCCTGGCCATCCTGCTGCTGTTGTTCAACAGCTGGCGCAAGGTGCTGCTCATCCTCCTGTGCTTCCCGTTCGTCTTCTGCGGCATCACTCCGTCGCTGTTCCTCACGGGACAGCCGCTGACCTTCATGGCCATCATCGGCATGATGGGTCTGATCGGCATGATGGTCAAGAACGCCATCGTGCTGGTCGACGAGATCAACCGCCTGCAAACCGAGGAGCACCGGACGCCCTATGCAGCCGTCATCGAGGCGACAGTTTCGCGCGTGCGGCCCGTACTGATGGCCTCTTTGACGACCATCGTCGGCATGATTCCGCTGGTCGGCGACCCGATGTACGGCTCGATGGCCCTGACGATCATGGGCGGACTTACGGTCGGCACGATCATCACACTCATTCTGCTGCCGATTTTCTACGCGGCTCTGTTCCGCATTCGCAAACCTCAAAATGCATAAATGATGAATATCAGAATATATGCGGCCCTGGGGGCCGCGCTGCTGTCGGGCCTCACCGCCCGGGCTCAGCAACCGCTGCCGCTCTCGCTGGCCGAGTGCCGCGAGCGGGCCCTTGCCCACAGCGAGGAGCTTCAACAGGCCGACAACCGGCTCGAACAGGCACGCCTCGACCGCCGGATCGCCGTCACGGCCGCCCTGCCCAAGATCGAGGGATCGGCCACCGGTGCGTATGTGCTGCCCGACATGGATATGATGGGGATGGACCTTCGGATGCGCGGCACCTATATGGCAGGACTCAATCTGACCCAGCCGATCTATGCCGGAGGCAAGATTTCGGCCGCACGTCGTATGTCCCGCATCGGCGAGGAGGTGGCCGGCGAGCAGCAGCGGATGACCCGCATGGATGTGCTGGTCGAGGCCGACAATGCCTATTGGACCACGGTGGCCGTTGACCGTCAGGTGCGCATGCTCGAGAGCTATGCGGCACAGATGGATACGCTTTACCGCCAAACCGAAGCGGCCTTCAAGGCGGGCATGGCCATCGAGAATGACCTGATGCGCATCGAAGCCAAACGCAGCGAGATCCGTTATCAACTGCAGAAGGCGCAGAACGGGGCTGAATTGTGCCGCATGTCGTTGTGTCGGGTGATTGGCGCGGAGCGAGACCAGCACCCGGTCCCGACCAACACGCTTTTTCAAACGTCCGAACCCGGAGCCTTGCTGTCAGACCTTGCCTCACGTCCCGAGTTGCGGATTCTGGAGCAGCAGGTGGCCGTTGGAGAGCAGCAGATCCGCGACGTGCGATCGGCCATGCTGCCGTCGGTCGGTCTGTCGCTGGGCTACACCTACTACGGCAACATCAAGCTCCAGAGCGTGGTCGATGCCGGCAACGGAACCTTCATTCCCCATACACAGGAGTTTCGCGACGGAATCGGTCTGGCCATGTTGGCCGTGAAGATCCCGATCTTCCACTGGGGCGAGAGCCGCAAGAAGGTGCGCAAGGCGCGTTACGAACTGCAGCATGCGCAGCTCGATCTGCAGAAAAACACGCGTCTGATGTCGCTCGAGGTCGAGCAGGCAATCCGCAACGTCGAGGACGGTTACCGATTGATCCAGACCGCCGAACTTGCCCTGCAACAGGCCGCGGAGAACCTGCGCGTGATGCGCAACCGATACAAAGCGCAGATGGCACCGTTGACCGACTTGCTGGATGCCCAGTCGCAGTGGCAGCAGGCTGCCAGCAACCGGATCGAGGCGCAGACGCAGTATCGTATTTACGAGACGGAGTACCTGCGCGCCACTGGACGTTTGGAGTAATCCTCTCCTTTACCTGGGCAACAATTCCGCAGCCTCTCCAGCCGGACTTTTCTTGGAAAAGTCCGGTTTTTAAATATCCTCGGACTTGTCGGTTCCACCTTGTTTGATGAGAATCCGATATTGCGTCTCATTTTTCAAGTATGGCAAGCGGTGCTCTCCCCTTTGAGGCCTTGCTGCCACATGCAATCGATCGAAAATTTGCAATATTGCTCGAATAAAAGATTGGTCTCGCATCTGATTTTGTAAATTAGTTCCTTCGAAGCAGCGTGTATTTATCAGAATTGAGTCACCGATCCAATGCTTTATTCGCTAAAAACAAATCTAACAAACGTCGTTTAGCAAGGAAGATCTCACAGGATTCTCTCTGTTTTTTTATATTCAAGAAAACTAAAAAATGAGCCTTCGCAGAGCTAATTTCGAGTGAAACCAGCAAAAAATTCCAATCTTTTGAAAATCCGGTCTCGGCACATGGGGTGCCCTGTAAAAAGCGACGACTTCGGAGGAGTTTTCCACCCCCTTGCGGGCAAGCTGTTTTCGTTACCGAGAATATTTCGCGTAACGGAAAACACAGCTTGCTGAGTCCCGAACATATAATGTTCCGGGGACTCAAAAACGGGTCGAAGATCACGTCCCGTTCCCGCTTGTTCGCCGGCCAATCTGAAGAGGCGAACCGCCCGTTCCCGAAGCCGATATTGGGAACAAAACTGCACCAAAACGGAATGAATAAATCTTGAACTCAATCCAT
>FR892015.1:59679-67858 GCA_000434235.1 Alistipes sp. CAG:268 | reverse complement strand
GGCTGTTGTGTCTGCTGCGGGGCCTGCTGCTGCGGGGCCGACGAGCTGTTGTGTCCCTTGTCGCGCAACCGGTCGCGGCGCCCGCGTCCGTGTCCGCGTCCGTCACCGCCCTTGCTGCGGCCGCCGCGCCCCTTGCCGCGTCCGGAGAAGGCCTCGGGATTGTATTTCGGGCCCTCGCCCACACTCTCCGGCAGGTCGGCCTTGCGGATCTCGCGCTCGATGAACTTCTCGATCTGGTGGAACTTGCCCTGCTCCTCCTCCGAAACGAAGGTGATGGCGCTGCCCGTCGCTGCGGCGCGCGCCGTGCGGCCGATGCGGTGGATGTAGTCCTCAGGATCGTGCGGCACGTCGTAGTTGATGACCAGGCCGATATCCTCGATGTCGATGCCGCGCGCCACGATGTCGGTGGCCACCAGGATCTTGACCTTGTTGTTCTTGAAGTTGAGCATCACCTCCTCGCGCTGCGGCTGCTCCAGGTCGGAGTGCATCGCGGCCACCTCGAGCTTCATGCGCTTGAGCGTATGGGCCAGCTCCTTGACCTTCATCTTCGACGACGAAAAGATGATCGTCTTCGAATCGGTCGGCTCGGCGAACAGTTCGCGGATGATCCCCAGCTTCTGGCTCTCGTAGCAGATGTAGGCCGACTGGTCGATCGCCTCGTTGGGTTTCGAGATGGCGATGTTCACCTCGGCCGGATTTCTCAGAATGGTCTTCGCCAACTCACGGATCTTCGGAGGCAGCGTTGCCGAGAACATGATCGTCTGCCGCTCCCGGGGCATGTAGGAGACGATCTTCATGATGTCGTCGCTGAAGCCCATGTCGAGCATGCGGTCGGCCTCGTCGAGGATCAGGTACTCGACATGCGAGAGGTCCACGCCGCTGTTCTGCAGGTGGGCGATCATGCGTCCCGGAGTGGCGATCACCACGTCGGACCCCATCAGCATGCCCCGCTTCTGCACGTCCCAGCCCTTGCCGTCGCCGCCGCCGTAAACGACCGTCGTCGAGACGGGCAGGTAGTACGAGAAGCCCTGGAACTGCTGGTCGATCTGCTGTGCCAGCTCGCGCGTCGGCACGATGATGACCGACTTGACCACATTGTCCGGATTGCCCTCGATGAGCAGCTTGTTCAACAACGGCAGCGTATAGGCCGCCGTCTTGCCCGTTCCGGTCTGGGCACAGCCGATGATGTCGCGCCCCTCGAGGATCACCGGAATGGTGTGCTCCTGCACGGGGGTCATCTCGTGAAAGTTCATGTCTTCGAGTCCGTCGAGGATCTCATCCTCCAGATCGAGTTCGTCGAATCGCATAATTCTCTTCTCCTTGCCTTTAACTTGTTGTACCAAAAACTACTGCTGCGCGACCTCTTCGCCGCAGGACGGCTGCGCGACCTCTTCGCCGATGAGCGTCGCGGGCGTGCATCCCGTGATCCGCACGCGCACGTAATCGCCCACGCGGTGCGTGCCGCTGTCGAAGACCACCACCTTGTTCTGCGACGTGCGGCCCGACAACTGGTCGGGGTTGCGCTTCGACGTGCCCTCGACGAGCACCTCGAACTCCCGGCCCACGTCGCGCAGGTTGCTCGCATGGCCCAGTTCGTTCTGCAGGGCGATGATCTCGGACAGGCGGCGCGACTTCACCTCGTCGGGCACGTCGTCCGGGAGGTGCTTCGAGGCGAAGGTCCCCGGACGCTCCGAATACTTGAACATGTAGGCGAATTCGTAACCCACCTCGCGCATAAGCGAAAGGGTCTCGAGATGTTCCTGCTCGGTCTCGCCCGAGAAGCCGGCGATCAGGTCGGTCGTGATGGCGCAGTCGGGCAGGTAGCTGCGGATGGCCGCAATCCGGCCGAGATACCACTCACGCGTGTACTTGCGGTTCATCCGCTCGAGCATCGACGTGGCGCCCGACTGGGCCGGAAGGTGGATCGTCCGGCAGATGTTGGGCATCGAGGCCATGACCTCCAGCAGGCGGTCGCTCATGTCCTTGGGATGGGAGGTGGCGAAACGCACGCGCAGCAGCGGCGAGATCGACGCCACGCGCCGCATGAGCTCCGGGAAATCGACATCGCCCGCCCGGTAGGAATTGACGTTCTGACCGAGCAGCGTGACCTCGCGGTAGCCGTTCTCGAAGAGGCTCCGGGCCTCGGCGACGATGGTCTCCGCATCACGGCTCCGTTCGCGGCCCCGCGTATAGGGAACCACGCAGTAGGAGCAGAAGTTGTTGCATCCGCGCATGATGCCCACGAAGGCGCTCACGCCGTTGCGGTCGAGGCGCACCGGAGCGATCTCGGCATAGGTCTCCTCAGTCGAGAGCAGCACATTGACCCCCTTGCCGCCGGCCTCGGCCTCGCGCACCAGGCGCGGCAGGTCGCGGTAGGCATCCGGCCCGGCCACCACATCGACGGCATTCGGCCCCTCGACAAGCTGCTCCTTCAGGCGCTCGGCCATGCAGCCGATGATGCCGATCACCAGACCCGGACGTTCGCGGCGGTAGCGTTTCATCTCGGCCAGGCGCCCCCAGATCCGCTGCTCGGCGTTGTCGCGGATCGAGCAGGTGTTGATCAGGATGACGTCCGCCTCGGCGATCCGCTCCGTATAGACATAGCCCTCCTGCTGCATGAGTGCGACGACGATCTCCGTATCGCCGACGTTCATCTGGCAGCCGTAGGTTTCGACAAAGAGTTTGCGCCCCTCGCCCGCGAGCGGCCGCAGTGTATTCACGTTCAGTTTCAAATCCAAATTCAAATCCATTCTTTTATTCCGCCTGTATCGAGTTCTTGTCGGGGAACTGCTTGAAGCCCTCGCCGAAGGTCTCGTAGGCATCCGTCACGACCACGAAGGCCCGCGGATCGATCTCGCGGATCTGGTGCTGCACCAGATGCACCTCCTTGCGGCTCACCACCAGGAAGATCATGTCGCGCGGCGCATCGGTGTACATGCCCTTGGCCTTGATGTAGGTCGCGCTGCGGTCCAGATCCTCGATAATGAAGCGCTTGAGGTCCTCGTGCCGGTTGCTGATGATGAACAGCAGTTTGTCGTACGAGGCGCCGTTGAGCATGTATGCGATCACCCGCGAAGTGATGTAGATCGTGATGAGCGAATAGAGCGTCAGCATCCACCCCTTGGGGTCGGCGTCGCCGGTTCCCAGTCCGAAGCCGATGACCACGAGGCCCGACAGCACGACAAAGCCGTCTGCCAGGAAGATGCCCGTCGAGAACTTGATCCCGGCATATTTCTGCAACAGCATCGCCACGATGTCGGTGCCGCCCGTAGTGGCCTGCTGCCGCACGACGATGCCCTGTCCGACGCCGATCACCACGGCGCCGATCACGCACGTCAGCAGCAGGTCGTTCGACAGATCGAGCCGGCCGCCCAGCAGCAGCGAGGGGTCGAGCGACTCCACGGCCGCGGCATCGGGATAGACCAGCCGCGTGAGGATGTTCATGAATCCCGGCGTGAAGAGCGCCGCCAGCACCGTGCGGGTGCCGAACTGCCCGCCGAAGACGAGCATGGCGATGATCATCAGCGGGATGTCGAACATGTAGCCGAACGTTCCGACCTGGATCGACGGGAAGATGTTGTGCAGGACGATACCCATGCCGTAGACGCCGCCCGGCACGAAGTTGTAGGGATTGACGAACAACACGAACCCGGTACCCATCACCGAACATCCGAAAAAGATCAGGATCCACGAGCGCCACCACGCCCACGACCCCATCGGCTCAAGAAATGCCTTCGTTTTCATCATATAGTCAGATAGCTTTAGTTGGTTCTTCGTCGTACCTCGCTCCGCACGGGTTCCGGAAACCGTCCGGAAGCCTTCGCGAAAAGCCGCGGAGGAACAAGTGTGCAAAGATAACAAATTCTTCCGAAAAGCCCTCCGGCCGCTCCGTTTTTTGCATTCGGGCTTCGCGATCCGGAAAAATTCATTATATTTGCCAATAAAACTTACCGGACAAACGACCATGATACTGACGTACTATACCGCTACCACCATGATTATCATCGCCTATCTGCTGGGCTCGATTCCGAGCGCCGTGTGGATCGGCAAGAAATACTACGGCATCGACATCCGCGAATACGGCTCGAAAAACGCCGGAACGACCAACATGCTCCGCGTGCTGGGCCGCCGGGCCGCACTGCCCGTCTTCGCGCTCGACTTCCTGAAGGGATTCGTCGCCGTCACGCTCATCGAGATGCTCAAGTACGACGAGAACGTCAGCGACATGTGGCTCATCAACCTCAAGATCATCGCCGTGTTCGCCGCCGTGCTCGGACACATCTTCCCCATCTTCGCCGGATTCCGCGGCGGGAAGGGCGTCGCCACGCTCGTCGGGGCCGTCACGGGAATCTACCCCCCGGTGGCACTGCTCTGCTTCGGCGTGTGGTTCGTCGTGCTCATGATCACGCACTACGTCTCGCTCTCGTCGATGATCGCCGGATGCTGCTTCCCCGCATTCACGATGATCTCGCCCAAGGTGAACGAGTCCGTCCCGTTCGTCGTCTTCTCGTTCGTCATCGCCGTCCTGCTGCTCTACACGCACCGCAAGAATATCGAGCGGCTGCGCGCCGGCACCGAATCGAAGATCTACATCTGGAAGCCCCAACAGGCAAAGGCCCCCGGAGCCCCGGGTGCCGCACCCGGAGCCGCCGCCCCGGCCGGAAAGGAATCGACCCGAAAGGACGACGCCGGGAAGGATGCCGCCGGGAAGGATGCCGCAGCCGGCAAAAGGGCGGAATAGCCTGCCGACCGTCCGCCATACCGACCGAAACACACACAGACCAACTGCCATGTTAGAGGAGAATCTGATCAAGATATACGAAGCCAGTTTCCGGGAGAACCGCGAAATGTCGGCGCTGACCGACTACTTCAAGAACGAGACCTTTTCGTACTACGAAATGGCCAAGGAGATTGCCAAACTCCACCTGCTTTTCAAGAAGGCGGGAATCAAGCAGGGCGACAAGATTGCACTGATCGGCCGCAACAATCCCCGCTGGTGCATCACCTACATCGCCACGATCACCTACGGCGCCGTCATCGTCCCGATCCTCCAGGATTTCACGCCGGCCGACGTGACGCACATCATCAACCACTCGGAGAGCCGACTGCTCTTCCTCGGCGACAACTTCTGGGACGTGATCGACGAGGACCACATCCGCCAGATCGAGGCGGTCTTCTCGCTGACGGACTTCCACGTCATCTTCGAACGCAACGGAAAGTCGCTCACCAAGTTTCAGCACGACATCCTAAAGAATTACCGGTCGAAATACCCCCGCGGGTTCAGCGTCAGCGACATCAAATACCCCGATATCCCGAACGACCGCGTCATCCTGCTCAACTACACCTCCGGAACGACCGGATACTCCAAAGGCGTGATGCTCACGGTGAACAACCTCACGGGCAACGTCCTTTTCGCCAAGACGGCGCTCAACACCCAGACCGGGACCTACTATTTCCAGCGCGGCGGCCGCACCCTCTCGTTCCTCCCGCTGGCCCACGCCTATGGATGCGCGTTCGACTTCCTCGCCCCGCTGGCCGTCGGCGGCCACGTCACGCTGCTGGGCCGCATCCCCTCGCCGAAGATCCTCATCGAGGCTATGGCCGTCGTGAAGCCCACGATCATCTGTTGCGTGCCGATGATCCTCGAGAAGATCTACCGCAAGCAGGTGCTCCCGATGCTGGAGAAGGGCCCCATGTCGATCGCCATGAAGATTCCGCTGCTCAATACGGCCATCTATTCGGTCATCCGCAAGAAGCTCATGGACGCTTTCGGCGGGAACGTCACGATATTCATCGTCGGCGGCGCCCCGATGAACCAGGAGACCGAATCCTTCCTGATGAAGATCCACTTCCCGATCACGATCGGCTACGGCATGACCGAATGCGCCCCGCTCATCAGTTTCACGCCCGACAACGAGTTCAAGCCCAGTTCGTGCGGCCGCTACCTGAAGGGGCTGCTCGAGGTGAGGATCGAATCGTCCGATCCGGAGCATGTGGCCGGCGAGATCTTCGTGCGCGGCGAGCACGTCATGAAGGGCTACTACAAGAACGAGAAGGATACGCAGCAGGTGCTCGACGACGAGGGGTGGCTCCACACTGGCGACATGGGCACGATGGACCCCGACGGCACGCTCTACATCCGCGGCCGGTCGAAGACGATGATCCTCTCGGGCAACGGACAGAACATCTACCCCGAGGAGATCGAGGACAAACTCAACAACATGTATATGGTACTCGAATCGCTCGTGCTCGATGCCGGCAACGGCCGCCTGCGGGCCCTCGTGGTGCCGGACTACGAACAGGCCGACGCCGAGGGCATCGACAAGTCGGAACTGCCGCAGATCATGCAGAACAACCTGCAGGAGCTCAACAGGCAGCTGGCCGCCTACGAACGCGTCTCGGACATCACGATCTACCCCACCGAGTTCGAGAAGACCCCCAAGCGGAGTATCAAGCGTTTCCTCTACAGCGCCTCGCTGCTCGACAACTGACACCACGAATCAAGACTCGCGGCGGAAGATCCGGGATCGCATCGACGCCGGATCCTCCGCCGCCGTTTTCCGTCCCATGAAGATACAGCGCAAACAAGCCATAGGCGAAAACCTGCTCTACCTGATGGTCTGGTCGGCCATCATCCTCGTGCCGGTGCTCAACTCGCAGATGATGTCCGAGATGCACATCAACCTCGAGAACGTACTCATCGCCTGGCAGCAGATCGCGCCCTACCTGATCATCTTCCTGATCCACAACTGCGTCCTCGCCCCGAGGTACATGCTCCGCCGCAAATACGGCAAATACGTGCTGCTCAATCTGGCGCTCATCATCGGAGTCTTCTGGCTCGTCGAGCTCTACGAGGAGCACCTCATGCTCGACATTCGCCCGCAGGACGACGCGGAGGCGGTCGATGCCTACCGCAAGGCCTCGTTCTCGAACCTCGAGATCTACTGGAACGTCATCCTCGGCTTCTTCATGACCGGAGCCAACACCGGCATCAAGCTCATCTACCAGTCGATGCGCGACGAACAGCAGATGGAGGCGCTCAAGCGGCAGAACCTGCAGGCCGAGATGGACTACCTGAAGTACCAGATCAACCCGCACTTCTTCATGAACACGCTCAACAACATCCATGCGCTGATCGACATCGATGCCGAATCGGCCAAGAATGCCGTGATCGAGCTCTCGAAGATGATGCGCTACGTGCTCTACGACTCGGGCAGCGAGCGGATCTCGCTCAACCGCGACATCATGTTCCTGAAGAACTACATCGAGCTGATGCGCATCCGCTACACCGACGACGTGCAAATCCGCGTGGAATATCCCGACAACCTGCCCGAGCAGGTCTCGATCCCGCCGCTGCTGCTGATCGTCTTCGTCGAAAACGCCTTCAAGCACGGCGTCAGCTACAACCGCCCGTCGTTCATCCACCTGCGGATCGAATATGCCGACGGACAGGTGACCAGCACCCTGACCAACAGCCGCCATACGGCCCCGGCGGGCGGGCGGAAGAACGATCCGGGCATCGGGCTGGAGAATGTCCGCAAACGCCTCGCGCTGATCTACGGCGAGAAGAACTACTCGCTCGACATCCGCGAAGAGGAAGAGACCTACACCGTAACCCTCGTAATACCGACGCTCCATGCTTAAATGTATCGCCATCGACGACGAGCCGCTGGCTCTGCGCCAGATATCCGCCTATATCGCCAAAATCCCCTACCTCGAACTGGCCGCCACGTTCAACAACGCCATCGAGGCCCAGCAGCGGCTGGCCTCCGAACGGGTCGATCTGATCTTCGTGGACATCAACATGCCGGACCTGAACGGGGTGGACTTCGTCCGTGCGCTGACCGACCGGCCGATGGTCGTCTTCACCACGGCCTACTCGGAATACGCCATCGACGGATTCAAGCTCGACGCGGTGGACTACCTGCTCAAGCCGTTCAGCTTCGCCGACTTCAGCCGCGCCGCCGCCAAGGCCAATTCGCTCTACGAACTCCGCCAGGGGAGGCTTCCGGCCCAGCCGGACAGCGACTCGGAGGCCACACCCAAAGACCGCGAATACATCTCCGTCAAGGCCGACTACAAGGTCTCGCTCGTCCGTATCGCCGACATTGTCTATATCGAAAGCGAAGGGGAGTACGTGCGGATGCATCTCTGCGACGGATCGACCATCACCACGCTC
>FR892015.1:44161-59653 GCA_000434235.1 Alistipes sp. CAG:268 | reverse complement strand
ACGCTCTTCCGCCTGAAGAACATGGAGGCAGCCCTTCCTTCGGAGCAGTTCATGCGCGTCCACCGCTCGTACATCGTGAACCTGCGGGCGATCAGGTCCTACGTCCGGGGACGCATCTTCCTGAGCGACACGGAATATGTCCCTATCGGGGAGAATTACAAGGAGGCATTCCAAAACTACATCGACCGCCACTTCAAAAACCTCTGAAAAGCCCCTCAAAGAGAGGACGGACATGCGCCGCAGGCCCGGAACGGACTAACCGGCCGTAAGGTCCGGGAAGGAGCCGCAACGGACATACGTTCCGTCGCGCCATTCGCAGCAGTAGTGCGTCAGCCCGTTGGTCAGGATGAGGTAGCGCGCCGCCAGCACCGAGTTGTAGCGTACGGCCTGCGCCAGCGTCTGCCGTCCGATGCTGACACCGGGAGCCTTGCATTCAGCCAGCAGCAACGGCCGCGCATCGTCGCCCACGACCACAACGTCGGCACGCTGGGGCTGCCCGTTGAGCGGCACGGCATACTCCTCGACGATGCGCGTGGGTTGAACGCCGCAATGCGAGACCAGATAGGCGATCAGATGCTGGCGCACCCACTCCTCGGGAGTCAGCACGAGGTAGATGCCCCGGACGGGGTCCCAGATCTCGACCTCCTCTCCGCCGCCGCGCCGCCGCGCACGGAGCCGGATGGGCGGAAAGTTAAGTTTCGGAAGTGCAGACATCGTGTTTGTTGAAAAAATTGCCTATCTTTACCCGACAAATATACGAAAATTATGCGACGCATCCTTCCGATCATAGCTCTATTTTCCCTCTGCGGCGCCACGGCGCAGGAGTACATCCCGTCGTACGGACTCGAACGCCCGCGCAGCGAGATCCGCATCTACCCCACGGCCGAAGAGGCTGCGGCCGCAGGCCGCGGGGCAGACCGCTACTGCACGCCGCTCACCGAATGGTCGCGCGAGGGCAACACCTTCTCCACCCACTTCACCGTACCGTTCGCCTGGATCAACCGACAGGTGCTCTTCCGCCTCGAGCGGGCATCGTGCGACTACGAGATCCGCGTGAACGGCCGCACGGCAGCCTACAACGCCGACGGCAACGCCCCGGCCGAAGTGGATCTCACGAAGCTCGCCAAGGAGGGACGCAACACCCTCGAAGTGGTGCTTTCGGAGCCTGCGGCGGCAGCCGTGCTGGAGAGCTGGAAGGAGCATCCCGCACCGGAGATCGGACAGGCGTGGGTCATGAGCCAGCCGACGCTGCGCATCCGCGACATCCGCTCCCGCACGCGGATCGGCGAAGACGGCGACGCCACGGCCGAAGTGGCCGTGGTGGTCAAGACCGGATCGCTCAACCCCCGCACCTCGCGCCTGCACTACACGCTGCTTTCGCCGTCGGGCGAGACCGTCACGACCGGCACCCGCTCCGTGACGCTCGGCATGCGGGGCGAGGACACCGTACGGTTCCTGGCACGGATACCCTACGACTCGCTCTGGAGCGACGCTCGGGCCACGCAATACCGACTGCTGCTCAAGACGCAGCACGAAGGACGCTACGTCGAGTACATCGACCGTCCAATCGGATTCCGCAGCATCGCAATGCAGGAAGACGGCACGATGGAGATCAACGGGCGGAGCGTCACGCTGCGCACGCGCGAAGTGCCCGGCAACCTCACCCCCGAACAGGTAGCCGATCTGCGGCGCACCGGATGCAACACCATCCGTCTGCTGCCGGGCCCCGTATCGGAACAGATGCTCACCGCCTGCGACACGTGCGGCATGTATGTCATCGCCCAGACGCCCGTGGATACGCGCCGCAGCGGAGATTCGCGCCGCGTGGGCGGCAACCCGTCGAACAACCCCGCCTGGAGGGATGCATACATCGAGCGGGCCGAGAACTGCTACTACACACTGCAGGGACATCCGTCGGTGGTGGCCTTCTCGCTGGCCACCTGCTCGGCGAACGGAATCAACCTTTATGAAAGCTACCTGCGGATGAAAAAACTTCCGGAGCAGCGTCCGTTCATCTATCCCGAAGCTGCCGGTGAATGGAACAGCGACCGGTTGAAAACGTCCAATTAGGGGCAAAAAACAGTTTTTTTTACTTTTTTTTGATTTTTTTCTCGATTTTTTTTGGAGATATCAAAATTATAGCTACCTTTGCACTCGCAATCAGGAAATGATTGATGCCTCTCTAGCTCAGTTGGTAGAGCACGACACTCTTAATGTTGGGGTCCAGGGTTCGAGCCCCTGGGGGGGTACCAAAGAAAAAGATCCGATAAGAATCGGATCTTTTTCTTTTTTTATCTTTCCCGAACTCGTGCCACCGTCGGAATTTCCCGAATCCGCCCGGCCCCGCACGAATCTCCCCGCAACACCCCATCGCAAGAAACCCGAACCGCACGGATCCCTCAAATTTCGCATCACCGGCGTTCCGAAATCCCTCCCCCGAGAAAAAGGAAATCCGTGTACGGATCGCCGCACATCCTGCACCCTCTACATTTCGTGCGCCGCGCGCGGGTTTGCGCAGCATGCACGCAAGCGACAACCGCCGCAAAATTTACCGGAGGGTTTGATAATCCGGATATTTTTAAATAATTTTGTGTCCGGAAATGAGGCGCTTGACGACAGAGCGTCGGGAGGGTTGTGTGCCGACTCCTCCGACATGCTGTGACCGCCCGGCACTCCTCTCCCGAACACGATCAACCGAAAAACATCGCAACATATGTACAGCTACGACAACCGGGTGGTCATCACCCTCGATGCAGGCGGCACGAATCTGGTCTTCGGCGCCATGCAGGCCAACAAATTCATCGTGGAGCCGATCACCCTCCCCTCGCATGCCGAGGATCTGGACCGGTGCCTGGCGACCATGGTCGAGGGCTTCACGGCCATCATCGACAAACTCGACACCAAACCCGTGGCCATCAGCTTCGCCTTCCCCGGCCCGGCCGACTATCCGAACGGCATCATCGGCGGCTACCTGCCCAACTTCCCCTCGTTCCGCGAAGGTGTGGCTCTCGGCCCCTTCCTCGAGGCCAAGTTCGGCATCCCGGTCTTCATCAACAACGACGGTGACCTGTTTGCCTACGGCGAGGCCCTCGGCGGCGCACTGCCCGAGGTAAACGCCCGTCTCGAGGCGCTCGGAAGCCCGAAAAAGTACAGGAACCTCGTCGGATACACCTTCGGCACGGGATTCGGCGTCGGCATCGTCGTGGACAACCGCCTCAACCGCGGCGACAACTCCTGCGTCGAAACCTTCTGCCTGCGGCACAAGAAAATGCCCGATGTGATCGTCGAGGAGGGTGTGGCCGTGCGCGCCATCAAGCGTGTCTATGCCGAGGCTTCGGGCGACGTGAACCACACGTTCGAGCCCAAGGAGATCTGCGAGATCGCCGACGGCACGCGCCCCGGAGACCGTGAAGCCGCCAAAAAGGCATTCGCCGAACTGGGCGAGATCGCCGGCGACGCCATGGCTACGGCCGTTACGCTCATCGACGGACTGATCGTCATCGGCGGCGGCATCACGGCAGCCCGCAAGTACATCATGCCGAGCCTGCTGAAGGAGCTGCGCGGCAAGATGCACACGATCCAGGGCGAAGAGCTCAACCGCGTGCAGATGCAGGTCTATGACCTGGACAACGAGGAGGAGTTCCGCGAATTCGCCAAGGGCGCACAGCGTCCCCTGAAGGTCTATGGTACGGACCGCTACGTGGCCTACGACCCGCAGAAACGCATCGGCGTCATGATCTCGAAGCTGGGGGCCAGCCAGGCCATCTCGGTCGGCGCCTACGCCTTCGCGCTGAGCCAGCTCGACGCACAGAAACAATAGCACGAACAAACGAATAGCACAACCATGTACAAGTTCAAACCCATTCTGAAATCGACCATCTGGGGCGGCGAGAAGATCGTACCCTACAAGCAGATCGCTTCCGACCAGAAACAGGTGGGCGAAAGCTGGGAGCTTTCGGGCGTCAAGGGCAACGAATCGGTCGTAGCCGAAGGTCCCGAAGCCGGAACGACGCTTCCGCAGCTGATCGCCCGCCACGGCGCCGCGCTTCTGGGCAAGGCCAACTTCGAACGCTTCGGCGAGGAGTTCCCGCTGCTCATCAAGTTCATCGACGCACAGCAGGACCTCTCGATCCAGGTACATCCGAACGACGAACTGGCCGAACAGCGCCACCACTCGAAGGGCAAGACCGAGATGTGGTATGTCGTCGATACGGCCGAGGGGGCACACCTCCGCTCGGGATTCTCGAAGCAGGTAACCCCCGAGGAGTACGCCGCCAGCGTCGAGGACAACACCATCACCGACATCCTGGCCGACTATGCCATCCGCCCGGGCGACGTCTTCTTCCTCCCGGCCGGCCGCGTCCACTCGATCGGCGCCGGCGCCTTCATCGCCGAGATCCAGCAGACGTCGGACATCACCTACCGCATCTACGACTTCAATCGCCGCGATGCCAACGGAAACACCCGCGAGCTGCACACCGAACTGGCCAAGGAGGCCATCGACTACACCGTGCTGCCCGACTACCGCACGCACTACATCCCGGCGCAGAACTGCGGCGTGGAACTCGTATCGTGCCCCTATTTCACCACGACGCTCTACGACCTCACGCAGGCCCGCACGATCGACCTTTCGTCGCTCGACTCGTTCCTCGTGGTGATCTGCATGGGCGGACACGCCACCCTCAGCACCGACGGAGGCGACCCGATGCCGGTACACCAGGGCGAAACGGTGCTCGTCCCGGCATCGGCCCGGACTCTCCGCATCGAACCCGAAGGCGGTGCCAAGTTCCTGACGAGCTGCATACGCTGATTCCATACAGGGTGTACACATCGTGCGAAGCCTCTCATTTTCCCGTCTTTCAATGAGAAAGACAGGATTTTTACAATCCCGGGTTGCATTTGTGCGTTCCTTTTAGTACCTTTGATGGTGCGCGAATATGCACAAACAACCTAATCAAACAACATGAAGGAAGCTTTGAAGAAAATCGCGGAGCAATTCGCACTCGAGGGCGCCATCGCCTCCATCGACTCGCTGGGCGAGGGATTCATCAACGACACGTTCATCGTCCGCACGCAGGGCGATGCACCGGACTACATCCTCCAACGCAAGAACAAGGAGATCTTCCCCGACGTCCCGGCCATGATGGAGAACATACGCAAGGTCACCGAGCACATCCGCCGTCAGGTCATCGCCGAAGGCGGCGACCCGATGCGCGAAGCGATGACCGTGGTCCCGACCCATGACGGAAAACTCTGTTATGAAGACGAGGCCGGAGAATTCTGGGCCGTGACGGTCTTCATCGCCGACACGATCGCCTACAACAAGGCCGATTCGCCCGAACTGGCCCGCAAGGGCGGCGAAGGAATCGGCAAGTTCCAGGCCCAGTTGGCAGACTTCACCGAGCCGCTGGCCGAGACGATCAAGGGATTCCACAACATCCGCCACCGCTTCGTACAGTGGGACGAGGCGATCGCACGCGACGCCGCCGGACGCTGCCGCGAGCTCTCCGAGGAGATCGGCTGGATCGAGTCGCGCCGCGAGGAGATGCTCGCATTCTGGGCACTGGTCGAAAACGGTACGATCCCAACCCGCGTGACGCACAACGACACGAAGATCAACAACATCCTCTTCGACAGGGAGGGCCGTGTCCTGTGCGCCATCGACCTCGATACGGTGATGAACTCCACGTCGCTCAACGACTTCGGCGACGCCATCCGCTCCTACTGCAACACGGGAGACGAGGACGACCGCGACCTGGGGCGCGTGAGCATGTCGATCGAGATGTTCGCGGCCTACACCGACGGCTACCTCTCGCAGCGGGCTCCGCAGCTCTGCCAGGCCGAAATCGACCACCTGGCCTTCTCGGCTCGCTACATCACCTACGAACAGGTGCTGCGCTTCCTGATGGACTACATCGACGGAGACAAGTACTACAAGACGAAATACGCGGATCACAACCTCGTGCGCACGCACGCCCAATACAAGTTGCTGCAGAGCATGGAGGAGCAGTACCCGGAGATGTGCCGCATCGTCCGGGAGACGGCCGCAAAATACAGATAACGACATGATGGAAATCCGAAAGATCAACGGCATCCGTCCCGAGGATGCGGCGGCCGTAGACCGGGCGTTCGAGGGAATAGAGCCCTGCCGGATCGCCTGCTGCAACTGGGCCGAAGAGTACCCCTACGCCCCCGAGGTGACGTTCCGGATGTTCCACACGGGCGACTACCTGATGCTGCGCTTCGACGTGGCCGAACGCTACACGGCGGCCCGCGTCACCGAAGACAACGGACGGGTCTGGACCGATTCGTGCGTGGAGTTCTTCATCGCACCCGACCAGGGGCTCTACTACAACTTCGAGACCACCTGCATCGGACGGCTGCTGCTCGGCGCCCGCAAATCGCGCACTGAGGCCGAACACGCCTCGCCCGAGACGCTGGGAGGGATCCTGCGGCGCACGTCGCTGCCCGGCGAACCCTTTGCCGAGCGCGAGGGCGACAACCGCTGGCATGTAGTACTGGCCATCCCGCCCCGTGCGCTCTTCCGCCACCGGATCGAGGACTGGAGCGGCGTCGAGGCCCGCATGAACCTCTTCAAATGCGGCGACGAACTCTCGCACCCGCATTTCCTCTCGTGGCAGCCGATCCGCACCGAAAAACCGGACTTCCACCGCCCGGAATTCTTCGCACAGGTGCGATTCGGCGAATGATAAGGCGAAGTTGCATGAAATAAGAATGATCGCAACAAAAACAAATCATATGAACAACAAGTATTCACTTCCGAAAGACGGGGGCCTGATTGCGGAATCGGCCCCGCGCGACATCATCCATCGCTACGAAAAGATCCGCACGAACGTCTACGAAAACGAGTATCTCGGCGTACAGTACGTGGCTGACGCCATTGTCAAGGCGATCCGCAACCACGAGGAGACCCACTCGTCGAACGGCGTCTACGACGAAATGCAACCCTTCGTGCTGGGTCTGACCACCGGCCGCACCCCGCTGGGACTCTACAACGAACTGGTCCGCCGCCACAAGGCCGGACAAATCAGCTTCCGCAACGTCGCCGTTTTCAGCCTCGACGAGTTCTACCCGATCAAGTCGTCCGAGCAGCAGAGCCGCAACTACCGCATCCACGAGGAGTTCCTCAACCACATCGACATCCTGCCCGAGAATATCCACATTCCCGACGGTACGATCGCCGAAAACAAGGTATCGGAATACTGCGCCTCCTACGATCAGGCGGCACGCGAGATCGACCTGATGATCATCGGCGTCGGCGAAGACGGACAGGTCGGATTCAACGAGCCCGGCTCCTACGCACGCTCGCGCACCCGTCTGGTGCAGCTCACCTACAACACGCGCAAGATCCAGTCGGGCACCTTCTTCGGACTGGAGAACACGCCCAAGATGGCCATCACGATGGGCATCGACACGATCATGCGCGCCGACCGGATTATCCTGATGGCCTGGGGCGAGGACAAGGCACGCATCGTACAGCGCGTCGTCGAGGGCGACATCACGGGACAGGTTCCCGCATCGTACCTCCAGGCCCACCCGAACATCGAGGTGGTGATCGACGAGAACGCCGCACAGCTGCTCACGCGCGAACAGACGCCGTGGCTCGTCGGCCCGTGCGACTGGACCCCGAAGTTCGTCCGCAAGGCCGTCGTATGGCTCTGCAGCGTGGTCAAGAAGCCGATTCTGAAACTCACCTACAAGGACTACATCGAGAACTCGCTGGGCGAGCTGCTCGAACAGGGCCGCACCTACGACCGCATCAACATCGACGTATTCAACGACCTGCAGCACACGATTACGGGCTGGCCGGGCGGCAAGCCCAACGCCGACGACTCGACGCGCCCCGTGCCCTCGACGCCCTTCCCGAAACGCGTGGTGATCTTCTCGCCCCACCCCGATGACGACGTGATCTCGATGGGCGGAACGTTCATCCGCCTCGTACAGCAGGGACACGACGTGCATGTGGCCTATGAGACCTCGGGCAACGTGGCCGTACACGACGACGTCGTGCTGCAAAACATCGACACCTCGCGCGAACTGGGTTACGGCGACCATGTGGACGAGGTCAGCAAGATCATCGCCGGCAAGAAGAAGGGCCAGCCCGAACCGCGCGCCCTGCTCGACCTGAAGGGTTCGATCCGCCGCGCCGAAGCCCGCGCCGCCGTACGCTCGTTCGGCCTGAATCCCGACACAAACGCCCACTTCCTCAACCTCCCGTTCTACGAGACGGGCGGTATCAAGAAGGGCCAGCTCACCGAGAAGGACATCAACATCATCGTCGAGTTGCTGCGCAAGGTGAAGCCCCACCAGATCTACGCCGCCGGCGACCTGGCCGACCCGCACGGAACGCACCGTACCTGCATGGAGGCCGTACTGGGCGCCCTCGAGGTCGTCAAGGACGACGACTGGATGAAGGAGTGCCACCTGTGGCTCTACCGCGGCGCCTGGATGGAGTGGGATCTCGGCATGGTGGACATGGCCGTGCCCCTCTCGCCCGACGAGCTGATCATGAAGCGGCACGCCATCTACCGCCACCTCTCGCAGAAGGACATCATGCCCTTCCCGGGCGATGACCCGCGCGAATTCTGGCAGCGCGCCGAGGAGCGCACGCAGAACACGGCGCGTCTCTACGACCAGCTCGGCATGGCCGAATACCAGGCCATCGAGGTCTTCGTCAAGATGTTTTAATCCATAACAACCGAACGACCGTGCGTCGGTCCGCCCCGGCGGCCGATGCACGGCCTTTCATCGAAAAAAGTTCATCGACATGCGACTTATCATCGAAAACACCCCCCAGCAGGTAGCCCAGTGGGCCGCCAACTACATCATCGAGCAGATCCGCAACAAGGCGCTGCACACCTCTTCGCCGTTCGTACTGGGACTGCCCACCGGCTCGACGCCGCTGGAGACCTACAAGGAGCTGATCCGCCGCCACAAGGCCGGCGAAGTATCGTTCCGCAACGTCATCACGTTCAACATGGACGAATATGTGGGCCTGCCCGAGGATCACCCCGAGAGCTACCACTCGTTCATGTGGAACAACTTCTTCAGCCACATCGACATCCAGCCCGAGAACGTACACATCCTGAACGGCAACGCCGAGGATCTGGTCAAGGAGTGTGCCGACTATGAGGCCGCCATCCTCGAAGCCGGCGGCATCGACCTGTTCATGGGCGGCGTCGGCGAGGACGGACACATCGCCTTCAACGAGCCCTTCTCGTCGCTGCAGTCGCGCACGCGCATCAAGACGCTGACGCAGGACACGATCCAGGTCAATTCGCGCTTCTTCGGCGGCGACGTGAACCTCGTGCCGAAAACGGCCCTGACGGTCGGCGTAGGCACCGTACTCTCGGCCAAGAAGGTGCTGATCCTCGCAACGGGTCCCAAGAAGGCACGTGCCGTCCGCCACGGCGTGGAGGGAGCCTACAACCACCAGTGGACCATCTCGGCGCTGCAGGTGCACCCGAACGGCATCCTGATCTGCGACGACCCGGCCGCCGGCGAGCTCCGCGTATCGACCTACCGCTATTTCAAGGACATCGAGCGCGACAACCTGATCTGATCCGCAGTTCCGGCCAAAACGAAAAAGCGCCGCAGCCCTCATCGGGTTGCGGCGCTTTCGGTATCCGCCGTGCTGCTGCCACACCGGCCCCGGCAGGAACCGGGAGCCGGCGGCAACATCACGCATTACTGCTCCTCCTTCGGGAAGCCGATCTCGTCGAGGCCGAAATAGGCAGGGGCATTCACGCCCCACTCACCCGTATCGTTCGAGTCGATCGTAAAGGTCAGCCGATCGACCTGGCCCAGACGGGAGAGATCGACCTTCGTCCAGCCCGATTGGGTCACACCACGGTCGGTCAGCAGGCAATCGACCGTCCCGACCTCGGTCTGGCCGAGGTAACCGGTCACGATCACCTTGAACCAGAACTGATCCATGGAAACAGCCGTCGGCGTATAGGTTGCAAGCATGGCCGAAGGGGCCAGATGGCAATATCCGACCTCCCGGGCGCTGCTCAGCACCATCGTCGGAACGGCATAGCCGCCCGAGTAGGTATCGACATACCCTACGGCGCAGATTGAGGAGGCATTGGCCCCCTTGTCGGCCCAAACGGTAAACTGATTGGCGAAGTTATAGGTGTCGAGCAACGTGCTGAAGTTTCCGCTCAGCACGAAACCGCCCCAATAGTCACCATAGCTCGAATAGGACCAGTAGGAGCCGAAACGCACCGACTGGTCTGACGTTCCGAACAACCAGGTGTTGAAGGCTCCGTTCTGGAGGTAATCCTCATAGCCGGAAAAACTCTTCGTCCAGTAAAGATTCTGGAACGTGCCTCCGGAAGTGGCCCCTTCGAGTACACATTCGCCCAGAGCTACGGCCCCACCCTCGGGATTGACAATCCCTTCAGTAGTCTCGAATGAGATTACGTCGTAATCCGTCCCCGGATTGGGTCCTTTCTGCCTGTCATCGTCCGAACAGGCGGTCAATGCGGCTACTCCGGCCAACACGAGAAGACAATGTTTCAAAGGTTTCATATACATCAATTTTTCGGGCAAAACGGATCATTTCACGAGGGCAATCTCATCCAGACAGAAATAAACCGGATCGAAATCCTTGTTGGGATTGACACCCTCGGGAGCGAATGTCAGTTTGTCCACCTCGCCCAGCGACGTAAGATCAACCTTGACCCAACCTTCGGCCACCGAGCTGTTCCTGACAAGTTCTACATCCACCGTACCGACGGATTCGTCCTTGAGCCATCCGGTGATCCGGTAGCTGTACGTCCGGTCGGCCACGGCCGAAGAGTCATACTTATAATAGGTGTAGAGCATCGTCGAGGGGGCCATGTAGAGATAAGCCACCTCGCGCGGAGTCGTAGTAAACACAATGGTCGGAGCGGAATAGTCGCCACCCATCATGCCGTTGCAATAGGCTGCGGCAAAGGTCTTGCTGCCGTTGGCTCCCGATTGGGCATAGACCGAAAACTGGTCGGCATAATCGAACGAAGAGGCAGAGGTATTGCAGTTCCGCGACAGGACGAAACCGCCCCAGGTATCCATTTGCGAACCCCAACCCGTACAGTCGCAATAATAGGAGCCGAACCAGACGTTTCCGTCGGACGTAAACAGCGGCAGGTCGATTGTCAGGCCCATGATCCCGTCCGGATCACCGTACTCGGCATAGGGTTTTGCCCAAAAGACATTCGAATGCACTCCAGCAGCAAACCCGCCGACCACCTCGATGTCGCCCAACGTCACTTTCTGTCCGCCGATATCCGTCATGCCTTCCTCCTCCTCGAACGAGATGATGTCATAGAGTTCAGACGGATCCGGCTCGACGACCCGGATGACGCACGTGGCCGACACCTCGCCGCAAACGGCCTTGACGGAGGTCGAACCGAGCGCCACGGCCGTCACGAGACCCGTCTCGGAGACCGTCGCCGTGGCCGGATCGTCCGATGTCCACTGCACCTTGTCGGTCGTATTGGCCGGCATCGGCGTAGCCGTAAGCTGCAGGGTCTCGCCCACATGGAGCTCCTGCTCCGTAACATCCACGACCACCGAGGTCGCGGGAATGCGGGGATCGGTTCCGCCGTTGTCGTCCGAGCAGCCGACGAGAGCCATCGCGGCAAGCAGCGCAATGGCAGGTGCAAACAAAAGATGTTTCATGGTTGTTAGAAATTAAAGTTTATAAAAAAATAAAAAAATGGTCCCGGCACGGCCTCCGGAAAAGAACCATGTATCCGCACACACTGCTGCCCTACGACATGCGATCCCATAATATTCTGTGGAATACCACAAAATGCCACGATGCTCCGTTCTCCGCAGATGCGCTCGAAAAAAGATTCTTCCCCGGGGGAAGGCTCAAGGCAGGTCTTCTGGCTTGTCCCGACCGCAACGCCTTCCCAATTCCATCAAGGAATCAGTGGCTTGAGACGTGTCGCGGTACGATTGAGGGACTTACAGCAGCGGGAACTGCTGCCGATTCTCACGGCATTCCCTTTTCATCGCGCGGAGGCTCCACCGGCCTCCTTGCGAACCTTGATGTGACAAAAATAGAAAATAAATTCGTATCTTTGCCCCCGCGAACCAAAAAAAATGCTGAAAATTATGAAGCACGCATACGTATTCCCGGGTCAGGGCGCTCAGGCCGTAGGCATGGGCAAAGACCTCTACGACAACGTACCGGCGGCCAAGGAGCTGTTCGAGAAAGCCAACGAGATCCTCGGTTTCCGCATCACGGACATCATGTTCGCCGGAACCGACGAGCAGCTGAAGCAGACCAAGGTAACGCAGCCGGCCGTCTTCCTGCACTCGGTCATCATGGCCAAGGCGCTCGGTGTGAACCCCGACGCCGTGGCAGGACACTCACTGGGTGAGTTCTCCGCCTTGGTCGTTGCCGGCGCCCTCTCGTTCGAGGACGGTCTGAAGCTCGTGTCGAAACGTGCCATGGCCATGCAGGCCGCCTGCGAGGCGCAGCCCGGCACGATGGCCGCCATCCTCGGACTGGACGACAAGACGGTCGAGGAGATCTGCGCATCGATAGACGGCGTGGTCGTCGCCGCCAACTACAACTGCCCGGGCCAGCTGGTGATCTCGGGTGCCGTAGAGGCCGTGGAGGCCGCCTGCGAGAAGGCCAAGGCCGCAGGTGCCCGCCGTGCACTGCGTCTGCCCGTCGGCGGAGCATTCCACTCGCCGCTGATGGAGCCCGCCAAGCAGGAACTGGAAAAGGCTATCAACGAGGCTCCGTTCCAGACGCCGACCTGCCCGATCTACCAGAACGTCGATGCCAAGCCCTATACCGATCCGGCTGCCATCAAGGCCAACCTGATCGCTCAGCTGACGGCTCCCGTACGCTGGACCTACATCGTGAAGAACATGCTCGCCGACGGCGTCACGGAGTTCACCGAACTCGGTCCCGGCACGGTGCTGCAGGGTCTGATCAAGAAGGTGGACGCATCGGCCGCCGTCGAGTCGAAATCGACGCTCTGATCCCTCGGAGCTGCAGGCAGAGAGACCCGGTTTTCCTCTTTCCTGAATATAAACAAACGGGGAACATGTCCGAACATGGGCATGTTCCCCGTTTTGTCTCTTAAAATAAGAAAATTTAATTAATTTCGTAAAATCCTGTTGTTATTTTTAAACACTCTTATTATCTTTGCAAAGTTAGTAAAAAAAATGAGACAGGCAGGATGGCATCACTAACCGAATTTTTCAACAAACACGAGGACGAAACCCTCAAGGGCATATCGCACAAAAACAACATCATCAAGCGCAACATCATCGCGCACATGGCCGTAAACGGCGAGTGCACGCTCTCGGAGCTGACCAAGGAGCTGCACATCAGTGTTCCGACGATCACCAAGCTCGTCCAGGAACTTGTCGATGAGAACATCGTCACGGATCTGGGCAAGGTCGAAACCCCGGGAGGACGCCGGCCGAACATCTTCGGGCTGGCCAATTCGGCGATCTACTTTGCCGGCGTGAACGTCGGCCGCGACAACATGCGTTTCATGATCACCGACCTTCAGAACAACATCATCAAGGAGGAGAACGACTTCACGTTCGAACTGCAGGACCGCCCGCAGTGCATCGAACGCATCTGCTCGAACATCGAACGGTTCATCGCCGAGAGCGGCATCGACCGGGGCAAGATCCTCGGGTTGGGCGTCTGCATCACCGGCCGCGTGAACCCCGATACGGGCCGCAGCTACAAGTACTTCACAACCAACGAACAGTCGCTGCGCGATATCCTCGAGGAGCGCATCGGCATCCGCGTGCTGCTCGAGAACGACACCCGTGCACGCTGCTACGCCGAGTACACGTGCGGCAAATCGAAGGACGAGAGCAACGTGATCTACCTCCACATGAGCCGCGGCGTGGCAATCGGCATTGTCGTGGACGGCAAGCTCTACTACGGCAAGAGCGGATTCGCCGGCGAGTTCGGCCACATCCCCTTCTTCGACAACGAGATCATCTGCTCGTGCGGCAAGAAGGGCTGCCTCGAGACCGAGGTGTCGGGCATCGCCATCGAGGACAAGATGCGCCACATGATCGAACGGGGTGTGAACACGATCCTCAAGGAGCAGTACGACCAGCAGAAGACGATCCATATCGACGACATCATCAATGCGGCGAAGAACGACGACAACCTCTCGATCGAGCTGATCGAAGAGGCCGGCGAGAAGGTCGGCAAGGCCGTCGCCTTCCTGATCAACACCTTCAACCCTGAGACGGTGATCGTCGGCGGCAACCTTGCGGCGGCAGGCGACTACCTGATGCTCCCGCTCAAGTCGGCGACCAACAAGTATTCGCTCAACCTGGTCTACAAGGATACGAAATTCCGCGTGTCGAAGATGACCGAGAGCGCCAATGCGTGGGGCGTTGCCATGCTGATCCGCAACAAGGTGATCGGGCTCTGATGAATCTCGAAGGGGAAAGCGTCCGGCTGCGGGCCGTGGAACCGGAGGATCTCGACCGGCTCTACGCCTGGGAGAACGACACCGACGTCTGGTCGGTCAGCGGTACGACGGCCCCGTTCTCACGGGCACAGCTCGAAGCGTTCATCCTCACGCAGCAACAGGGCGACATCTTCCGCACGGGACAGTTGCGGTTGATCGTCGAGACGCGGGCCGGCAACCGGGCCGTCGGTGCGGTCGATCTCTTCGAATTCGACCCGCTCCACGGACGCGCCGGCATCGGCATCCTGATCCACGGACCGGAGAACCGGCGGCAGGGATATGCCTCCGACACGCTGGCGATCCTCTGCCGCTACGCCCGCGAACGGCTGGCGCTGCATCAACTCTGGTGTTGCATCGCAACGGACAACGAAGCAAGCATGCGGTTGTTCCGTAGTGCCGGATTCACCCTCATCGGCATCAAACGCGACTGGCTCCGGACACCCGACGGCTACAGCGACGAGGCGATATTGCAGAAGATCCTTTCGTGAGCCCTCGGGCGATCCGAACGCCATCGGAAGCCGCCCCGCCGGAACAGGCCCTGCTTGAAGAGCATCCCGAAGACCATCCGGAAACGGTCCATCCATCGGAATCACTCCCGCGCACAGGTGGCAAAACACGAAAAAACCGAATCCTCCGGATGGAGGATTCGGTTTTTTCGTTATCGCCCCGACTGCAATCAGAGCCGGCGCGAGCCGTCGGAGATCACCACGTCGTAGATCTTCGGCTCATGGCCATACTTGGCATTGAACTTCTCCTTGGCCGTAGCGATGAAGCGATCGTACAACTCATCCTTGACCAGGTTGATCGTACAGCCGCCAAAACCGCCGCCCATGATGCGCGAGCCCGTAACGCCGCACTCCTTGGCCACCTCGGCCAGGAAGTCCAGCTCCTCGCACGATACCTCATAGTCCTTCGACATGCCCCAGTGGGTCTCGTACATGCGGGCGCCGACCGTCTCGTAATCGCCCTTCTCAAGCGCCTCGCACACATCCAGCACACGACGCTCCCCGCC
>FR892015.1:40232-44153 GCA_000434235.1 Alistipes sp. CAG:268 | reverse complement strand
GCACACGACGCTCCTCGCCGATCACATAGCGGGCCCGCTTGTAGTCCTCTTCGGAGATCTTGTCCTTGATGGCATCGAGCTGCTCCATCGTCGCACCGCGCAGGAACTCCTGACCGAGCATCCCGGCCACGCGCTCACACGATGCACGGCGGTCATTGTAGGGCGAACCCACCAGTTCGTGCTTCACGCGCGAATCGACCAGCACGAGCCTGTAACCCTTCGGATCGAACGGGAAATAGGCATATTCGAGCGAACGGCAGTCGAGACGCATCAGGCACCCCTTCTTGCCGAAAACCGAGGCAAACTGGTCCATGATGCCGCAGTTCACGCCGCAGTAGTTGTGCTCGGTGGCCTGACCGATCTTGGCCAGTTCGAACTTGTCGATCCCGCAGCCGAACAGGTCGTTCAACGCAAAGGCATAGGTCGATTCGAGCGCCGCCGACGACGACATGCCGGCACCCAGAGGCACGTCACCGGCAAAAACGGTGTCAAATCCGCCGATCTTGCCACCACGCTTCTGCACCTCGCGGCACACGCCGAAGATGTAGCGGGCCCACGACTCGGCGGGTTTGTCCTCCTCGCGAAGGCCGAACTCCGACGACTCCCCGAGATCGAGCGCATAGGCCCTCACACGGTCCGTACCGTTGAGCCTGATGGCTGCCACGATTCCCTTGTCCACGGCTCCGGGGAAGACGAAGCCCCCGTTATAGTCGGTATGCTCGCCGATGAGGTTGATGCGCCCGGGCGATGCGAACAACACGGCGCCTTCACCGTACAGCTCCTGGAATTTCTTGCTTACTTGTTCTTTCATCTTATCAGTGGTTTTAAAGTTGATTCGATACATAATTAGACGAAGATACGAAAAAAATCGTAAATCGCGGCATGAACGGCCATATTTCTGCACCCGCAGTCCGACAATCGCCGCAGGCGGTTCGCTCAGGCGGAATCTTCGCTGAAATGCAACATGCCGGTGCAGGGAATCCCGAAATAATTGGTTACATTTGTAACGGTTTCACCCCGTCGGTTCCCAAACCGGCACATAACGAACAAAGCACCATGACCCAAAAACTCCTGCTGACCGCCTCGCTGCTTTTCGCCGCAGCATCGGCTCTCGCCCAACCCAAAATCATCGCCCACCGCGGCTACTGGACCGTACCCGGATCGGCACAGAACTCGCTCGCTTCGTTCACCAAGGCCGATTCGTGCGGCGTCTTCGGATCGGAAATCGACGTCTGGCTGACGGCCGACGACCGGCTCATCGTCAATCACGACCGCATCTACCGCGGTACGGATATCGACATGGAACGCTCCAAAGCCCGCGAGATCCAGCTGATCGTCCTGCCCAACGGCGAGAACATCCCCTCGCTCGACGAGTATCTTGAACTGGTCGCCTCGAAACCCGCGACACGCCTTGTTCTGGAGATGAAATCACTCTCGGACCTCAACCGCGAGGACCTTGCAGCCCGGAAAATCGTCCAGGCACTGAAAAAGCATGAACTGATGGAGCGCACCGACCTGATCGCCTTCTCGATCAACGCCTGCCTCGCCTTCCGCAAGATCGCACCCGACGCAAGGGTCTTCTACCTGAACGGCGACCTGCCCCCGCAGAGCATTCGTGACCTCGGACTGACGGGCATTGACTACTCGGGCGAGGTCCTGCGCCAAAACCCCGAGTGGGTGAAGCAGGCCCACGACCTCGGCCTCGAGGTAAACGTATGGACAATCGACAAAAGCGAGGATATGCGCTACTTCATCAACCTGGGAGTCGATTACATCACCACAGACTATCCCGAGCTGTTGCAACAGCAGCTCTCGCGCTGACGGAGCCTGCATGACACGCTCCGCGAAACAAGGACGGGACCATCGCTCACGGCGAAAGGTCCCGTCCTCTTGTTACCCGGCGGCTCCAAAGGCCTCCTCCCACCTTCGTCACCGCCGGATCAGGCCATATCCGAAATCCGAAGACCCGGTCGTAAATCCACCCGAAACCGAGAAATTGGCTTCGAACAGCCTTTATTGCGATCAGAAGCGCAACCAACGCTCCGACCGATAACATCATCTCTTCAACTCCTCCGGCTTCGCCGCAGGCCCGACCGGCCGCACCGACGAAACCGGTTCCGACCGTCATACATCGACAACTGTCACCTCGATCCCTCGCTCACGCAGGCGGTCGAGATAAACCGACTGCACCCCGCTGTCGGTGATGATTCGGTCCACGGACTCCAGGTCACAGATCTTGCTGAACCCTCGACGACCGAATTTCGAGCTGTCGGCCAGGACGATCACCTTCTGAGCCGCATCGATCATGGCCCCGTTGAGCGAAGCCTCGAGCATGTTGGTCGTTGTCAGGCCGAACTCGGTGTCGATTCCATCGACACCGATGAAAAGCTTGCTGCAGTTGAAACTGCGCAGCATCTGCTCGGCGAAAGGCCCCACGACCGAAACCGAACTGCTCCGCGTGATGCCGCCCAACTGGATGACATCGACATCGGGACACTGCGAGAGGATCTGCGTTACGGGCACCGATGCCGTTATGGCTGTCAAATGTCCCGCAGGATTGATCTCCCGGGCCAGAAAGGTTACCGTCGTACCCGATGCGATGATAATCGAATCATCCTGTGCGATAAGCGAAGCAGCGAAAGCCCCGATGGCCCGTTTCTCGGCCACATTGCGCTTCTCCTTCTCATTGACATGCCTGTCGCTGATGTACGGGCTGATCAGAATGGCGCTGCCGTGCGTACGGTAGAGCTTTTTCTGCTGCTCGAGGTAGGAGAGATCCTTGCGGATGGTCACCTCCGAAACCTTGAACCGTTCGGCAAGCTGCGCCACGGAGATCGATCCGAACTGCTGAAGCAGCGCCAATATGCGGTTGTGCCGTTCCGGAAGGCTTAAAATGGGTTCTTCCCCGGTTTTGTTCATCGTATCGGTTCGCTTTGTTTTATAATGCAATATAGCACATTTTTTTTCTTATTTGGAAATTTTCGGACGAAAAATTCATCCGACCTCAACACGTTGAATTCCACCGAAAACGGCCAATTCGTCCGTTTAATTTCAAATTGTCGGAAACGCTCGGTCAAAACAACGGTTTATGTAGCGGAAGGTACATTGTTGATAAAGAATTCGCACAGCGGGGAAATTTGCAGGATACTGTTTTTACTCTCCGGACGAAAACCGTCTCGGCCCGGGAAGGGCCGTTTTTCGAGATCTCAGGCCATCGAAACGACATAACCGGCCATAACACGAGTCTGCATAAAGACGCGGTGACACGGTCGGAAATGGCCGCTCAAAGGCAGGTTTCTTTTACCGGATCGAGAAGCGGCGCAATTCCCGGTTGAGTTCCTTCTCGCGTCCGCCGACCAAACGGTCCACCAGCGCATGGAAGCGCGGCGAATGGTTGTGGTGCACCGTGTGGCAAAGTTCGTGGATAATCACGTAGTCGCGCAGATGCTCCGGAAGGGTCATCAGAAAAAGGCTCAGCGAGATGTGGTTCTGCCCCGAGCAACTCCCCCACTTCGTGCGCGAAGCACGGATCGTGAGCTTCGCATAGCGCAGCCCGGTCGCCTCAGACAGCCGGGCGATCCGCCCCGGCAGATCGGACTTCGCGGCCCGGCGCAGCTCCTCGATACGGGCCCGCTCCGCCTCGGGCGGCAACTGCGGCGGAAGCGCCGCGCGTCTGCGTGCCATGCGTTCGCGGGCCGCCTCGATCCAGGAGAGCTTCTCCTCGAGGAAAGCCAGCGCCCGACGCTGCGACACGCCCGGCGGACAGGTGAGCCGCACCTCGCCCGAGCCCCGCACCGAGATCGACACCCGCCGGGCCCGCAGCGACTGCGCGAAAGTCACCTTCCCGAGCCGCGGATGGTCGATTTCCCCAACCGCTTCGCCCCGTCCGGTACGTCCTGCCGCCCCGCCCTTCCCCCCCCG
>FR892015.1:35897-40221 GCA_000434235.1 Alistipes sp. CAG:268 | reverse complement strand
CGCCCCGCTCTTCCTCCCCCGTCCGATCATCGCAGCCACAGGGAATGCACCGCCTCGACCGAGAGCCGATCGGCCGAATCGAGCCGCTCGATCATCAGCCGTTCGAAAAGGATGCGGCAACGCTCATCGCGGTAATCCAACAACCGCAGTGCCTCCTCTCCGGTGGGTTCTACGCCCCGCGAAGGATCAAAACCACTCCGTTCAAGCTGTGTTTTCAACAGCTCCGCACCCGGAATTTCGAGCACAGGATGCTCCTCTCCGAGGTAGAACCGAAGCGTATCGTTTTTGAAGGTATAGATCTCGGGCGACCACTCCGTGAGATTGACATAGCAGCGGGAGTAGCTGTCGAACTCCCCGATGCAGATATTCTGGGGAAGATAGACCCAAATGAAGGGACTCTCCTCGACCGCCACATCGACAGCCGCCCCCCACCGCACATAATCGTACATCTCCTTGGGGAGGATCTCCGCCAGATCGTCCGATGTCTCCAGGCCGAAGCGCGCGAACGCCGCACTGTCGCGCTCGACATACTCCAGCGCCTCGTAGAGTTCGCGGTACTCCTTTTTGTAAAGCGTGTCGGCCAGCGTTGCGGGCGCAAGAGCCAGTCGCCCCGACTCCTCGAGCCGGCCGAGCCCGGCGGCGATCCGCTCGACCCGCCGGGCCTGCGAACGCAGGGCCGCCTGACGGGGGTTGAGCGCAGGGATATAGGCTACCGAGGCGAAGGCGGCCATCGAGGCCAGCACGACCCACAGGTAGCGTCCGGTGCGGCGCGAGAGGAAGAGCAGGATGCAGACCGTCATCACGGAGCCGCAGACGAGCAGGTAGATGCGCGAATCGGTGAGCCCGTACTCGCCGACCCGCCGCGCGACGCCGACCCAGAACAGCGCCACGATCGGCAGCGACAGGAGGCTCAACCGGTCGTAGAACCAGTCGCCGATGCGTCTTGCGAGCTGCTGCCGGAGGGCCTTGACCAGCAGCACGGTCATCGTGAAGCCGAAGACCAGATAGGCCACACCGCCCTCGGGCAGTGACCACGTGAAGAGGATCTTTACAAGATAGAGGTAAAGGATGGCGGCATAGATGATGACGGCCGGCGTGACGACCCAGTTCAGCAGCACCTCCAGAACGCGCGACGAGCCGAAGCGCGCCCCCTCCCAGCGGTCGAGCATCATCAGGAAGAGTGTCGGCACGGCGAAGAACTGCACGACATAGAAGAGGTCGGCCGTAAGGTGCACGACCCACGGAGCGTCGGTGAAGCGGAAGATGTAGGCCGCCGACCAGAGAATCGCCTCGAAAAGCCCGTAACCGACATAGGCGAAGAGCATGGCCAGCAGGCCCGAGCGCAGGTAAACGAGCGCATCGGCCACAAACCGCTCGTTCGAAACGGCCCGCCGGCAGGCAAGCAGCGCCAGCGGCGTGAGGATCAGCATCGTGATGAGAGCCTGCTCCGTATCGATCCAGTCGGAGAGCCCCGGCCCGAGGAAGAGCGGCACAAGCGGAGCCCACGCCACCCAGTAGATACGGCGCCAGAGAGTCTGCCCAACCAGTCGATTGACGATCAGGAGCAGCATCGCCCCCCAGCCGAGCACCACAAGCCGGTCAACGTTCGGGTACTGATCGATCTCATTGCAGACGATCAGGATTACGGTCAACGCCAGCAGCAGCAACAGTTCGAGCGTATGGCACCGCCACACGGAGACGAACCCCTCCCGGAGTCCGGCCATCCGCTCTCGGAAATTCCACCTCATGGTTCTTGCAGTTGGATTCAAAAATCGGGAGAGGACCGGATCACTCGCCGATGCGCTGGCGCACGACCTCGTAGAGCATCACCGCGGCGGCGGCCGAGACGTTCAGCGACTCGATGTGGCCGATCATCGGGATGGCCAGCTGTTCGTCGCAGAGTTTGAGCACCTCCTTCGAGATTCCCGTATCCTCGGCCCCCATGACGATCACCGTCGGGCGGCGGAAGTCGGCGTCGTAGAGCAGTTTGCGGCTCTTCTCCGTGGCCGCCACGACCTGAAAGCCCTCGGTCTGCAACTGCCGGAGCGTATTGCGGATCGACCCCACGCGGCAGACAGGGATCGTCGTGAGCGCCCCGGCCGACGAACGGATCGCCTCGGCATTCACCGGGGCCGAGTTCTTGAGCGGTGCGATCAGGCCGTGGGCCCCGGCACACTCGGCCGAACGGGCGATGGCCCCGAAGTTGCGCACGTCGGTCACCCCGTCGAAGAGGACGATGAGCGGCGTCTCGTCCTCGGGGACCCGCTCCAGGATGTCCGACAGCTCGACATAGGCGATCGCGGCAGTCTGCGCCACCACCCCCTGGTGGTTGCCCCGCACCAGCCGGTTCAGCTTCTCCACCGGCACCTCCTGCCAGCGCAGGCGGTGTCTCAGGCAGAGGTCCTTGAGTTCCTGCATCAGCTGCCCTTCGGCCCCCTTGCGGATATAGAGTTTCTCGATCTGCTTCCCGGCCTCGATGGCCTCGGCCACGGGACGGATTCCGAAAATAAGGTTGTTCTCCATAGTTCTGCGGTTTTGTCGGTTCTGCGGCCGCGGAGGCGGCCGGTGTCCGGATCGCGCATCCGGATCAGGCGTTTTCGGTGATCTCCAGTTCGTAGGAGGCCTTCTCCCACTCGTGCATCTGGTGGTCGTAACGGGCCTTCAGGTCGTTGTAGTCCCGGTAGTCGGCCTCGTTGTATTCGGTCGCCGCGGCGAACTTCGCATCGTAGACCGCGATCTGCTTCTCGATTTCGGCCAGCCCGGCCTCGATCGTCTCGACGTTCCGGCGCAGCTTGCGCAGCAGCTTCTCCTGCTCCTTGCGCTGCTCGTAGGAGGCCTTGCCCGAGGGTACCGCCTTCGCGTCCTCATCCGGGGCGGCTCCCTTCGCCGGGCCCTTCGCCGCGGCGGACTTCGGCGACGGGTCACGCCGCTCGATCTCCTGCAGCGACTCCAGCTTGCGCTTCTCAAGGAAATAGTAGATGCCGCCGAGGTACTCCTTCACCCCGCCGTCGCGAAACTCGTAGACCTTGTCCACCATGCCGTCGAGGAACTCACGGTCGTGCGAAACGACAACCACCGTGCCGTCGTACTTCAGAATGGCATTCTTGAGGATGTCCTTCGAGCGCATGTCCATGTGGTTCGTCGGCTCGTCGAGCACCAGCAGGTTGCGCGGCTCGAGCATCATGCGGGCCATGGCCAGCCGGGCCCGCTCGCCGCCCGAGAGCACCTTGACCTTCTTGTCGATGTCCTCGCCGCGGAAGAGGAACGCCCCGAGGATATCGCGCAGCCGCGTGCGGATATCGCCCACGGCCACCCGGTCCAACGTATCGTAGACCGTGAACTCACCGTCCATCAGGTCGTCCTGATTCTGCGCATAGTAGCCGATATTGACATTGGCGCCGATGCGGATCGACCCTTCGGTCGGGGTCAGCTGCCCGACGAGCATCCGGGCCAGCGTCGTCTTTCCCTCGCCGTTGCGGCCCACAAAGGCAATACGGTCGCCCTTCTCGATCGTGAAGTTCGCACCGCTGAATACGTGCTTCGAGCCGAACGACATGCCGGCCTCGTTGATCTCGGCGACGATCTGCCCCGAGCGCGGCGCCGGCGGGAACTTGATGTTGAGCGTGGCCAGGTCCTCCTCCTCGACCTCCAGCCGTTCGAGTCGCTCGAGCTGCTTGATGCGCGACTGCACCTGGTTCGACTTCGTGGGCTTGTAGCGGAACTTCTCGATGAACTCCTCGGTCTTCTCGATCATCCGCTGCTGGTTCTCGTAGGCGGCCAGCTGCTGGGCGCGGCGCTCGGCGCGCAGCACAACGTATTTCGAATAGGGAACCTTGTAGTCGGTGATCTTGCCCAGCGAGAGCTCGACCGTGCGGTTCGTCACGTTGTCCAGAAACGCCCGGTCGTGCGAGATGAGCAGCACGGCGCCGTTGTAGTTCTTCAGATACTCCTCGAGCCACTGGATCGACTCGATGTCGAGGTGGTTCGTGGGCTCGTCGAGCAGGAAGATCGAGGGTCGCCGCAGCAGCAGCTTCGCCAGCTCGATACGCATGCGCCAGCCGCCGGAGAACTCGCTCGTCGCACGACCGAAGTCCTCGCGCTTGAAGCCCAAGCCGAGCAGCGTCTTCTCGATGTCGGCATCGCGCGTCTCGCCGCCGAGGATGTGGTAGCGGTCCTGCGCGTCGTTCAGACGGTGCAGCAACTGCTCGTAGTCGGCGCTTTCGTAGTCGGTGCGCTCGGCGATCTCGCGCGTCAGGCTCTCAATCTCGGCCTCGAGGCGCAACACCTCGTCGAAGGCCTTGGCCGTCTCCTCGACGAGCGTCGT
>FR892015.1:14499-35876 GCA_000434235.1 Alistipes sp. CAG:268 | reverse complement strand
GAGCGTCGTGGTGTCGGCCACGCGCATCGTCTGGGGCAGGTAGCCGATCGTACACTCGCCGTTGATCGTCACGGCACCCGACGTGGGCTGCTGCTCGCCGGTGATGATGCGCAGCAGGGTCGTCTTGCCCGCGCCGTTCTTGCCCACCAGACCGATCCGGTCCTTGGGATTGATCAGAAACGAGATATTGTCGAAGAGGGTCCAGCCCCCGTAGCTTACCGTAAGGTTGTCGAGTGAAATCATAGCAAAACGTACATGCAGGCCGCCCCTTGCGACGGATACGCGCACGGGCGTGCCGCAAGGGTCCGGAATTTCGGCAAAGGTAGTGATTAAATCCGAATTTTCCGCGTCCCGCGGCACGCCCGCACACGTAAACGAGGTCCGGCCGGTCAGGCTTCGAGCATCCGTACGATCTCCGCCTCGGGATCCGGGGCCCCGAAGACGGCGCTGCCGGCCACCAGGGCGTCGGCCCCGGCCTCGAACACCTCACGGGCATTGCGTGCCGAGATGCCGCCATCGACCTCGATGAGCGTGGAGAGCCCGCCCTCGTGGGCCATGGCGCGCAGTTCGCGGATCTTGTCGAGCGAGCCGGGGATGAACGACTGCCCGCCGAATCCCGGCTCGACACTCATCACCAGCACCAGATCGACCTTCGGCAGCCACTCGCGCAGCGAGGCCGCGGGCGTGGCGGGTTTGATCGAGATACCCACACGCGCACCGGCACGGCGGATGCGATCGATGCATCCGCCCACGTCGTGCGTCGCCTCGAGGTGGAAGGTCACGATGTCGGCCCCCGCCTGGGCGAAACGCTCGACGTAACGTTCCGGCTCGACGATCATCAGGTGCACGTCCAGGCACTTTGCGGTCGCCTTGCGGATGGATTTCAACACGGGAAAGCCGAACGAGATGTTCGGTACGAACACCCCGTCCATCACGTCGATGTGGACCCACTCGGCCGCACTGCGGTCGATCATCCGCGTATCGCGGTCCAGGTGGCCGAAATCGGCCGAAAGCATCGAAGGAGCAATTATACGGTTCATCATTCGGAATTTATGACATTACGTTCTGTTACAGGTTTGCGTTTCTCCGGCAACACCTCCGGCCGGCACGGAGCGCTCTCCGCCGCACGCTATCGCCGGCACCGGGTCAGGCGCCCGATCCGCCGGCCGATGGCAGCTCCGTTGAGCAGCGTAAGCAGCAGGGCCAGAGCCAGCCCGCAGGCCGCCGTAAGGGGCCAGCTGCCGGGTTCATAGTTCTCCTGCATCGACCCGAGCAGCGGCAGATAGGCACTCCGGAGAGCCATCCAGATGCCGAGCGCGACGGCCCAGACGGCCAGGTTGAGCCCCAGCGTCAGCAAACGGTAGGGTCTGGCCACCCGCACCGGAGAGTAGCCGAGCAGGAGCAGTGTCTCGAGTTTCCGGCTGTCGCGCTGCAGGAGCAGGAAGATACTCAGCATCAGGATGTAGAATGACATCACGCTGAATACCAGCCCGAGTGCCGCGGCACCGCCGGCAGCCAGTCGCAACAGGCGTGCGGCCTGCCCCGCGTCGCGCAGTCCGCCTTCGACCTCGTAGCCGTGGCTGCGGAGGTAGGAGGCCACCCCGTCGTCGGCAGGACGGTCCGTCTCGACAATCACGCGCGAGGGCATCCGCCCCTGCCCGCCGCGGCCGAACTCCCCGTTCGACCAGCGGATGAACGCCTCGGGGACAAGGATCGTATTGAGGCGGTTCGACAGCCCGACGATCCGGCCCCGGAAATGCTCCGTGCGGCCGTTGCCCGCAAGCTCGATATCGAGCGTCACGCGGCGGAAGATACCCTCGGAGATCTGCGGAAGCCCCTGCGAGCGGGCAAACCCGAAATTATAAAGGTTCAGATAGTTGCGCGGTATGACAATCGGAATGTCGCGGCTGCCGGGCTCGTAGTGCCACGCCTGGCTGTCCACATCGAGGAAGCGGTCGGGCACCGACTCGAAGAAGAGGTAGGTCGAGAAGCCGATCCCGCCCATGCCGACCGAACCCGTCACCTGGTAATCGGCCGGGGTGAAGGCGCCGATGCTGCGGACAAACGGCTGGGATGCAAGCTCGTCCAACTCCCCAGAGGAGAAGTCCGTGCTCCCCATCCCGAGCGAATTGAGCGTACCGACCTGTTTCGAGAGGACCAGGAAATCGCCCTTGGCGAAGGAGTCCGGGGCCTCGAACAGAGGCAGCACGTCGCGATAGGCCTGCATCGAGGCAAGTACGACGGTCATGCCGACCACGCCGGCCAGGGCGAAGCCGAAGGTTTGCGCGAAACTCAGGTGGCTGCGCAGGAGTTTCCAAAGCAGGGTCATAGGCGGAAGATTTGATCGTAGGTCAGTCCGAGGCGATTGCCCACCGATGTAACGATGACGCCGGCACCCTGCCGGCGGGTCTCCTCGTCGAGCAGCGCGGCGAGCAGGTCGCCGTTGGTCGGATCGAGGTGGCTCACCGGCTCGTCGAGCAGCACGAAGTCGAGCGGCTGGCACAGCGCCCGGATGAAGGCCACACGCTGCTGCTGGCCGACGGAGAGACGGCCGGCCGCGACGTCGCGCTTGTCGGCGATGCGCGCCGCGTCAAGCATCCGTTCGATCCGCTCCGCGGTGTGGAAGCGGGTCAGATCGTTCTTCAGCGCGATGTTCTCCCACACGGTCAGCTCCTCGAAGAAACGCAGCTCCTGGAAAAGCAGTCCCAGCGAGCGGCGCCGGAGATCGCACCATCCCCCGACCGAGAGACTCCGGCTGTCCGTCGCATCGAAGCGTATCGTCCCTTCATAGTCGTCGCGGATGCCATAGAGGAAGCTGCACAGCGAGCTCTTGCCGGCGCCCGAGGCCGCCTCGACCAGATAGCGCACCCCCCGGCGGAAGGTCACCTCCCGCAACCAGATCTCCGACCCCTCCACGGCCTTCGGGTCCGCCGCAAAGACCGACGGCACCACCCGTTCCAACACAATCGTCTCCATTATCCTGACAGTAGTATTTCCGTTATTGCCCTACAAAACGGGAGCGGCCTCCGGATCCGTTTCCGAAGGCCGCCCGTCTGTTTATCAGTTGTTCGCTTCGGGGAGATTCGCCTCGATCAACCGGCCGGTTTCGGCACAGATCGTCTCCAGGGCATTCCGCTCCCCGTCGGTCATGTAGACCACCATCCGGCCGCCCTCGGTCGTGCCGGAGAGCTCCATCCGGTCGAAGAGCCCGAGCACCTCGAGAGCCATCCGGGCCTCATCCGTCGCACCCACACCGGCGGTCAGCTGCCCCACCAGGGCAACCACGCCGCGGAAATCGACGAAGAAACTCGAGGCCTGATCCTTGAAGAGCTCCTTGTGCGACTCGAACGACTCGATCTGCGAACCGTCGAGCGCCGTCTTCACGGCGGCATCCGAGGTGATATAAAGCACGTTATCCTTCACACCGAAGAAGGCCGAGACACCGCCCATCGAAATCGAATACTGATCCTTGGCCGTCTCGACGAGCGGCATGCCGCCGAGGTTCGAGACCAGCAGCTGCATCACCCCGGCATCCTTGACCTGGGCCAGGAGCGACGCCACGGGATACTGCCCGCCGGGCAGCATGCCCGAGAAGCCCAGCAGGAGGTCGCCGTCGAAGGCCTCCATCACCTGCTTGACCATCGGGTTGGCCATCAGCATGCCGTAACCGGGCATCGACGAGAGCATCGTGAAGAGCTTCCCGCCGTTGAGTCCCATACCCATGGCCGCAATGCTCTGTGCGGGCAGGTAGCGCAGCAGCTTGCCCGTCTGCGGCTCCACATAGCCGTAGAGCTCCTCCAGCTTGGCCTTGGCAGCATCATCGGCAAAGGCCATGGCGCCATCGACCACGATGCGTCCCTTCTCGAAGTTCATCGAGCCGAGGAGCGAAACACCGCCGAGCGCCTCCATTGCCGGCATGGCGGCAACCATCGGATTGCTCTTGAGCATGGGCATCAGGGCCGCGTAGGAGAGCACCACGTTGATGTCGTTCTTCCCGGCCAGCCGCTCGGCTATGGCACGGTTGCCGATGAGGCTCTTGTCGGTTTTCTGTGCAAACAGGTCCTTCACACGCGAGAGGCACTCCTCCGGATTCTCCTGCGAGACGAAGAGCATGCAGGCCGCCTCGTTGAAGGCGCACACCACACTCACGTCCGACTGCTCGCCCACACGCACATAGCTGATCGTCCCGGACTGCTCGACCTCCAAACCGCTTACCGCATTGACCTGCGCGATAAAGGCGTCAAACTTCGCCCGGTCGGCCAACGGCAGCAACAGGCCGCCGCGCCCCGTGGGCTGGGCCGGATTTTCACCCTCGAGCGTGAAGAACATGTAGCTGTCGCGATCCATGTCCACACCCGTCTCGGCGGGGTTCTTCAACAGCGACAGGTAGTACTCCTTCTGCTCGGCCGAAAGAGACTCGACGCCGGCGAGCTCCTCATTGATGCGGGCAAAGAGTTCGCTGTCGGCAAAAGCGCCCGCATTGCTCTTCTCGGAGAGCGCGGCGGGATTGAACGACAAGGTCATGAAGGCATCGGCAGGCAGTGCGCTGCGATAGTCGGCACCTCCGCCGCAGGCCACCGTCAGCAACGCCACCGTTGCCAGGCAGGCCCCTTTGAAAAGTGTAAAGAATTGTTTCATAAATTCGGGTTGTTATGATTGTTAGAAACAAAGCTACGAAAATTACCGGAATTTACACCACCCCGCCCGCGAAAAAATCACGGAATCGGCCCTCGTTCCGGAATGCAGGAGCCGGAGGAATGCTTTTTTCGGAAATTAATCCCTATTTTTGCAGGAAAAGAGACAAACCACACCCATGACCGACACAACCCCGATCCTTGCGATCATCCTCTGCGGGATGACGCTCCTCGCCCTGGCGCTCCTCCTTCTGTGGCGGCGCGACACGCGCCGTGCCGCAACCGAACGGACGGAGGCCGAGACCCGCGAACGCGACGCTGCGGCCCGCCTGGCCGCAGCCGAAGCCCGCCTGGCCGCAGCCGCCGAGGCGGAGTCCTCGGCCCGCGAGAACGCACGGCAGCTGCAGGAGCAGATCCGCACGCTGACCGAGGAGCGGCTCCGCACGGAATCGGAACTGGCAGCCCTGCGGGCCTCGTCGTCGGCCGAGATCGCCTCCCTCAAGAGCCGCAACGCCGAGGAGCGGGCGGCCGAAAAGGCCGACCGGGAGCAGTTGGAGGAGCGTTTCCGCGCCCAGTTCCGCAACCTCGCCACGGAGATCCTCGGCGAACAGTCGCAGCGGTTCCGCCAGTCGAGCAGTGAATCGATCGACCTGTTGCTCAAACCCTTCCGCGACAACATCACCGACTTCCGCAAGCGCGTCGAGGAGATCTACACCACGCAGACCTCGCAGCGGGGCGAACTGAAGGCCGAGCTCAAGCGGCTCATGGAACTCAACCGCGACATCTCTATCGAGGCGCAGAACCTCACCAACGCACTGAAGGGCAACTCGAAGGTGCAGGGAGACTGGGGCGAGGTACTGCTCGAGACGATCCTAGACAACTCGGCCCTCACCAAGGGAATCCACTACGAAACGCAGTACAACATCAAGGACGAGGAGGGTCGCAACCTGCGGCCCGACGTGGTGCTGCGGCTGCCCGAGAAGAAGGAGATCGTCATCGACTCGAAGGTCTCGCTGACAGCCTTCGTGGCCTACACCGCGGCCGAAACCGACGACGAACGCCGCCGCCAGCTCAACGCCCACATCGCCTCGGTGCGCCAGCACGTCACCGAGCTGGGGCGCAAGGAGTACCAGCGGAGGCTCAATTCACCCGACTTCGTCATCATGTTCGTCCCCAACGAGCCGGCCTTCCTCGCCGCCCTGCAGAACGACACGACGATCTGGCAGGACGCCTACGAGAAGAAGGTGATCATCTCCTCGCCGACGAACCTCTTCGCACTGCTGAAACTGGTGGCCGACCTCTGGAAGTACAACGACCAGGACAAGAACACCCGGGAGATCGCCGCCTGCGGACTGAAGCTCTACGAGCAGGCTGCCGCCTTCGCCTCGTCGCTCGAGAATGTAGGCGCCGCACTTGACAAGGCCCGCGGCGCCTACGACGACGCCTACAAGCGGCTCTGTTCGGGCAACGACAACATCCTGCGCGTGGGCGAGCGGCTACGCAGGACGGCCCGCCTGCAAACCAAGCGGCAGTTCCCGACACGGATGCTCGAAACGGCCGAGGGCGATCCGACGGCCCGACTTACCGACGGTCCGGAGCCTGACGGCGGAGAGGCGGCCCCGACGACAGATCCGGTTCAAAAAACGCCCCAACTGGAAAAATAACGGATCACAGCCCATTAAAGCAAAAGGATCCGCGGTTTATCTCAACCGCGGATCCTTTTGCTTGTTGAACCGTTTTCTCTTCAAGCACAGGATGTATCCTGCCGTTCTGCCTTCCGATAACGTCCGACGCGACAGGCGATGCCGGGTGTAGCCTCCCGGGCGAGGGTCTCCAGCAGGTCGTCCCACGTCTCCGCCACCCAAGCGACCCGACCGCGGCAGCGGTCCAGCACGTCGAGCGCCCAGACCTTCACCGCCACGGGCGACGAGGGATCGACCGCCCATTCGGCCGCCGCCTCGGCAATCCGCCCCAGCGTCCCGTCCGATGGCCGGAAGCGCAACAGCAGGTCGGCCATGATCTTGCCGAAATGGCGGCGGGCGCTCATTCCCGAAGCCGCGGCAAAATCCCTTTCACAGAAGAGATCCGCATGGGGCATGAAGCACTCGGGCGCGCGGAAATAGAGCCGTTCGAGGACGTAGGCGCTCCGGAAGGCGACCTTCGCACGCAGCGGACGGGGCAGGCTGCCCGCAGGCCCGGTCGCCACGGCATAGAGCGTCGCGACGGCATCGGCCTCCAGCACCCGCCGGGCCATCGTCTCGGCGAAATCCTCGCAGAAACGCGCGGCAAGCATCCCCACCAACTCCTCGCGGGTCATCGTTTCTGAAACAAACGGGGTGAAGTCAGAAAAGTTTCTTCTTCGAGGTCGTCGCCACGAAATCCTTCAGATAGAAGGGTTCGAAGTAGGCGATGTCCTCCGTGCGGCCCTCGTCGAGTGCCCGCTGCGCCAGGCGCGCCAGCCCCCGGGCCGAGGGCGTCACATCGACATAGACTGCCCCCTCGAGTACCCCGGCGCACTTGCGGGCTCCGTTGCCGAAGATCACGAAAGGACGCTCCGGCGTACGGAATGCCGCAAAACTGCCGCCATCGACCACCTCGGCCGACACCTCGCTCTGCGGGTGCCCCTCCGCATCGAAGACCTGCGCATAGACCTCCATGCGCCGGGCATCGACCATCGGGCAGAGCAGCGCCCGGTCCCAATCCGTCACGGACAGGATGCCCGCCTCGTAGTCCTCGCGGGCCACCTCGGTCAGCGCATCGAGCGACCCGACAGCCACCAAAGGCTTCTGCAGCCCGTAGCACAGTCCCTTGGCGAACGAAACGCCGATGCGCAGTCCCGTATAGGAGCCGGGGCCCTTGCCGACGGCCACGGCATCCAGATCGTCGGGCGCGATGCCCGTTTCGTGCAGCAGTTCATCGACGAACACACCGACCTTACGCGCATGGTCGCGCCCCTCGTCGCTCTCGCGCAGCGAGATCAGTTCGCCATCCTTCGCAATACCCACCGAACATACGTCGGTTCCGGTTTCGATACACAATATCAAGCTCATATCTTCGTGTTTTTTATCGTTTTCCTTTCGGTCTCCGCACCCGGGCGTCAGATCACGCCGAAGTGCTCGAAGGCTTTCCGGATGCCGTCGTCATCGACTGATGCCGTCACCCAGTCGGCAGCCGCCAGGGCCTCCTCGCAGCCGTTCCCCATGGCGACGCCGACCCCTGCGGCCCGCAGCATGGGCACATCGTTTCCGCCGTCGCCGATGGCCATCAGCGCTCCGGCCGGCACCCCGCAGTCGGAGGCGAAGGCAAGCATCCCCGTAGCCTTGTCCACCCCGCGGACATTGACGTCCACGAAGAGCGGGCACCAGCGACTCGACACAAGCGACGGCAGCTCGGCCATCACACGGCGCTCCTGCTCGGGCGTGCAGTAGAAACACATCTGGCAGCAGTCGCCTCGGTCGAACAGCCGTCCGAGGTCGGTCTCGGCCGGCACCGGATGGGCCACCAGGCGGGCCAGTTCGCGCACGACGGGCGTCACGCGATTGACGAAGACCCCCTCCTCGAGTTCAAGCCCCAGCGGGAAATCCAGCTCGTCGGCCAGTCGCAGGGCCCGCTCGAAATCCTCGCGCGGGATCAGCCGCTGGCTCACCACCCTGCCGTCGGCCGTCAGGCAGCGGGCGCCGTTGAGCGACACCACCCCGTCGTAGGGAATTTCAGACAGCTGCTCCAGATCGCTCGCGGCACGTCCCGTGGCGATGAACAGCCGCACACCCCGGGCGTGGGCCGCCCGCAGGGCCTCGACGGCCGAACGCGGCACCTCGTGCGTGCGGAAGCTGATGAGCGTCCCGTCCACATCCAGAAAAACGGCTCCGATCTCCATACGCACGTCAGCGGTAGTTTTTCAGCGCCTTGTCCATCTCGCGGCGGGCATCGTTCTCCTTGAGGTACTCGCGCTTGTCGTAGGACTTGCGGCCGCGCGCCAGGCCAATGACCACCTTCGCCAGGCCGCGCTCGTTCAGGAACAGCCGCAACCCCACGATCGTCAGCCCGCGGTCCTGCGAGGCGCGCTGCAACTTGTCGAGTTCGCGCCGGTTGAGCAGCAGTTTGCGGTCACGGCGCGGCACATGGTTGTTGCACGTACCCCACGCATACTCGGCGATGTTGATGCCGCGCACCCACAGTTCGCCCTTGTCGAAATAACAGAACGAATCGACCATCGAGACCTTCCCGGCCCGGATCGACTTGATTTCGGTTCCGGCCAGCACGACGCCCGCGACAAACTCCTCGAGGATCTCGTAGTCGAACGTCGCGCGTCGGTTCCGGACATTTATCTTCTTTTGTTCACTCATAACTGCCAAAACGGTACGTTACTTGCAATTTTCACCGCAGGGGTGGGAATCGGCCTCAGATAACTATTTCTTTTATCTTCGATATGTTTTTACACATCTTTCTGTTTATTTTCTGTTTGCACACGGTATGCGCAGTGATGCGTGTACAACCGAGGCCCACCCCCCTTTTTCCCGCCGCATCACAGGATCGACCGCTGTAACTTGCGGGCAATCGACACCTTCACCCGGTTGAGCCCCGCCAGGCGCTGGAGCAGCGTATCCTGCTCCTCCTCCCCGAGCCCCTCGTCGGCCAGGCGCTCCTGCAGATCGCGGATCATCCCCTCGATGACCTTCGACTTGTAGAGCGTCACGGCCTTCGGCACCCCCACGGCCAGCATCTCGGCATCGCTCTCGACGTGGATGTCCTTGCGCTTCCAGATTTCGCTCGGCACGTAGTTGTCATCCGACGTGAGGATGTCCACGGCCGTGTTGCAGACCTCCGGGTCCACGTGGTTGATGAACAGGTGCACCGGCACCTCGACCCCCGTACCGAGCTGCTCCCACTGCTCGCGGTAGGCCGCCATGATCTTGGCGTAGACCGGATTGCGGAAGACGATGCTGTCGTCGCTCAGCTCCGAGAAGATCACCTCGGCGACGTTGCAGGCCACCATCGTGCGCCCCTCCTTGAAGTCGAACGAGCAGTGACCGTACTTGAGCAGGTACTTCACGATCTCGCGTTCGAGCGCCTCGATGCTGCTCCCCGCCTCGACCTTCTGCACGAACTCCACCTCGGGCTGCACCTCCTCGCGCCGTTGCTGCCGGGCCTGCCGCTGCAGAAACTCGTCCGTCTCGCGGTCCCCGGAGGTCGTCAGCCGCTTGCGGGCCACCTCCGAGATGAGGATCTGCTCGTCGATATCCATGATCCGCGCGCACTCCTTGATGTAGACCGAGCGCTGGATCGGGTCAGGAATCTGCGCGATCGACTGCACCATGTCGCCGATGAGCGCCGCCTTGCGGATCGGATCGCCCTCGGCATCGTGCAGCAGCAGATTGGCCTTGAACTCGAGGAAGTCGCGTTCGTTGTCGCGGATGTAGGCCTGCACCTCGGCAGCCGTATGGCTGCGGGCGAACGAGTCGGGGTCCTCGGGCTCGGGCAGCAGCACCACGCGCACGTTCATCCCCTCCTTGAGGATCATGTCGATGCCGCGCAGCGAAGCGTGAATGCCGGCCGAGTCGCCGTCGTAGATCACCGTGATGTTGCGCGTGAAGCGCCCCAGCAGACGGATCTGGTCGGTCGTGAGCGACGTGCCGGACGACGCCACAACATTCTCGATACCCGCCTGGTGCATCGAGATGACGTCGAGGTAACCCTCCACCAGGATGGCATAGTCCTGCTGCTGGATGGCCCGTTTGGCGAAGTAGAGGCCGTAGAGTTCGCGTTTCTTGCTGTATATCTCGCTCTCGGGCGAATTCTGGTACTTAGCCACCTGCTTGTCGGTGCGCAGGGTCCGGCCGCCGAAGGCCACGATGCGGCCCGAGATGTTGTGCACGGGGAAGATCACCCGGTCGCGGAAGCGGTCGTAGAGCGACCCGTCGCTCTCGCGCGCCAGCGAAAGGCCCGTCGCAAGGAGGAACTCACGCTTGTAGCCGGCCGCCAGGGCATCCTTCGACATCCGGTCGCCCTTCGACGGGCAGAATCCGAGCCCGAACTTGCGGATCGTGGCGTCGGTCAGTCCGCGCTTCTGCCTGAAGTAGGTCATCCCGACGCTCATCCCTTCGGGGTCGTGGCAGAGGAAATTCGCAAAGTACTCCGCGGCCCATCCGTTCACGACGAACATCGACTCGCGGTCGTCGTTGCGCCGCACCTCCTCCTCCGTCAGCTCCTTCTCCCTGACCTCGATGCCGTAGCGTTTGGCCACCATCTTCAGCGCCTCGGGATAGGTGATGTTCTCGTGCTCCATCAGGAACGTCACGGCATTGCCGCCCTTCCCGCAGCCGAAGCACTTGTAGACCCCCTTCGAGGGCGAGACGACGAACGACGGGGTCTTCTCGTTGTGGAACGGACAGCACGCCTGATAGTTCACACCCTTTCGCTTGAGCGTGACATAGTCGCCGATGATATCCACGATGTTCGCGGCGGCATAGATGCGGTCTACCGTTTCCCTGTCGATCATACCCGCAAAGATACGGAAAAATATCAAATTGGTACTGCTCCTGCGCCGTTCGCCGTTATTCCGACAAAAAAGCGTATCTTTGTGTCATGGATTTCAAACTCGTATCCGATTACGCCCCGACGGGCGACCAGCCGGAGGCCATTGCGCAGCTCGTCGGCTCGATCCGCCACGGCTCGAAGCACAACACGCTGCTGGGCGTGACGGGTTCGGGAAAGACCTTCACGGTGGCCAACGTCATCGCCGAACTCAACCGCCCGACACTCGTCCTGAGCCACAACAAGACCCTCGCCGCACAGCTCTACGGCGAGTTCCGCAACTTCTTTCCCGACAACGCCGTCGAGTATTTCGTCTCCTACTACGACTATTACCAGCCGGAGGCCTACCTCCCGGCCACGGACACCTATATCGAGAAGGACCTCTCGATCAATGCCGAGATCGAGAAGATGCGGCTCAACACCGTGGCCACGCTGCTCTCGGGACGCCGCGACGTAATCGTCGTGTCGAGCGTCTCGTGCCTCTACGGATGCGGCAACCCCGCGGACTTCCACGCCACGGCGATCCACATCGAGGTCGGGCAGGTGGTCAGCTACAAACACTTTCTCTACAAGCTCGTCGAGGCACTCTACACGCGCACCGAGCGCGAACTGGAACCCGCGACCTTCCGCGTGAACGGCGACACGGTCGATATCATGGCCGCCTTCGGGGAGTTCGGCAACCAGTGTTTCCGCGTGATGTTCTTCGACAACGAGATCGAGGCCATCCACTCCATAGACCCCGTGACGGGCCAGCGCATCCACTCGCTCGACAACCTCACGCTCTACCCCACGAACCTCTTCGTCACCACCAAGGAGCGCATCAACTCGGCCGTGCAGCAGATCTACCTCGACCTGGGCAAGCAGATCGAATACTTCGAGCGGGCCGGACGCATGATGGAGGCACAGCGCATCAAGCAGCGCGTCGAATACGACCTCGAGATGATCAAGGAGCTGGGCTACTGCTCCGGAATCGAGAACTACTCGCGCTACTTCGACGGACGCGCCGCCGGCACGCGCCCCTTCTGCCTGATCGACTACTTCCCGAAGGATTACCTGCTGGTCGTGGACGAGAGCCACGTGACGCTGCCGCAGGTCCACGCCATGTTCGGCGGCGACCGGGCCCGCAAGGAGAACCTCGTCGAATACGGGTTCCGGCTCCCGGCAGCCAAGGACAACCGCCCGGTGACCTTCGCCGAATTCGAGCAGCTGCAGGGGACGTCGATCTACGTGAGCGCGACGCCCGCCGACTGGGAGCTGATGAAGAGCGAGGGGGTGGTCGTCGAGCAGCTCATCCGCCCGACGGGTCTGGTGGACCCGCCGCTGGAGGTCCGCGTGACGGCCAACCAGATCGATGACCTGATCGAGGAGATCGACAAGCGGGTGAAGAACGACGACAAGGTGCTCGTCACGACCATCACCAAGCGCATGGCCGAGGAGCTGTCGAAATACTTCGACCGCGTGGGCATCCGCAACCGCTACATCCACTCGGACGTCGATACGCTCGAGCGCATCCAGATCCTCGAGGACCTGCGGGCCGGGATGTTCGACGTGCTGGTGGGCGTGAACCTGCTGCGCGAAGGTCTGGACCTCCCGGAGGTGGCGCTGGTGGCGATCCTCGATGCCGACAAGGAGGGATTCCTGCGCAACGTGCGGTCGCTCACGCAGATCGCGGGACGCGCGGCGCGCCACTCGCAGGGCAACGTGATCCTCTATGCCGACACCTGCACCGAGTCGATGCGCTACACGATCGAGCAGAGCAACCGCCGCCGCGAGAAGCAGGTGCGCTACAACATGGAGCACGGCGTGCTGCCGCGCCGCGCGCAGAAGAGCGGCTCGGGACAGCGGGCCCTGCTGGCCGGGCGGAGCGAGACACCGGAGGCAATCCCGACGGCCTACCCCATCGCCGAGGAGCACTACGCACCGGTAGCCGCCGACGTACAGCAGGGCTACTCGGCCGGCACAAACCTCGATGCCCTGATCGATCGGGCGCGCGAGGATATGGAGCGGGCAGCCAAGTCGCTGGACTTTCTGGCCGCGGCGAAATTCCGCGACCGCATGTACGAACTGCAGAAACTGCGTGAGGAGAACCGGAAATAACACCGGGCGGCATGCCGACACGGCACACCGCCCGTATTCCCGATTTCAGGGCTCCGGCCGCATCCCGCCCGCCGGTTCCGGCCTCACACGCCGAGGGTACACACTCCTGCCCCGCCGGACGGATCTCCGGGCAGGCGGCTACTCCGCCTCGGCATGCCGGAAGGTGAAATACTTTGCGGCAAAGAAGCTGTAGACGGTCGTGACGCAGGTGGCGAGCATCTGCGAAGGGGTGGCCCAGATGGCGCAGTATTCGACAAAGAATTTCAGACAGACATAGTTCACCACGACCGATCCCGCGACAGAGAGCAGGTAGCGGAACAGCTGCGTGCCCGAAGGGATCGGCGAACGGCGGAAGGCCACATAGCGGTTGAGCCAGAATCCCGCGAAGAAGGTGAATGGGAAGGTAACGAGCATGGCGGCGACGTGAGCCGACACGGCCACGAAGCCCAGATCGACCAGCTGTTTGTCGATCAGGAAATTATAGATCAGGAAATAACATCCCCACCCGAACACGACGTTCGCACCCCCGCAGACGGCATAGCGGAACACCTGCCGGGGTACGAACGCGGCAACGGGCCGCAGATAGAACAGGTCGATCGCCCGGATGATCCAATCGGCAAGACGCATCAACGGGCCGTATAAGTCCACATTCCGGGGAAGCGGTCGGCATGTGCGCGGATGAAGAGCCGGCACGCCTCGGGATCATCCGACTCGAAGGGCGAGACCAGGAACTTCGCACCGAACCGGTAGACGCCGCAGGTCAGCGCCGCTTCTTCCGAATCCGATGCGGCCTTCTTCGCCGCCCGCACGGCATTCTCCTGCGAACTGAAGACGCCCAGCACAACGTAATTCCGCTTCGAGGTCATCGCCGCAGGCTCGTATCCCGCAGGACGCTGTACCTCATCCGGGGACTGCACCGCCGCAGCACCCTGCTCCGAAGTGCCTCCGGCCGCAGTGCTCCCCGCAACGGCCTTTCCGCCCTCCTCCGGAACCGGAGCGGCATTTCCAGCCGCCGCATGCTCTGCCGAAAGCGAATCGGCCGGCACGCCCGGCGAAACGGGAGACTCGGCCGTCGCAAGTCCCGGGACTGCCGTCCCGGCCAACGGCTGCGGACGTTCGGTATCGTTCAGCAGGAAAGAGCAGACACCGATTCCTATAGCGGCAACAACCGCCGCAGCGCCTACCCAGATCACCCAGTCGGGGCGTCCGGAGCGGATCTTCATCGGGGCGTGTCCCTGCGGATTGAGCCTCCGGTCGAACTCCTCGTCGAGCGAAAAGTGCTTGTACTTCAACACGCCTACCCCCTCTACGACCAGAGCGTCACCCCGGCGGGCGCGCTCCGTCCAACGGGCATAGACCGTCCGAGCCGCGGCATCGGCCTCCCCGGCCGGAGTTCCGTCGGCATTCAGGATGCGGGCGATCTCCGCAACCAGCGATGTGCCCTGCTCCTGCGACGAGAAGACCACCGTCCGGCAGGGCGGTTCGACCATGCGGCGGGCCACCCGTCGGGCTGCACGCCGCTCCGGGCAAAGGCTGCCCACACCGGGCAGAAGCACCGTTCCGCCCGCGGCCAGCAGGTTGCCGATGATGCGGCCCACCTGCTCTTCCATCGGATTGACGTTCATTTCTTTCTCTTTTTAGGCGTTGGATGCGCAGCCTGCCTCGACTGCGCGGGGAACTGTGCGGGGGTCAGCGCAGGGCGCGACAAACCGCGCCAGATCATGAAGAAACCCAACAGGATGAACGGGATGCTGAGCCACTGTCCCATGTCGAGCGTCCAGCCCACCTCGAAGGCCTCCTGCTCGGTCTTGATGAATTCGATGAAGAAACGCGTAAGGAAGACCCCGATCAATCCGATGCCGAACAGTACACCGGGACGGCGGCGCGCCATGTCGCGGCCGTAATAAAGCCAGCAGAGGATGCCGAAGGTCACAAGGTAACACAGCGCCTCGTAAATCTGCGTAGGGTGTACCGCTGCCGGAGCGAACTCGTGCACCCACTTGGCCGAACGGACGAACTCGAAGCCCCAGGGAAGCGTCGTGGCCGTACCGAAGATCTCGGAGTTGAAGAGGTTGCCCATGCGCACGATGGCCCCGCCCACACCGACGGCGATCATGATGCGGTCGAGCGACCAGATATAGGGCAGGCGGTTCTTGCGCGAGAAGAGCCACAGGCCGATCAGCAGGCCGATTGCGGCGCCGTGGCTGGCCATGCCGCCGTCGCGGAAGCCCGTGATGATGGTCCACGGCCGGGAGAGGTACTCCACCGGATCGTAGAAGAGGCAGTGCCCGAGGCGGGCTCCGAGGATCGTGGCCAGCGTACCGTAGATGAAGATCGAGCCGGAGACCTCCTGCGACAGTCCTTCGCGTTTGCAGAAGTTGTCGAAGAACCAGGCGCCGATCAGGATGGCCAGGGCCCACATCAGCCCGTAATAACGGATATCGAACGTGCCGATGCTGAGGAGCACCGGATCGAAGTCCCAGACTATGCTCAAAGGTTGTATCATTTATCGAAGTTTAATCGTTACACGCCGCCGGAGCGTCCGCGGCCGGAATCCATGTTCCGCACCCGGTTTCCTGGCGGACGGATTACCGGATGTCCTGCAGATTGACCTTCTTGAGCGTGAAGGAGAAGGTGCTGCCCACGCCCAGTTCGCTGCGCACGGAGATCCGCTCGCCATGCGCCTCGACGATGTGCTTGACGATCGCCAGGCCGAGCCCCGTACCGCCCTGCTCGCGCGAGCGGCCCTTGTCCGTGCGGTAGAAACGCTCGAAGACCCGCGGCTGATCCTCCTTGCCGATGCCCTGCCCGTTGTCCTCGACCTCGACCAGGATCTTGTCGAGCATGTCGCGGAAGCGGATGCGCGTCGTGCCGCCCTCCTTGCCGTAGTGGATCGAATTGATGATCAGATTGACCAGTACCTGTCCGATGTAGTGTTTGTCGGCCAGCACCCAGAACGGTGACGGCAGGTTGTCGGCCCCCTTGACCGAGATCTTGATCCCCTTGCGGTCGGCCTCCATCTCGGCCTGGTCGGCGATCTCCTTGGCCAGCGCCACGATGTCGAAGCGCTCCATATCGAGCCGGTTCATGCTGCTCTCGAGTTTCGAGATCGTATCGAGGTCATTGACGATATTGATCAGACGGTCGATGCTCTTCTCGGCACGCTCGAGGTACTTGCGGTTGATCAGCTCATCCTCCAGACCGCCGTCCAGCAGGGTCGAGATATAGCCCTGCACGTTGAAGATCGGGGTCTTCAGCTCGTGCGCCACATTGCCCAGATACTGCTTGCGGAAGTGCTCGGCCTCCTTCAGGCGGGCGATCTCCCGATCGTTCGTGTCGGCCCAGGCTGTCAGCTCCTCGCCGATGTTCTCGACCTTCTTGTCCTTGAGTTCGGTGAAGATCTCGTCGGTATGCACGTTGCGCGAGAGGACGATCGAATAGATCGGCTTGAGCTTGTAGGCCACATACTTGCGGATGATGAACAGCGAAATGAGCATCACGGCTGTGAAGGTGCACAGCAGCACGACGACCGCTGCGATCCAGCGGACCTGCACCCCCTTCGCCTCCATCGCAAAAAGCAGCCCGGCCGCGATGGCCGTGGCCAGCAGGCCGATCCAGACCGATGCGGCCTCCTTGGTTTTGATCGTAATCATGGCGTCACTTCATGTAGTTGCGCATCAGACGGGCGATGTACTTGCCCACGATGTCGAATTCGAGGTTCACGACCGACCCCACGCCGATGCGGCAGAAATTCGTATGCTCGAACGTGTAGGGGATGATCGCCACGCGGAACGACGACTCCTTCGAGTCGCAGACCGTCAGACTCACGCCATTGACCGTCACCGAACCCTTCTCCACCGTACAGAGGCCCTCGCCCTGAGGCTCGTACTCGAAGGTGAAGTACCAGCTTCCGTCGGCATCCTCCTTGGCCGTGCAGACGGCCGTCTGATCGACATGACCCTGCACGATGTGGCCGTCGAGCAGCGCATCGGGCTTCATCGAGCGTTCGAGGTTCACCAGGTCGCCCTCCCGGAGCAGGCCGAGGTTGCTGCGGTCGAGCGTCTCCTTCATGGCCGTCACGGTATAGGTGTCGTCCTTGATGTCCACGACCGTCAGGCATACGCCGTTGTGGGCGATGCTCTGATCGATTTTCAAATCCCGGCAGAAGTCTGCCCGAAGCGTAAAGTCCTTGTTCTGACGGTCGGCACGGATCGAGACCACCTCGCCCATGCCCTCCACGATGCCTGAAAACATACTCAACTGTTTATGATCAACTTGCCCTTCACCTTGTAAACCGAGGTTATATCGCTGGCATTCACTACGATGTCATCGAAATTCTCCCGATCACCGGGCACGAGGCGGTATTTTCCCTCCGCATCGGCGGCCCGAACTATTCGCAAAGTTACAATTTTTTGGCAGACAATCACGTATTCTTCACCGGGAATTATTGCATCCGCATCGATGGCCTTGAGCAGGACGATCGTTCCGGGAGGCACCACGGCACCCATGGCGCGGCCGTTGTAGACCATCGCCAGATCGCAGTCACCCACCGGGAGCACGACCAGATCGCACTCGGCCTCGAGTCGGTCGAGCGAGGCGATGTGCTGTTCGACATCCGTATTATAAAAAGGTATCTGCATTCCCCGCTGCCGGGCGTCGGCGAACATCTGCCCCTCGCCGGTCAGCAGCCAGAGCTTGTCGATCTGGGGAAACTTGGAGACAATGCGGTCGGCTACGTTGAGCGATATGCCGTTGTTGCCCCGTTTGATCTGGTAGAGGTTCTCGCCGCGCGCCAGACCGATATAGCGAGCAAAATAGTTGGTGGACATATTTGCCCACTTGATCACAGCCTCGATTCTTTGCCAATTATTCTGCTTTTCTCGCATTTTATTTTGCTATATTAAATTTTTTTTGCATTTTTGCAGTCCCGGTCCCGTAGTTCAATGGATAGAATATAAGATTCCGGTTCTTACGATAAAGGTTCGATTCCTTTCGGGACTACCAAAGCACAGGTTCGAAACACTCCGGATCTGTGCTTTTTTCATTCGGATTCGGACCGGAACCGCCGTCCTCCTTCCGAAACGGCATCGACCTCAGGATCAAGCACTCACTTATTAAGTTACAAAATTAATAACAAATTTGGTTCCGACAAGAAAAAATGACACATTTGATCTGTCGGATAACAAATTCAGACCCGCACCAGGACAAAAGGAAAGCCCGTGCTGCAGCACGGGCTTTCCTTGCAATAAGTATGCGAAACGACGGATCGTCGGCCGGAATCAGAACGAGAGACGGACACCCAGCCGGAGGGTCAGCGACAGCGGATTGTCCGTACGGGCCGTCTGCAGGCGAGTTTCGGTAAGGTAGTAGGCCGCCTCCGGCTCGAAATAGAGTCCCACCATGCCTCCGAGCCTGTATTGCGCTCCGGCCGCACCGATCAGCGACCACTGCAGACCCGGCTCCGAAACGGATTTCGAACCGAACTTCGCCGACACGCACTTCTCGGCCATACCTCCGGCACCCAGATAGAGCGAGAAACGGCCGCGTTCGAGGAACTGCCAGTTCACACGCACCGGAATACCGACGAAATGCAGCGTCTGATCGGTCTCCTTGTCAGCATAAAGCGCCCGGACATCCGACTGCAACAGCGTGTAGTTGATGCCGCTCTCGAGCGACAGACCGTAGGCGAACTCCTTGCGGAAAGTCAGGGCGAAACTCAACGGCTGGTGGTGGCGGAACGAACTCTCATCGTAATCGTAACTCTTGAGCAGCGTCATCTCGGCACTGTTGCCGATCGCCGAGGACATTCCGGGCATCGAGGGAGCCTGCTGCATGGCATGCATCGGAGCCTTGCTTCCGGAACCGATCCCGGAGCCTCCGGCCACGCTGCTGCCCGCCGAGAACGAAAGCGACGAGCGCCTGCGCGCCGCCCGGCGGGTTTCGGGCTGATCATAAAGCCCGTCGAACGACGTCCGGGCCGATCCCTGTTCCGTGCGGGTCCCGGCAGGGGCCTGCTTCGCGCGGGTCTCCCCGGCCGGGGCCTGGCGGCCGGCGGCAGAAGCGACCGGCACAGGCTGCGATTCCCGGGCAGCGGCATCCGCCTGCGACGCATCAACGGTCGGCTGCGTTCCGGCCGTTTGCGGCTTCACCGCGGCAAGAGCCAGACGGGGCTCTGCCGCATCCCCGGCAGTTCGCTGCGCCGCGGCATTCCGTTGTGCCCCTGCAGCCTCACTCAGCCCAGCTGGCAGCGAAACGGCCTGCGCCACGCGGCTCCGCAGCGTCTCCTCCGGATCCTCTCCGGCGTGCCCTTCAGGCAGTGCATCCGACGCAGTTCCCGGAACCGGGAGAGTCTCGGCCAACAACTCATCGGTAGAAGGCACCATCCGATCGGAACGCAACCAGAACCCGACGGTCGCAACACCGAGCAGCACAACCGCGGCGGCCACGGCAATCCGCTTCACATGGATCTTCCACTGCGGTCTGCGCGCTGCAGTCGTCCGGCCGCCTTCGGTACCGGCCATACCGGCCGACGCCTCGGGCCGCACACCGCGCAACTCGGCCTCAAGCCGCGCCCAACCGTGTTCCGGAGGGGGAAGCTCGGCGTCGCGGAGCGCATTCCGCATGACATCGGTCCAATCCTTATCCTGTTTCATAACTCAATGTGTCTTCAAATAGTCGCGGATTCGCCGCGCCAGCAGCGTCCGCGCCCGGAAAAGCTGCGACGAAGAACTTTTCTCGTTGATTCCCAGCATCTGCGCGATCTCCCGGTGCGAATACTCTTCGATGCAGTAGAGGTTGAATACGGCCCGGTACCCGTCGGGCAGTTCGCTGACGAAGCGCATCAGCACATCGCGCGGCACCCGCGACGCCTCCTCGGCTGAGGGCTCATCCGGAAGGGCCGCAGCGCGCCCCTCGTCGAGTTCGACGCATCCCAGCCGGTTGCGGGTCCGAAGCCATTCGAGCGCCACGTTTACGGTGACACGCTCCATCCAGGCCCTCAATGATCCCGCTCCGCGGTACTCGAACTTCGAGAAGGCGCCGTAGATCTTCAGAAACGCATCGTGGAGCAGGTCCTCGGCCGTGGCCCTGTCGCCGGCATAGCGCAGGCACACCGCAAGCAGGCGCCCGGCATAACGGTCGTACAACTCCCGTTGGGCCGCGCCGTCGCCGTTTCTGCACCCTTCGGCCAGTGTACGCTCCTCCATTTGCATTGTTGAATTCACCCTTATAAACAACGGCTCGACCGGAATACTGCACGGCCAAGAAAAAATTTAGCCCCCTGCGCAGTATTTTCCGAGGGTCGGCATTTTATCTTGCGAAAGTAACAATAATATCGACAAAACAGGACAACCATGAAAAAAATCCACATGCTCTGCTCGCTGTTTGCCGCACTCTGCCTCACGGCATTCACGGGCTGCAACGACAACGACGGAGACTACCCCAACGTCTACGGTCTGATCACCACGATCCATGCGATCGGCGAAGGAGACGAGACGACAGACTACTATTTCGAGTTCGAGCGCGACAACGGCGAGACGCTCTACCCGAGCGAGCGGCCCTCGGGCTTCGAGGCCGAGGACAACCGTCGCGCGGTGATCTACTTCGACCTGCTCGAGGGCGCCGTCGAGGGATACGACTACAACATCCGCCTCTACCGCGCGGAGAAAATCTTCACCGGCACGTCGCAGGTGGTCACGACCCAGGAGGAGCTCGAGGCGCTGGGCGGCGACAGGACGGGCTTCAACCTGCAGACCTTCAACCTCACCCGCAAGTGGCTGACCTTCTATGCACTCTATCCCGTGACCGACAACTCGAAGCACACGTTCGCCCTGGCCGTGGACCGCACGCCCGACGCACCCGAAGGCCGCGACATCGAGGTGGGCAGCGACGGCGCGAGCGAAGAGGGATACCTCGACGTAGTGCTCTGCCACAGCGCGGGCGGCGATGCGGCCGGCTACACGCAGGGTTATTACATCTCGTTCGACCTCGAGCCGATCGCCGGAGAGTTGGAAGGCATGAAGGGCATCAAGCTGCGCATAGACACCTTCGAGAACGGCACGAAATACATCAAGCTCGACCTGCCGCAGGAGAAGGAGCCACCCCTGCCGACAC
>FR892015.1:12674-14489 GCA_000434235.1 Alistipes sp. CAG:268 | reverse complement strand
GTAGCCACTCCTGCCGACAGGCTCTCCGGCCCGCATGTGCGGGCCGGATTTTTTTGTGCGCCACGCCGCCCGTGTCGGGAAAAATCGCTATCTTTGCGACATGTCAATCGTACGCAACACCGAGAGCGATCTCGAATTCGAAAACAGAATCCGCCCGCAGGAACTGGAAACCTTCGCGGGCCAGGAGAAGATCGTCGAGAACCTCCGCATCTTCATCAAGGCGGCACTCATGCGCGGCGACTCGCTCGACCATGTGCTGTTGCACGGCCCCCCGGGACTGGGCAAAACCACGCTTGCGAACATCATCGCCAATGAGATGGGCGCCCAGTTGCGCGTCACGTCGGGTCCCGTGCTGGACAAGCCGGGCGACCTGGCCGGCCTGCTGACCAGCCTCAACCCGGGCGACGTGCTCTTCATCGACGAGATCCACCGCCTCAGCCCCATTGTCGAGGAGTACCTCTACTCGGCCATGGAGGACTACAAGATCGACATCGTGCTCGACAAGGGTCCCTCGGCACGCTCGATTCAGATCGAGCTGGCCCCCTTCACGCTCATCGGCGCTACGACACGCAGCGGACTGCTCACCTCGCCTCTCAGGGCGCGTTTCGGCATTCAGTGCCACCTGGAGTATTACGACGCCCCGGTACTGGCGGGCATCGTCCGCCGCTCGGCCCGGATCCTCGACGTTCCGATCGACGACGACGCGGCCCACGAAGTGGCCCTGCGCTCGCGCGGCACGCCGCGTATTGCCAATGCCCTGCTGCGGCGCGTGCGCGACTTCGCCATGGTCAAGGGCGGCGGACACATCGACCTGGCCATCACCCGCATGGCGCTCTCGGCGCTGAACATCGACTCGCGCGGCCTCGACCGCATGGACAACAAGATTCTCGGCACGATCATCGAGAAGTTCAACGGCGGTCCGGTCGGACTGAATACCGTGGCCACGGCCGTCGGCGAGGAACCCGGCACGATCGAGGAGGTCTACGAACCGTTCCTGATCAAGGAGGGCTTCCTCAAGCGTACCCCGCGGGGACGCGAAGCCACTCCGCTGGCCTACGAACACCTCGGCGTCGCCTCGCCGGGGAGCGACTCGACCCTCTTCTGACCACACATCCGGGACGGTCTTCCTCAAGGAAGACCGTCCCGATCATATCCGCCGAATCCTCAATATGTCCTGAAGAGAGGGGCAAAACAGCCGTTTCCCGCGAAAACATTTGCCCGATTCATCTGATTTTCCTATCTTCGCGGAAAATACAGGGGGGGGGTAATTCCCCGAAAACAAAAAACTTACAATCATCAAACACCCCCACGAAATGACCCCGAACCAACCGAACCTTGCCAGGCGGGCACTGTTGCTGCTGTCCGCCCTGCTGCTCCCGGGCAGCTTCCCGCTCCAGGCCGCCAACCCGCACGACGAGGCATCTCCGGCCCGAAACCTGACCAATCCATCCAACCCCGAATCCGCACTCCGGACCGTACCGCCCGAAGAGGAGCCTCTCTCCGGCACGCCCCAACGCAGGGAACACCTTGCCCCGCGCGACCGCGCACAACACACGGTGTTCGCCAACGCCGGCTACCTGGCGATCCTCTCGGCGTTATACTTCGAAGAGAGTTCGTCCGGTTCGCTGAACTCGGGATTCGACCTGATGGCCGGATACAACTGGACCTCACGCCGCGGGCTCGGCGTGGGCATCATCTACTCGGGCGGCTTCATCTCCGCCGAACGGGATGCCGTCAAGCGCACGACCCGCCTGCACTACATCGCCCCGGAGTTCGTCGCCCGACAGCGCGCCGGCCGCCGGTGGCTCTTCCCCG
>FR892015.1:0-12662 GCA_000434235.1 Alistipes sp. CAG:268 | reverse complement strand
CCGTGGCCCGTGCCGGGAGGCGGGGGGCGTCGGCTACGGCCGTTACGTGCGCAGCTACGGCGAACGTCGGGGCAGCCGGGGCGGAGCAGGCATCCACGAACGGGCCTCGGTCGAATTCATGCTGACACGCCACATCGGACTCTCGGCCGAGGTGGGCGGGCAGTGGCTCATCGTCCGTTCGCCGGACGTAGGCGACGGAGCCGAACTGACGCTGAACGGCATCCTGCGGTTCCAATGCAGCGGAGGCATACGCCTCTATTTCTAAAAATATTGTCAATAAATCTAAAAATTCTGCATTTTGCCGGATAATTGTCGTACATTTACCGCTGACACGACAAGGTTTCAGAAACGAAAAAACGGCAAAACAGAATGGATACGAAAAACGAACTCACCGAAGCGGCACTCCGCTACCACAGCGAAGGGCGCCCCGGCAAGATCGGGATCGTCCCGACCAAACCCCACCATACACAGGAAGATCTTTCGCTGGCCTACTCGCCGGGCGTCGCCGCCCCCTCGCTGGCCATTGCCGAAAACGCGGACGACGCATACCGCTACACGGGCAAGGGCAACCTCGTAGCCGTCATTTCGAACGGTACGGCAGTCCTCGGCCTGGGCAACATCGGCCCGCTGGCCGCCAAGCCGGTCATGGAGGGCAAATGCATGCTGTTCAAGACCTTCGCCGGACTCGACGCCTTCGACATCGAGGTTGCGGAGACCGATCCCGAGGCATTCGTCCGGGCCGTCCGGGCCATCGCCCCGACCTTCGGCGGCATCAACCTCGAGGACATCAAGGCCCCGGAATGCTTCGAGATCGAGGCGCGCCTGCGTCAGGAGCTGGATATCCCGGTGATGCACGACGACCAACACGGCACGGCGATCATCACCTCGGCGGCACTGCTCAACGGCGCGAAACTCGCCGGCAAGGAACTCGACCGGATGCGCGTGGTGGTGAACGGCGCCGGCGCGGCAGCCATCGCCTGTGCGCGGCTCTTCCTCTCGCTGGGCATCCGCCGCGAGAACCTCGTGCTGTGCGACAGCCGGGGTGTCGTCACGACCTACCGCGACGACCTGAATCCCGCCAAGCGCGAGCTGGCCACCTCGCGGCGCATCTCCACGCTCACCGAAGCCGTGGCGGACGCCGACGTCTTCCTCGGCGTCTCGAAAGCCGACACGCTGACACCCGAGATGCTGCGTTCGATGGCCTCGAACCCGATCGTCATGGCCCTGGCCAACCCCGATCCGGAGATCGCCTACGAGAAGGCCGTCGTCTCGCGTCCCGACATCATCTTCGCCACGGGCCGCTCGGACTACCCCAACCAGGTGAACAACGTACTGGGCTTCCCCTATATCTTCCGCGGGGCGCTCGATGTCCACGCTACGGAGATCAACGACGCCATGAAACTCGCCGCCGCACGGGCCATCGCCGCCCTGGCCCAGCAGCCCGTCCCGGCAGCAGTCCTGCAGGCCTACCGCCTCCAGCGGCTCGAGTTCGGGCGTTCCTACCTGATTCCCAAACCGCTCGACCCGCGGCTACTCGCCACCGTAGCCCCGGCCGTCGCCCGGGCCGCCATGGAGTCGGGAGTCGCCCGGCGTCCCGTCACCGACTGGGAGGCCTACGCCGAGGGGCTGCGCAACCGCGTGGAGCCGACCAAGTAGGCCATCTGCGGAACGCCCCGGCACACACCGGGCTCCGAACCGCAAAGGGCCCGTCCGGATTCCGGACGGGCCCTTTGCCTTGCAGCGTGAGGGTCATCAACGATTCGGCGTGATGCCGGTGACGACCTGCAGGTTCGGCAGCATGTCGCCGCCCCAATGCGCGGCATCGCCCGCCGCATTCCGGTACAGATCGACGGCAAAGTAGCCGTTCATCTCGCCGCTGGTGTCGCTGCTCCAGCCCCAGTTGCAGTGAATGTAGCGAACCGTCTCCGCAGTCTCCTCGAGCTTCTGCTCCGCACCGCCGTCGGAGGGGACGAACCACAGTTCGGACTTCGTCTCCACATCCCGATAGCCGTCGATGGCCCAAACCTGGCCGCGCGACTGAAGCCCGTCGGCAATCCGCCCCGACATGCAGACCAGCTTGCCCTCCTTCAGGCTTCCGACCACCCGGTCCGCATCGTATGCGGCGACCTCATCGGCCCGAAATCCGAAATGGCGGAGGCATTCGGGCATCTTGCCGAAATCCATCGGCAGGTCGTAACGATCGCCATACTCGAGACCGAGCTGCTGGCCAATCTCCCGGTAGATGCGCGAGATCGCCACATGGTCGCCCGGACAATCCCAGACACCGCACATATCCGTATTGCGGTGCTGGCGGATCTTTTCCCAGTCGAGGTCGGCCGATGCGACCTCGGCGTCGGGATAGGTCAGGTCCATCCGCTCAGGGAAGGAACAGGCCTCCATGATCTGCGCCACGGCTGCAGCGGCCGATCCGGCCGGCGCCAGCGTACCGTCGCTCTTTCTGCAATAAGTATTGTAGGGCCAGGTGCGGTAGCCCCACTCCACCGTGATGGCGGGTTCGGCCGATTCGCCGACCGTCCGGGTCTCACGGCTCTCGACACGTCCGGGCACATCGGGCACATCGGCCGTGAAGGGCCGGGCGCTCAACGCCTCCAACTCATCGATCAGAGCGGTCATGTAGAAGAACATGCCGCAGTAGTATCCGTTCATTCCGGGGATGAGTTTCGGATGATACGGTCCGTTCTCCGCCACGGCCAGCAGTTTGTTCACACGGCGGTCCGTCGCCACGACGGCGAATCCGTTGTCGTCGTAATTGAACACATAGAGCAGCGTATCGCGGGCATCTCCCGTCCGCATGTTTTTGCGCACGTAGAAGGATTCGTACTCCACCGTGCGCCCCAACGCCCGGCCCACCTCATCGGCCGTCTGGCGCGCCTCGTCGTAGCGTACCACCAGCCGCGACAGCGCGGCGTCCGACAATCCGGGATCGGGCACTTTCCCGTCCTCATCACTTTCACACGAGACAAGCGCTGCAGCGAAAAAAGCCAGCAAAATTGAAAGGAAAGAAGATTTATTCATACTGACATTTTTTTAGAAAAAATCATTTTTTTCTTTTCAAATATAAGTATCACAAACCACTTTACAAAATATATATAATAAAAAATGAGAATCAGAAGACTTTTTTCACATCTTTAACGAATAGGGGCTATTCCTGTTACCATTTTCAGATTCAGTGTAAAATTATAATCTTTACCAGCATCACTATTATCAGGAATTTCGGGCTTTGTCATATCAAATACATCCATAGCAAAGTATCCATTGCAATCTCCATCAAATCCCCAATTACAATGTGTATAGCGAACCGTTTTCGTATGACTTTCAATCAATCGACCAGCCCCTCCACTATCAGGCAAGAACCAGATTTCGGTAGCTGTTGAAACATTTTGATAACCATCAACTACCCATATATGGGTTTTATTTTTTTCAGTCTGCCCGTACATGCAAACCATCTTCCCTGCCATCAAACTTTTTCCAATAGCACTAAAACTATATTCAGAAATAGATTCTGCCGAAAATCCAAAGGAATGCAGACAATCAGGTACGTTCGCAAAATCCACTTTATTATTTCCTATTCCCTCAAGATACTCCATATCCAATCGTTGTCCAATCTCACGAAAGATTCTAGCAGTAGTTTGATGTTCAGGGCATGAAAAATCACATGTATTTGTATTTTTATGAATACGAAGACCTGACCAATCCAATTCTACAGAAGAAATATCGGCGTTCGGATAGGTAAATTGCATTGTTTCGGGAAAAGAATAAGCCTCCATAATTTGAGCCACGGCAGTTGCTGCACATCCTGCATATGTCCGCGTTCCATCGCTAGTGCTACAATATAAATTATAAGGGAAAGCCTCCCCCCACTCAACCGATACTTTCGGGTTAACAATTTCTCGAGTTATTACTCTTTCCCGAATTTGAGTTCGCCCAGGCTCTGAAGGTAAATCAGAGATAGGCTCAGCACTCAATGCCTCTAATTTTGAACTCATATAATTCATATAAAGATCTATTCCACGCCCAGGATCCTGTATATTAGACTCATTATCAATTAAATATTTTCCTTTTTCCGCAAAAGCTATTAATTTATCAACTCGCCGATCTGTTGCTACAACAGCAAACCCGCCTTCCTTAAAATTAAAGATATACATCAATGTATCTCGAGCATCACCCGTTCGTAAGTTTTTACGAACATACCACGAAACATTTTCATCATCAAGAGTTCGAGTCATAAAAGATCTCGTGCCCGGCAACATAGGAATTGCTCTCATAGCAACATCACGAGCTTCTTGATAAGAGAGATTAACTCCTGTCTGCCGTTCCAATTCAAATCCATCAGAATTAAACTCCACTTTTTCGCAGCCAAAACAAACTACGCCAAACAAACCTAACAAGTAAAAATTTTTTTTCATACACATTTTATTTAATATTTAAAAATATAAGATTGTATCATAGCACATCAAATATACAGAAGAAATATCACACATACAAATTATAAATCAAAAATTAGCAATATATTATAGCAAAATAAATCACATACACAACAAAATGTAATTATTTTAGACTATACGCAAATACAAAAAAGTTTAAATATATGTTTTACGAATCTTGCTACAATATTCACTCAATCTAGTCCAACTATCAAATTTTTAAATCACTAAACTCTCACAATAACATCAATGCACCCAATACATCCCTATATCAAATATTTAAACCGCCTGAATAAATATTCAGGCGGTTTAAACTAAATTTTCCAAAGAGGTAAAATTTCGGATATCCCAAAACAAGACATCGGCCCTGCCGGACTTGATCCGGCAGGGCCGATGCATGGCGACTCGGGGCCTCACGACGCCCCGCAAACATGCGTTTCAACGCAGTGCCGACCAGTCCACCTCGTCGTAATCGGGATACTGCGCCGCACTCTGCTTCCACGCCTCATCAGGCTCGAAACAGCGGAACGTCTCCCGCGTAAGGACCTGATAGGAACTTCCGCCGGGCTCCGTGTACTCGGCAACCGACTCCCAAACGATCGTCCCCGGAGTGAACGTCTCCAAATCCATCCGGTCGTCCGACTCCCCGTTCGGACCATAGGTCAGAAAGAGCTTCTCGCCCGGCCGGTAATCGAAGGTGCGCGTCTTGCGGTAGGCCGTCGGCCGGTCGGGACCGGTCATGGCCAGGCGGCCATACTCGACCAGCGTCGTCCCGCTCGCGAAGAACAGCACCGTCGGACCGCCTCCTCCGTCCAGCGAGCCGTCGAACCCGTAATCGAGCGTCTTTTCCCATCGCCCGTCGCGGTATTCGGAACATTCCATACGGGTCTGCTTCCAGTAGGTTCCCTCAAGCCGGTCCGCCTCCATCGTGATTCCTCCGTCGTCCTTCTCGCAGGCGGCGCATGCCGTCATCACGGCAAACATCATGAACAACTTTTTCATACAGGCCTCTATTTAATTAAGCCACACGCAAATATAAAGCAATAAACCGCTCGCCAATTAATAAAATTTCAGCGTCATACGCCGCCCGGACAGCGGCGGCAACAGGGTTCCAAGACGGTCAGAATGAGTCGAAGCAGCACGGGTTCACACATTTTCGGCATCAAACAGCGCCGCAAAGGCTTCGCGCGCCATCGGCCGCACCTCGCACGACCCGATCCCCGTAGGAAAGACGACATGAAGAATACCCGCCTCGCTCTTCTTGTCCTTGCCGACCTGCTGCAGGAGCTCCCCGACGGCAACCGGAGGCTCGACGGCAAAACCCAGCCACACGAGCAACGCCCGGATCCGGTCCCGAACCGGCGGTGCCAGCACCCCGAGCCGCACGGCGGCATCGGCGACAAGCACCGTCCCCACGGCCACGGCCTCGCCGTGGTTCATCCGATCCGAGCACTTCTCGATGGCATGCGCCAGCGTGTGCCCCAGATTGAGTTTGCGCCGTTCGCCCGCCTCGTGCTCGTCACGCCCGACGATCGCAGCCTTGACCCGGACCGCCGACTCGACGACGCGCCCCAACAGCCCGGCATCCCCGCGCAGCTCCCCGAACGAGCTCCGTTCGAGCAGCTCAAAGAGCGCCCCGTCGCCGATGACCGCCGCCTTGACCGCCTCGGCCAGCCCCGCCCGGAACTCCCGGTCGGGCAGCGTCGCGAGCAGCGACGGGTCGCACACCACGAAGCGCGGCTGGGTAAAGGTGCCGACCATGTTCTTGTAACCCGCGACGTTCACGCCGTTCTTGCCCCCGACCGAGGCATCGACCTGTCCCAGGAGCGTCGTCGAGACGAACCCGAAACCGACGCCCCGCATGTAGGTTGCCGCGGCGAATCCCGCCACGTCGGTGACGATGCCGCCCCCCACACCGAGGATGAAGGTCTTGCGGTCGGCTCCCGCCGCGATGAGCCGGCGGCAGAGCTCCTCGACCGTGGAGAGGGTCTTGCAGCGCTCGCCGCGCCCGATGCGGACAGTCTCAAAGGGGGCCAGCAGCTCCCCGTGGCAGCGGTACACCTCATCGTCCGTAACGGCGATCACCCGGCCTTCGGGCAGCAGATCGGGCAGCAAACGGGCCGCCGGACCAATATAGACATCGCTTGTACGACACACGCTGAATGCAGGCTTCATGCTTTCTCTTTTTTAAGATACCAACAAAAATAAAGATATTTCCCGAGAAATTCTTACCTTTGCGCGACAAAACACATATCTATGCAGAAACTGCGCAACATTGCGATCATCGCCCACGTCGATCACGGCAAGACGACGCTCGTAGACAAGATGATCCTGGCAGGACACATCCTGCGCGACAACTCGAAACAGACCGGAGAGTTGATTCTGGACAACAACGACCTGGAGCGCGAACGGGGCATCACGATCCTCTCGAAGAACGTTTCAGTCATCTACAAGGACTACAAGATCAACATCATCGATACGCCGGGCCACGCCGACTTCGGCGGCGAGGTCGAGCGCGTGCTGAACATGTGCGACGGCGTGCTGCTGCTGGTCGATGCCTTCGAGGGCACGATGCCGCAGACGCGCTTCGTGCTGCAGAAGGCCCTGGCGCTGGGCAAGAAACCCATCGTCGTGGTGAACAAGGTGGACAAGCCCAACTGCCGCCCGGAGGTAGTGAACGAGCAGGTCTTCGACCTGATGTTCTCGCTCAACGCCACCGAGGAGCAGCTCGACTACAAGACCATCTACGGATCGGCCAAGCAGGGCTGGATGTCGCACAAGTGGAACGAGCGGACCGACTCGATCGTCCCGCTGCTCGACGCCATCATCGACGAAATTCCCGAGCCGGCCATCGTCGAAGGTACGCCGCAGCTACTCATCACCTCACTCGAATACTCGGCCTACACGGGCCGCATCGCCGTGGGCAAGCTCACGCGCGGCACGCTGCGTGCCGGACAGAACGTCACGCTGGCCAAGCGCGACGGCGTGACGATGCAGAAGTGCAAGATCAAGGAGCTGATGGTCTTCGAGGGGCTGGGCAAGAAGAAGGTCGAGGAGGTTCCCTGCGGCGAGATCTGCGCCGTGATGGGAGTCGAGGGATTCGAGATCGGCGACACGATCTGCGACTTCGAGAATCCCGAACCGCTGCCGCCGATCGCCATCGACGAACCGACGATGTCGATGCTCTTCACGATCAACAACTCGCCCTTCTTCGGCAAGGACGGCAAATACGTCACCTCGCGCCACATCAAGGAGCGTCTGGACCGCGAGCTGGAGAAGAACCTCGCGCTGCGCGTGACGCCCGGTCCGTCGGCCGACTCGTTCAACGTCTTCGGCCGCGGCGTGCTGCACCTCTCGGTGCTCATCGAGACGATGCGCCGCGAAGGCTACGAACTGCAGGTGGGGCAGCCCCGCGTGATCGTCAAGGAGATCGACGGCAAGAAGTGCGAGCCGATCGAGGAGATGACGGTCGATTGCCCCGAGGAGTGCTCGGGCACGGTGATCGAGCTGACGACCAAGCGCAAGGGCACGCTCACGAACATGGAGTCGAACGGCGACCGCGTGCGTCTGGAGTTCGACATCCCCTCGCGCGGCATCATCGGCCTGCGTTCGAACATGCTGACGGCCACGGCCGGCGAGGCGATCATGACACACCGTCTGAAGGACTTCGAACCGTGGGTCGGCGAGATCGAGATGCGCACCAACGGCTCGATCATCTCGGGCGAGACGGGTACGGCCTACGCCTATTCGATCGACAAGCTGCAGGACCGCGGCCGCTTCTTCATCTCGCCGATGGATCAGGTCTACGAAGGGCAGGTGATCGGCGAGCACACGCGTCAGAACGACATCACGGTGAACGTTACCAAGTCGAAGCAGCTCACGAACATGCGCGCCTCCGGATCGGACGACAAGGCCGTAATCACGCCGCCGAAGGTCTTCACGCTCGAGGAGGCGCTCGAATACATCAAGGAGGACGAATACGTCGAGGTCACCCCGCACGCCATGCGCCTCAGAAAGATCCTGCTGCACGAAGTGGACCGCAAGCGGGCCTCGAAATAACGGCACCGCAATGGACCGCTTCACGCTTTCGCTCGCCACGGGCGCCATCGCCGGTGCCGTGGCCGTGCTTCCGATGATCGCCCGCAAGGCATCTGTAAGGAACTGCTGTGCGGTGTTCCTCGCCTATCTCTTCGCCGGAGTGACGGTCTTCTACAGCGACCTGCCCTACCTCCCGTGGTGGACCGACGGCATGGGCGTGGCACTGATGCTCACGATTCCTTCGGCCACGATCGGGTCGGGCAAGGAGAACCGGCTCATTCCGATGCTGCTCAACGCCGTGCTGCTGGGCTTCCTCATCAGCGTCGCGGAGCGTTACCTGGGATAGGAGGTCGGCGGAGGGGTTCCTCCGCCGGACAAAAGAGCCGCAGCGGCGCAACGGTACGGCAGTGTCGCCGCCAAGAGTAAAAAAAACGGACTTCGGTCCGTTTTTTTGTTTCCGTGCATGCAGTATCGGCACCTCCGCTCCGTTTTTCCGACAGAACACCACCCGAAAACCGATACCATGAAAAGGCTTCTGCTACTCCTCTTCCTGCCCTTCGCGCTGGGCGCCTGCGACGACGGCGACACGTCGCGCATCGAGACCTGGACCGTCGCCCCCGAAAAGGGGGTGGCGGGCATCGGGATGGGCTTCGGACACGTTCCGGCCTACATCGTCAAACGGGATGCCGGTTCCGACTGGGAGATCGGCCCCGTCCGGATCGGAGGCTTCACCTTCGAACGGGGCTACGAGACCCGGATGCGCGTGCGTATCGAACAGATCGCCAACCCGCCTGCCGACGGTCCGTCGGTGCGTTGCACGATGGTGCAGCAAATCGAGCACACGCCGGCCTCTGCGGCGATGGATCCGGAGTCGCTCAGCCCCGAGTACGACATCCTGATCGCCTCCGAGCAGGCCGCCTCGGACCCGACGGCCTACTGGTTCAAGGACGAACGCTACGACTCCTCCGAATGGGTCCTCTTCCCGTGGGAGATCGTCGGCTTCAACTTCTGCCCGGGCTACGAAGCGCACATCCGGATCCGCCCCGTCGCCGTTTACGACCCGACGAAGGGCGACTACCGGGTGCAATACAGGCAGGTGACGCTGCGCTCGACCGAGTTGAAGGATTCCGAGGGTTTGCCGACGCTCTGACCGGCCGCACGGATCACCGGCGGAGCGTGGCGAACGAAAGGATGTGCCACGTCACACCGACAGCCACGGCCAACAGGGCGGCCTGCGCCCACCACCAGCGATCGACGACGGCCGCAACACACCAGCCGATCGACCCCCACAGCAGTGCGACCGAAAGTATCTTGGCATGCAGCGGGATGGCGCGCTTCTCGCGGAAATCGCGGATGTAGCCGCCCAGACGGCCGTGCGAGAGCAGCCAGTCGTGGAGCCGGGGCGAGGAGCGCATCCAGAGCGCCGCGGCGAGCAGCAGGAAGGGGGTCGTGGGGAGCAGCGGCACGAAGATGCCGACCACCCCGAGCACCAGGCACAGGCCTCCCAACGCCGCGAGCAATGTTTTCATGGCTGCAAAAATACGCATTTTCTCCGAACCGCACCGCCCGTCGCCCCGATTTTCCCGGCACGAAAAACGCCGATAAATTTGGCAATGGATGCCCGTTGCATTATCTTTGCGTAAAACAAATGCAAAAACGCAAAAGCATGAGCAAGATCGGCATCGCCTGCGACCATGCGGGCTATGAAATGAAGGAGTTTCTGGTAGGCTATCTCAACGCGATGGGCTACGAAGTGTTGGATTTCGGCACCTACTCGCCCGAAAGCGTCGATTATCCCGACTACGCCCACCCGCTGGCCGAAGCGATCGAGTCGGGCGAGCTGACGCAGGGCATCGCCCTCTGCGGCTCGGGCGAAGGCATGGCCATGACGCTCAACAAGCACCAGGGGATCCGCGCCGGACTGTGCTGGCAGCCCGAGATCGCCTCGCTGATCCGCCGCCACAACAACGCCAACGTCGTGGTGCTCCCGGCCCGCTTCGTGGACAACGACGAGGCCGTGAAGATCCTCGAGGCCTACTTCTCGGCCGAATTCGAAGGCGGACGCCACGAGCGGCGCATCGCCAAGATCCCGGTCGGCGGAGGCAAATAGTCCGCAGGGAACAAGACCCGACCGATGCGAGGCAACGGCAGCAAAATGCAGGCGTACCGCCGCGCGGACGACCGGGTAGAGATCACGACCGACTCGGGCGAGCGCGTATGGGCCGCCGCTCCGGTGATCGTCTCGGCCAGCCGCGCCACGGACATCCCGGCCTGCTATACCGAGTGGTTCTTCAGGCGGCTGCAGCGCGGATACGCCGTCCGCAGGAACCCGTTCAACAACACGCGCGTCCCGGTATCCTTTGCCCGGACGCGCGTTGTCGTATTCTGGTCGAAAAATCCACGCCCGCTGCTGCCCCGCCTCGGGGAGCTGGAGGAGCGGGAGATCCACAGCCTCCTCCACTACACGCTCAACGACTACGTCGCCGAAGGCTTCGAGCCGAACCTCCCGCCGCTCGACGAACGCATCGACACCTTCCGTGCCTGTGCCGAGAGGCTGGGGCGCGACCGGGTCATCTGGCGTTTCGATCCCCTGCTGCTCACCGACCGCCTCGACGTCGGGGAACTCCTGCACCGGATCGGGCGTCTGGGCGATAGGCTCTCGGGGTACACATCGAAACTCGTCTTCAGCTTCGCCGACATCCGCAACTACCGCCGCGTCGCCGCCAACCTCGACCGGGCCGCCGTCCGCTGGCGGGAGTTCTCGCCCGCCGAAGCCGGGGAGTTTGCCGCAAGAGTGCGCAAGCTGAACCGCCGGTGGGGGCTCGACCTGGCCACCTGCGGGGAGCCGGCCGACCTCTCCCGCTACGGCATCGCCCACAACCGCTGCATCGACGACAGCCTGCTCGTCCGCCTCTTCCCCGGCGACCGCGTGCTGATGGAACACCTGGGAGCCGCCCCCGGCACACTCTTCGGCCCCGCGGCCGAACCGCCCCACCGGAAAGACCCCGGACAACGTCCCGCCTGCGGCTGCTGCCCGTCGAGGGACATCGGAGGCTACGGGACCTGTCCCCACGGCTGCCTCTACTGCTACGCGAACCCCTCGCCCGAGCAGGGGCGTGCCGCATACCTCCGCCTGGTCGGGAATCCCGACAGCGAAAGTCTCGGATAACAGACACCGGAACATACGGGGAATCGCCCGACGCCGCAGGGACGGCGCCCGGATGTGTTGTGTTGTGTCGTGCCGTTCGGCACGGAGGGAATTACAAAGCGAAAAGATAGGGCGTGCAGTCGCGCATCCGAGCGGCCCGCTCCGCGTCGTCGAAGAGGCCGAACACGGCCGATCCTGACCCCGACATCGAGGCATAGAGCGCCCCGCGTGCGAGCAGCAGCTCCTTCACCGCACGGATAGCCGGATGCGCAGCGAAGACCGAAGGCTCGAAGTCGTTGGTGACCACCCCCTGCCACCCGGAGACCGGGAGGCGCAGCCGCTCGGCGAGCGGGCGCTCCGGAATGCGGGGCGTCACCCCGGCGTAGGCCTCGCGCGTCGAGACCCCCTCGTCCGGCTTCACGATGACGAGCGTCATCCCACCGAGCGAGAGATCGAAGGGCGCGAGCCGCTCGCCGCGGCCCGTGCAGAGTTGCGGCGTATCGCGGACGAAGAAGGCCGTATCGCTTCCGAGCGCCGCAGCGCAGTCGATCAACTCCGACTCCCGAAGCCGCAGCGCGAAGAGCTCGTCGAGGGCCTTCAGCACGGCCGTACCGTCGGACGAACCGCCCCCCAGCCCGGCCCCGAAGGGGACCCGCTTCACCAGACGGATCGACACGCCGTCGATCCCGTAGCGCTCCTGCATCAGGCGGAAGGCCTTGACGCAGATGTTCGCCTCGGGGGCGCAGTCCACCTCCATCCCCTCGACGCGGAAACCGACCCCGCGATCGGCGCGGCGCACCACCTCGACCTCGTCATAGAGTCCCCGCACGGGAAACATCACCGTCTCGAGATCGTGGTATCCGTCCGCCCGGCGGCGCAGGATGTCCAGCCCCAGATTTATTTTGCAGTTCGCTCGGAGAATCATATCCGCAAAGATAAGAATTTTCTAAATTTGCCGCATGAAATTCCGCACCGAAATCGAAATCGCCCCCTTCCAGACCCGCATCGGCTACGACAACCGCACGCTGGCG
>FR892014.1 GCA_000434235.1 Alistipes sp. CAG:268 | reverse complement strand
GGACCCCTTCATTACGAGTGAAGTGCTCTACCACTGAGCTAATTCGGCTTTCAACTGAAAATCAATAGATTACAGTCGTTCGAAAGATGGGAATCCGTGCGGTGTCCAACAAAGTGTCCAACAATCGCTGTCTGCAATTACTAGCTGGTTAATGATAAGTGGCTTATTTATAGTAGGTTGTGTGTGGTGTGGGTTATATAGAGACAAACTTTTGCAAAGGGGTGTATTTGCCCTTTCCTCGCAAAGTCTGTTCTCGGAAATAGACAGATGCTTTTGTGTTTATACAAACTGTTCCAAATATTTCTCGTTGAAGCCAGCCAACGGGAATTTGAATACACTCGGGTTGCCTTCTTTTGTCGTATAATCGAATACAATCATATTGCTATCGATATGTGCTTGAAACATATTCAAGGTTTCAGTAGATTCTGTAAAGGTAACGATATTAGGGAAAGCCATTGCTGGGATTTCGATTGCTGGATTTAACAGAAAAGACATGCCTGCAAACCCTCGTCCTCGTTTTTGAAAAGTGACGGATACTTGTTGTGCAGGGTCTATATCCAAAGCAAACATGTATCAAAACTCTACAGGTGTAGGATTGTCTTTTTTACGGGCAACAATGAGCGTCATTACACAATCATCGTCATAACTTACGGATTTGGCGACATAGGCTAATTCCATGCCCTCTTTTATTTCCGTTCCTGTTTTTCATTCTATTCTTGGTGTTTTTCTTTTCATTTTAGCTAAAATTTATAGGGGTGATTAAATCTTTGATTATGATATAAATATAGTCAAAATTTATGAGACTTGCAAATAATATAAAAACAAACTTGGATAGAACGGTAAGTATAGACCGCCTATCCAAGTCTGTCTTTTTATTCATTCTCTCCCCATTGTTCCACCATTACGGTTTTGAAAGTATCTTGTAGACTTTCCACACTTTTGAAAATAAGGAGGAATGCAGTACGGGATGATTTGTCGGTATTTTCATCTACCGTTATGCGCAACCCTGTACTTGTAATATCAACTCCAACCCAATCGGGTATTTTGTCATTCCATTGATAGGTCCAATATCCATTACTGGAAACTGTTATCTCTTCGGCCCCACCCTTTGCTGTAAAATGGACGGATAAAGGAGAAACCGTCAAATAATATGCATCCTCGTCAGAACATGCAGATGATATGAAAATGGCCGCAGATATGGCAACAACAACTCTCAAAAGAGATTTCATTGTCTGCTGAATGTCTTGAGTTCGTATTCCTCCCAGCCATCACCCTTTTCATGATACTCCAGCTTAAGGGTCGATGTCGTCAGTTCCTTAATGGTAAAAGTTTGCGGATCTCCAGATTGTGTATATCGAATCGTCAGTTTGTTGTTGGATGATACGGAATAGTCGATACTTTCCGATGAATCCATCTCTTTATAGGAACCAGTTCGGTCTGCATTGAAGACGAAATAGATTTGTGCGTTCGTCATGTCCTCGTTCCATTCGTCCTTGGTGCTGCCGTCGATTTCATAACCGACAGAATGCATGTAACGCCATGTTCCGACGAGTTCTTCCAGATTGATTTGTGCGTTGTCGTCATCATCGGAACAAGCAACAAACGCCGTTGTGGCAAACAGAGCCATCAGCAAGAACAACTTTTTCATGGTTGCAATAAGTTTAGGTTTGTCGTCCCAGCACCTGAACGACGGTTCATCATGTTTGATTTATTAAAAGCAGAAAGCGTGGTGCTGAAAACTTATTCAATGATTGCAGGCCGTAGGAAACCTTGAAGATAAAATAAGCAACAGCCCCACGCCTATACCCACGAATGGATATGACGCGGCAAGATGTCTGCCGATTCTCTCTTCTGTCGAATTTCCTACGTTCGCAATCAGAGAACAAGCAACACTTTCCGTGTTTGTTCGTATGTCCCACAAAGATAGGCAAACAAACTGAAAAGTAAAACATCTTTCCGATTTCTCGGTGCTGTTGCAGTTAAAAATGGACTTTACGCCTGCATAAACTCTGAAACTCTGCTTTTCAGGATCCTGAAAACCACGGATTTCGACTTTACGTCAGCATAAATTCCATATCCGTAAGTTGCAGATTCTGCAATAAATCGTAATGTGTAGATTATGAATAATATAGCTGTCTCGCTATATATTAGTGCGCTTTGTTTTAGAGCATAAGAAAATACCCCTGCCGTCAGACGACAGCAAGGGTA
>FR892013.1 GCA_000434235.1 Alistipes sp. CAG:268 | reverse complement strand
CACGACGCTCGCCGCCACGACGCTCGCGACGCTCACCGCGATCGCCCGACGGAGCCTGGGCCGAAGCGCCGGCAATCTCGAACAGGTCACGCTTGCCGTAGACCGTACCCTGGCAGATCCACACCTTCACACCGAGGATACCCACCTTCGTGAGTGCCTCCGTGAGGCAGTAGTCGATGTCGGCACGGAAGGTGTGCAGCGGAATGCGGCCCTCCTTCACGGTCTCGGTACGGGCCATCTCGGCGCCGCCCACACGACCTGCGACCTGGATCTTGATGCCCTCGGCACCCATGCGCATCGTGGAAGCCACGGCCGTCTTCACGGCACGGCGGAACGATACGCGGCCCTCGAGCTGACGGGCGATATTCTGGCCCACGATGACGGCATCCACCTCGGGACGCTTCACCTCGAAGATGTTGATCTGAATCTCCTTGCCGGTGAGCTTCTTGAGCTCCTCCTTCAGTTTATCGACCTCCTGGCCGCCCTTGCCGATGATGATACCCGGACGGGCGGTCGAAATCGTAACCGTCACCAGTTTCAGCGTGCGCTCGATGATGATCTTCGAGATGCTTGCCTTGGCCAGACGGACATTCAGGTATTTGCGGATCTTGGCGTCCTCGACGAGCTTGTCGGAGAAATCCTTGCCACCGAACCAGTTGGAATCCCAACCGCGGATGATACCAAGACGATTTGCTATCGGATTTACTTTCTGTCCCATCTGATTACTTCTTTTCTTCGGTTACCATTTTGTCAACTACGATCGTCACGTGATTCGAGCGCTTGCGGATGCGGTGTGCGCGACCCTGCGGAGCAGCCTGAATACGCTTCAGCATGCGACCGCCATCGACGAAGATCTCCTTGACGCAGAGTTTCGTATCTTCCAGACGCTCGTTCTCGTTCTTGGCCTCCCAGTTGGCGATTGCCGACTTGAGGAGTTTCTCCATACGGATCGATGCCTCCTTCTTCGAGTAACGGAGGATGCCCAGTGCCTTGTTGATCTCCACGCCGCGGATGATGTCGGCCACCAGACGCATCTTGCGCGGGGAGGTCGGGCAGTCGCGCATGATGGCGATTGCCTTCTGCTTCTTTTCAGCCTTCAATTGCTCGGCTCTATTTGCTTTTCTTGCACCCATTTTCTACCTATTTTTTCTTGTTACCTGAGTGACCACGGAAGTTGCGCGTGGGAGCAAACTCGCCGAGTTTGTGTCCTACCATGTTCTCCGTCACATATACCGGGATGAACTTGTTTCCGTTGTGGACGGCGATCGTCTGACCTACGAAGTCAGGCGAGATCATACTTGCACGTGACCATGTCTTGATTACCGACTTCTTGTTTCCCTCGGCCTGGGCTACTACCTTCGCCTCGAGCTTGGGGTCGATAAACGGTCCTTTTTTTAATGAACGGCTCATTATGTACTCTTTTTAATTACTTTTTCTTCTTGGAAATGATAAACTTCGAGGTCGTCTTCTTCGGGTTACGAGTCTTATAACCCTTAGCCAGCAGACCCTTGCGCGAACGCGGGTGACCTCCCGAGGCGCGGCCTTCGCCACCACCCATCGGGTGATCCACAGGGTTCATCACAACGCCACGGTTGCGCGGACGGCGGCCCAGCCAACGTTCACGGCCGGCCTTGCCCGAGCTCTCGAGGTTGTGGTCGATGTTCGACACAACGCCCACCGTAGCGCGGCAAGTTACGAGTACCATACGAGTCTCGCCCGAAGGCAGCTTGATGATGGCGAATTTGCCCTCACGAGCAAGCAGCTGGGCATAGGAACCGGCCGAACGTGCCATGGCGGCACCCTGACCGGGGTAGAGTTCAATGTTGTGCACGACCGTACCCAGGGGAATCTCGCTCAAGAAGAGCGTGTTGCCGACCTCGGGAGCAACGCCTGCGCCGCTCATGACGGTCTGGCCCACCTGGAGGCCATTGGGTGCGATGATGTAGCTCTTCTCGCCGTCGGCGTACACGAGCAGTGCGATGCGTGCCGTACGGTTCGGATCGTATTCGATCGCTTTTACAGTGGCAGGAATACCGTCCTTGGCGCGCTTGAAGTCCACGTTACGGTACATCTGCTTGTGACCGCCGCCGATGTAGCGAACCGTCATCTTGCCGACGTTGTTGCGGCCGCCCGTGCTCTTCTTGGGGCTGAGGAGCGATTTCTCCGGCGTCGACTTGGTGATCTCGTCGAACGTGCCGATAATCTTATGTCGCGTACCTGCGGTTACAGGTTTGAATTTTCTTACTGCCATCTTCGTTAGATATTACTGTAAAAATCGATCTTGTCTCCATCCTTCAAGGTGACGATCGCCTTCTTGAAGTTGTTCGCACGGCCCGAGAGGAAGCCCGCCTTGGTATAGCGGCTCTTGAGCTTGCCCATGTAGTTTACGGTGTTCACGTCGGTAACGACGACGTTGTACATCTGCTCCACGGCATTGCGAATCTGCAGCTTGTTAGCCCTCACGTC
>FR892012.1 GCA_000434235.1 Alistipes sp. CAG:268 | reverse complement strand
TACCCTTGCTGTCGTCTGACGGCAGGGGTATTAAACGTATTCCATCAACACCCAACAAAAAATAGTTGTATTGTTCATAAAAATTATGTATTTTTGATTAAAAGACTCACCAATACTCCCACAAATATGAAAAAGATCATCCTTGCTTTAGTTTCAATTACGTTTGTTTCAATAAACGCAATAGCCCAAACAACATCGGAACACTTGACTTTTAAGGGTGTCCCCATTGATGGGACCTTGAGTCAGTATGTCACCAAAATGAAAAGTGCAGGGTTTGAGTATTTGGGGGAGCAAAACAAGACAGCACTTTTACGAGGTGAATTTGCTGGATTTAAAGATTGCATAATAGGTGTATCTACATTAGAATCTGTTAATATCGTCAGTACAATAGGTGTTATTTTCCCATCTTGTAGCGATTGGAGTTCTCTTGAAAATAATTACAATCATTTAAAATCGATGCTAACATCAAAATATGGAGAACCTGCAGATGTTGTTGAAACATTTCAGAGTAGCATAACCCCAAAGACTAATAATGAAAAATTACATGAATTATTCATGGACAGATGTACCTGGTACACGACATTTGAAACAAACAAAGGAACCATTCAAATATCCTTGCAAAAGGGTGAATATGGAGAACATTATGTTCTGCTTAAATATTTTGACAAAATAAATTCTGATATTGCACGATCGGCTGCCATGGAAGATTTATAGAATAACTCGCAAGCAAATTGATACCCTTGCTGTCGTCTGACGGCAGGGGTAT
>FR892011.1:38842-72760 GCA_000434235.1 Alistipes sp. CAG:268 | reverse complement strand
GGAGTAGACTCCGCCGGCTGCCCGGAATGCCCTTCGGGGTAGCGGGCGTGGCATCTGCCGACGTTTTTCCGCCCGAGAGGCGGACTTTCCGAAAATTTCGTATCTTTGCACCGGATTTTAAAATTGGAAAGACAATGGCTTGCAACTTATTGAAAGGAAAGAAAGGATTGATCTTCGGAGCGCTCAACGAGCAGTCGATCGCCTGGAAAGTGGCCGAACGTGCCGTGGAGGAGGGTGCCGAGATCGTTCTCACGAATACCGCCGTATCCATCCGCATGGGAACCATCAACCGGTTGGCCGAGAAGTGCCACACGATCGTCGTTCCGGCCGATGCCACGAGCGTCGCCGATCTGGAGAACCTGATCGACAAGACCATGGAACACTTCGGCGGCAAGTTCGACTTCATGCTCCACTCGATCGGCATGTCGCCCAACGTCCGCAAGGGCCGCACCTACGACGATCTGGACTACGACTTCCTCTCGAAGACGCTCGACATCTCGGCCATCTCGTTCCACAAGGCCATCCAGGTGGCCCGCAAGAAGGACGCCATCAACGAGTGGGGTTCGATCGTGGCCCTTTCGTACATCGCCGCACAGCGCACCCTCTACGGCTACAACGACATGGCCGACGCCAAGGCGCTGCTCGAGTCGATCGCCCGCAGCTTCGGCTACATCTACGGGCGTGAGAAGCACGTGCGCATCAACACCGTCTCGCAGTCGCCGACGCAGACCACGGCCGGAAGCGGCGTGCTGGGTCTGGGCGACCTGATGTCCTTTGCCGAGAGCATGTCGCCGCTGGGCAACGCCACGGCGGAGGATTGCGCTGACTACGTGCTGACGCTCTTCTCGGATCTGACGCGCAAGGTGACGATGCAGAACCTCTACCACGACGGCGGTTTCTCGTCGATGGGCATGTCGCGCCGCGCGATGAAGACCTACGAGCGGGGCATGCGGTTCGACGACGTGCACGAGCACCAGTATCCCTTCGGCGGTGGTCCCGAGGAGCAGAAATAACCTTTGCGAGACGAAGGTCCGCACCGGAAACAGACGAGGGCGGAGGCATGTGCCTCCGCCCTCGTCTGCTGTCGGACGTGCGGCGGTCAGTACGAGTGGTCGTCCTGCCGCATCGTCTCGCGGGTGACGGGTTTGCGGGTCAAAGCACGCCAGGCGTAGGCGATGTAGGCCGCGACGAAGGGGACGAAGAGCGAGACCCAGGCCATCGTGCGGAGGGTGAATTCGCTCGACGACGAGTTGCGGATCGTCAGCGACGACTGCATCTCCGTGAGCGAAGGGTAGTAGGCTGTGTTGTTCCATCCGGCCAGGAGCAGCAGGGCCAGCACCGTGAGCACCGTGCCTGCACCGCCGAACCAGATGGCCCGTCGCTTCCCCTGCCACCCCATACCGATGCTCCAGAGCACGGCGACGATGCCGGCGAGGAGCAGGGTTGCCACGGCGGGCATCTCCTGCAGGTTGTGCAGGTATTTGTGGGGTTCCGCGCAGATCACGCCCGTGGCGGGATCCTCCGTCCATCCGTCGGCCGTGAGGAGGCAGAGCAGCCAGATGACGAACACGGCGACGAATCCGCCCGATATGCGGCGCAGGCAGCTGCGGATGCGGAGCCGGATCGGTTCGTCGTCGATGTCGTGTGCGAGGAACTGGCAGGCCAGGATCATCGAGAGCAGCATGACCGAGAGCCCTAGCCCCCAGTTGCGGGAATTTGCGGCCGCCTCCAGTCCGTGCCAGGGGGTCGCCCATTGCGAGATCACCGCCGAACCCCCTCCGGCCGCGTTGGCCAGGTTGAGACGGTCCACCGTAAACTCCGCCCCCGTGAAGAGCGTCCCGACGGCCATGCCCAGCAGCAGCGGCCCGAGGAGGCCGTTGATGAGCAGGAAGGCGTCGTAGGTGCGCTCCCCGAAGACATTCGAGGGCTTGCGGCGGTATTCGTAGGCCACGGCCTGCACGACGAAGCAGAGCAGGATGGCTATCCAGACGTAGACCGCGCCGCCGAACGACGTGGAGTAGAAGAGCGGGAACGAGGCGAAGAAGGCCCCGCCGAAGGTAACGAGTGTCGTGAAGGTGAGTTCCCACTTGCGGCCCAGCGAATGGACGATCAGGTTGCGCTCCTCGTCCGTGTGTCCGATCCGGTAGAGCAGCGCCTGCCCGCCCTGCACGAAGAGCAGGAAGACCAGCAGGGCGCCCAGCAGCGAGATGATGAACCACCAATAGTGTTGCAGGAAGGTGAGGGTATCCATGGCGCGGCGTTATTTTTCGGGTTCGGGACCCAGTTTGATCTGTCGGAAGAGGATGCTCAGTTCGGCGACGAGCAGCGCCGTGAAGAGCACGAGGAAGAGGATGAAGGTCGTGGTGACCGACCCGCTCGGGATCTTCGAGGCGGCGACGCCCACCGGCATCAGTTCCTGAATGGCCCACGGCTGGCGGCCCGCCTCGGCGACGATCCATCCGGCCTGCGAGGCGGCGTAGGCCAGCGGGATGCACCATACGGCCGTATGCAGCAGCCAGCGTTTCGAGGCGAGGCGGTCGCGGCGGTTGTACCACCAGACGAGCCCCAGCACGAGGATGAACAGACAGCCGGCGCCGACCATCACGCGGAACGAGTAGAAGAGCAGCGGGACGTTGGGTACGAGCTGCTGCACGTCGTCGATGTACCCGTAGCCGAAATAGGCGAAGTATTCGCGCAGGAAGTGCCCGCCCTGCGCCGTGTCGGGGTTGAACAGCTCTTCGATCTGCCGCATCGTCCCCTCGTCGCCCCCGTCGCGAGCCGTGCGGTAGCGGTCGAGCGTGGCGACGACGGCGCGTCCGCGTGCGATCTTCTCCTCGGCCGACAGGATGCCGCGTCCGGCATTGCCTTCGATCAGGTCGTTGATGCCGGCCACATAGGCCTCGGCGTCGCGGAAACTCATGATGGACAACAGTTTCGGGATGTCGATCCGGAAATGGAACGTCTCCCCGGCCGAGCGTTTCTCTTCGGACTGGAGTACCCCGACGACCGTGAGCGGAGCCCCTTCGCTCCCTTCGTAGAGGGCCTCCATGGCGGCGAGCTTCATGGGCTGCGTGCGTGCGATGACGGCGCCCGAGCGGTCGCCCGTGAAGGCCGTTACGAGGGCGAAGACGAACCCGAATGCCGCGGCCACGGCGATGCTTTTCGAGGCCATGCGCTTCTCGCGCCCGCGGAGCAGGTACCAGGCGCTGACCCCCACGACGAAGAGTGCGGCCAGTACGAACGACGAGGTCACCGTGTGCAGGAACTTGTTCACGGCCACGGGCGAGAGGGCCACCTCGGCGAACGAGCTCATCTCGTTGCGCACGGTCGCGAGGTTGAACGTGCAGCCCACGGGGTGCTGCATCCAGGCGTTGGCCACGAGGATCCACCATGCCGAGAGGTTGGCCCCGAAAGCCGTGAGCCATGTGGCCGTGAGGTGAAACCCCTTCGAGACCTTGTTCCAGCCGAAGAACATGACGGCCACGAACGTGCTCTCGAGGAAGAAGGCCAGGATGCCCTCGATGGCCAGCGGGGCGCCGAAGATGTCACCCACGAAGTAGGAGTAGTTTGACCAGTTGGTGCCGAACTCGAATTCGAGGATAATGCCCGTCGCCACGCCGATGGCGAAGTTGATGCCGAACAGGCGCATCCAGAATTTGGTGGTGCGGCGCCAGAAATCGTCGCCCGTGCGGACATAGAGCGTCTCCATGATGGCGACAAGGAATCCCAGCCCGAGCGTGAGCGGGACGAACAGCCAGTGGTAGATGGCCGTCAGGGCGAATTGCGCGCGCGACCAATCGACGGTCGAGAGGTAATCGGAGATCATGGTTGGTGGGTGGTTGTCAGGTTTTCGAGCACGTGTCGGGCCTGCTCGTCGTCGCTTTTCCCGGCGAGCAGGTCGGGAAAGAAGAAGAGCTTGAGCACGGCGAACAGGACGAACAGCTTGATGAGTATGATGGCCCAAAGCGTCCGTCCGAGGGTCATCTCCCGGAAGCCGTCGATGTAGAATCGGATGACGTTGCGCAGCATCTCCATGGGTTCGGCCGTGTTGTTGTCCCGGTCAAATATACAACAATTCCGCAAAACACCGCCTTCGGGAGGAAAAAAATGCGCTGGCGGGTCAAATGCGGCCGTATCTTGCTCGGATGATGTTGTGGCGTATCTCTCCGCACCATTCCCTGTTCCGCATTTTCCCGCCGCTGATCCTTCCGCTTCGGCCCCTGGGTGCGGAACACCGATTTTTTCACTATTTTTGCCGGCCGGAAACGGCTTAACCGAAACGTGAAATGACTCGAAAAATACAAAAACAGCCCTCGCCCTGGGTGTCGGCCATTCCGCTGGCCGTGCTGACGCTGCTGCTCTATGTCGTGATCCGCGCCTTCGGGGGCGATGCCATCAACGGCGGCAGCCAGATCGCGCTGCTCTCCGCCACGTCGGTCTGCGTCATGCTCTCGATCGGTATCTACCGCTGCCGCTGGGCGGTGCTCGAGGAGGCGATCATCGACAACATCCGCGCCTCGGCCTCGGCCATCCTGATCCTGCTGCTCATCGGAGCCATCTCCGGCACGTGGATGGTATCGGGCGTGGTGCCCACGATGATCCACTACGGGCTCGAGGTCCTGCATCCGTCGTTTTTCCTGGTCGCCTCGTGCGCCATATGTGCCGTCGTGTCGCTCATGACGGGCAGTTCGTGGACGACGATCGCCACCATCGGCGTGGCGCTGATGGGTATCGGCCGGGCGATGGAGTTCCCCGAAGGGTGGGTTGCCGGCGCCATCATCTCGGGCGCCTATTTCGGCGACAAGCTTTCGCTGCTGTCGGACACGACCGTGCTCGCCTCGTCCACGGTCGGCGTGCCGCTCTTCACCCACATCCGCTATATGCTCTATACGACCGTGCCCTCGATGGCCGTGGCGCTGGGAGTCTTCACCGCTGCAGGCTTCTGGCTCGACCACGGCGCGGCCTCCGAGTCGGGGGCCTATGCCGCCGCACTGGCCTCGTCGTTCCACCTCTCGCCGTGGCTGCTTCTCGTACCGCTGGCCACGGGCATCCTGATCGCCCGCAAGCTGCCGGCCATCGTCACGCTCTTCTGCGCCGTGGTCTTCGCCTGTGTGGCGATGCTTCTGGTGCAGCCCGATCTGGTCGCCCGGGTGGCCGGGGTATCCTCGCTCGACTTCATGTCGGGCTTCAAGGGGGTGCTCATGTCGTGCTTCGGTCCGACGGCTCTGCCGACCGGAAGCGCCGAACTCGACGCGCTGGTCGCGACGCGCGGCATGAGCGGCATGCTCAATACCGTGTGGCTGATCATCTGCGCCATGTGCTTCGGCGGCGTGATGACCGGCAGCGGCATGCTGCGTTCGCTGACCGAGCTCTTCCTGCGCTTCGTTCGTCGGAGCTTCTCGGCCGTGGCCTCGACGGTCGGCGCCGGCATCTTCTTCAATCTCTGTACGGCCGACCAGTACATCTCGATCATCCTCTCGGGACGCCTGTTCAAGGATCTGTATGCCGAGCGGGGATTCGAGGAGCGTCTGCTGAGCCGCTCGGTCGAGGATTCGGCCACGGTCTGCTCGGTGCTCGTGCCGTGGAACTCGTGCGGCATGACGCAGGCCACGGTGCTGGGCGTCTCGACCTTCGTCTATCTGCCTTACTGTATTTTCAATATCGTCTCCCCGCTCATGTCGCTGCTCGTTGCGGCCCTGGGGTGGGGGATCGCGCCGCCCGCCGCGCCGGCTGCGGCCCCGGGTCGCGCGCAACAAGCTCAATGATGCGATGAAGAACACCGAACTCGTCATTTTCGATCTCGACGGCACGCTGCTCAATACGATCGGCGACCTGGCCGTCTCGTGCAACGCCGTGCTGGCGCTGCGGGGACTCCCGCAGCACTCCTATGAGGAGTACTGCCATTTTGTGGGCAACGGCATCCTGCGCCTGGTCGAACGGGCGCTGCCCGAACCGCTGCGCACACCCGAGAACGTCGCCCTGGTGCGCGCCGACTTCGTGAAGTACTACACGGAGCACATCGACACCTATACGAAACCCTACGACGGAATTCCCGAACTGGTGGCCGAACTGCGCCGCCGGGGGCTGCGGCTGGCCGTGGCCTCGAACAAGTTCCAGGCCGGGACCGAGAAGCTCATCGGACTCTTCTTCCCGCCCGAAACCTTCGACGTGGTCTTCGGCCAGCGGCCCGACGTGCCGCTGAAACCCTCTCCGGCCGTGGTCGAGGAGATCCTCGCTCGAACCGGGACGGCTCCGGAGCGGGTGCTCTACGTGGGCGATTCGGGCGTCGATATGGAGACGGCCCGCGCGGCCGGGGTCCGTTCGTGCGGCGTGACGTGGGGTTTCCGCGAGCGGGAGGAGCTCGTCGGGGCCGGGGCGGTGCACCTGATCGACCGGCCCGAGGAGCTCCTCGGCCTGCTGTAGCCCGAGCCGCCGGCCGGGACAGACCGCCCGTCGAAACGGCCCGGGCGACCCGGCCGTTTGGGGCTGCTCCACGTTGCACGTTTCGTGTGCCGGCCTTGTGTCGCCGGCGCCGTCCGGTTCGGCCGCATCCGTTTCGTGCGGTCGTTTTTGCTCTTTCCCCTCTCTTTTTTGCCCTCCGGATTTGGCGCTTTGCGCAAAATCCGCTACTTTTGTTCCCGGCCGGTAACATGTATTGGAAAAGCGTGTGCCGCAAGCGAAAGGATGAAACGGACGGAACGGGATCGGGAGGCTACGGAGCGGCGGTTGCTGGAGGCTGTCGGGGAACTGGTGTGCGAATCGGGGTTCGAACAGATCGGCATCAATGCACTGGCAGCCCGTGCCGGAGTGTCGAAGGTGTTGGTTTACCGTTATTTCGGGTCGGTCGATGGTCTGCTGGCCGCCTATGTCCGCCGCCACGATTTCTGGTTCGGCCTGCCCGACGGGGTGCCCGACCGGGCCTGCCTGCCTGACTTTCTCAAGCGGCTGTTCCGCGAGCAGGTGGCACGCCTGCGCGGCAACGCTGCGCTGCGGCGGCTCTATCGTTGGGAGCTGTCGTCTGACCACCCGCTGGTGGCCGGACTGCGTGCTCAGCGCGAACGGATCGGGGTCGAGCTGACCCGCCGGGTGTGCGAGCGGGCCGGGCTGTGCGAGGAGCGGGTGGCCGTGCTGGCCGCCGTCATCGCCTCGGCGACGACTTATCTGGCCATGCTCGGGGATTTCTGCCCCTGCTATAACGGTATTCCGTTGGATGGCGAGGCGGGTTGGGAACGGATCTGCCGCGGTGCCGACGAGCTGGTCGATGCGCTTTTCCGCTCCGACGGCGGGCCGGCAGCCGGAATGGAGGACGTTTCAGACGAGCCCGGCGGGATTGCCTGCTGCGGAGATGTCCGGGACGATGCGGCCTGTGGGGTGGCTGGCGGTTTGACCGCCTTTGAAGCCGGGGACTGCGATGCTGCTGCGGATGGCAAGGTCGGTGGCTCCGGTTGTGCCGCGCCGGAGGTTGCGAGGTGACTCCGATATTTTTTTGCAATTTATGTTACCTTGAGGTAACAAATGATAAAAACAAGAAGGACAAATGGATGCGAAGATGAAAAGAGGGACGGCGTGGGGCCGGATGCTGTTCGGTTTGCCGATTTTTGCCGTATTGTGTCTTCGGTTTGCCGATTTTTGGCGTATTGTGTCTGGTCGGGGGCGGCGGCCGGACGGCCGCCGGCCGGGGAGGGGCGTCCGACCGTGGGGTGGCGTATAGTGACAGCTCCCTGCAGGTGGTGGTCGAGCCCGGAACGGAGTGGCTGCACGACTTCCCGCTCTTTCTGGGGCTGAAGCGCCGCAACCCGCCGCAGATGGCCATCTGGATCGAGAGCCCTGAAGGAGCGTATCTTGCCACGGTTTATGTCACGCGGCGGATCGCCTCCCAGTCGTGGCGCATGGCGCGGCCCCCCCCCGGGGGGGGCCGCGGGGCGGGGGGCACCCGCCGTCGCGAGGCGCTGCCGCACTGGTGTCACCGCCGCGGGGTGCGCTATGCCGACGGGTTGTACCTGCCGACCCGCGAGGAGCCGCTTCCGGATGCGGTGTCGGGAGCTACGCCGCGGGGCGGCTTCGAGGCCCGGTTCGTGCGGGATACGGCCTGGGGATGTTTTGTCGTGAAGGTCGAGGTGAACCATTCGACCGATTTTAACGACACCTGGCCCCGCTCGGCCCGCGAAGGGGAGGCCGGATGGACCGGCGGGCGCTACGGCAGCGGCCAGCCCGCCCTGGTCTACGCTGCCGTGATCGATCCCGCATCGGAGGAGCGGAGCGTCGAGGCGCGCCTCGTGGGGCACAGTTCGCCCGACGGCAGCGACGGCCGTGTGACGGCCGACCTCACGGGGCTGACATCGGCCCTGCGGATCATCGACCGCATCGTGGTCCGCCTGCCGCCGGTCAGCAGTAGAGACTGACGTCGTCGGCCGTGATGCGGTCGCCCGAGAGGACGATCAGCCGTTCGACGACGTTGCGCAGTTCGCGGATGTTGCCGCTCCACGGCATCCCCTGCAGGGCCTCGAGTGCGGCCCGGTCGATCGGTTTGGGTGCCGTGCCGTACTCTTCGGAGATCGTCCGGATGAAGTGCCCGACCAGCTGCGGGATGTCGCCGGCGTGCTCGCGCAGGGCCGGGACGCGGATTACGACTACGCCGATGCGGTGGTAGAGATCCTCGCGGAACTCGCCCCGGCGGATCAGCTCCTTGAGGTCCTTGTTCGTCGCGGCGATCACCCGCACGTCCACCTCGATCTCCTTGTCGCCGCCCACGCGGCTGATGCGGTTCTCCTGAAGGGCCCGCAGCACCTTGGCCTGTGCGGCGGGCGACATGTCGCCGATCTCGTCCATGAAGAGCGTGCCCCCGTCGGCCTGCTCGAATTTGCCCTTGCGCTGCTTGACGGCCGAGGTGAAGGCTCCGCGCTCGTGGCCGAAGAGTTCGCTCTCGATCAGTTCGGAGGGGATTGCCGCACAATTGACCTCGACGAACGGCCCGCCCGCCCGTGCGCTCTTGACATGCAGCCAGCGGGCCACGAGCTCCTTGCCCGTGCCGTTTTCTCCCGTGATGAGTACGCGCGCCTCGCACGGAGCCACCTTGTCGATCAGCCGGCGGACGTGTTCGATCTGGGGTGAGTCGCCGATGATGTGTTCCGTTTCGGCGGGATGGGCGCGGCGGCAGCGGCGCACCGGAGGATTTGCCGCGGCTGCGGCCGGCTGCGGGGCGGGAGCCGCGAGCGTCTGCCGGATGGATTCCAGCAGGTGGTTCATGTCGATGGGTTTGGTGAGGTAATCCCGGGCGCCGTTCCGTACGGCCCGCACCGCCGAGTCGATCGATGCTTCGGACGAAAGGGCGATGAACGGGACTCCGGTGTCGGGGACCGTGCAGGCCGTGTCGGAGAGGATCACGTCGAAGGGGATCTTCGCGCAGAGTTCCGATGCCGTGCGGGCATCCTCGGCGGCCTCGGTCGAGAACCCCTCGTATTCGAGACGCTCGCGCAGGATGTTTCGCACGCTTTTTGAACGGTCGAGAATTAAAACTTTCGCCATGTCTTGTTTTTCCTGAAATTTTGTCTACTTTTGTCCCAAAGTTATGACTTTCCGCGCTGTAAACCCAATCCGGCAGGGGGCGACAGCCCGTCGCGGAGAGCTCGCAAAAGATCTTGGATCGGTCTATCGCCGATGGCCGGACGGAGGCTCCGGCGGACGAAACGGAACAGTGGCGAAGACCGCAATAACACTATGAAAAAGAACTACAACTACACACGACGCAAGTTGTTCCTTCCCGAATACGGGCGCCATATCCATGAGATGATCGATTCGCTCATGGAGATCGAGGACCGCCGCGAGCGCAACCGGCAGGCACGGGCCGTCATCGCCGTCATGGGCAATCTCAATCCGCTGCTGCGCGATACGGCCGATTTTACGCACAAGCTGTGGGATCACCTGTTCATTATGTCTGATTTTCAGCTGGATGTGGACTCTCCGTATCCGCGGCCCACGCGCCAGGACCTGACCGTCACGCCGCGGCGCATGGCCTATTCGCAGGGGCGCATCGCCTACAAGCACTACGGCAAATACGTCGAGCGGATGATCCGTTCGCTCGGCGAGGAGCGCAATCCGCAGGCCGTGGCCCGCACGGTGGACAACCTGGCCCGCTACATGCGCACGAAGAGTTACGAATACAATCAGGAGCATCCCAACAACGAGGTGATCGTTCGGGACATCAAGCGAATGTCCGGAGGGACGATCGAAATCGACGAAAATGCCATAAACAATCTCCGAAGCGACTACAAACAGCACTTTTCGGCACGTCCCCAGAAAGGGGCGCAACCCGGACGGCAGAACCATCCGCAGCAGCGGCAGCAGAAAAACCGGGGGACGCAGCAGCATCGCAGTTTTGCGAAAAACAACGGGCAGCATCGCAATTCGTCGAAATAATCGGCGGCCGTTTTGGTAATTTTGCTATCTTTGTAGCCATTAAACGCGAAAAAACAGATGAACAGACAAACGTTTTTCGTCCTGTGTTCGGCGGCGGTCGTGCTGTGCGGCTGCGAATCGTCGAAGGTGAAGATCTCGGGCCGGTTCGTCGGTACGGAGGCCCGCAAGGTCTACCTCGAGGAGGCTTCGCCCCTGCGGCAGACGATCGTCGATTCCACGCAACTGGCCGATGACGGCAGCTACCGTTTCCAGTTGAACGGTGTGTCGGCTACGCCCGCGCTCTATAACGTCGTCTTCAACAACGAACGCATTCCGCTGCTCCTTGCCGGCGGCGACCGGGTGACCCTTTCGTCGGCCGGGAACGTCGTGCGCAACTATACGGTCGAGGGCAGCGAGGAGTCGGCCCTGCTGCGCCAGTTCTACCAGGGGTTCGTCTCGGGGGCCCAGCGGCTCGACGAGATTGCGCGCCGCGTGGCTGCCATGAGCGACAAGACCGCCGAGCGTGACTCGCTCGTGCGCGCCTATACCGACGAGTACTACCGCATCCGGCGCGAGCAGCTGCGCTTCATCATCGAGAACAAGGCATCGCTGGCTGCGGTCTATGCACTCTACCAGCGCCTGCCGGGCGACACCTACCTGTTCAACGGCGACAGCGACGTGGTCTACTACCGTACGGTGGCCGAGGCGATCGCCGACCGCTATCCGACCTCGCCCTACGTGCAGTCGCTGCAGGCCGAGGTGGAGCGGATGGATGCCCGGATCGACCTGATGTCGAGGGTCACCGAGCGCGGCTACCCCGACCTGGAGCTGACCGACATGTACGGCAAGCAGGTCCGTCTCTCGTCGTTGGCCGGCAAGGTCGTGCTGCTCGACTTCTGGTCGGCCGAGGCCGGAACGGGCAATGCGCTGAATGCCGATCTGAAGGAGATCTATGCCAAATATGCCGACCGTGGATTCGAGGTCTATCAGGTGGCTGTCGATACCTCCAAGCCGCTGTGGATCACGGCTGTGCAGGAACAGCAGCTGCCGTGGATCTCGGTAAGCGACCTGCGCGGCAGCGCATCGGCGGCACTCCGCCTCTACAACGTGCAGCGCCTGCCCGCCAACTTCCTCATCGACCGGGACGGAAACATCGTGGCCAAGGATCTCTACGGCAACAGCCTGGTGGAGAAACTCGATGAACTGACCCGTTGATGCACTATTTCGCCTCGGACATACACCTCGGTGCGGGCGATCCGGCCGCAGCCCGGGAGGTCGAACGGCGTTTTGTCGCCTGGCTCGACCGGGCGGGGCGCGATGCGGAGTCGATCTTCCTGGTGGGCGACATCTTCGATTTCTGGTTCGAATACCGCCGCGTAGTGCCCAAAGGCTTCGTGCGGACGCTGGGCAAACTGGCCGAACTGACCGACCGGGGCGTGCGCGTGGTCTTCCTGACGGGTAACCACGACATGTGGGTGGGCGACTACCTGACGCGCGAATGCGGCGTTGAGGTGTACACTGCGCCGCAGCTGCTCACACTCGGTGGACGGCGCATCTTCGTGGCCCACGGCGACAACATGAACATCGACGGACAGCCGATGCTCCGCCTGCTCAACCGCATCTTCCGCTCGCGGACGTTGCGGTGGCTCTTCTCGTGGGGCGTACATCCCGACTGGGCGATGCGTTTCGGGCACTGGTGGAGCGGAAAGTCGCGCAAGCGGCACAACGACGCCGACCGCCGTGCCGCCGAGACGGGCGGTCCGGGCGGGTTCGACGCTTCGCTCACCGAGCCGCTGATTGCCTATGCGCGGAGTTATGCCGCGACGCATGAGGTCGATGACTTCGTCTTCGGGCACATGCATTTCGCACGCGACTACCGCGACGGGGCGCTGCATGTGGTCCACCTGGGTTGCTGGGAGAAGAATCCGGCCTATGCGGTGCTCGACAACCGGGGCGTGCTGTCGCTGCGGAAACTCGAAGAGGAGGAGCCGCTGCCGGCAAAAAACGGAACACGATGAAACAGTATCTCGACTTGCTGCGGCGTATCAAGGCCGAAGGGGTGGTGCGGGGCGACCGCACCGGGACCGGCACGAAGGGGATCTTCGGACATCAGATGCGCTTCGACCTGGCGGAGGGCTTTCCGCTGCTGACCACCAAACGGGTCTTTCTCAAGGGGGTGATCCACGAACTGTTGTGGTTCCTGCGCGGAGATACGAATATCCGCTATCTGGTCGAACAGGGGGTTCACATCTGGGACAACGACGCATACCGCTATTATAAGGAGTGCTGTGCTCCGCGGGGGCTCGAACCCCTCGGGCGCGACGAGTTTCTGGCCTCTGCGGGCGGCGAGTCGCCGATCGAGGGCTATCGCTACGGCGACCTGAACCACGTCTACGGATACCAGTGGCGTTCGTGGCCCCGTCCCGACGGCAGCACCGTCGATCAGATTGCCCGGGCTGTCGATACAATCCGCCGCAATCCCGAGTCGCGCCGTATCGTGGTCTCGGCCTGGAACGTTGCCGAGGTCGATCAGATGGCCCTGCCGCCGTGTCACGTGCTGTTCCAGTTCTACGTGGCCGAAGGGCGCCTCTCGTGCCAGCTCTACCAGCGGAGCGCCGATACGTTTCTCGGCGTGCCGTTCAACATCGCCTCCTATGCCCTGCTGACGATGATGATGGCGCAGGTCTGCGACCTGCAGCCCGGCGAATTCATCCACACGCTCGGCGATACGCATATCTATCTGAACCATTTCGCGCAGGTCGATGAACAGCTCGCGCGTGAACCGCGGCCGCTGCCGACCATGCGGCTGAACCGTGCGGTGCGGTCGGTTTTCGACTTCCGCTACGAGGACTTCACGCTCGAGGGATACGATCCCTGGCCGGCGATCAAAGCACCCATGTCATTCTGAAACCGATGGTAAGCATCATTGCAGCCGTGGCCGCAAACGGCGTGATCGGCGACCGGAACGCCCTTCTGTGGCACATATCCGAGGACCTGAAACACTTCAAGGCCCTCACGACGGGTCATCCCGTCGTGATGGGACGCAAGACCTGGGAGTCGCTCGGGCGGCCGCTCCCGAACCGCGAAAATGTCGTCATCACCCGCCAGCGGATCGACATCCCCGGATGCCGCGTGGCGCATTCGCTTGCCGGGGCGCTGGAACTCTTCCCCGAAAGCGAGGAGGTGTTCGTCATCGGCGGGGCGCAGATCTACGCCGAGGCGCTGCCGCTGGCCGACCGCTTCTACCTAACGCGTGTCCTGCATGACTACGAGGGCGATACGCGCTTCCCCGAGTGGGATGCGGCAGCCTGGCGCCTGGTGTCGTCTGAACGCTTCGAGCGGGGCGAGAAGTATCCCTGGCCCTTCGTTTTCGAGTGCTACGAGCGCCGTTAAATTAGGTATTTATACTACTTCGCGGCTCGCGCCGAATCCCTACCTTTGCCTCTGCAAAGGTTTTTTTGTGCCTATGGGCAAGTATTTCGATATGTTGATGGAGGATGTGCGGATGCGGGAAGGGCTGCATGCGTGCATGAACTGCGGCGTCTGCACGGGCGTCTGTCCCGCCGCCGAGTTCTACAACTACGACCCCCGGCAGATCGTCAATATCGTGCAGACGCGCGACGACGAGGCCATCGAGGCGTTGCTGAAGAGCGATACGATCTGGTATTGCGGCGAGTGCATGTCGTGCCGTCCGCGCTGTCCGCGCGGCAATACGCCGGGTTATGTGATCCAGTCGCTGCGCAAACTTTCGCAGAAGTTGGGCTTCTTCGTCGAGAGCGAGAAGGGTCGGCAGCAACTGGCCCTCAAGCGCATGATCGGCGACAACATCCTCCGTACGGGTTATTGCCTGGTGCCGAAACTGGTCCGTCCCGAACTGCATCCCGAACAGGGAACCGTCTGGCAGTGGATCTACGACAACGACAAGGAGGTCTACGGGCAGTTCACGCCCGTCTACGGACGCGAAGGGGCCGGAGCCCTGCGGCGCATCGACGACGAGTCGCTCGACGAGATCCGCCGGATCTTCGACGTGAGCGGTGGCAAGGAGATGTTCGATACGATCGAGCGCCACTCCGACCGCAAGGCCCGCGAGATGGGATACGAGGAGGGAGCCGACGAGCAATACATGATGGATGTCTATTCGAAGAACAGCAACGAACACTATTAGGCCATGATGAAGCGAGCAAGCTGGACCGAGTACCAGAAACAGATCGCCGACGACCGTTACTATTACGGCCGCAGCTGCATCCGCCAGAACTTTTTCCCGGGGAGCGAGAAGGCGTTCATCGATATCCTCCAGCGGGACCTGGGGCGCGACCTGCTCGACGACCCGAAACACTCGTCGTGCACGGGAATCGGCTACCATTCGGACATCGTGCCGCTCGAGACGATCATGACGGTCGTCGCGCGGCAGTTCTCGCTCATGAACGAGGCGGGTTACGAGAACTTCGTCACCTCGTGCATCACCTCGTTCGGTGTCTATACCGAGGTGCTGGCCACGTGGGCCGAGTTTCCCGAGACCGAGGAGCGTACGCGCGAGAACCTGCTGAAGGCCACCGGGCGCGAGTTCCGCAAGCCGGCGAGCCTGGCCCACACCTCCGACGTGATGTTCCACTTCCGTGACGAGATCGCCGCGCGGGCCAAGCGCCGGCTGGTGAATGTCGCGACGGGCGAGCCGCTCAAGGTTGTCGAGCACATCGGCTGCCACTATGCCAAGATCTTCCCCAAGTCGGGAATCGGCGGCTCGGAGTTCCCCTACGTGCTGGCCGGCATGGTCGAGTCGTGGGGCGGCGAGTGCGTGGACTATCCCGAGCGGCGGCACTGCTGCGGTTTCGGGTTCCGCAACTACCTCGTGCAGGCCAACCGCGGCTATTCGATCGCCAATTCGCACAAGAAACTCGAGAGCATGGCCCCCTACAAGCCCGATTTCATCGTGGCCAACTGTCCCGGGTGTGCGATGTTCCTCGACAAGTGGCAGTATGCCATCGCCGAGATGGAGGGTACGACCTACGGGCAGAACGGCCACGGCATTCCGGTGCTCACCTACGAGGAGATGGCCGGACTGGTGCTGGGTTACGATCCGTGGGTGCTGGGCATGCAGATGCACCAGGTGGATGTCGAGCCGCTGCTCGACAAGATGGGCGTGGAGTACGACCCTGCGGCGAAGTACCTGGGCCGCAACGGCAAGTACATCGGCAAGCCGGCGTCGGCGGTGGTGAACTGCGGCGCATCGGATACGGTGTACGATATCAGGGAGTGATAAACCATACGGCGGTTGAGTGCGCCCGGTTTCGGAAGAACGGACGTGCCGCCGCGGGAGAACGATATTTTTGCAGATGAAGAAACGAGTGATCGTCATGGGCGGCGGTGTCGCGGGCATGCAGACGGCTCTGCGGCTTGCGGCGCGGGGTATCGAGGCCGTCATCGTCGAGAAGGAGACGGAACTGGGCGGAAAGCTGCGCGGCTGGCACGTGCTCTTCCCGTCGTTCACGCCGGCCGGGGAGGTGCTCTCCGACCTGCGGCGGAGGGTCAATGAGGCCGGCATCGAGGTGATGGCCGGTGTCGGGGTGCGGCGTTTCACGTCGCGGAGCGTCGAACTGGCCGACGGCCGGACGCTCGCGTGCGATGCCGTGGTCCTCGCGACGGGCTTCACGCTCTTCGACGCCTCGATCAAGGAGGAGTACGGATACGGAATCTACGACAATGTCTTCACGACGGTCGATATCGAGCGGATGCTCAACGAGGGGCGTGTGGCCAAGGCCGACGGAACGGCCCCGCGTCGCATCGCCTTCCTGCACTGCGTGGGTTCGCGCGACGAGAAGGTCTGCCAGCAGCACTGCTCGCGCGTTTGCTGCATCACGGGCGTGAAGCAGGCCATGGAGATGAAACGGCTCTTCCCCGAAGCCGACGTCTTCAACTTCTATATGGATATCCGCATGTTCGGTCCCGGCTACGAGGAGATGTACCGCGAGGCGCAGCAGCGCTGCAACATCCACTTCGTGCGGGGACGTATCTCGGAGGCCAGCCCGACGATCGACGGGAGGGTGCAGATCAAGGCCGAGGATACGCTGACGGGGCGCCCGCTGCGGATGAGCGTCGATATGCTGGTGCTCATCGTCGGTATGCGGGCCAACGACGACAATCCCGCTTTCGCCGCCTCGGCCGGGCTGCGGCAGGCGCCGAGCGGCTTCATGGCCCCGCGTGACCTCTTCCTGGGCAACGTGAGCAGCGGGGTCGAGGGGATCTTCTATGCCGGGACGGTGACCGCCCCGAAAAACATCGGCGAATCGTTGAACGAGGGCGCCGCCGCGGCCGATGCCGTGGCGGAGTACCTGCAGGCATAGGCTATGGCGGCAATCAATTTCGGATACACCATCTCCAAGCCCCGCGCCATCGACCTCGACCGCAACAACCTGCGCAAGAGCGACGAGATCCTGCGCGAGATGCCCGAACTGCAGACCTGCATCGGATGCGGGGCCTGCACGGCGGTCTGCACGGCCGGCAACCTCACCGAGTTCAACTTCCGCAAGGTCCACACGCTCGTGCGCCGGGGCGAATACCAGGGCGCCTACGAGGAGATGAACAAGTGCATGCTGTGCGGCAAGTGCCGGCTGGTCTGCCCGCGCGGAATCAACACGCGGGGGGTGGTGATGCTCATCAAACGTAAACTGGGGGACTTCTGACCATGAACTTCTTCGCTCCGTTCTGCATACCCTTCATGGCCGGCGCGGCCGTGATGTTCCTCACGCTCCTCTGGAAGTGGGGAACGTGGCTCTACCGCCTGCCGCGGGCCGACAAGATGCTGATCCTGCGCGGACTGCCCACGCGGCGCACGTTGCAGGCCGTGTGGGAGGTCATCCGCGAGTCGCTCCTCCACCGGAGGATCTTCCGCGTCAATCCCCTGCTGGGCTACATGCACATGTCGCTGGCCTTCGGCTGGTTCCTCCTGATCTCGGTGGGCTGGATCGAGACGGTGGCCTACCTCGGGTTCCGTTACGTGCCCCTGCAGGGTCACGTCTTCTTCAAGTATTTCGCCACGGGACTCGAACACAAGCCCATCTTCGACCTTTTGATGGACCTGCTGCTGCTCTTTGTCCTCTCGGGCGTGGCCCTGGCCTGGGGCAAGCGTTTCTGCTCGCGGGCTATGGGCATGCGCCGCACGACGAAACACGTCCTGGGCGACCGCATCGCCCTGTCGGCCCTGTGGTTCATCTTCCCGGCACGCCTGCTGGCCGAGAGTACGACCTGCGCGTTGTACGGCGGCGGGAGCTTCCTGACCGGTTCGCTCGGCGGATGGATGGCGGCACACGTCGGCGTGTTGCCGCTGATGAACCTCGAGTCGGCTGCCTGGTGGTTCTACTCCTCCTGCCTCGGGCTCTTCTTCGTGGCATTACCTTTCTCGCGCTACATGCACATCTTCACCGAGATCCCGCTCATCTTCCTGCGCCGCTACCGGTTGCGTTCGGGCGAGAAGGAGACCTCGTTCGACCGTTTCCAGGTCGAGGCCTGCTCGCGCTGCGGCATCTGTATCGATCCCTGCCAGCTGCAGAGCGTGCTCGACATCCGCACCGTGCAGTCGGTCTATTTCCTGCGTGACCGCCGTTACGGCATGCTGCGCCGCGAGACGGCCGACAACTGCCTGATGTGCGGGCGTTGTGCCGAGAAGTGCCCCGTGGGCATCGACCTCAATACGCTGCGACTCAATTCGCGCGACCGGATGCGCAACGTCCCCGATGAGCGTCGCTACGGTTATCTGGCCGGTGTGGACCGTTCGTCGGGTACGGGCAAGGTGGGTTATTTCGCCGGCTGTATGACCCTGCTGACGCCTCGGACGATGACGGCGATGGCCCGGGTCTTCGATGCGGCGGGCGAAGAGGTCTGGTGGGCCGACCGCGAGGGCGGCGTCTGCTGCGGACGGCCGCTGAAGCTGGCCGGCGAGACCGACTCGGCCCGCAAGATGATGCGTTACAACACCGAGCTGTTCCGCAAACACGGGATCACGACGCTGGTGACCTCGTGCCCGATCTGCCTGAAGGTCTTCCGCGAGGATTATCACCTGGAGGGGATCGAGGTGCTGCATCACTCGGAGTATATGCTGCGGCTGATCCGTGCGGGCCGTATCCGGCTCGAGCACGGGACGACGCGCTTCACCTACCACGATCCCTGCGAACTGGGGCGCGGCAGCGGGATTTACGACGAACCCCGGGCCGTGATCGAGGCGATCGGCGAGTTGCTCGAACCCGCCTCCACGCGCGAGAACGCCCTTTGCTGCGGTTCGTCGGTGGCCAATACGGCCATCTCCGACAGCCAGCAGGTACGCATCGCCCGTTCGGTGGCTGCGGAACTCGAACAGACGGGAGCCGATGTGATCGTCACGGCCTGCCCGTTGTGCAAGAAGGCGATCGGGCGGGGTACACGGCGCGAGATCCGCGACCTGTCGGAGATCGTCGCGGCGGCCGTAAAATAATTTTACGGCGTAACCCCCTGATAAAAAGGCGTGAGGGTGGCAAGTTCGGGCGAAACTTCCGTTTTGATTTGCAGATGTGATTTTTTTACCTTATCTTTGCACACGCAAAAGCGATAGATCGGAGATCTGAAAGATATATCGCGGGATGGAGCAGTTGGCAGCTCGTCGGGCTCATAACCCGAAGGTCGGAGGTTCGAGTCCTCCTCCCGCTACCAAAGCGGACAATTCGAGAGAGTTGTCCGCTTCTTTTTTCTGCTGCTGACGCAAAGGTAACTTCCCTTTTTCCTTTCTCCCCTGTGTCGTCCGGGACCGGTTGTCTCCAGCCTCTCTCCGACGTCCATTGGCGAGTCGGGCTACCTCCTCGTGTTCGGACGGTTCCCCGGCTACCGGTGTATTACGTGCGGAGGATGCTGCCGGACTCTTCCGCCGCCTTCGGGCGCTTGTTTTCCCCTTCGGAGCGCCCTTGTCAGGACGGTGTTGGATTTTTAGTTGTTTGTTATTTGTAATTTACTGATTTACAATGTTGATTTTAAAGGTGTGTTAGGTTTTTGTCCAGAGCGTGTAATGCCTCAATGGCTTCTGTCCGCTATCTTTGCAGTCGAGTTTTTAGGTGAATCAATTATTTGGAAAGAGATGAAATTGAAATTTGTTCTGGCCATGGTGACGGCTCTGCCGCTTGCATTCATGGCATGTAAAAAGGAACAGGGGCCTAACCCGGGCAAGGATGCGACCGTGCGTATTGCGGTCCTCCTGCCCGACGGCACTCCCGTCCCGGGCGCCGAAGTTCGGGTCTACGATGAGGCCGGCGGTAAGGCCTTGGAGAAGAATCCCTTTGCTGCGCCGCTCGAGACCCTGACTGCAGGGGCGGACGGCGTGGTGCAGTATACGATGCGTGTGGACCGCTGGTTTTCGGGTGCGAAGCAGCGTTATGTGACCTTTGCCGTGCTGCAGGGGACCGGAGACAACTATCACCTCTGGTCCGTCGGACGGACCGTCGAGGTCGGACGGTCGCAGCGCGCGGAGATCCGTCTCGAGGGACTTGATGAGAAACCGGGCGTTCCGTCGGATCCCGGTCCGGTGAGCCTGCGCGTAAGCCGTCAGCCCGACAAACTTGTCTATTGTCTTGGCGAACCGCTCGATCTGACGGGGCTCGAGGTGATGGGACGCTATGAGGATGATAAGGAGCAGGCCGTGGAGGTTACGCCTGCACAAGTGAAGGGCTTTTCGTCCGAGCGTCCGGCCGGGGAGCTGGAGCTGACCATCGAGGTCGGGGACCGGCAGACGTCGTTTACGGTGACGGTCCTCCCTGTGCGTGTGGAGACCGGCGTGCTTACCGAGGTCTGGCCCGAGGCCGATGAGATCGTGCTGCCCGAGATCGTGCGCGAGATCCCCGAGAAGGCGTTTGCGGCTCGCAGGATCAAGAGCCTCAAACTCAACGAGGGGCTGCGGACGATTGGTGAGATGGCCTTCTGCGGAGCTTCTGTTCCCGAGATCATCCTGCCCGCGAGTCTCGAGCAGCTGGGCGATCATGCCTTCTACCATTGTGCGGGGCTTACGCGTGTGGACATGAGCAGGACGCAGCTTGCCGCCTTGCCAAAAAACCTCTTTGCCTATGCGGACATCGAGCAGATCGTCTGGCCCGCCCGGTTGGCCGAAATCGGAACGCAGGCCTTTCTGGGTACCGGACGGCTCAAGCGGGTGGAGATTCCCGAGACGGTCCGCAAGATCGGTTTCGAGGCTTTTCGCGAGAGCGCCGTCGAATCGGTCGTATTGCCCGACGGGGTTACGGAGATTGCTGGCCGTGCCTTCTACCTTTGCGCGTCATTGGTCGAAGTTTCGGTTCATGGTGCGTCGGGCGATACGGCCGACGGTGCTCTTCGGGGGTCCTGTTTCGTGGGATGTCCTTCGCTTGAGCGACTTGCCATTCCGCGGAGCATCCGGACTCTGGAGCAGGGACTGCTGTCCGGCAATACCCGGGTATCGTCGATCGTCATTCCGGCAGGCGTCGGGGAGATTGCTTTCGGGGCGTTCGACAACACGCGAATCCGTGAGGTCCGCGTGGAGGCCGCGACACCGCCCGTTGCCGGGCTGATTCTCGACCAGTGGTACGGCTTTCCGAAGGATGTGGAGAAGATCATCGTGCCGGCAGGAACGGCCGATGCATATAAAAAGGCAGCCGGGTGGAGTCGGTTTGCCGACCGTATCGAGTGACGTGTGCTTGTATTGTTTGCGATAAAATGGAATAAATGGATCCTCGATTACGGAACCGCCCGAAGAGTTCAACTCTTCGGGCGGCTTTTTTTTCCAGGCCGGGGCCATGGGCATGCTTTGCCGTGGCCTCGGCTCTGTTTATTGTTTTTTGTAGGCCTCTACGCCGCTGCGGAGGAATTGGACGAATGCCTCCACGTCGAGGTTATACCCGCGGGGCTCGACCAGCGGTTTCCCGTCGCGGCCCTGCAGGACGTAGTAGGGCTGTGCATTCACACCGTAGGTCTTCAGCGCGTAGTAGGAGTTGATCTTGCCGAGACTCTTGAGGACCTTTCCGGCATCGGTCGTGACCCAGTCCTCCTCGGGCAGCACCTTCTTGTCGTCCGAGTAGAGGGCGCAGATGACATAGTCGTTGCGCAGGATCTCCAGCACCTCGGGGTCGGACCATACGCGGGCCTCCATTTCGCGGCAGTTCACGCAGCCGTGGCCCGTGAAGTCGATGAACAGGGGCTTCCCGACCTTGGCGGCATAGGCTTCCGCCTCCTCCAGGTCGAAGAATCCCTCGAGTCCGTGCGGGAGGTGGAGAAAGTCGCTGTACTTGGGCTTCCCGATACCGCTGTCCGATGTTGCGGCGGGAGCTGCCGCGGTATTGGCTCCGAGGACGAAATCCTGCGTGGTGATCGGCGGAAGGTATCCCGAGAGCCCTTTGAGCGGGGCGCCCCACATGCCCGGGATCATGTAGACCACGAACGAGAAGGTGACGATGGCCAGGGCGAGGCGTCCCACGCCGAGGTGCTTCACCTCGTCGTCGTGGGCAAAGCGGATCTTGCCCAGCAGGTAGAGCCCCAGCAGCGAGAAGACAACGATCCATACGGCGAGATAGATCTCACGGTCGAGCAGCCCCCAGTGGTAGGTCTGGTCGGCCACCGAAAGGAACTTCATGCCGAGGGCGACTTCGATGAATCCGATGACGACCTTCACGGAGTTGAGCCAGCCGCCGCTCTTCGGGAGCTTCTTCAGCACCGAGGGGAAGAGGGCGAAGAGGGTGAACGGAAGCGCGAAGGCGATCGAGAAGGCGAGCATCGTGACGATCGGCGCCCAGAACTCTCCGGAGGTGGACTTGATGAGGACCGAACCGACGATCGGGCCCGTGCAGGAGAACGATACCAGAACGAGCGTCAGGGCGAGGAAGAAGATGCCGCCGAGCCCCTTGGTGTCGGCCTTCGAGTCGGTCTTGTTTACCATCCACGAGGGCATGGTGATCTCGAATGCTCCGAAGAACGAGGCGGCGAAGACCATGAACACGAGGAAGAAGATGACGTTGGGCAGCCAGTGTGTGGCCAGCCAGTTGAAGATGTCTGCCGTCACGGCGTCTCCGCCGACGATGCGCGTGATGAGGATGATTGCGGCGATGGGCACGGTGTAGAGCAATACGATGAACAGACCGTACAGCGAGGCGCGGAGGCGTCCCATGGCTACGCCGCCTTCACCCTTGAGGAAGTAGGAGACGGTCATCGGGACCATGGGGAAGACGCAGGGCGTCAGGAGGGCAGCGAAGCCCCAGAGGATGGCTTCGATGATGAGCGACCAGAGCGATCCGCTGCCTGCGGCATCCTTGGTGGCCGGTGCGGCGATCTCGGCGTCGGGGGCGGCCGGCATTGCGGGTTTGATCTCGGCGGCGGGCACCGACTCGGCCTTTGCACCGGCCGGTACGGTGATCGTGAGCTCGGTGTCATCGGGCGGCATGCAGCTCGTGTCGTCGCAGATCATCCATTCGATCTGGGCTTTGGCCGTTGCCTGCTCTGCCGTGAGGCGCACGCGCTGCGCGAACTGCGCCTTTCCGGAGAAGGTGCCGATCTCCATCGAGAACATCTCGTCGTAGTGGCGTTCCGGCGAGGTGAGCTGCTCAACGCCGCCGTCGAGAGTCATGCCCTCGCCGGGCGTGATGACGATCGTCGTGGCGTTCGGTCCGCCTTCGTAGGGTCCCATGTCGTACATGTGGTAAGGCGTCGGGATCGAGGCTTCGAATACGATCCGGTAGATGTCGCCGTCGAGCGGCTCGACGGAACTTTTCCATGTGACGCTCTGCGCCGATGCCGTGAAGGCGGACAACACGGTTGCGAGCGTCAGCAGACAGACGCGAATCAGTTTGTGCATGGTCGTAAGACTTTGGTTTGATTTGAAATTTCCGCAAATATAGCATTTTTTGCGAAGAAATTGCTATTTTCGTACAATGATTCGCATCTCGCTCGTGATCCCCACCCACAACCGTGCCGTGCCGCTGCTTGCGGCGCTCGAATCGGTTGTGCGGCAATCGCTTCCGGCGGAAGAGTGGGAGTGTGTCGTCGTAGACAACAATTCGACGGACGATACGGCTGAGCGTTTCGCCGCGTTTCGGTCCGCACATCCCGGCGTGCGGCTGCGTATGGTCCGCGAAACCGGCCCTGGGGTCTCCTATGCCCGCAACCGGGGCCTGCGTGAGGCGGCGGCCCCGCTTGTGGCCTTCATCGACGACGACGAGCGGGTGAACGCCGATTTCCTGCGCGCCTATGCCGACTTCTTCGATACGCATCCCGGTGCCGTGGTCGCCGGGGGGCGCATCATCGCCGAGTATCCCGAGGGACGTCCGGCGTGGATGTCCCGGTGGGTCGAGATGCCGATCGCCAATCCGATGGACTTCGGTCCCGACGTGCGGCCTTTTCCGGCAGGACGGGTGCCCGGTGGCGGAAATATGGCTTTCCGGCGTGCGGGGTTGGTCGGTTACGGGGGCTTCGACCCCTCGCTGGGACGTGTGAACGGAGAACTGATCGGCGGCGAGGAGAACGACTTTTTCGAGCGTTTGCTGCAGGGCGGCGAGACGATCTGGTATGTTCCGGGGGCGGTCATGTGGCACATCATTCCGCCGTCGAAGCTCACCGTCGCCTATTTCCGCCGTCTGAGCCGGCATGTGGGGGTGAGCCAGCGGCTTCGGGCGCAGATCCACCATCGGGTGGTGCGCACCTGCCTGCTGGAGTTGTTCAAGTGGGGCGCGACCCTGCTGTTGCTGCTGACCTTGTCGCCGCGCCGCGGCGTATGGCTGCTGCGCCTGCGGTGGGGCATCAGCCGGGGACTCTTTTTCGGCGTCAGGCCCCGCTCCGGAAAATCGTAATGGTGTTTATTCCGGCTTTCCGCTCCCTGTCCCGACGGCGGGGATGCACGGGTGTATATGGAAAAGGGACGCCGGACGGATTTTCCGTCCGGCGTCCCTTTTTCCTGTCCCTTCCGAGGGGTCAGAAGAGGTACTTCTCGTGCTTGACCTTGTTCACCAGCCGGAAGATATCCTGCCAGGCCTCCTCGCCGAAGGTCGTGCCCACCACCTCGATCACCTTGCCGGCCGTGATGGCGCCGATCGTGCCGCACTGACGCAGCGTCAGCCCCTCGGTGAGGCCCGAGAGGAATCCGGCGGCGTAGAAGTCGCCCGCGCCGGTGGTATCGACCCGCTTGGCGGCTGCCATGATGCCCACGTGCACCACCTCGTCGCCGCGCTTGATGAGCGCCCCCTTCGTGCCGATCTTCACGACGGCCAGCCCGGCCATCTCCGAGATCGCCTGCAGGGCGTTCAGCGGTTCGGCCTCGCACGTGAAGGTCTTGGCCTCGTCCTCGTTGGCGAAGACGATATCGACGTATTCGCGCACCAGCTCCCGCAGGAAGGTGAGGTTCTCGGCCACGATGTTGAAGCTGGCCAGGTCGATGGCCACCTCCAGCCCGCACTCCTTGGCCGTGCGCGCCGCCTTGAGGATCAGCTCGTGGCTCTGCACCAGATATCCCTCGATGTAGAGGCAGTCGTAGCCGTCGAAGATCGTCGGTTCGATCTCCTCGGCCGAGAGTTCCAGCGCGGCGCCCAGGTGGGTCACCATCGTCCGTTCGCCGTCGGCCGAGATGAGCGACACGCACTTGCCCGAGCGCTCCTGTCCGCGGAAGACGATCGGCTCGATGCCGAGGTTCTCGAGCGCCTGTACGAAGAAGTCGCCCGTCGTGTCGTGTCCGACCTTGCCGATGAATCCGACCTTGCAGCCGAGCTGCGCCATGGCGCGGATCGTATTGCCGGCCGATCCTCCGAGCGAGAGCGAGTAGGGGAGTCCCGCCACGGATTTCGAAATTTCGGTCTGTAGTTGCGTGTCCACGAGGCTCATCGAGCCTTTCGCCAGTTTGAACCGCCCCAGTACGGAGTCGGTCTTCAGATTGACCAGCATGTCGGTCAGGGCATTTCCGATGCCAATAACGCGTTTCATTCGCTGCGGTTGTGGGTGTTGTAGTGGGTGTTCGGTGCAGGTTTTATATCGAGAGAATCTTCACCAGTTCCAGTGCGTTGCGGTCGATTCCCTTGTTGTGCTGGATCGCCTTGACGAAGGGCACGTAGACGATCTTGCCGTTCTCGATGCCGATCATCACGTTGCGCTGTCCGTCGAGGATGGCCTCGATGGCCGCTTCGCCCATGCGCGAGGCGAGGATGCGGTCCACGGCCGTGGGCGATCCGCCGCGCTGGATGTGGCCCAGGATTGTCACCCGGGCATCGTATTGCGGGAACTCCTTCTTGACGCGCTCGGCCAGGGCCGTGGCACCTCCTGTCTTGGGATTTTCGGCGACGATAACGATTGCCGAGTTCTTGCTCTTGCGGAATCCGTGGTTGATGAGTTCGGCCAACTGGTCCACCTCGGTCTCCATCTCGGGGATGATTGCCGCCTCGGATCCGGTGGCGATGGCGCTGTTGAGGGCCAGATAGCCGGCCGTGTGGCCCATCACCTCGACGAAGAAGAGGCGTTCGTGGCTCGAGGCGGTGTCGCGGAGTTTATCGACGGCCTCCATGATCGTGTTGAGCGCCGTGTCGTATCCGATGGTCGAGTCGGTGCCTCCCAGGTCGTTGTCGATCGTTCCGGGCAGGCCGACGATCGGGACGTTGTACTCCTGGGCGAAGAGCCGGGCGCCGGTCAGCGAACCGTCGCCGCCGATGACCACCAGGGCATCGATTCCGGCGGCCGTCATGTTGTCGTAGGCGGCCTTGCGGCCCTCGGGTGTGGTGAACTCCTTGCAGCGGGCGGTCTTCAGGATCGTGCCGCCCAGCTGGATGATGTTGCTCACGCTCTGCGACTTGAACTCAACGATCTCGTTGAATACAAGACCCTTGTATCCTCGCATGATGCCCTTCACGGAGAACCCGTTGAAGATCGCGCTGCGCGTTACGGCGCGGATGGCCGCATTCATGCCCGGGGCATCGCCTCCGGAGGTCAGAATGCCGATGCATTTGATTTCGGACATACTCTTTCCAGTTTAAAACAAAATCGCTCAAAGGTAGTAATTTTTTCAATTTTCTCAAAAAACGGGCCGTTGTCCGTCTTCTGTTCCGACGAACGCGACAGGCCCTGCCGCGGTGAGATGCGGCGGGGCCTGCCTTTTGTCTGTTGGCCGGCGGGCGGAAAGTCGCGCGCGGCGTTATGGTGCGGAGGTTACTGCTGCTTGACGCTGATCTCGACGCTGTGCGACGTGATGCTGTCGCCCTCTTCGTTTGTCGTGCGCTCACCGGCGTTGATCTGCAGCCCGCCCTGTTTTTTGTCCACGGTGATGTCGAGCTCCTTCGACGGGACGCTGATATGCAGTGTCTTGCGTCCCTCCTCGATGATGCTCTCCCCGTCGTACTCCTCGAGCAGCTCCTTGAGCGTCGTCATCTCGCCGTCCACCTCGATCGTGCTGTTGAGTGCGTCGCGGATGGCTTCGCGCTTGTCCCTGAAGCGTTCGCCGACCTTTTCGCGGATGGCGATCGTCGAGCAGGCGATGATCGAGGCGATCCAGCAGAGGAAGATGACCAGTACGGTCTTGCCTCCGGGCTTGCGCGAGGCGATCAGGCACATGAGCACGTAGATCAGCAGGATGGTCGGGATCAGGGCGATGAAGATACCCAGTATGGGTACCCAGAGCGAGAGGTCCCAGTCGAGGTTGAGGGTCTCGGCGCCTCCGATCAGGATGGCGAACAGCCCGATGATCAGCGCACAGGCGACCATGATGAGGCAGAAGACGATCAGTCCGGCGAAGAGCTTCAGCAGGCTGAGCACGACCTTGCCGAAGACCGATACGGCCTCGGCCACAATGGGTTTGGCCTTGGCGTCGGGGTCGTTGTTCGCGGCGGCGGCCGTCGTCTCGCCGATGGCTTGGGCGGTGATTTTTTCGCCGTTCATCTCGAGTTTCTGCCGGGCCGAGCGGGCGGCCGGTACGGCGAACCACATGATGAAGTAGCAGATCAGGAAGATGCCGAACAGGTTGCCGAACAGCGGGCTGAACCAGCGCAGGAAGGGGACGCTCCCGAAGCATGCGAGCAGCAGGGGCAGGAAGAGCGCCAGACGCACCCAGACGGGGTCGAGGTTGAAGTAGCGGCCGATGCCGGCGCACACGCCTCCCAGTTTGGCGTTTTCGGTGTCGCGGTAGAGGCGGCGCGGGATCCGCGGAGCCTCGGGCTCCAGGTCGGCATCCGTGCTTTCGGAGATGTCCTCGGCCGAACCCATCTGCCGGATGATGTTCATGATCAGCGGTTTCTCGACGACGCGGGCGTTGTCCTGCACCGAGAGGATCAGTTCGGCGATGCGGGCCTCGATGTCGGCGACGATCTCCGCACCGTCGGGCGATTCCCGGTACGAGCGCTTGAGGCTTTCGAGGTAGGCGGAGAGCTCCTCATAGGCGTCGGCGTCCAGTGTGAACGCCACACCCGATATGCTGCATTTCTTGACTTCTTTCATGGTTTTGCGGATTGTGTGGTGGTCGGTGGTGCGGGTTTGGTCAGCGGCTTACGCTGCCGCCGCTCGATTTGGTGATGTCGGTCGAGCAGTCGCCTTCGTAATGGATCGAGGAGCCGCTCGATGCCTCGGCGTCGAGTTGTTCGGAGCAGTGGATCCGGGCGCTTGCGGCGCTCGAGGTGTCGATCTTCCATTGTTTGACGACCAACTCCGCGGCTGCGAGTTTCGAGGCCGAGCTGAGTTCGGCCCGTGCGGCGTCGGCCCGGCCGCTCAGTTTGATCTTGGCGGCGCTCGAGGCGTTGATCCGGCATTCGCCGGCCTCGACGGCGGCCTTGATCTTGGAGGCGCTTGTGGCTTCGAGCGAGCAGACGCCGGCCTTGACGGCTGCGTTGATGTTGGCGGCACTCGAGGCTTCGAGCGAGATGTCGGTGGCTCCGAGAGCCGTGGCGCAGGTGATCTCCGAGGCGCTCGAGGCTTCGAGTGCGCGGATCTTGCCGTTGTCGGGGACCGTGACGGTGACGTGGATGTCCGATACGGAGTTGATCTTCGGGTCGATGCTGATTCGCAGCTCATCGCCCGAAGCCTCGGCTACGATGTGGTCCATCAGGTTGTCGTCGGCCTCGATGCGGATCCGGTCCTCGATTTCGTCCGTGATGATGACCTTCACGGCGCGCGAGGCCGAGATCTTTTCGAAGTCGGGTGCGGGAATCGTCCGGGTTACGATTGTGCCGCTGCCCTTGATTCGGCGGTTCGAGGCCGAGAGGCTCTCGGGGAAGAAGATGCCGGTCAGAACGCCGGCGATGGCGGCGATGGCGGCCAGTGAGACGAGGACCAACAGAGCTTTTTTCATGGCGATGCGGTGTTTGTGTTTTTTACATGTTCGGGTTTTCAAATGCGGGGACCGGATCGGAGACCGGTTCGGCGGATGTTTCGGCTGCCGGTTCTTCAGCTGCCGGGGTTTCGGCGCTCTGTCCGGCCGTGTCCGTCCGGCCGTGGCGGATGACCTGAATCTGTCCGACCAGTTCGTCCCACGCCTCGTCGAGCGAGCGGAGATACTGGAGCCCCTTTTCGGTGAGCGAGTAGTATTTGCGGGGCGGCCCCTGCGGGGACTCCTCCCAGCGGTAGGTGAGCAGTCCGGCGTTCTTCTGCCGGGTGAGGATCGGGTAGAGTGTACCCTCGACGACGATCATTTCGGCCGCTTTGAGCTCGGAGATGATCTTCGGAGCATACGATGCCTCGCGCGAGAGGATGGCGAGGATGCAGTACTCCAGAATTCCTTTGCGCATCTGCGCTTTTACATTGTCTTCGGCCATGGTGTTTTAGGATTTTAAGCGTTTCGGGGCTTTGGGGACGATCAGCCAGAGGATGATGTAGACCCACAGCGAGAGTCCCCCGAAAAGGATCAGCAGGAGGGTGGCGATCCGCACCAGCGAGACGTCGAGTCCGAAGTATTCGGCGACTCCGGCGCATACGCCGGCGATGATGCTGTCCTGCGAGCGGAATAACCGCCTGTTGTCGTTCGGTGTCATGGGTGGTATGCGTTATGGACGTTTGTCGTTGAACAAGAATTTACGGGCCGGCTCCTCGGGGATGACGATCCAGAGGATGATGTAGGCCCAGATGGAGAGTCCTCCGAAGAGGATGAGCAGCAGCGTTATGAGCCGGATCATCGTGGGGTCGGCGTTGAAGAATGCGCCGAGGCCGCCGCAGATGCCGGCAATCGAGCGGTCGGTGCGCGAGCGGTAGAGCCTGCGGGGCGGGACGGTCTGCGCTTCGTCCTCCTGTTGCGGGGTGCTGTGGCGCTCTCCGAATTCCGAGGGGGCGCCCAGCCGGGCAATCGTCGAGCGGACCAGGTCGAGCGTCACGACCCGCATGGGGGAGCAGACGCGCTCGCGGAAGATCTCGGCGATACGGATCTCGATATCGTCCATCGTTTCGCCGTCCTCTTCGGGCAGCCGGCTTCGGACGTCGTCCAGATAGTTCTGCAACGCGCGGCAGGCATCGTTGTCGAGAATGAAGACCTCGGAGCCGATATTGACGGTAACAGTCTCTTTCATGGTCGTAGGTGTTTTCCCAGGTTAATGTTTTGCGGGTTCTATTATTTTTACATTGCAAATATAATGCTTATTTTGATACTATGCAATACAAAGTACCTAATTTTTTTGTGCAGCCTGCATTTTTTTCTCCTCGGAGGGGGTGCGGCAGAAAAAGCCCGCCCGTGTGGATACAGGTATGGAACATTTTTCGTATCTTTCAGAAACCAAACCAAAACTGCTGACATGAAATTTTTCATCGACACGGCGAATCTCGCGCAAATCCGCGAGGCCAATGAAATGGGAGTGCTCGACGGGGTGACGACCAACCCGTCGCTGATGGCCAAGGAGAACATCCGGGGCGAAGAGGCGTGCCGCCGCCACTATGTGGAGATCTGTCGGATCGTGGACGGCGATGTGAGCGCCGAGGTGATCGCCACGGATTTCGAAGGGATGGTACGCGAGGGTACCGAGCTGGCCGGGCTCGACCCGCACATCGTCGTGAAGCTGCCCTGTACGGCCGACGGCATTCGGGCCGTGCGCTATTTTGCCGACCGCGGGATCCGCACCAACTGCACGCTGGTCTTCTCCGTAGGCCAGGCGTTGCTGGCCGCCAAGGCGGGCGCCACCTATGTCTCGCCCTTCGTCGGACGTCTGGATGACATCTCGGAGGACGGCGTCGGACTGGTGGCCCATATCGTGCGCGTCTACCGTACCTACGGTTTCAAGACGCAGGTGCTGGCCGCCTCGATCCGCCACACGCACCACATCATCCAGTGCCTCGACGCGGGGGCCGATGTGGCCACCTGCCCGCTTGCCGCGATCAAGGGGCTGCTCAAACACCCGCTGACCGACAGCGGCCTGGCGCAGTTCCTGGCGGACCATGCGCGGGTGAACGGCTGACCGGCCGATACGGACCACGGGGCGGAATCGCAGAGGCTGTTCCGCCCCGTTTTTTTGCTTTCGGCCCCGGGCCGGAAGGGAAGGACCGAAAAAAATGAAAAAAAACGATCCCGGCTTGTTGCGTTTCGGGCCCCGGGATCGTCTTATGTGTGACCATGGAGGAGATCGAATTCAATACATATGTCCTGCCGCTGCGTGATCGGATGTTCCGCTATGCGCAGAGCCTGCTTCTGTCGGCCGCCGAGGCCGAAGATGCGGTGGCGGACCTGCTCGAACGGTTGTGGGTCGAGCGGTCGCGCCTGGCCGGATGCCGCAACATCGACTCCTTCGTGCTGACGGCCCTGCGCAACCGTTGTTACGACCTGCTGCGCAGCCGTCGGGCCCGATCCCGGCGCGACGATGCCTTCGGCGAGGGGATTGAGCGTGCGACGATGGGCGAAAGCGGAGTGTGGGAGATCCGCGAGCAGGTGCGCCGGGCAATCGCCAGCCTTCCCGAGCGGCAGCGCGAGGCGGTCCACCTGAAGGATATCGAAGGATATCCGACCCGCGAGGTCGCGGAGTTGCTCGGGTGCGACGAGGCGCAGGTGCGTGTCCTGCTCTCCCGGGCACGGAGCGCCCTGCGGGAAATTCTGCAAAAAATGATGGATGATGGACAAGCGAAACAGACGCATTGAATCTTTGGCCGCCCGCTGGATGGCGGCCCGGGCGACCGACGCCGAGGAGCAGGAGCTCCGGCGCCTGCTGCGGTCGGGCGAGGTCCCCGAGTCGCTTCGCGACCTCGCGGCGCTTTTCGAAGGGCTCGGCGCCCTCTCCGGGGAGCGGATGCCCGATACGGGAGCCGCCGGACGTCCGGCGGCAGACTCCTCCTGCCGGAAACTTCCCCGGGCGGAGACGCACCCCCTGCACCGCCTGGCGGCCGTCTGGTGGGGTATGGCAGCAGCGGTCGTGGCAGGGATCCTCGTACTTGCCGGACTTGTGCGCGAGCCCTACTGCTACATCGACGGGCGTCCCGTCTACGACCGGGAGGTCGCCCTGCAGACGACGGCCTATCTCGACTCCTTCGCTGCGCTCGACGCCACGTCGCAGATCGTGGATGAACTGATGGAAAACAAATAATAAATAGACAAGATTATGGACAAACGAACCCTTTCCCTTTTTGCAGCGTTTCTTCTTTCGGCCCTGCTGCTGCTCCTGCCGGCCTCGGGCCAGACCTGTGATCATCCGGCGGCCGCGGATGCCGCAACCTGCGACCCAGCCTCCCGAAGTCTGTCGGACTGTGAACCGATGGCTGCCGACAGCCTCGAGCGGATCGATACCGTAGACTCCGACCTGGTGGCCCTGCGCCGCACGGTCGGCGGCGACGAGGTGGTCCTTGAGGTGGCCGGCTTCGGCCTCACGCTCTCCCCGTTGTCGGAAGAGAAGATGAAAGACCGGAGTGCACGGGTCAAGGCTCCGCGCTTCAATATGGTCGCTCTTTACAAGACCGAGGTCGGTTTCAACATCCCAACGGGGACCGATTACGGCGGCTATCCTGCCGCGGAGACCGGATTCTTCGACCTGCGGGGCGGCAAGTCGTTCCATCTCTCTACGACGCTCGTCGGACTGAATTGTGTGATCGGCAGACAGCGGAAGTTCTCGATCACTACCGGACTGAGTTATGCGGTCGATAACTACCGGCTTTCGGACAACTCGATCACGCTCGCTTATCGCGACGGAAAGGTCGTTCCGCAGCGGCTTGACGGGAAGGCCGACAAGTCGAAACTCCGCACCACGTCGCTCGGTATTCCGCTCCATCTGGCTTATCAACCCGTGCGCCATCTGACTGTTTCGTTGAGCGGTTACTTCGATTTCACAATGGGGGCCAACTCCATCTACAAGAGGCCGAAGGAGAAGAGCTCGCTTTCGGGTGTGAACGACTTCCGGTTCGGAGTGGGCGCCAGTGTGAGCTACTACAACGTCGGAGTCTACCTCCGTTACGGCGTTACGCCGCTCTTCAAGAGCAGCGTCGGACCCAAGGTGCATCCGTTGTCGATCGGACTTTGTATCGGACTGTAAAAAGATTGCCTTATGAAACGGATTCTTCTGTTGGTTCTGGTCCTGCTGCCGTTTCTGGCCCGCTCCCAGAACTATTCCTGGAAATTCTTCGACCGCTATTCGGACGCATCCGGGTTCACGAGCGTGCAGCTCGAGCGCAAGATGATGCGCATGATGAGCCGCCAGGCTGCCGAGCAGGGCGATAAAAAGCTGGCCGAACTGCTCGACGGAATCCAGTACATCCGCATCGTGGCGCTCGACAGCGGCGACGGGGCGCAGTTCCTGGCCGACGCCGAACAGCTCGCCGCCGATCCCGACGCCCGGTTCGAGCTGGTGATGTCCGGTACCGAGCAGGGGCAGACTACGAAGTTCTACCTGCGCGAAGCAGAGTTCAACCTCAATTCCGAACTGCTCATGCTGACCTACGGCCCCAGGGAGACCGTGGCGGTGAACATCTACGGCAACTTCGATCTGAAGCAGGTGTCACGGCTCTCGTCCATCCGGCCCCGGAAGCGGTGATCCTTTCCGATACCCCGGGTCCCGGCGTTCCGGAGCCTCCGCCAGGCGGCCGCCCCTTTTCAAAAGGGTCGGGGGATTGTCTGTCCGGTGCGCGGCGCGCACATCGTCCGGCTCACGCCCGGCCCGCCGGGAATTATGGCACCGCTTGACAAAACACCCCGATCCTTTCGGACCGGGGTGTTTTCCAGTTGTATCGCGCGGATCCTTAATCCTCGAACTTGGCCGAGAGGAACTCGCGGTTCAGGCGGGCGATGTGCGCGATCGAGATCGACTTCGGGCACTCGGCCTGGCAGGCACCCGTATTGGTGCAGTTGCCGAATCCCAGTTCGTCCATCTTGGCTACCATGGCCTTGGCGCGGCGGGCTCCCTCCACGCGGCCCTGCGGCAGCTTGGCCAGCGACGATACGCGGGCAGCCACGAAGAGCATGGCCGAACCGTTCTTGCAGGTGGCGGCGCAGGCTCCGCAGCCGATGCAGGCTGCAGCATCCATCGACTCGTCGGCATCCGCCTTCGGGATCAGGATGGCGTTGGCGTCGGGCACCGAGTTCGTGCGTACGGAGATGAAGCCTCCGGCCTGCAGGATCTGGTCGTATGCCGAGCG